>CAYGOT010000054.1:0-31505 GCA_964351595.1 uncultured Roseivirgaceae bacterium | reverse complement strand
AAGAGAATAGGGTTACTGATGATTGTTGGGTTTTAGGTTAGGTTTACTTTATTCTCAACCCCCATGCACTCGCATGGGGGTTTCTTTTTGGCTCCTGAGCCATGCGGCCAATTCCTGGATCGACTCAAATTCCTTAATACCTTCTGGATTTTCGGCCTGCCAAAAACCCTCGGTCGTTTGACTTATTTTCAGTTCAGCATTCTCAGAAATAAAGAATCCAATTCGCTGTAGCATATTGGTAGTCCAGTAGTGCCAATCACCTTCTCCAGTTAGTACTACAGGTGTTTCGCCTTTGACAGCCAACGCTGCTTGACCCGTTTTGATGTCAAATTCAAACCCTTCGTGATAGTAGGTCTCTTCCAGTTTCCCCGATAGGGCCAGGTCCTCAGGAGTCCCCGAAATTAAGGGCTGGTTGAAGTTGGTGAGCCAAAGTTGATCTGCGAGTTGGAGTGTGAGTTGCAGTTCGTGAGTAGCCACGAGAATGGCTTTTCCTGTTTTTCTGGTGAGCTCTTTGAGTAGTCGCATGATCTCAACACGGTTGTTCATATCGAGGTGAGCAGTTGGCTCATCAAGTATGATCAATTCCCCTTCTTGCGCAATTGCCCTGGCGATAAGCGCTTTCTGCAGCTGCCCATCGCTGAGTTCATACAACCGCTTGTTTTCGATGTAGTTGATCCGTGTGCTGTCAATGGCCCATTGCACTTTTTCCCGATCTTCAGCACTTAATTGTCCTGTCCATGTGGTGTAGGGTGATCTCCCCAGCGCTACTAACTCAGTCACCGTGAGATTGCCAGTTTGTATTGGATCGGTTAAGACAAGACTTACGCGCTTGGCTACATCAAGGCTGCTGTATTCAGTAAGTTCTTTGTCCAGTAAAAATACCTTTCCCGATAGGGCAGGTTGAAGGTCAAGCAAGGTTCGAAGAAGGCTTGATTTACCTACGCCATTTTGCCCCAGCAGACATACCAGTTCTCCCGACTTCAGTGAAACATTGATGTCTTTAATGAGCTCTTTGACTTCCTTTTTATTGCGGTAGCCGACGGTCAAGTTTTCCGTTTGTAGCACGATCTTAGCCATCAGAAGAAGCGTTTTAGGTTACCACGACTGATAATAATCCAGATCACAACCGGGGCGCCAAGGATGGCTGTGACCGCATTGATGGGTAGGGTATGTTCGCTTCCCGGCAGCTGTGCGATCAGGTCGCAGATGAGCATCACTATGGCACCTAGAAGCAGTAGCAATGGAAATAAATAGCGATGGTCTGAGGTGTCGAAGATCATTCTGGTAAGGTGAGGAAGGGCAACACCAATAAAAGCGATAGGGCCGCAGAAGGCTGTGATCGTACCGGCAAGTAGACTGGAGATAACGACAATCAGAAGGCGGGTTCTTTTGATATTGATGCCCATGCTCATGGCGTAATTCTCTCCGAGTAGGAGTGTGTTGAGCGGCTTGAGTAATGCGATGGAGCCGACAAGTCCTGTGAGGATAACTGGAAAGAACACTATCATCTTATCCCAGGTGACTGTACCTAAGCTGCCAAAAGTCCAGGAGAGATAGGACTGGATCGACTCGGCCTGGCTGAAGAACTGCAGTATACTGACGATGGCCCCAGTCGCGCTTCCGAACATGAGCCCGACGATCAGCAGCGACATGTTATCCCTCAACCTAATGGCGGTGATCACAACTAAGACCATCACTGCGGAGGCACCCACAGCTGCAGCCAGGGCGGTGAGGCCTGCACTTTGAGCAAACCCAAAAGTAGTACCTGCCATGATCAACAACGCTACACCGAGACTGGCGCCCGAGCTGATCCCCAATACAAATGGACCGGCCAATGGGTTGCGGAAGAAAGTCTGCATGTGCATGCCTGTCACGCCAAGTCCCATGCCTACCAATATTGCCGTGATGGCCTTAGGAAGACGGAAATTAAGGAGAATTTGATGCCACGAAGCTTTGATGTTATTACTCAGGAGGTCATCGATGATCGCGTCTACCGGAATGTTGACCGACCCAACCGAAAGATCAAGAACCAGAAATACACAAAGCAGAATGAGCAACAACATAAGTTGTCTCCACCAAACCTGTTTTTGTGTATGAGTTGCAGAAGGCATGCTACTTCAATTGCCCGTAAAAATACAGATCGTAATCGGGAAGTGCTTCCGGGTGAATGATCTTGATCATATCGGCGAGCACCATGTCAGGGCGCGCATAGCCCAGTTCGAGATAGGAGATACCCCCTCCCGGCCCTTTTCTCGCGCCGTAGGTATATACTTCACCTTGGGTAAATGGCGCAAAGGTTTGGTAGCGCGCGTCCGCTTGAGCCAATTGCTCCAAACTTTCCAAATGCGCTATGCCGATCCAGAGGCCAGCCTTTTGCGCTCGCTCGATTACTCCTTCAAAACCTATTTCTATCCAGCCGCTGGAAGAATCATCGCTCCATAGGTATTGGCCGCCTGCATCTTCAATTACTTTGGCTCCCCAGTTCTTTCCTCCCGGCATATACCACGCATCGCCGTACATCAAGCCGCTCATTACGGTAGGCTTGTCAGCAACCTTAGCGACCTTTGATTGTAGAGCCAGGTATTGACGTTCGATTTGATTGAATATAGAGTCTGCTTCCTCCAGACGGTCGTAGAGCGCTCCGATCACTTTGATCCACTCGGCTCTACCGAGAATAGACTCCTCCAGGTAGTCAGCATTGTAGATGATATCCACGCCCAACTCTGCCAGTTTATCTAGTTGCTGGGTCTCTCCGCCCATGCTGAAGGCCATCACAGCATCAGGCTCGAGTTCGATGAGTCGCTCTACATCGAGTTGGTTGCTAGTGCCCAATTCGATCAGTTCTCCTTTTTGAGCCCTGCGCCACTGGATAGTATCCGAGATATATTCTATGCCCGGAAACCCCACTAATGTGTGAGCTACTCCCAACATTGACAAGGTGGGAAGGTGCGTAGTAGAGGTGCAAACCATGCGATCTACTGGTATAGAAATACCTCCTTGATTAGCCGGGTTTCTATTCAACTGGTAGGTTAATGGCTCTTTTGCTCCAGGGTAGGGTTGTGTTAGAGTGATGACGATGGAGGTTTGATGGTCTGTGATCGCAAATCCTTTGGCATACTTCACTTCGATCGTCCGCCCTTGTGATTTGTCAGTTTTATCACTTTTCGATTGTTGCTGGCATGAAGCCATCACCGCAAATGAGAACAGAATAAGACCAATTCGCATCTTGCAAGTCTAGCATAAAAAAAGGCCTACCGGAAGGGTAAGCCTTTGATCTGATATTTTCCTTTACAGCTATGCGTACTTCATGCTCTGAGCGCCCGCTTCCATGGTTGCATATTGCTTTACTTCCTCAAAAGTCTCGGCACCCAGGGACTTTTCCGCTGTGCCACCATCTGGCAAATCAAACTGGCCTTTAGTCTCCCACCATTTAGCTACATGCTCTTTGGCGATCTTTTCATCCACGTTAAAATGTCTAATGCAGCTTTCGCAGGTTAACCATGACTGGTCTTTTTCGGCAGTTTTTTGGAAGATGATCCCTCTCATTTTAGTGGCATTCTCATCTTTGGTCTTGAAGTGGGCATGCGTGTAAGACATAGTCTCCGGCTCTACCATTTTATGATCCCAGTAAGCTTTGGAGGATACTACCTGACCTGTTGAGAGGGCGAATCCTTCACCTTCTTCCATATGTGCTTTGCATATTGAGCATGCCGCTGTTGCTTTCTTGACTTTCTTTTTAAAGACTTTATCGAATAATCCCATTGTTGATGATTAGTGTTTGACCTAGATCAATATCACGCAGATTACGTGGTTAGGTTGCAATTTTACGATCTATGTTACTCACAAAACAGTATTTGGTTACATTATTCATTTGTTTTTCTACCTTTGAATTTCAATTGGTTCGTCTTTGGTAAGCAAAGCCAAAGAGGATTAAAAGGGAATCCGGTGCATAACAATATCAATCCGGAGCTGTCCCCGCAACTGTAAACCTGGATCGGAAAGCCGGTTCATGAAAGTTGATCTCACTCATGCCACTGTTCCACCTATCGGAATGGGAAGGTTGTCAACTTTCGGGTAAGCCAGGAGACCTGCCTATTGAAACTAGAATTCAAAGCTTTCGGGTGAAAGGCAGAGAAGGTTTAGCGGCACAGATGCCTGCCTAGATTTTTCCTGATTATTCACAGTCAGTCTTTGAATTAAATTAAGTGGACTTAGTTTAATTCATGCGCCGACTTGTACCTACATTTTTGATTTGGCTTTGTGCAATAGCTGCTGTTGCGCAGATGGATACGCTCGTGCTCAAGGATGTCACCATCCTGGGGCAGTCGTGGACATCCTACGCCACAGGAGTGAAGATCCACAGACTTGATCCAGATACCCTCACTGCAAGTCAGAGTCTGGCAGATTTACTCCAATCCAACGCACTTGCTTACCTGAAGACTTATGGCAATGGACAGCTCTCTACACTCAACATAAGAGGTACGAGTGCCAGCCAAAATGCGATTTTCTGGAATGGTATCAATAGCAATGTTACCTCTTTGGGTCTGACGGACTTCTCGCTGACACCTCTGGCTTTGGTAGATGATGTCAGTTTGCAGTATGGTGCCGGGAGCTCATTGCTCGGCAGTGATGTCATTGGCGGTAGCCTACACCTAGGCTCCTCACCCAAGAGGACCAATGACCTGTCATTGGCCTTAACACAAGGCAGCTTCGGACTCTGGGGAAGCCGTGCTAAGGCAAGATATTATTCTGGTAAGTGGACAGGCGCGACGAGGCTATTCTACCAGACTAGCGATAATGACTTTCCTTACCAGAATACAACCGTACCGGGCAGTCCTACAGAGAAGATGGACCATGCGGCTTTTGAGCAATCGGGGCTATCGCAGGACCTATGGTACGAAATCAATGCCAGGCATCAGCTCAGCGTGCACCTTTGGTACCAATCGATGGACAGGGAGATCCAGCCCGGGCTCAATACTACCCAGCGTGATGATCAGGATGATCAAACGACGAGAGGGCTTATCCAATGGTCCGCGGACTATGGCGATCATAACGGCACGCTCAAGTTGGCCCAACTTCAAGATAGAATCGACTTCAATGGAGAAATATCCATAATGCCTCGTACTTACTTCTCATATGAGCATGAATATGTTGGGCATGACAACTGGAGCTTGAGAGGAGGGTTGAATTGGCAGATCCTTTCGGCGGATATAGATGCCTATCAAGATGAGATATCAGAAAATCGTCAGGACTTATTTGTTTTACTCGGCTGGTATCCAACACCCAGGCTCAATCTTTCCGCCAACCTTCGCCAATCGTTGGTAGAGGGGTTTGATCCACCGCTAACACCTTCGGTTGGCTGGAGGTATCTTATCAATAGTTGGTTGGCCTGGACCGGCAACCTGGCTCGCTCATACCGCGTGCCCACGCTCAATGACCGTTACTGGAGGCCTGGAGGCAACCTTGATCTAAGGCCAGAAAGCGGCTCTCACGCCGAGACTGGCGTAGAAATCACTCATTCAACGCTAAAGCACGAGGTGTCGACCTATTTTGGCGATATATCCGAGTGGATTATCTGGCTACCGCAAGAGGGATACTGGGCGCCTGAAAACATTGATGAAGTGGAGATATTTGGTCTGGAGTATGAAGGCACTTGGCAGGTGACGAGTCAGTTTGACGTGAAAGCCGCCTATGCCTACAACAAATCGATCCGCACAGCAGGCGCTACTGACACTTTTGAAGGCAAACAGCTGCCCTATGTGCCCTTGCACCAACTCAAATCTAACTTCAACTATCAGCATAAGTGGTGGTCAGTGGGTGGAGATGCACAATGGACCAGTCAGCGCTTCACCAATGCTGACAACAGCGGCTCACTCGATCCATTTTTCATGCTGGGACTGAGCGCTGGTGCTCAAGTAGGGCAAGCCTGGTCATTCAGCATTCGTGCTAACAACCTGACTAACCAAGATTATCAACTAGTACGTAACAGGCCTATGCCAGGCCGTAATTATCAAATAACGATTCAACATAATTTCGACTTCAACTAAAAATCATGAAAAGGCATTTTTATTTATACTCATTAACTGCGGTCATACTTCTTTTCTCTTCCTGTGGAGATGACGATGGCCCGGCACAGCCAACGGGCGATTATGCCAATGGAGTATTTGTGGTCAATGAAGGCAACTTCGGTGGAGGTAATGCATCAGTTAGCCATTTTGATCCCGTGAGTGGTGCGGTATCGAAAGATGTCTTTTCTACCGTAAATGGAGCTGCGCTTGGAGATGTGGCCCAGTCCATGTACCTCGCCGGCGATCAGGCCTATATTGTATTGAACAACAGCACCAAAGTTGAGATTGTCAACTACGGCACTTTTGCGTCGACTGGTACGATTACCGAGGGGCTTGCTAACCCTCGCTACCTAGCGGTGAATGGAGATAGGGCTTTCATTAGCAACTGGGGCAACTTCGATGAAAACTTCCAGCTCGATCAGTCATTTATTGCGGTAGTCGACATATCGGATAATAGCCTCAAGACCAAAATCGATACGAATGATGGGGTGGAGTATATTCTCTTATTCGATGGAAAGCTGTTCGTGGCGAATAGTTTTACCAACACTGTCCAGGCCTTTGATATGGATACCTATGAGTTGCTCGGAACCACTGAATTGGCACAGGGACCGGGGCAATTCGCCGTAGATGCTGATAATAATCTCTGGGTTATCTCTCAAGGCAACTTCGCGGGCAATGATGGTGCGCTGACCTGTATCAATACCACGACCTATGCTATTGAAAGAAGGGTCAGTCTGGGCTTCAATCCGGCTAACCGTTTGGTGGCCAATGATGCAGCTAATCTCTTGTATTTCTATCAAGGCAATACGATCTACCAGTTCTCTTCCAGAGGTGCCGAGCCCAGTACCTTAGCAGAAATGACTGATTTCGTGGGTATTTACGGGATTGGCTATGATCAGGTGAATGAGTTGATTTATGTAAGTGATGCTGTTGGTTTTGGTGGAGAAGGAAAAGTGGTAAGGCTTACTGTGGATGGCGTTGAAGTGGACGAGTTTAGCGTGGGTACAGGACCAAACAGCTTTGTGTTTACTCCTTGATATAAAATTTCTGAGTTATTTGATGGGCAGCTTTCTTAGGATGGAGTTGCCCACTCAGTATCTGAGACTTTAGCAGCGTTAATTGCTCTTTAATCTGAGGATGCCTCATCAGTCGTTGATTCAGATCATAGTTGATCTGATTGTTAAACCATTCCAGGTTTTGCTCACTTCTATGTTTTGCTAAATGTCCTGACTCTGTCATTTGATCTTTGAAGCTTTTCAGGGTTTCCCAGACCTCATTGACTCCTGTGGATTCAAGAGACGAGCAGGTCATTACCCTAGGAAACCACTCATTCTCAGGTGGGGCAAAGAGATGTAGCGCTCCATTCAATTCAGTTTTTGCTTTTTTGGCAGCAGCGAGGTTGTCTCCATCTGCTTTGTTTACTACGATGGCATCTGCCATTTCCATAATACCCTTCTTGATGCCCTGTAGCTCATCACCAGCACCGGCTAAAGCTAGTAGGAGGAAGAAATCGACCATTCCATGAACGGCTATTTCTGATTGCCCCACTCCTACAGTTTCAATTAATATCACGTTGAAGCCAGCTGCCTCACAGAGAATCATTGTTTCTCGCGTCTTACTTGCTACCCCACCTAAGGCTGATCCGGTGGGAGAGGGTCTAATAAAAGCTGAAGGGTTATTAGATAAAGACTCCATTCGGGTCTTATCACCTAGAATACTGCCTTTGGTCTTCTGACTACTTGGGTCTATAGCCAAAATAGCCACTTTATGACCGTCTTCTATGATATGATTCCCCACGACCTCTATGAATGTGCTTTTTCCAACACCAGGCACACCTGTAATCCCTACTCTATAAGTGTCGCTCAAGGGGTTGAGAAGCTCTTCGATGATCTCATCCGCAAGCGCATTATCTTCTGGCAACTTACTTTCTATCAATGTGATAGCTTTGCTAAGTATGACTCTATTGCCCTGATTGATACCGTCGATATAGGCAGATTTTGAAAGACGAGATGTCGGGGTGCTAAAACTCAAAATTGCATTTTTAGAATATCAAATTGATTTAATTTTATAATGGACATAAATTTGCTATTTTTAATCTTTAAAGATTAGGGATTTTACTTATTTGAAGAACTATTTGTTTGGTTTTCGAAAATCCTTAACACCGCGATCGCATGTTCAGAAAATTCTGGTTAGATACTATTTTTGGTACGATATTCATTTTAAGCCTCATGTGGGTTTTTAGCAATATCACTCAGCTGAAAATCTTTGATATTTTTGACCCTGTTGGTGAGGCGCTCAATGATGTAAAATTGACTGATGTAGTGTACTCTCAGATCAGGGAGCCACTACCGGTACAAGAAGATATCTTGTTGGTTAATATTGGGCTGCTACCGAGGGCTGGTATAGCTGAGCTAACCAACATCATCAATCGATATGAGCCGAAGGTAATTGGTATGGATACCTTTTTTAGAGTCCCCAAGGACTCTATTGGAGATGCAATGCTAGAGCAGGCTTTCGCGAATGTGGACAATTTGGTGTTGGTGAATAAGCTTATTTATAACCCTGCAACCGATGGGTTTGATTCGCTTGATGTTACCCTTCCGAGGTTTACCAAAAATGCCGATATCGCTTTTGCAAACCTTATTGCACCAGGTGCGCAGCACCAAGATGATCTAAAGAACACTCGCGAGTTTGCAGTTCAAGAGCAGGCGGCCGGAGAAACTTATGAAGCTTTTGGCGTCAAGCTTGTCGAAAAATATGCACCGGAAAAAGCTGAGAAGTTTATTGCTCGTGGAAATGATGTAGAAGTCATTAATTATCGTGGCAATGTCATGGATTTTGGAGCAACCCGATACGGTACGACTTTTTTTGCGCTTGATTTTACTGATGTGTTTATGGAAAACTTTGATCCGAGTGTGGTCAAAGATAAGATTGTCATCATGTGCTTTATGGGAAGTCAACTTGGAGACCGACTCTCCACGGATGACAAATACTATACTCCCATCAATGCGAAATACGCGGGTAAGTCAGATGCAGATATGTTTGGAGGTGTGATCCATGCCAATATTGTGGCAATGATCCTGAACGAGGACTATGTAGATCGCATGTCTGATACACAGGGCATTATCGCCGGTATACTGATTTTATTTTTGATAGTTGTTTTATTCTCTTTAATCTACAAAACCATCCCCACGTGGTACGATGGAACTACCAAGTTAATCCAGATCGTGGTGGTACTATTCCTAATGTACCTTACCATTCAAGTCTTCGATTCTTTCAATTATGAGCTTGACTTGACGTTTACAATTATTGCGGTAGCATTCTCGGGTGATGCCTTGGAAGTATATTATGGAGTGATCAAGAACTTACTATCTAAACAGGGAAGAAAAGAATTGACTAAAATAAAGAAGTTGTAAATTTGCAGTTATTGGAATATAACAATTTGATATTCAATTTCTTATATGAATACAATTTTCGGCATTAAATGTGCACGTAGGACGCACGGAACAGTAATATGAAATTTAATCACAAAACTATGAGACCTCTTTTTTCATTATTAGTAGTGTCAGCTATGATGTTGGCAGCAACGGTTTCTTATGGACAGTCCTTTTCATTCAGGGTACTGGCCAACAAAGGAGAAAACCAAGTCAAAAGAAATGGGCAAACGGAAGCTCTAAAGACAGGTTCTTCGCTCTTTTCCGGAGATGAGATCGTGGCGGTGGAAGGCGCCTACATCGGGCTAATGCATAAGACAGGAAAGACTTATGAAGTCAAGCAATCAGGCTCTTACGCAGTAACTGAGCTTGAAAACAAAATGAATACTGGTGCATCTTCTTCGGCAAGTCGATATGCCAACTATATCATGGCGAAGATGAACGAGACCGAAGGCAGCTCTAACTATCGCCAAAATATGGCTGTGACGGGAGCGGTGGAGCGAGCCACCAGCAGTTCAGCGATTAAGGTATTGCTACCTAACTCCATCGACGTGTACAACCCAGACGCAATTGTGAGATGGAAGGAGGTAGATGGAGCTGAGGGGTATACAGTGACATTGAAAAACATCTTTGATGAGGTGGTGATGCGAGAGGAGACTGACAAGTCTATGCTGAAGCTTGACTTCAACAGCGATGTACTGGCCAAGGAGCGATTGGTTATACTAAATGTCAAAGTGACCGGTGATGATGATATCACATCTGGTGACTATGGCATTAAGCGCATGGCTGGAGCCGATGCTGAGACTGTATCCAATGATATTGAAGCGCTGAGAGCTGAAGTACCTGAAGATTCTCCGCTGAGTAAATTGATTGAAGCTTCTTACTACGAGGACAACAACCTGTTGCTTGACGCGCTCACCAAGTACGAGGAGGCGATTACATTGGCTCCTGAGGTTCAGGATTTTCAGGACCTTTATGAAGGCTTTATCATCAAGAACAACTTAGGGAACTAAGATTTTAAGAAGTATCAAGAAAATGAAACCACCTTCGGGTGGTTTTTTTATGCTCTGCCCGCTAGTAAATACAGAATGGCCATTCTGATGGCTACTCCATTCTCTACCTGATTGAGGATGATCGAGTGCTCGCTATCTGCAACGTCACTGTTGATTTCCACACCCCGATTGATGGGGCCGGGGTGCATGATGGTGATCTCTTTATCCAAACCATCAAGCAGCTGCTTATTTACTCCGAAGTAAAGTGAGTACTCTCTTAGTGAAGGGAAGTATTTGATGTGCTGTCGTTCGAGTTGTATGCGCAAAATATTGGCAATGTCGCACCAGGCCAGCGCCTTCTTGATATCATGCCCCACCTTTATACCCAATCCTTCGATGTGTTTTGGAATGAGTGTAGGCGGCCCGCAAACCATCACTTCAGCCCCAAGTTTTTGCAATGCGAAGATATTACTCAATGCTACCCTTGAGTGTAGGATATCGCCTATAATCACCACTTTTTTGCCCGCGACACTTCCATGCTTTTCTCTGATGGAGTAAGTGTCAAGCAAGGCCTGTGTCGGATGCTCATGCGTCCCGTCACCGGCATTGACAATATTGGCATCAATATGCCTGGATAGAAAATGAGGAGCTCCTGGACTAGCATGCCGCATGACGATCATATCAACTTTCATAGCCAGAATATTGTTGACAGTATCCAGTAAGGTTTCTCCTTTTTTCACTGAACTCCCTGAGGATGAAAAGTTGATGACATCTGCAGAGAGCCGTTTTTCTGCTAGCTCAAACGAAAGTTTTGTGCGGGTGCTGTTTTCGAAAAAGACGTTGGCAATGGTAATGTCTCGAAGAGAAGGCACCTTTTTGATAGGACGGTTGATGACGTCCTTAAAGTTGTCAGCAGTATCAAAGATCAGCTCTATTTCTTCAGGAGTGAGATCCTTGATGCCGAGTAGATGCTTACTTCTGAGTTCGCTCATGCGGTAGTTTCATTATCAATGATCCAGATCTTGTCTTCCGCACTATCCTGCTCCTTTATCTCCACGAGTATTTTTTGAGTCTCAATAGTATTTACCTGCATGCCGGTATAGGTCGGCTCTACCGGAATATCCCTACTATACATTCGATCAATAAGCACCAACAGTTCGACTTTGGCGGGTCTTCCGAAGGCGATCATGGCATCCATGGCCGCTCTCACTGACCTACCGGTGAATAATACATCATCGATGAGAATGACCTTTTTGTCTTCTATAATGAAGTCCACTTGTGTGGCATTGGGCTTGAGCGGGGCATCCCGTCTTCTAAAGTCATCTCTGTAAAAAGTGGTATCAAGCCTGCCAAGGCTGATTGGAGTAGGAATTCTTGATTTCAGTTCATTTGCGATTCGACTCGCAAAAAACACACCTCTGGGCTGCATACCTAGAAGTACAGTGTCCTGAAATTGGTCGTGATTCTCTATTAATTGCTGGCAAAGTCTTTTGATAGTGATGTCGAGGTGATGGCTATCGAAGAGAAGACGTTTTTGCATGACTTGTCGGCAAATATAGAATGATCCTGCCAACATGAAAATAGCATGAAGTCAATTGCTATTAATAAATGATTTTGTTGATGTAGAAGATTTTGCGATCAAGCTTAACATTTTCATTTTTCATGTTGCGAATCTCCTGCACACCATAAGCGTAAAATGATTTCCCATACCACCGATCCAAGCCTTCGAGTTCTTTCTTCGAGTCCTGGAGCACATCATATTCAAATGAAAGCCTGACAGGGTCAAAGGACTTGCCTTCTACCACCTCATTACCGCTGACAATCTTCGTCCTGATCAACCCTTCATAGATATAAAGAAGTACCACCTGATCGTCTTCGACACTCACCTGCACATAATCTTTCAGATCATAGCTGAGCACATCGTTGATTTCAAAGCTATTGTCCCATTTCACCTGACCTGCTTTGTCAAAGCTGACCACCACCGCATGCGTATATTTGTATCCCAAGAAGCCAGGGTTATACCAGTCTTTTCTTTGGTAGTCCCAGGTAGAGTTAAAGAACGGATTAGCCACTCCCGTATTACTGTACTTCGGATAGTAAGCTTCACCTACCAGAATGTACTCATCACCTTTATCGATGATATCATGTACCAGCAATCGATAGTTGAATTTAATTTTCTTGTCTTCGATTTTTCTACGTTCAATCCGCTCTTTGATTCTTGTCTCCCTCTTGGCTCTCATATATGAGAAAAAATTGGTCAGATCTGCATAATTGTGATACTGCACCAGCTGCTGACGGCCATTGACGATCTTGGCCAGGTAAAGCCCTCTGGAGTATTCTGATTTCTTCCTTGAATAGGTACCTGCAATATATTGCTGACCATCCTCCAGGGTCGTCGACTCCCCATCTATGAAGCTCTTGTCGGCACCCGGATCCAGCTTGATATCGAGCAGCTCGTTTCCCTGATCATCATAGGTGTTGGTCACCACGGTGTAGTTTCTGGTGGGAAGCTTTTCCGACCTTACTACCGTAAATGTCTGGGTCAGATCGTCCGTGACTATATCAAGGATTTCACTATTATCACCATAGTAGCCAGGGAGCACTTTAGGCTTTTGCTCGTGGACATTGTATAGCAGGACCACCGGACGATCATTAGCAAAGCCACTCATGATGACAGTGTGATCAACGACTTCAAAGAATGTCAAATCAATCGGGAACACAGTGTTGATTTCATACCAGGTGGAATCACCAGTCAGGTTCTCAAACTGTAATAGTTTCATATCCTCGCGTTTGTAGGATGAAGTCTCAAAGATGAGAAACGTATTTCCAAGGCTATGGTCATACCCTCTAAAGTTCGAACCAAAGGCAATCGGCATTTCCTTTTTCCAAATCTCGTTTAGCGCAGTATCCAGCATGTGAAATTTCCACATAAAGCTGTCTTTGGTCTTGTTACGCGTGTCAGCGACCACCATCAAGCCATACTCCTGAGCAGGGATGATAGTATAGTCACCATCTTTATCCTCGATCTCAAATTCTATTCTGTTAGGCTGGATCAGAAAGGATTCTTCCTGTTCGTTGGCAAGATCGCCCAGCTCAGGATCCTGCGCCATTCCCGGTAGGGAAAAAACTAAGAGTATCGAGATGAATAAGAATCTTACCATAATATTTTATACGTGATAACTTCTTTTAGAGATTAATCCCCTATTGGCCCATACCAACGATAATGTCAAACTCCTCCTTTGCCACAGGTTGCACGCTCAGCCTGCTGTTGTTGACAAGTACCATCTGACTCAGACGGTCATCTGCTTTGATCTGATCCAGGCTCACGGGCGTTTTTAGCTTTTCCACGGGCACAAAGTCCACTACCACCCAGCGCTCATCATCAATGGTCGGATCAGGATAAAACTCCCTCACCACCTCCGCAATGCCTACAACAGACTTCTCCTTCACACTGTGATAAAACAAGGCCAGATCGCCAACCTTCATTTCTTTCATGTTGTTGCGCGCCTGATAGTTGCGCACACCATCCCAGTGATCTCTGCCTAGTTTCACAAAATCATCCCAGGAGTAGGTGCCGGGTTCAGATTTGATCAGCCAATACCTCATTCTATTTTCTGTTTGGTATAAAATTACAATGTTGATTTAACAATCGGATTCACAAAGAGGTTTTTCCGGTAGTTTAGCAATGTTTAAATGCAAAGGTGTAGATGAAGGTACTCATCCTTAGATTTTCAAGTATTGGTGACATTGTGTTGACCACACCTGTGGTAAGGGCCGTGAAGACTCAGTTGACTGACTGTGAGGTTCACTATGCGACTAAGGAGGCATACAGCGCCATATTGGCGGATAATCCTTACATCGACAAAGTGCATCTGCTCAGGGAGAGCCTGGGAGAACTCATCGCGGCACTAAAAGCAGAGCAATTCGACTTCATCATCGACTTGCACAATAACCTTCGTACGCGAATAGTCAAGTCTCGATTGGGAGTGAAATCCAGAAGCTTTGATAAGCTCAATTGGAAGAAATGGCTGCTGGTTAACCTTAAGATCAACCGAATGCCTAACCGTCATATTGTGGAGCGCTATATGGATGCAGCTATTCCGCTAGGCGTGAAGGCTGACACGCTGGGCCTTGACTATTTCATACCTGAAAAGGACGAAGTGGACATGAGTTGGTTGCCCGAGACACATCGTGAGGGCTATTATGCTGTGGTGATTGGAGCCAAGTTTGCAACTAAGCAGCTCCCTGAGAAACGGCTAATCGAGCTTTGCGATAGGATCAATAAGCCGATTGTGCTATTGGGCGGAAAGGAAGATCAGGATCTTGGGGAACGGATCGTCAGATTCTTTGAGCAGACTTCAAATTCATCACCCTACGAGGAGCAACTTCGTGAAGGGCTGAATAAGCGGGCTGTTCTTTTCAACGCCTCCGGCAAGTTCAACCTGAACCAATCAGCGTCGCTCATTAAGCAGTCGGGGGCTGTATTTTCTCACGACACGGGCTTAATGCATATCGCCGCAGCACTCAAAAAGCAGATTTTCAGCATTTGGGGTAATACCGTACCCGAATTTGGCATGTATCCGTACAAGACGCAGTTCAGTATATTTGAAAACAAGAAACTGGGTTGTCGACCCTGCTCTAAGATTGGTCACGACAAATGTCCGTTGGGTCACTTCAAGTGCATGAATGATGTGGTGTTTGATTTTTGGCTACCGTAAACAATGAAGACTCTTATTCTAGTACGTCATGCTAAGTCGAGCTGGGCTTATCCCCACCTATCGGATTTCGATCGTCCCTTAAATGGGAGGGGCAAGCGTGATGCACCAAGAATGGGGAGGTACTTGGCAGAACGAGGTATCCACGCTGACCTTATCGTTTCAAGTCCAGCCAATCGGGCAATTACTACTGCCCGTACGATTCATGAGTACCAGGTATCGCCCAAGCCAAGGATTGTCGAAGAGCGGTCATTGTATCATGCCTCTGCCGCCACCATACTTAAAGTGGTACAGGCTCAGTCAGATGATGTCAACTCACTCATGATCTTTGGCCACAACCCCGGCTTTACAGATTGCGCTAACCAGCTCTCGGGTTCCTACATCGAAAATATCCCCACATGTGGAGTAGTGGGGATTGAGTTTGAGACAATGTTTTGGGAAACCGTGACATTTGGGATAGGACAGAGGTTTTTTTTCGTTTTCCCAAAAAGTATTAATGCAAATGGCAGGCCGTAGGAGTATTTTACGTTTCCCTGTTATTTCCTTAGACACCTTAGGGCTGATTAGCAAAAGGCCATATATTTTTTTATCCTCCTATCCAGGCAATAGAAGACATCCATTTGGGTTCTTATACCTCCTCGCTCTGTCACTGATTCACAAAAGGGTTTACTGGGTTTTTATTTGTACCTGGACAGTGAATGAAAGAAGCGCGCGCTGGATTTATATGCATATCCGAAGGTTGAAAAGGCTCTTTTTTAAACATGAGGTGATTATTTTGGCCAATACAGAATATGAAAATGAGCTTTTAAGAAAGCACGGAGTTTGGTCAGCCCTTTGTAACCACAATGCGTTAGTTGATGAAAATATTTTTCACCCCAATGGAGCCCAAAAAGCCTTCAGGGCAATTTATGACGCGAGGATTCTTCCGTATAAGCGTCACTACCTTGCAAGTGAAGTCACCGAGTTGGCCCTAATTGGTTTTTTAGGTAAGGGAGAAGGTGACCCTGAAATAAAGAACAAATTGAAGAATGGTAGATGGCTAAATCAGAGGGAATCTGGCGATTTTGAATATTTTGAACCCAGTAAAGTTTCTGAAATGCTCAATCTGTCAAAAGTTGGACTCTGTTTGTCGTCCGAAGAGGGGGCAATGTACGCCAGTATACAATACCTACTGGCCGGGCTGCCCGTAGTAACAACTCAGAACCTCGGAGGTAGGGATGAGTTTTTTGATCCAGAGTATGTCGAATGGGTGGAAGACAACCCGAAGGCGGTTGAAGCTGGTGTGGATAAGCTCATTAAGAAGAACATTGATCCTCATTATATTAGAAGTAGAACCCTTGAAAAAATAGTTGACCATCGCAGACGATTCATCGAACTTATTCAATCAATTCTCGATAAGAATAAAATTATAAGAGACTTTGAAAGTGAATGGCCCAAAATCTTTTTCAATAAAATGCAGGATAACTCTCTAACCTGGGGTAAGATATTTGCAGGGAGCAGTAAGCACTAGCATATCCTCTACAAAATATACTGACTTAAATCCTTATCCTTCACCAAACCAGACAGCTTCTCCTGTACCATCTCTCTATTGACCACAATCTTAGAGTTAGGCACTATGGTGTCTGGAATGTCAAATAAGAACTCATTGAGTAGCTTGCTCATGACTGTATGAAGCCTTCTTGCTCCGATATTTTCTACTTCCTCGTTGACACGGAAGGCGATATCGGCTAGCTCCTCAAGCGCACCATCCTCAAAAGTCAATGAAACTCCTTCTGAATCAATCAGGGCCTCATACTGCTTAGTTAAGGCATTCTTAGGCTCTTTCAAGATCTTCAAGAAGTCATCCTTTGTGAGATTCTCCAGTTCGACCCTAATTGGGAATCTACCCTGCAGCTCTGGAATGAGATCAGACGGCTTGGCTACATGAAAAGCACCTGCGGCTACAAATAAAATATGATCCGTATGAATGATACCATACTTGGTGTTGACAGCACTACCTTCTACGATAGGGAGCAAGTCTCGCTGTACTCCTTCACGGCTCACGTCAGGCCCCCCACCACCTTTTCGACTACCGCCAGCGATCTTGTCGATCTCATCAATAAAGATAATGCCGGTGTTCTGAGCTTTGTGAATAGCTTCTTCCTTTACCTCATCCATATCGATCAGTTTGGCCGCTTCTTCTTCCAGCAGCAACTTTTTTGCTTCAGCGATGGTCACCTTTCTTTTCTTACTCTTCTTGGGCATCATGTTGCTCAGCATGTCCTGAAGGTTGATCATAGATGACTCATCCATCATGCCGCCACCTATCATACCAATGCCGGGATTGGTAGGCTGCTTGACATTGATATCTATTTTCCTGTCGTCAAGCTCTCCGTTGCGAATCTTTTCACGAAATCGCTCTCTGGTGCTCTCATTGAGCTCTGCATCCGTCTGAGGTTGCTCGGTCGTCATTGGCTGCTTGACGCCATTGCCAGACTTCACCGGAGGGATGAGTGCATCCAGGATGATTCCTTCGACGATCTCCTCGGCCTTATGCATCACTTCCGCCTTTTTGCTAACGCGAACCATGTTGACCGCCTGTTCCACCAAGTCACGCACCATACTCTCTACATCACGGCCGACATAACCGACCTCTGTAAATTTGGAGGCCTCTACTTTGGTGAAAGGTGCATCGGCTATTTTGGCAAGCCTCCTCGCGATCTCGGTCTTGCCGACACCTGTGGCACCTATCATCAAGATATTGTTCGGGACGATTTCGTCTTTGATCTCAGACTTGACATTCATGCGTCTCCAGCGATTACGAAGGGCAATCGCTACATTTCGCTTTGCGTCATGCTGTCCGATGATGTACTTATCGAGCTCTGCGACGATCTCTTTTGGGGTAAAATATGTATCGTTATTGATCATGATTTCTTCTTAATGAAATTATTAATATTGGTATTGATGCTGAAGTAGTTTGAGGCTCCAGCGGTATGGTAGAATGCCCTACCATAATTGATGCCGATCCGCTTAATCTTCACGAGCATCCCAAAGCTAAATCCGGCACCTCCGGACACCTGGTTCAATCTCAACTCTTTTCTGGTAAGGTGGTTATACCCGGCTTGCAATTGAAAGTTCTCACTTATCAGAAATTCAAAACCGAAGTTCAGCCGCCTAAAGAGTTGCTCTGAAAAGCCAGGCTCCTGTTCATTGTTGTCGGCAAGCTGCTGGTCAAAGTAGACCACATCATCTCTGGTCAGATTGTAAGCTGTAATCGTAAATCGCACAGGCATGTACTGTGGTTTGAAAGTAGCTCCCAACTGCACGTCAAATGGCACGGATGAATCGCTCGTCTCGCTATAGTCGCTCAAGACAAAACCAAAGTTTCTAAACGCAAGACCAACCGCCAGTTGTCTATTCGCGGTAGGGTAAAAGAGACCTCCGATATCCATCAGTATTGCAGACGAACGGAACGCCTCAATATTGGAACTGACATATTTTAAGTTGGTACCTATCGTAAATGGCCCCCATTCATGGCTCGAGCCTACCGTAATGGCCAGTTCGTTGGCATCAAAGGTGCCAAGAGAATTACCAGCAGGGTCGAATGATTCCATATCGCCATGTCCGAGATACTGAAAGCCAACACCTACACCGTTCAGCCCCTTGGGCAGTCGATCACTACCAAAGACGTATGAGACATTGGTATAGCTGGATCCAGCGAAGTAGTCCATAAAATTGATGGAGGCACCTCCAACAGAGGACGAGTCGATGGCGGCTGGATTAGCGAGCCATTGATTGTACTCCTCCCCGGATAGCGAAATACCCTGGCCTCCCATGGCTGATTGTCTGGCATTGACCGGTAGGTTGAGGAAGTCATACGATCTCTCGCCACCTATCTGAGCCCACAACCCTGCCGGGACTAGGAGCAATGCCATGAAAATCAGCCGATCAAGCATTAAGTCTTCTTCGTATCTTCGATGATCAATTGCATAGGGTTCTTTACCTTTTGCTTTAACAACGCAAGATCTAGCACTTCATCTATGTTGGAAACAAAATGGATTTTGAGATCTTTGATATAGCCTGGATTGATCTCCTCAATGTCCTTCTTGTTCTTGTGGCAAAGTATGATCTCATTGATGCCTGCTCTTCTGGCTGCCAATATTTTCTCCTTGATACCACCTACCGGAAGCACCTTGCCACGGAGCGTGATTTCACCAGTCATGGCCACCTTGTTTTTGACCTTTCGCTGGGTGAAGATAGAAGCCAATGAAGTCAGCATAGTTATGCCAGCCGATGGGCCGTCTTTGGGAACCGCACCTGCGGGTACATGCACATGCAGGTCATAGTTGTCAAAAGCCTTGTAATGAATACCCAGCGCCTCAGAGTTCGATTTTAAGTAAGAGAGAGCCGTCATTGCCGACTCCTTCATCACATCACCGAGCTGACCGGAGAGCGTCAATTTACCTTTTCCACGGCTTAAGCTGGACTCGATATACAATATTTCGCCACCTACTGGCGTCCAGGCCAAACCTGTGACAATGCCTGGCAGCTCGTCATTTTCATAAAGCTCCTTGTCAAAAGTCTCTGTCCCTAAAATTCGCTGGACAGACGATGCTTTGATCTTCGGATCATATTCCTCTTCCATAGCGATGGATTTGGCTACATTCCTCACCACCGCTCCAACCTTCCTCTCAAGATTTCTGACTCCAGACTCTCTTGTATATCCTTCTATGAGTTTGATAATCGCCTTCTTATCAAAGCTAATTTGGCTAGCCTTGATGCCATGCTCATCACGCTGCTTGGGTATCAGGTGTTTCTTCGCTATTTCTGTCTTCTCTTCAAGTGTGTAGCCTGTGAGATCAATGATTTCCATTCTGTCCCGAAGGGCTGGCTGAATACTGTCCAACGAATTGGCGGTAGCGATAAAGAGCACCTTGGAGAGATCATAGTCCACCTCCAGGTAGTTGTCTTTGAAGCTGAAGTTTTGTTCCGGGTCTAGTACCTCCAATAAGGCAGATGACGGATCACCTCTAAAGTCAGAACTCACTTTATCGATCTCATCAAGGATAAAGACTGGATTTGATGACTTGACCTTGTTGATATTCTGGATGACCTTACCCGGCATAGCTCCAATGTAGGTCTTCCGGTGGCCTCTGATCTCAGCTTCATCATGAACTCCGCCGAGTGACATACGCACATACTTGCGCTCCAATGCCTCAGCAATAGATCTTCCCAGTGATGTTTTGCCGACACCCGGAGGACCATATAAGCAAAGTATTGGGCCTTTGAGGTCGTTTTTGAGTTTACGTACGGCCAGATATTCGATGATCCTGTCCTTGACCTTGTCAAGTCCGAAGTGATCGCGATCGAGAATTTTCTTGGCACGCTTGAGATCGAAATTATCCTCAGTATACTCCTGCCATGGCAAATCAACGAGTAGTTCTGCATAGGACATAGTTACCGGATACTCAGCTGCGGCAGGATTCATACGGTAAATCTTCTCCAATTCTTTCTTGAAATGGAGCGCTACCTCTTCCGGCCATTTTTTCTCGGCGGCTTTAGATCTCAGGTTTTCCAGATCTTTATCAGGCCCCTCCTGACCCAGCTCATTTTGCAAGATCTTGAGCTGCTGTCTCAGGAAGTAATCACGCTGCTGCTGATCGATATCTGAGTGCACCTTGTTTTGAATCTCCTGCTTCAATTCCAGCATCTGGATATCCTTGAGCATAAACTCCAGCAATTGCTCAGATCTAAGCAAAGCATTATCTTCTTCTAATAGCTTTTGCTTTTCAGCTACCTCCGCATTGATATTGGAGGATAGAAAGTGGGTGAGGAATGTCGAGCTCTCTATATTGTCCAAAGCTACTTGCGCCTCCTGGGGCAACTCCGGATTTAGCTTGATAATCTTTGAAGCAGCTTCTTTCAGCGATTGGATGATCGCTTTGGTCTCTCTCTTTTTATTTGGAGGAAAGTTATCCTTGAGCGCTGTATAGTTAGCAGTGATGTAAGGGTTCTCCTGTATGATTTCGTTGATTTTGAATCGGCTTCTTCCCTGGATAATAATAGTAGTATTGCCATCCGGTAAAACCAGCATTTTTATGATTCTGGCTACAGTACCAACCTCGAACAGATCTTTACTGGTAGGATCATCACTTTTAGCATTTTTTTGGGCTACCACCCCTAGTATTTTATTTCCCTTATAAGCCTTTTTAACCAGCCGAATCGACTTTTGCCTACCTACCGTAATGGGGATCACTACACCTGGAAATAGGACGGTATTTCGGATCGGCAATATTGGCAGTTCTCCGGGAAGTTCATCTTTATCAAAGTCGTCACCAGTATCAGGGGTGATGAGTTGGATGAGTTCTTCAGATTCTTCGCCTGCAAGCCTCGTGGAGAAAAGAGAAGGTGATTTATATTCTTCGTCGTGCATATATCGTTACATCTGGAGATGCCAAAATGGCAGCCTAAGCTATTCGCTAAGACGTAAATCTCGTGAGAAGCTATTATTTGCAAGCCCTGTGCCAAATTATTTTTATAATTGGTGAATTTGGAAGAACTTCAAATATTAAATTCTGAACTGATTTGATCCGAAGATCAACAAGCATCTTATTTCTCCTGTTCTCGCTTATATTCCTAAGTACTGCTCAGTTGGCTTTGGGCCAAAAGAAGAATAAGGAGAAAAAGAAAAAAGAAAAACAAACAGAGGAGCCGGCTCCTCTACCCACAGAAGTAAAGTTCGATATTTACGATTTCAAGAACATGAATCGGATTACGGACTATTACGACAAAGGGAAAATGCAAAAACTCCGAGAACTTGAGGAGAAAAAGGACTGGGAGAAACTCTACGGTTCGCTGCACGATTATGTCAAAAACTTTGCGGTAGAGAATTTCTACAAAGACACCTACTGGATATGGCGGCTGGCCAAACTCACCGAACTCTATGGTGACATGGAGGAGGCCAGAATGCTCTATAAATTGGTACTCAGGCACCATCATGAAGGTATCAATCTACAGGAAATCGAAATCTACTATGATACGCTGAACATTCAGGAAACGCAGCGGTACGTACCACTGGACTATTATTATGAACTCGTCGAATACCGTAAGAGCATAGATACGCTGAGACCGCCCAGAGGCGTATTGTTAAATATTGGACCTACCGTAAATAGCCGCGATGCGGACTATGGGCCGTCCCTGAGTGCGGATAATACCAAACTGATTTTCACAGCCAGGAGAGAAGAAACTCAGCGAGGCTTACAGACGATCAAGAATGAGGATTTGTACTCGAGCGCATTTGATGGCAGACTTTGGTCACTAAGCGAGCCACTTGATAATGTCAATACGATCTATAATGAAGGTTCGGCCTGTCAGAGTAGAGATGGTCAAAGGCTCTATTTTTCCCGCTGCGAGTCTCCTGACGGCTTTGGAAGTTGCGACCTCTACATGGCAAGTCTGGATGCCGATAGCACCTGGAGAGAGGTGGTCAACCTCGGCCCAAATATTAACAGTGTAGGCTGGGATTCACAGCCATCGCTTTCTCTCAATGAGGATACCATCTTCTTTGCGTCTGATAGGATTGGAGGTTTTGGTCTGTCGGATATCTACTATTCTGTCAAAGACAAATCTGGAGATTGGACACCTGCTCGTAACCTGGGCCCTGTAGTCAATACCAGAGGTAATGACGTGAGCCCCTTTTTTCATCCTGAGTTTAAGGTGCTTTACTTCAGCTCAAATGGACAGCTTTATAATTTCGGTGAGTTCGATATTTACAAAGCCTATAGTGAAAATGGCAATTGGACCGAACCACTGAATATAGGCCCGCTCGTGAACGGAAGAGGTAGTGAATACTATTTCACAATCGACTCCAAAGCCAATCGACTCTTTTATGCCCGATCTGTATCTGAGGACCTGACAAAGCTTGACATTTATTCTTTCCCACTACCTATGGAGGCTCAGCCCCTGGCAGTAACACCGGTAACAGGTTCATTGACTGATGGCAATAGTGGTGATCCTTTCGGTGGCATTGTATCCATTATTGATTTGGAGCAGGGGGTAGAAGTAGCACCGCAGTTTCTGAATGAACAAGGTCGGTTTGAGTTTGACCTTATCAATCAGCGTAACTACCTGCTGGTGATACAGGGTGATGATTTTTTTAGGATTGAAGAGATGTTTTTCCTTGACGGACCCAGAGAGTTCAACTTCACTACTGAGGCAATCAGCAGTCGGATTCAATTTGAGTCCATTGAGTTTGCCAATGGTATGTCAGACCTTCAGTCGCAGATGTATGGAGACCTCAATAAAATCGTCAACTTCATGTATGACAATCCTGATTTCAAAATCAAGATATCGGGTCATACCGACTCAGATGGGCCTGCAGAGCTTAATCTCAAGCTCTCCCAGGAGCGCGCTCAAAACATCAGAGACTATATCGTGATCTTTGGCGGTATCGAGCCGGAGCGTGTAGGACATCAAGGGTTTGGTAGCTCTCAGCCATTAGTGGAAGGCACCAGCGAGGAAGCCAAGGCTATCAATAGGAGAGTTGAATTTGAAATCTCCCGTCCACAAGTTCAAAACGATTAAGTACTTCTTGGCTTTAAGCGAATAGCTTGAAGATGTCATTGAAAATGGCAAACCCCATCAACCCTAGAAGGATGACCATACCCACTTTTTGAGCATTCTCCAGAAACTTGTCTGAAGGTTTTTGACCGGAGACTATTTCATAAGTAAGGAAGACCACATGCCCACCGTCCAGTGCTGGGATAGGCAGGAAGTTCATAAAGGCCAGAATCATGGAAATCAAACCTGTGATTCTCCAGAAGTTACCCCAGTCCCAGGTGCCACCAAAGATTTTTGCGATTCCGATAGGGCCAGATAAGCTCTTACGAGGGTCAACATCGCCACTGAACATCTTGCCAAAGGCCTTGATATTCACCCAAACTACACCAAAGGCCTGCTGTGTACCCTTGCCAATTGCCTCACCGAAAGAGTAATCGATGTGTGCAAACTCAAGGTCTTGGGTAGGGTAGAATCCCAACGTGCCTTCAGGAGTCACTTTAAGATCCAATTCCTCGACACTCCCATCTCTGCGCACTTTGGCGGTGATACTGTTACCTCGATTTTCCTCAAGTAGTGATTTAAACTGGTCAAAGTATTCTACAGATTGACCATTCACTGAAATGAATTCGTCACCCTCCAGCAGACCACCTATGGCAGCATTGGAGCCTTCCATGATCTGACCAACACCAAATGGGAATCGGATATCAATGAAATTGGCTGCCGCATCCTTTTCAGAGAATTTATCCAGAAAGTCAGATGGGATGGAGATGTTGATCTCTTGACCAGCGCGTTCCACAGTGTAGAACCCATCGTCACTCAGCAACACATCAGGACTTCTGATATCATTAAATTTTTCAAAGTCCTCACCGTTTATTCTAATGACTTTATCACCTGTTCTGAAGCCAATTTCCTGTCCAAGGTCATAAGCAACTATACCGTATTTGTTGACCTCATCTTTGGAGATATACGACTCGCCATTGTTGAAAACCAGGATGACGAAGATGACAATACCAGTGATGACATTTACGATGATTCCTCCCATCATGACAATCAGTCTCTGCCATGCCGGCTTAGCGCGAAACTCCCATGGTTCGGGCTCTTCACTGAGTGTTTTGGTATCAAGGGATTCATCGATCATTCCCGATATTTTGACAAAACCTCCCAATGGGATCGCACCGATAGAGTATTCCGTTTCACCGTACTGAAATCCCCAGATCTTCGGAGGGAAGCCAATAGAGTACTTTTCCACCCTCATGCCAAATGCCTTGGCCGCCAATAAGTGACCCGCTTCGTGCAACCCTACTAAAATAGAAAGGCCCAACAAAAGCTGGCCCGTCATCACTAATGCTTCCATTAATTATTGATTAATTCGTGTGCTATTCTTCTCGTCTCTTTGTCCGTATCTACGTAATCCTCGAGTTGTGGATTAGGCAGATACCCTATTTTGTCCATGCATGCCTTCACTACTTCCGACATTTCCAGGAAGCCTACCTTATCCTTCAAAAAAGCCGCTACCGCAATTTCGTTGGCAGCATTTAAGATACATGGGCTGTTGCCAGCCTTGTGCAAGGCATCATACGCCAGTTGCAAGTTCGCAAAGGTATCTAAATCAGGCTTCTCAAATGTCAATGAAGGATAATCTGTGAAACTAAACCTTGGGTAGTCGGCCTTCCATCGATGTGGATAGGCTAACGCAAACTGAATCGGTATACGCATGTCAGGTAGTCCAAGTTGCGCCTTCATCGATCCATCTTCAAACTGTACCATGGAATGGATGATGGATTGAGGGTGAACGACCACCTCTATTTGTGAAGCCTTAAGACCAAACAACCATTTAGCCTCGATCACTTCCAGCCCTTTATTCATCATGCTGGCAGAGTCGATAGTGATCTTGGCACCCATATCCCAGTTGGGATGTTTGAGGGCTTGCGCTTTGGTCACTGTTGCTAAATACGCTCTGTCCTTACCTCGAAATGGCCCTCCGGAAGCCGTCAGGATTATTTTCTCGATAGGGTTATGAAATTCACCGACCAGGCACTGAAATATGGCAGAGTGCTCCGAATCGACAGGGTAAATATTCACACATTTTTCCTCAGCAAGCGCAGTGATTAGCTCGCCAGCTACTACCAGTGTTTCTTTATTCGCTAGCGCAATATGTTTACCAGCGTTGATCGCATGGATCGTCGGCTGTAGCCCGGCATACCCCATCAACGCTGTGAGTACCACATCTATTTGCTCCATCTCGACCACACTGCAAAGTGACTTTGCGCCACTATAGACTTTGATGCCCTGAGGGTCCAGCGCTGCAAAGACCTTATCATAATGCGTGTCATTCCCAATCACGACAGTATTGGGGAGGTGCTTACTCGCTTGTTCTATGAGCAGATCAGCACTATTCTCAGCAGTGAGTACTTCTACTTCAAACTGCTCCGGGTGTCTACTGATGACATCCAATGCCTGTGTGCCAATAGATCCTGTACTACCAAGGATGGCTACATGTCGTTTGTTTGATTCCTTCAAAAGACTAAAGTCGATGTTTGATTAATTGATCGGCGATTTTGCGATCATTCGAGAGTCGGGGCACTTTGTTTTGTCCTCCTAGTTTACCTAATGATTTCATGTAAGTTATAAAGGCTTGCTTTTGTAAACCTATGATCTTCAGGTTTGTTAAGATTTTCCCAACAATCAGATCCTCATAGTAGCTGTTCAGGTTGACCAGATGCTGATCCAGTGTTTTTTCAAAGGTTGCTAAATCTGACGGAGGATTGGCGAACTCTACATACCATTCGTGCCTTGGGAGGCCCTCTTCGGGACTGACATTTGGGGCTACCGTAAATTCCGTGAGTTCGACCTCAGGATACTCAGCCATGGTCAGTTTCATTGCCTTCTCGACTTCCTCTCCGATCACATGCTCACCAAACGCTGAAATAAAATGCTTGATACGCCCAGTAACTAATAGTCTATAAGGGTTAGTAGAAACGAACTTGACGGTATCGCCAATCGAATATCCCCACAACCCTGCATTACTATTGATGATGACGGCATAGTTGATCCCTACCTCTACTTCCTCAATGGTTAGGCGTGTTGGATTGTCATTGAAATACTCATCGGCGGGCACAAATTCAAAGAAGATGCCTGAGTTCACCAAAAGCAGAAGGCCCTCGGCTTCTTGAGAATCCTGGTAGGCGATGAATCCCTCTGAGGCGGGATAGGTCTCGATAGAATCCACCTTCTTACCTATGCTTTCGTACAATTTTGCCCGATAGGGCTCAAAGTTGACACCACCATAGACGAACAGCGAGAAGTTGGGGAATAGGTCCTTGATGGACTTACCAGAAACTTTCGTCAGTCGATCAAAGTACATCTGCACCCATGGTGGTATGCCTGAGATGAGAGACATGTTAGCTGACATAGTCTCTGCCACCACTTTGTCGACTTTCTCCTCCCAATCCTCAATGCAATTGGTTTCATAGCTAGGCATTTGATTGCTGCGAAGGTATTGTGGCACGTGATGGTTGACGATTCCCGATAGGCGGCCTGTGTGAATACCTGCTCTCTGCTCCAAAATAGGGCTTCCGGATAGGAAGATGAGCTTCCCGTCAAGGAACTTACTGTTACCTGTCTCATGGACATAGCTGAGCAGCGCATCACGGGCACTATTGATATGATTGGGAATTGAATCCTTGGTTATCGGGATGTATTTGGTACCGGATGTGGTGCCGGAAGTCTTGGCAAAATAAGCCGGCTTACCTGGCCAGAGTACATCGCTTTGACCATCTAGTATTTTATTGACATAGGGGGATAGTTCCTCATAATCCCGAATCGGCACTGCGGACTTAAAATCATCATGATTGGTGATCTCATTAAAGCGATGATCTTTACCAAACTGAGTAGGAGTTGCCTTTTTTATGATATTTTTAAAGACCCTGGATTGGGAATCACCTGGATGGGAAGACCAGCGCTTTTGTTGGTTAGCGACTACTGCGGCGAGGGGCCTGCTAAGTATAGATTTGATTCCCATGGGGTTGCAAAATAAGCGAATGAAAAACGAATTAGTAAAGTTGGATTCGAATAATACATCAGAGGTGAAATCTGTTGCCACTCCGTCCAATATCAAGGAGTATTACGTAAGCTGTGAAAATGCCTATAGGGATTTTTGGGACCTGGAACATAGCGGATCGATGTGTCTTGGCTTTTGGAAGAAAGGCACAAAAAACTTACGAGAAGCACTGGCCTATCAGAATGAAGTCATGGCGGATAAAGTAGGTATAACGGGTCATGACCGTGTGTTAGATGCCGGATGTGGTGTGGGTGGGAGTGCCGTATTTCTAGCAAAGAGGGTTGGTTGCAAGGTCACTGGGATTACGCTAGTGGAGGATCAGGTTCAAAAGGCCACTGCCTATGCTAGCCGAAATGCAGTCAATCAACTGGTCGACTTCCAGCGACAGGATTATACCAATACCAACTTTCCAGATGCATCTTTCGATGTAGTCTGGGGCGTTGAGAGTATATGCTATGCCGAACCTAAAACCGCATTTATTGATGAAGCATTCAGGCTACTCAAGCCGGGAGGGAGGTTGATAATTGCGGAGAATCTAGCCACCAAGGAGGAGATGACCCCATCTGAAAGATCTGATTTATATGATAATGGATTTAAGCTCTGTATGGTCAATTCACTTGATACTGCGGATCAATATCGCAGCAACCTCAGCGCAGCTGGATTCGAGCAGGTGTCTATTGATGACGTGACGGAGTTGATACGACCTTCGATCAACCGTCTTCATTTAGGATACTACCCCGCGACCGCTTACAACAAGGTCAAAAATCTATTGGGGAGGAACTTCTCACCAGTGCAATTGGGGAATACTAAGATGCTTTACTACCTGCATAAATCTCTCAAGCAAAAACTCTGGGAATATGGCTTGATTTATGCACAAAAGCCTAAAACCCGTTAAGCACAGTTTCGTAATTAGAATTGAAATTATATGGAGATGAAGAAGACTGTCTATACCATTTTGGTAGCCTTTATTTCTGGGGCGCTGGGGGCTGTATGCATCAGCTATTTTGAGCTATCGCAAACCGCCAATATTCAAGATGAAGATGTTTATGCTGATTTTACCGCAAATACATCTTCAAATACTAAACGGCCAGATGAGCTGAGTACCTATTCGGTAAAATCTTCCTACAGAGCCAGTGCAGATTACAGCGAGGATTTCGTGATGGCTTCAGAGAAAAGTACACAGAGCGTAGTTTTTATTAAGACGGTCAACGAAATAGAGTATCGCTCTGGGAGCTGGATGGATTGGTTTTTTCAGCCGAGGGCATCTCAAGCTACCAGTAGTGGTTCGGGTGTGATTTTCTCAAGCGATGGCTACATTGTGACTAACAACCATGTGATCGATGAAGCAGACGGTATTACAGTTATTCATGGTAAGGAGTCATATGAAGCAGAGTTGATAGGTACGGATCCTTCCACAGACTTAGCTGTGATCAAAATCAATACCACCGGCTTACCAGCAATTACCCTTGGCAAAAGCGAGGAAGTTAATGTAGGTGAATGGGCACTAGCGGTAGGCAATCCTTTTAATCTGACCTCAACAGTGACGGCAGGCATTGTCAGTGCCAAGGGCAGGAATATCAATATCCTCAGAGACAAGTTTCCAATTGAGTCGTTCATTCAGACTGATGCAGCCATCAATCCCGGCAATAGTGGCGGAGCACTGGTCAATATCCGAGGAGAATTGATTGGTATCAATACTGCTATCCTTAGTCGCACAGGATCGTACGCCGGGTATGGATTTGCTGTGCCCGTTGATATAGTCAACAAAGTATTTAATGATCTCAAGACGTATGGTGAAGTACAAAAGGCTTTTCTCGGAGCTGAGTATTTGGATATAGACAGTGATATCAAGAGAAGAATGGAGCTGGTGTCTACGGATGGAGTGATTATCACAGATGTCAGAGACGGCTGGGCGGCTGATCAAGCTAAAATAAAAAAAGGAGATGTGGTGCTAGCAATCGACGGGAAACCTATCGAAAGCAAGGCTAATCTGGAGGAACTGAAAGGCTACTACTATCCCGGAGATAAGATAGAGATCACTTTACGAAGGGATGATGATGTGCTGAATCGATCACTCACTTTGACCAATAGGGAGGGTACCACTAGCGTAATCACCAAATCTACCTACCTGGCAGAAAGCCTTGGAGTTGTTTTCGAGTCCGTACCAAAGCTTGAGCAGGAGGTGTTAGGCATCCGCAATGGTGTAAGAGTGGTAGATATCCGCAACGGGTTCTTTAGAAGACTGGATATTCCAGAGGGCTTTATCATTACTAAAATCAACAATGTGGAGATCGAAGATGCAGAAGAGCTAGCCGGTATTCTGGAAAGAATTCGTGGAAGAGTGATTATTTCGGGTGTGGATACAAACGGCCGTAAGGTGTACTATCCCTACATGTTTTAATAGGCTACTCGCATTTTGAGCTTTTTCTTAAGCTCATCAATAGAGTAGCGAAATTTAGAATCTGTATCAATCATGTCGTTGACCGATTGTACGGCATGAATAACCGTGCTATGATCTCGTCCTCCAAAATGATAGCCGATTGACTTTAAAGAGTGGTTGGTATAGTCCTTTGAGAAGAACATAGCCACTTGACGGGCTATCACAATTTCTTTCTTTCTGGTTTTGGCCTTCATGTCATCCTGCGACACCTTGAAGAAGTCAGAAACTGTTTTCTGGATGTAGTCGATACCGACCTCACCATCAATGTCACGTACTATGTTTCTTAGCGTGTGCTTTGCCAACTCCAGGTCAATTTCTCTCTTGGTTAAGGAGGCATTGGCAATTAAAGAGATGAGCACGCCTTCAAGCTCGCGTACATTAGTATCTATACTGTAAGCAAGGTATTCAAGCACATCGTCGGGAATGGTGACGCCATCCGATTGTAACTTTCTTTTTATAATGGCCATCCTGGTTTCAAAGTCAGGAGACTGAAGATCGGCAGTAAGACCCCACTTAAACCTACTCACCAGTCGCTCTTGCAGACCTCTCAAGTCCCTCGGCGCACAGTCGGATGTCATGATGATCTGCTTTCCGTTTTGGTGGAGGTGATTGAAGATGTGAAAAAATATTTCCTGTGTTTTTTCCTTGTCTCTAAGGAATTGGACATCATCAATGATTAACACATCGACATTGAGATAGAAGTTGGTAAAGTCCTGAACGTTATTATTCTTAAGTGCCTCAATGAACTGATTGGTAAACTTCTCAGACGCGACGTAAAGAATGAACTTCTCTTTCGACTTGTGGCGAATCTCATTTCCAATGGCCTGCACCAGGTGGGTCTTACCCAATCCGACACCACCATAGATCATGAGCGGATTGAAGGAGGTAATGCCTGGCTTTTGTGCTACAGCAAAGCCAGCAGATCTCGCCAATCGATTACAATCTCCTTCTATATAATTGTCAAAGAGGTAGCTCTCGTTGAGGTTGCAAAACTGATTGTGAAGGTCTACCGTAGGGAGAGAGAATGGGCTTCTTATTTCGTGACGGCCATTGTCGTGATTTTGACCATACTTACTACCCTGTCCATTTGCTGATAAGTTGACCGTATATGGCTTGTTTACACTATTGCCACTATCGACAACTACAGAATATTCCAGCCTGCCATTTTCACCAAGCTCTCTTTGAAGCGCCTGCTTCAGCAAGTGAACATAATTCTCTTCCAGCCACGCATAGAAAAAGTGACTGGGACCGTGATTTG
>CAYGOT010000053.1:0-32343 GCA_964351595.1 uncultured Roseivirgaceae bacterium | reverse complement strand
CCAAAAAGGCTGAACTCACTGAATCGCTCTCAAAACCAAATCAGAGTCATGAAGAACTAGCCGACACAGCTAAAGAAATAGAAGAGATCACTGAACAACTGGAGGAAAAGGAAATGCGCTGGTTGGAGCTCTCGGAGTTGGTAGATGCATAACAATGAAAGTCACTAAGTCGAAATATAGGATCATCAAAGAAGCCTTAGCTCGCTGGGAAAGCGACGAGGTGATTGATCCTTCGACTAAAGAACGACTTAGCCAAAACTTAGAAGTCATTCCATTTGACTGGCAGAGGCTTGCCAGGTATTCTTTCATCTTTGCTATTGGCTGTATCGTTATTGCAGTTATAGCTACTCTGGCCGACGACTGGATCGTAGAGCTCATCAGAAGTCTTGTTGACTCCCCTGATGGGTACAAGTCGCTTTTTTTCGCGCTGCTCGCTGCTATGCTATTCTATTTGGGCTACCGCCGAAAGAGCCATAACCCACACCAGCGACTGCTCAATGAAGCACTCTATCTACTAGGTGCGATAGCGACGGCTACAAGTTTGGGTTACCTCGCCGTGATCTTCTCCAAAAACGACATATACTATCCCATACTGGTATTGATCGCAACGTTGGTTTATGGCTACCTCGGCATCAAGCTGAAATCTGACCTTATCTGGGCGTTTGCGCTCTGCTGTGCCGTGACATGGATGATCGTAGAGACGGGCTACTGGAGCGACTGGGAAGACCGATTGTTGGGCATGAATTACACTCTTCGACTTGCCATCTTCAGCTTCCTCATGGTCACCCTGAGTTTTTCCATGCTCAACAAGCGTCCTTTTTCAGAGTTTGTTGAGATCACCCAGTCCACCGGCATGCTGGTACTCTTCATATCTCTGTGGATACTCTCTATCTCTGGCAACTACACCTCATGGGACACCTGGAACGAGGTGAGACAATACGAACTCTGGGGCTGGGGGCTACTCATGGCAGCCTGCTCGGTCGGTGCTATTTTCTACGGCATCAAGAAAGATATTCCGGTGATCAGAGACTTTGGCGTGGGCTTCCTTCTACTCAACCTACTCACGCGCTACGTTGAGTACGGGTACCCCAATCTTCATAAGGCCGTATTCTTTGGCATTCTTGGATTGATCTTTTGGCTGATCGGCAGCAACGCGGAAAAATTGATGCTGAGGGGTAAGGATCAGTCGTGACTTAGATAAACTGTAAGTGATCAAACTTACTATTTAGCACCACAGAAGAATCTACCTTGAGCCATTTATCGAGAATGGTGGCATACACTTGCCGGAAGTCTATGCTATACTTCAGGTCACCATTATCCAAATCTGCTAGGTCAGGTATATCATTGTAGATGCCAGCTCGATTGAGTTGGTTCCCTATCAGGAACACGCAATTGGCTGTACCATGATCCGTCCCACCACTGGCATTTTCTTCTACTCTCCGCCCAAACTCACTGAAGACCATGACCAAAGTACTATCAAGCGCTCCGGTACTTTTTAAATCCTTCACAAAAGTTGATAACCCTTCATTGAAAACCCTGAGCGGCCAGTTAAGGAAGTGATTTTGATCGGCATGCGAGTCAAACCCTTCGTGCGAGACATAATAAATGGATGTATCCACTCCGGAGCTGATCAACTCTGATACGGTCTTGAGCTTTCTAGCAAAAGGTGTGGACGGATAGGAAGCTTTTGAGTTGGTTGTCTTACTAATCTCGTGCAAATAATCTGTCGATGACTGAATGCTCTGAACCGATTTGTAGAGATAATGCAATGCAGGGTTCTGTGCTTGTTTGCGGTGATTAAAATCGATTCGCTGTTCCCTCGTGATTGCCGGAATGGCATCATGCTGTGATGGATCAACTACTGAAAACCCAGTTCTTAGTTCGCCTCTGAGTGCCATATCCAGCTTGATCCCTACCTGAAGTGCCTTGTATGGATCACTATCATCTTTACATACAGCGTCCAAATATCTGCCAACCCAACCTGTGGCTAGTTCTGTATTTCCATCCCCTGCAGACTGCCAAATGTCCATTGACCGAAAATGTGACCTATTAGGATTGGGGTATCCCACCCCATTTACTACCGACAATAGTCCTTCATCATAAAGCCATCGAAAAACATCAACTGATGGGTTGAAGCCATACTGATCAGTAATCTTTAGCACTTCATTATCTGCTACCGACAAATTAGGTCTGCTGCGATGGTAGATATCATTTCCGGTAGGGATGAGCGTATTGAGCCCATCATTGCCGCCGGACAACTGGATAACAACCAACCTTCGGCCATCGAGCGCTACTCTGCTGACGTCCGTACACCCTGAGAGTGCGGATAGAAAGTTGGGCAAGAGCAAAGTGCCGGCTCCAGCCACACCGGTTGACTTGATGAATTGACGTCTATGTTTGCTGTATATACTCATCGGCTCAGCACAGTTGGTATTCCGGTGATTGTAGTAACAATTTCAAGTTATCAATAAAGGCGGTTTCTCGGGAAGTCCACCAAGCGGCAGGTTCAAGAGTTATTCCCTCAGCTTCTGGCTGAAGAAGATAAGATGCAAGATCTTCATTCCTGACTTTATCATCACTATCCTCAAATGTTTCATAAAGAGGGGTAATGTCTGTAGTACCTGTGATCCGATGATAAATATGTAGATAATCGTCCGTGGCTAAGAACTCAGTCCTTTTGCCAATCTCTGCACCCTCCAGCATCATTTCAGGAAGCTTCATCCTAAAAAGTAAAGTAAAATTATTAATAGCCTCCATTCCCTTAGGCCAACCCCCGACATTGGGAGGATAAAACAACTCTTGTCCCAAAAGTTCCTGAATGTAATTGATTGGATACTGTTTCGGATATTGGACATTGAGCACTCTGGTCAGGCCGATCATGTACTCATGTGGTGTCTTGATCTTGGCACCAATCAAGTCTTCGCTATAGAACCAATCAGAAAGAAAAATTGCATCCAATAATGCTTTGATCTCGTACCCGGAATCATAAAATGCTTCGCTGATCAGAGCAATATGAGACTCATTGATTTCTTCCGAAACAAGGTAGCGGTATATTTTTTGAGCAATAAAACTAGCCGTCTCTGGACGTGACAAGAGGATATCAATAATATCTTCTCCCGAGAAGTTGCCGGACTGTCCCATGAACTCCTTGACCTCCTCGTCGTGCTCTTCCTGGTTGTAGAAGAATTCCCAATCTTCAGTCAGTCGATACTGCCATCCTGTAAATGCTCTGGCCGCCTCTTTAACATCACTTTCAGTATAGTTGCCCTTTCCTATCGTAAATAGCTCTAGCAATTCCCTGCCAAAATTCTCATTTGGATTGGCCTTTAGGTTTTGTTGGTTATTTAGAAAGCCTATCATGGCCGGTTGCCTTGATACAGCCAGTAGCAACGTTCTGAAATTGCCTAAACCGTTTTCTCGGATAGTATTTACAAGACGCTGGACGAGATAGGGGTTGTTATCTTCACAGGCAAAATGATCGTGCCAGAATAAACTCATTTTCTCACGGAGATCCGCTTCTGGCCTTAGCATTTGATTAAACCAAATGCGATTCAATCTCTTTACGGTATCTCTCCTGTCACCATAGTACTGATCGCGCTTTTCTTTTGACAGGTCTTTACCTGGAGGCTTTGACAACCAACTGTCAATATCAATAGTATTGAGTGGTACATACACCTCGGCACTTTTCCAAATCTCATTGTAGAGTGCCGTACTATCCCAACCTATTTTAGCTTTACACTCTGAATAAGAGATGCCAAATCCTGTCCGCCAATAGAGATGCTGTATTTGCTTTTGAGTGAGCTGCATTGACAGCAAAGTTAACGGCTTACAGCTTAAAAAAAGCAAGCCGACTATAGCATGAGATGATTCATAATGACTGTTCCGGGATCTTGGACTGAGAATCCCCACATCTTTCTCTCAAAATCTATATCTTCTCATCAAAATTAGCACTGTGAGAAACTTCTTATCTATTATCCTCTGCTTATTCGCCACTAGCGCAGTGGGTCAAAAGATCGCGTTGGTAAATGGCCATATTATCAATGGTACTGATAATACTGTCTATGAAAATCATACGCTGCTGGTTGATGGCAGGCTGATCACAAATCTCCAACCCTCCTCGTCGAGCATTCCTCAGGAATATGAGCAAATCGACCTTTCCGGTAGGTACATCATGCCTGGGATGATAGATGCCCACACCCATATCAGCAGCCTGGCCTCAGCAGAGCGAGCTCTCGAGTCTGGAGTCACCACAGTCAGGAGCGCCAGCGTGTCAGCTTATCAGGACATCACTATCCGAGAAATGGTGAAAGCCGGCCAGCTACCTGGTCCCGATATGATAGCAGCAGGAGTATTTGTAACACCCCAGCTTGGAGAAACAGTGCTCGCTGATCCCAGACTTGGTGCCCTTTCAAAAGGAGTTCAGACAGAAGAAGAACTAAGAGCTCTCGTGAGGATCAATATCGATCGTGGGGTGGATGTCATCAAAACAAGGGGCACGGAGCGCGCGGGTTTACCTGATACTGATCCACGCAAACAGACCTATACTCTGGAGCAGCTAGCGGTAGTGGTAGATGAGGCAGCCAAGGCCGACGTACCCGTAATGGTACATGCGCATGGAGATGAAGGCGCCTATGCCGCAGTGGCAGCAGGAGCACGTTCGATTGAGCATGGCACCTACCTTAGCAAGAAAACACTCGAATTGATGCGAGAAAAGGGTACTTATCTGGTGCCAACCTATACTACCGTAGTGGACTTGGTAGAGCCTGGGGGAGACTATGACAACCCTATCCTGATGATGCGAGGTAAACATATGCTACCTGCCCTAGCGGAATCATTTCAGATGGCGCTGGAGCTAGGTGTGAAGATCGCCACTGGAGCGGATACCGGATATGGGTCCAATAGCGTAACCCGTGTGAGCATGGAAGCTGAGAATTTTGTGCTGATGGGCATGACACCCTTCCAGGCAATCCAGGCAGCCACGGTGATTGGCGCAGAATTGCTCGAATTGGATACTCAGACAGGGCGTCTGGCCGCAGGTTACGAAGCTGATCTGGTCGTTTTGACCGGCAACCCACTTGACGACATCCGGTATTTGCAAGACGTGGTGATGGTAATGAGTAATGGACAGGTCGCCATGAAGCGCTTCCCATTTGAGATTGAAGAAGAATAGGATGAAAAGGCTATTATTTATTTCCGGGCCTTTAGCGCTTTTTATCGTCTGGCTCTTTTTTTGGGTACTGGGTAAGTATGTAGATCAAGACTTGAATAAGACTGGAGAGGTAGACTTATCTAAAGTCAGCCAAGAGGCTAGAGAGCTGCACCAGGAGATAATGGTCGCAGATTGGCATGCCGACAATCTGCTATGGGACAGAGATATGCTCAATATGATCAGCTATGGTCAGGTTGACCTCCCCCGACTCATATCAGGTGGTTTTGCCGTACAGGTGTTTGATGCAGTGATCAAGACCCCTCGCGGACTCAACTATGAGCGCAATGATGATAGCACTGACAACATCACCTTACTCGCCATAGCAAATCGCTGGCCACCCCGCACGTGGAACAGCCTGCTGGAGCGCGCATTATATCAGAGCCAGATACTCCATGAGACCGCAAGTAGATCAGAAGGCAACCTCAGACTGATCAAGAGCAAGAGCGACCTAATTGACTTACTCTATCACAAAAAGTCCAGGCCAACGCTTGTTGGTGGCTTGCTATCAGTAGAAGGACTGCACGCTCTCGAACAAAAGCTGGATAATATCGGCAAACTAGAGCGTGCAGGTTTTCGCATTTTGGGGCTTGTACACTTCTTTGACAATGCTATTGGTGGCTCTTCAGCTGGAGTCGAAAAAGGCGGCATCACAGATTTTGGAAGAGAGGTCATCCGGCAGATGGAGGAAAAATCCATGATTGTAGATTTGGCGCATGCCTCCGAGCAACTATTTTTTGACGTGCTCAAGATGGCCACACGACCGGTGGTAGTTTCACATACTGGCATTAAGGCCGTCTATGATAGTCCACGAAACCTAAGTGATGAGCAAATACTCGCCGTTGCAGAAAATGGTGTGATTATTGGTGTCGGCTTCTGGGATTGAGCCAATTGTGATGTCAATCCCTCCTCTATCGTCAAATCCATTCGACATGTGGTGGATCTGGTGGGTATTCAACATGTGAGCCTCGGGTCAGACTTTGATGGCGCAGTACATACCCATTTCGATGCTTCTGAAATGGTCGTGCTGACTGAGGCGTTGCTGGCCGAAGGATTCAAGCCTTCAGAAATCAAGCTGATCATGGGCCTTAACCAGATCAACTTCTTGCTGGAGAATCTACCTGAAGAGTATGTCTATAGGTAAACAGGATTCAGGCTGACTCGGTGAAATGAGTATTGAGCACTAATTTTCTTTATTTTTGAATTATGGAAGTGGTCGAAATTCATAAAGAAAGGTTAACAGATCTTTGTGAGCGTTATCATGTTGATCAATTGTACCTATTCGGTTCTGCCTTAGGCTTAAACTTCACAAGCGAGAGCGATATCGATTTTTTGGTCAAGTTCAAACCGATTGACCTGGCTGGCTATTTTGAGAACTACATGAATCTCAAGCAGGAGCTTGAATTACTCTTCGACCGAAGAATAGATCTTCTAGAAGAACAGACTTTGAAAAATCCTGTACTTATCAAATCCATAAATAAATCAAAGGAGTTGATTTATGGATGAAAGGATTCTGAAGTGGCTCTTTGATATTAAGCAATCGGTAGATGAGATCGATGGCTTTTTTACAAATACCGAGCGGAACTTTCATGAGTATCAAGGGAATGTCATGCTGAAAAGGGCTGTCGAGCGGAACTTGGAAATCATCGGTGAGGCAGTGAATAGAATTCTCACAAGAGATATCTCATATGAGAGAAAAATTACAAGTGCCAGGTCAATTGTAGGACTGAGAAATCAAGTCATACACGCTTATGATAGTATCTCCGATGAAAATATCTGGTCTGTTCTCATCAGTCATCTCCCTCGTTTAAAAAGTGAGATCGAAGTGTTGATCGATCAAGCTAAAAAATGAAAAGGCGTGATTTTAACTGACACTACGTCTAGAAAAACCTAAACCAACCTGATCCCCTTCTCTTCGATCACAATCCTTTTGTCTTTATACAAGGCGCCTATTGCTTTCTTAAAAAGTTTCTTACTCATCCCCAGTTGATACTTGATCTTCTCCGGGTCTGACTTATCGTGAAGAGGTAGAAAGCCTTCATTTTGCGATAGCAGATCAAGAATCCGCTGCGCATTGGGCTCTACGCTCTTGTAGCCTTGCTTCTCCAGTGCCACATCGATCTTTCCGTCCTCTCGGACGGTTTTGACATAACCGGTGGTCTTATCGCCAGTCCTGACTTCTTTGAAAATTTCATTGTTGTAGAGCAGTCCTTGATAAAGGTTGTTGATGATCACTTTGACGCCAAGATCGGTACGCTCACAAATGAGGATATCTACCTCTTCTCCTTCTTCCAGTTCAATATCCTCAGTCTCGATGTATTTCTGGATTTTAGCGGATGCCGACAATCGCCAGGTCTCCACATCCAGGTAGAGATAGACCAGGTATCTCCCTCCTTCACGCATTTTAGCACGTTGCTCCTTGAAGGGTACGAGCAGATCTTTGTCCAAACCCCAACCTAGAAAAGCACCAATCGGTGTGACTTGCTTCACTTCCAGGTAGCCAAACTCATCTCTGAGGATATAGGGTCTATCTGTGGTCGCAATAATACGGTCTTCAGAGTCCTTATAGATGAACACTTCCAGCTCATCATCCGCCTTCATGTCGTCTGTGATCCAGCGATTGGGTAACAAGACCTCCTCGCCTTCCTCGTCTTCCAGATATAATCCCGGAGGAGCAAACCGTTCGATCCTCAGTGTATTGTACTTACCTATGGCTATCATACTAGAGTAGGTCTAAGACCTTTTTGATGAGTGTGTCCACCACTTTGTGCGGATCTTTTGAAAATGTGCCTTTGGATCTATTGGCGAGGATGGCGTTAACACTAATGACTTCATGACCGAGCAATCGACCCAAGGCGTAAAGTCCGGCTGTCTCCATCTCAAAGTTAGTCAGCCAGTAGTCCAGATGGTGAAATGAAATCAGACGATCGACCAATTTGGGGTACCGAATCGGCACACGAAGTGCCCGACCCTGTGGTGCGTAAAAACCTGGGGTAGTCGCAGTAAAACCCTTGATCATGTCTTGGCCCAGCTGCTCCATGAGCGCAGTGCTTCCGGATACGGTATAAGGCGTAAACGTGACGCCCAGATAATCGCGCAATGTTTGACTATAGGATAACTCAAATTCCGTTTGCGGTAGGTCATAATAAGCCATAAGGTTATCCATGCCCAGCCCGTACTCAGATATGACGTGAGAGCCGATATGGATATCGTCCTGCAGACTGCCTGAGGTCCCCACGCGTATGATTTTCAGCTTTCTGCGTCGGCTTTTTGGCTCCCGGGTCTTGAGATCGATGTTGGCCAATGCATCCAGCTCCATCATGGCGATTTCCGAATTGTCGGTACCCATGCCCGTGCTCATCACGGTAATGCGCTTTCCATTGTATCTACCAATGTGCGTAATGAACTCACGCTTATTCATCTCAAACTCGATTCCATCAAAGAATTTGCTAATGCGATGAACCCGCCCTGGGTCTCCTACCAGCAAGATGTATTCTGAAATGTGCTCAGGCTTGAGGTTGAGATGATAGATACTGCCATCCGCATTGAGGATGAGCTCTGATTCTGGGATTTTAGCCATTCATACAGGAGTCAGCACTAGGTTCACTTTTTCTTTTCCAACCCTTCAAAGGATTGTAGCCGTTCATTTCTTTTTTATAGAAACCTGTGCCATCATAGGGTCGTACGTCAGGGTGCTCGCTGCATTCTTGCGAGCAGCATCCTTTGAACACCTCCGCACCTTCTTCCGACATTGGGATGTGTGCGTTACACTCGGGGTTGGCGCAGTTGACCATACGATCCGTGGGCTGCCCCGTGACATAGCATCTGCTGATGACTTTAGGGTTGACCTTGTTGACGTCCGCTACTACCCTACCGTCAAATACATAGCATTTGCCTTCAAAATCTTCACCCTGCGCTTCGATACCATATTTGATGATACCCCCATGGAGTTGGTAGACATTCTCAAATCCTTTTTCGAGCAAGTAGGCACTGGCTTTTTCACATTTGATGCCTCCGGTGCAGTAGGTAACGATTTTCTTGCCCTTTAGCTCCTCTTTGATCTCTTCTACCTTATCAGGAAAATCTCTAAAATTTTCGATATCCAGTGTCATGGCATCTTTGAACTTACCCACCATGTGTTCGTAATTTGATCTCACGTCAAGGATCACCGTATTGTCATCCTTTTCCTTGAGAAGCTGTCTGAACTCATCCGGCTCGACGTATGTGCCAGTCCGTTCGTTGGGGTTAATGTGCTGGAGGCCGGAGTGTACGATCTCCGGTTTGAATCGGACATGGATTTTCGCGAATGCGTGACCCTCATGAGGCTCAATCTTGAACTCTGTATGACCGAACCTGGGATCACTATGGATGTAGGCCATATAAGCTTTACAGTCTTCTTCCAGTCCGGATACTGTGCCATTGAGTCCCTCAGAGGAGACGATGATTCTCCCGCGAAGATTGTTTTCGATACAGAAAAGATGATGTTGCTCCCTGTATTCTTTAGGGTTCTCTATTTTGGCGTAGCAATAATAGAGGAGGATATTGTAGTCTTGTTTCATAACCAAAGCCTTGTTTCAAGCAAGGTGTTAGATATAAATATAATTAAAAGTTACTTCCTTAAGCATTTACGACCTGAGCAGGATTGCCAAAGACAGTTTCGCCTTTCTTCACATCCTGTATCACCACCGACCCGGCACCAATACGCGCATTTTTTCCAATCTTCACCCCGGCCACTACAGTCACACCGGAACCTATAAAAGCGCCTTCTTCCACCTGCACCTCGGCATTGAGGATAGTGCCGGCTCCTACCTGTACATAATCGCCCAGTACACAGTTGTGATCCACCACTGCACGAGTGTGAAGCAAGCAGTGATTGCCGATCTTGGCGCCAGCGCCTAAAACAACACCAGCGTTAACAAAGTTGCCATGACCAAAGTGAGCACCAGGCGCTACCACCGCAGACTTATGGTGCGCATTGACAGGCATCATCTTTCTGCGATCAAGCAACATTTTGGTAAGCCCTTTCCTCAGTTTGTTGTCATCTACCGCAATAAAAGCCTCACACTTCTTACCGATCAATTTTAGAAACCCGTCATCATCCGTCGTTCCAAGCACAGTGACCGTATCGATCTCAGTATTGTGTAGTTCCTTGTTGTCATCAAGGAATCCGTACGCAACAATATCGTTGCTCTGGAAAATCTCTAAGGCAGCTCTACCAAGCCCACCAGCACCAAAAATTATTACAGGGTTGTCCATAAGTCCATTCTAAAATTGACCGCAAAAGTACGATTTTCTATGGGATTTTCCGAGAGCGCCTGTATTCGAGAATAGCTGTACTATTCAAGTCGTACAATGCCGAAATAAGTTCATAACAAGCGCTGCTGGATCGTACATTCAACCGAAGCAGGTGCGAAACACATTCTGCGATTAACTTCTGGTTTTTAGTCGCTCCAGTCCGGCAATCACCAGAATCACCACGAACGGTTGATAAGCCACTCGATACCTGTCTAGAGTTCCAAAGTTGGGTGTGGTGATGGCAATGAGACCGGAGAGCAGGATGATCAGCCCTACCAATCCCCAAACTCCTGCTGGTAATGATTTCCATTCCTTTTTGAGTGTCACTCCAATCAGTACGGCTATGACGGATAGAAGCAGTACGGAATTTTGTGCTACTACCATGAAAGATGGCCAATCCCACTGCTGACCTAGCAATGGCCTGAAAAGACCCGTAAACACCGCTTTTGGGAAATGATAGATAAAAGAGGGCACATCTGAGGTCAGGCCTTCGTAATGTTCGGATTTCTCTGGTTGAGTTTGACTGATGGTCAGCTCGTAGTTGTCGACCATCACCTCCATCGTTCTATGCAGGTACAGGTTAGGGTGAAGCTGGCTTACCAGCAATAGTAAGATGATATAGGCTACAGTTCCAAGTGCCAATTTCCGGTAGGGCGACCAATCCACTAAAGTCGATAAGCCATAGAGCAGACTGGCAGGTAGCACAATAGCTGCTACATAGTACTTCAGTAGCCAGAGGATGATCGCTCCGATTGCAGCTAGTGTCCAATCTCCCCAGGAGTTTGTTTCACCGCCGATCTTGAGTCTCATGAGCGGTGTGAGCACCAGCAGCATCGCTGGAAATGATACGGCCTCCTTGCAGATGCCACTGGTCCAGAATACGAGTGAAGGGAACAACATTAAAGCGCCAATCGCCGGAATGGCCAATACCGGAAAGGCTCGCTTGATGACCATGTAAAAACGGAAAGCGACTAGTGCACCGATCAGTGAGAAGTTCAGCGACGTGAGCCACATATTTCCCGGTAGGAAATGAGCCAAAGCGACCACCTTAGCCATCAATATAGCCCTGGAATCAAAATCATAGACTAGCTGATCAATAATGGTAGCCGGTGCTCCTGAGCCAAGTATACCTGCGACAAAATCAGGCAGGCCAAGCGTGCGATATACTTCAGCATCTCGAATATAATTGAGCATGTCGCCAGTTCCATAGTGGTGGGCATAAACCCAAACAAACGCGCATGCCGCAAACGACTTCAGCACTACATAACTGAGCCACAGTTTCTTGTCATGGCCATACGGCAGTCTTTGCCAAACCAACCAGATCAGGAAAAGCAGGAGTCCTGCATTGAGCATGGGAAGGAGTAAGTTCATGATTGGCGGTTCAAGATAGCCGCTCCTATCCCACATCGCAAGCATTGCCTGGGTCGGCAGTACAGCTTGTACAGCCCGATGAGACCCTGGCTATCTGTAGCGGAACTCAGCGGCTGTCCCAAAGCCTTCCATTGCCTGGTAATGTAGTTCTGTTCTGGCTTAATACCCGAGAGCAGGTCGAGCGCTCGCTCAGTGTATTCGTCGTTACCTATGGCCTTAGCATAAGCCACCAGGATCGTCGCACAAACATTGATCAGGAGAATATCCACACTAGAGGCTCCCATACCTGGAATGACGTGATCTGTCGGCTTGCCAAACTGATAATGAGATTGCCAATACGGAGACTGTCTCACTTTGAACATCCTCCCAATTGCTTTGATATCCGTGGTTTCAATCAATTGAGAAAACAGGTTTGGATTTCCGCTGAGTATCTTCCCGAGCTGACCTAAGCGAATGGTCGGAAAATTAGCCGGTCTAAGCCTTAGAAACTTCCATTCGACAGTCGACATCTCCTTTGAAGCCAAGCCATACTTCTTGCTGAGATAGGCGTACTCTTCTTGTATTTTTTTTGAATATTCATCTTCTGGTTCGGTCTTGAGGAAGCCTGACAAGCCGAAAAGTAGTGCTTCCAACTGAGTGCCCTCCTGATGATGTTTCCTAATGATCTTTAGTGGTAGCTGTTGCGCTAGTCGAAACAAAGCCTCACTATTTTTCTTAAAGCCCATGTGCCTCGCCAGCCACTGATAGGTAGTCTCTTCCCAATCTCCATCATTGGTTTTGAGCAAGAGCAGTACTTCTTTAGACTTGAGCTCAAGCCGCGACATCAAAGCCCGCTCTACCATAGATATCCGTGTTAGTGAATTAATCAGTTGGATGCTGTCCGCACAAGCGATCCTCGTATCACTCTTCAGCAGCGCGGACGAATCACGGAGTAAAGAAGGCTTGATCCTATGTCTTAGCTCAAGGGTGGGCATCAGCCCAGAATTAGTATACGCTACAGGTGAATCATCTTCCCAGACCACATGTAAAATGACATTCTGATAAGCTTGATCTGCGCTATGCCCGTGCCTATCCCAGTCTGATGACTTTACATGTATTTCCACATGACCATTCCACTCGATATCGCCAATTTTGATTTTGGCTTGTGCAAAATCCGGACCCGCATCAATATGTGGAAACCCGGGATTAATGATATTGATCGGCTCCCCCGAGGTAGTTACCAAACCTGCTTTATCAAAATACTGGTGTTGCCAGACGAAGTGTAGCAGGTCTTCTTTCACTAGCGTAAATATAAATCCAACATATGATCCATGTCCGCCTGTAGTCTCTCCGCGGCAATTTTTACAGCTTGATCAAATTGCTCTCCATCTCCTGCATAGATAATCCCTCTGGATGAATTCACTAGCAGTCCACATTCGCTGTTCATACCGTATTTGCAAACGGCTTCAAGATCTCCTCCTTGCGCGCCTACGCCTGGGACAAGCAGGAAATGGTCAGGTGCATGCTTTCGGATTTCTGCGAACATTTCACCTCTAGTCGCGCCTACCACATACATGAGTTGCTCGGCAGTGCCCCACTCCTGGCTTTTGGTGAGTACTCTTTCGAAAAGTTTGTCCTCTCCTACCTTCAAATTCTGAAAGTCCATGGCGCCTTTGTTGGAGGTGAGTGCTAAGAGGATCGCCCACTTACCAGGAAACTCCAAGAATGGCGTAACCGAATCTTCCCCCATATATGGTGCAATCGTGATCGAGTCAAAATCCATTTGCTCGAAAAAGGCCTTGGCATACATTTGCGAGGTGTTACCAATATCCCCTCGCTTGGCATCAGCAATGGTAAAATGCTCCTTCGGGATGTATTCAAGCGTCTGGGCTAGTGTCTCCCAACCAGCAGGCCCAAGGCTCTCATAAAATGCAATGTTCGGCTTATAGGCTACCGCCAAATCAGCAGTTGCGTCGATCACCCGCTTGTTGAAGGTGAGGATAGGACCCTTTTCCTTCTTTAGATGGGAAGGAATCTTATTGATGTCCGTATCCAAACCCACACATAGAAAGGATCGCTTCTTTTGAATCTGGCCAAACAGCTCTTGTCTCGTCATAAAACAAAAAAAGCCGCTTTGGCGGCTAATTGCAATAGAAAACTATTTGATAGGGCACTTGTCAAAATAATCTAAGCCGTTTGAATCGTAATATGCGAATAATTAAATTAACTAAAATAAGGCACAATTATCTAGTTGGCATGTGCTAAATCAGCATTTGAATAAAGTAAATTCTTTATTCAACTAGAATAAGTAAAACCCTCGCTGCTTTTACAACGAGGGTTTCACTTACGACCAGGAGGCGTTGGGGTTATGCCGCCATCGCCTGTGAATGTGCATCTGCCTTCGCAGCTTGCGTTAATTCTTTTTGGTTCTTCATTTTGATTACACCAAACTTATTGAGCAGCTTGATCACCTGATAGGTAGGATCAATCTCGTGCCATCTGATACCACCGAAGTTAGCTCTTGAGCCATACTTATGGTGATTATTGTGGTAACTCTCTCCCATCATCAAGAAGTCAAATGGTAGGAAGTTGCGAGAGGTGTCTCCTACTTTGAAATTGCGGTAGCCATACTTGTGCGCAAACCAGTTGATGATAGCACCATGGATCGGTGAGAACATCCACTGCAATGGCAATAGTAACCACAACCACCATACATCTACGAAAGTCCAGTATACACCAAAGTATAAAGCTCCCCAGAATAACCTTGATGGCCAGGATCTGGCGAATTTATCAAAAGTATCCCATTGGGGTACGCCATCAACGAAACGATCTTCCGGTATCACTTTTTTAGCTGCGATAGCTGAATAGATCGTCTTGGTCTTCCACATCATCTTAAAGAGCGATTCATCGTACTTAGGTGAGTGTGGATCGCTCGGCGTATCCGCAAAAGCATGGTGCATACGGTGCATGACACCATATCCATATGGGCTCAGATAGTTGGAGCCCTGGAATATCCAGGTCAAAACGAAAAAGACCTTCTCGGTAAATTTGCTCATGGTAAATGCCGCATGCGCAGCATACCTATGTAAAAAGAAAGTCTGAAAGAACAGCGACAAGTACCACTGCGCAATAAAGAATGGAATGATTACATTCATAACAAGTCTTAATATTTAGGTTCAGGGTCAATTCAAGAGCAGGGTCTTTCCCCTCCTCACCTATTAAGACAGGGCCACTTTAGATTCGTGACAAAAAAGGATAATTATTTTTCGAGTTTTTTTCTTTCCTCAATCTCACGGTTGAGATTTGCGATCAATTCTTCTGGATCACCGAAAGAACATGCATTAGAAAAGCTCTCAAGTAGCTTGGTGTGATTTGGTAGATCGACTTTGAATTTCATTTTGTCCAAAGACATTTTCTCCTTAGCTCTGGAAACGATCTGTCGACAATGATCCTTCTTCTTTTCGAAGATATCCTGAAGCTCGTCATATTCATAGTCGAACACCTCTCTCATCAGAAAAATGGCTTTTTCAACTGGTTCAAGCTTCTTGTGCATAGCGGCAAGCGCCGTAGAGATCTCATTTTCCAGATCAAAGGAGTCGAAATTGATCATGTCCGAAAGTTCGAGATTTTGAAAGGTCTCGATATATTCTTTCTTCTTTTGATTAAAGGCATTGAGGTGATTGATACAGTTATTAGTCACGGCCCTTACCAGATATGCTCTTGTGTTTTCAATCTTGCCTTTGTCAATGCTCAGGTACTTAAGAAAAGTATCCTGGACAATATCCTCCGCATCATGAATACAACCCACCATTTTGATCGCGATGGAGTTGAGTAAAGGTCTATAGAGCGCTATGGTCTGTGTTTGTGTCAATTCAGCTTTCTAAGTATACTGCAAAAGTAATAGGTAATTGTTAATCATATATGATCTCCGTCAGATATCAACAAATCAATTGGTCACTTTCACGTTAAGATTGTCCTTCTTGCCAAATTTTGTACCCTCCGGAGTTCTGTAGGGCTGAAATGGGATTTTTAGAAGATTGCCTAGCCGCTCATTTTCTTCTGCCGCCATGTGGGTATCTATACCATACTTCAGTTCATCTATGTTTTCTACACTAGCAAACGTTCCAAAGATCCGATCCCAGATGGAAAAGATATTGCCATAGTTAGTATCGCTGAGTGGCTGCATATAGTGATGATGTACTTTGTGCATGTTGGGAGTGACGAATATATAACTCAAAGCTTTGTCTACACCATTAGGCATATTGATATTGGCGTGGGTGATATGCGCAAATAATACAGACAAGCTCTGATAAAACATCACCATCCATATCGGAGCACCTACAATCACAACTGCACAAATAGTAAAGAAAATCCTAAATACGGTCTCTCCGGGGTGATGTCTAAGCCCTGTGGTAACATCTACTGTGGTATCGCTATGGTGCACCAGATGAAACTTCCACATCCACTTGACCTGATGCTCGAGCCAATGGATGAAGTATGCACCAATCATATCCAGCAAAAGCACTCCTACTACCACTTGTGCCCACAGCGGCATGTCTATGAGATAAAGCAAGCCAAACTCATTACCGGAAGCCCAGTTAGAAGCTGCAAGCAGTGCCCCTGCCAATCCAAATCCAATTATTGCGGTAGTCAGCGTTAAAAAGAGGTTGATGCCTGCGTGCTTGACTTTCTTATACTGAAACGAAAACAAAGGAATTACTCCTTCCAGGATCCAAAAGAATACCACTCCTCCTAAAAGAAGTCCAGTCCGAAAGACAGTCGGTATATTTTCAAAGAAGTCGATAAACGCATCCATAGTTCATTCGTTGGGTTGATCTAATAAAAGTAACCACCGATGAGGTCTCTGCCAAATACCTTATTTGATTGTTACGAGGTTGCCGTCCTGGCTGACGGAGAACTCAGCTAAAGCTCTATTGGCAGGACCAGTCACGACTTGTCCTCGATTGTCAAACTCCGAACCGTGACAAGTACATCGAGCCAGCTCACCCGTAAATGCCCAATCCCGGGTACATGCAGAATGGGTGCAAACGCTTGTAAATGCTCTCAAACTTCCCGCTACATTGACAATCAGTATATTTTCGACAGGATGGAGCAACCAGGCATCTTCGGCTTGAAGGGATTGGAATACACCTGATGATATATCAAAGGTAATTCCTGTATCTCCTCCTACATCAGGGGTACTTGTGTCATCATCATCTCCACAGCTAATCAGCGAAATACCCATGCTTGTCAATAATGCGGCGGCACCAGCCTTTTGCAAGAACTCTTTTCGATCAATCGTTTTTGTTTTCATATCATTTTTATTTTAGGATCAAACCAAAAATGAACCTAGGTGTTTTGGATACCGCTTTGGGCCCAGCGTCACCTACATTTCACATAAGGCTAACACCCAAGCCCAGAGTAGTACCTACACTAGTGATGAATTGTATTAATTATTGCTTGGTAGAGGTTCAGGTAATGTGGAAATTAAGCGCTGGTATGAAACACCTTGGCAGAATACTTTGGATAGAGATAGCTTTAATCACCTCACACTTGAGTGGTTATGCGCAAGAGACACCTCATGAGGTGGCGAGGGCATGGAATGAAGCCGTGCTCCATGCGATTAGAAATGATTTTGCAAGGCCAACTGTCCATGCAAGAAACCTATTCAATACTTCCTTAGCTATGTATGATAGCTGGGCGCTACTTGACGGCAAAGCGGAGACCTACCTTATCGGTAAATCCATAGATGGATTTCAGTCCCCGCTAGATCTTGAGCAACTCAATCAGAATACCTCACAGGAAATGCAGCGAGAAGCTGCAAGTTACGCAGTATACAGGGTAGCATCTTTTCGTTTTTCATCATCTCCCGGGGCACAGGGTTCATTGGCATATTTCGACTCGCTTATGACGCATTTCGGGTACGATACCTCAAAAGAATCCATCGACTATACCGACGGAACTGCTTCCTCTCTTGGGAACTATGTAGGAGCCGAAATCATCAGGTATGGGCTGCAGGATGGCGCCAATGAGCAGAACGATTATGCCAATCAATACTACTTCCCCGTCAATCCGCCACTGGTAGTATCCCAAGCCGGAAACCCAACCCTGCTCGAACCAGATCGGTGGCAGCCTCTGGCCTTCGATGTTTTTATTGATCAAAGCAACAATGTGATTCAAGGAACTATCCCAGATTTTCTTAGTCCGGAATGGGGAAATGTGCAGGGCTTCACATTGCGACCATCCAGCGCACAGGTTTTCTCAAGGAATTTCAATGACTATCTTGTTTATCACGATCCGGGACCTCCTCCACTCCTATCGGAAATGGATGCCAATTCAGCTGAGTATCAATGGGGGTTTGGGCTGGTGGCACATTGGTCGGCACATCTTGATCCTGCTGATGGTGTGCTCTGGGATATATCACCTGCGAGCATTGGTAACGTCTCGTCGCTACCGCAATCATTCGAAGAGTACCATAACTTTTATAAAAGCGAGGGTGGCGACTCTGGTGAGGGTCGTGCGATTAATCCGAAAACAAATGCTCCCTACAGCCCGCAGGTCGTGCCACGGGGAGATTACGCTAGGGTACTTGCTGAATTTTGGGCTGATGGCCCGGACTCGGAGACCCCTCCCGGACATTGGTTTACCCTCCTCAATTATGTGATGGATCACCCCCAATTCGAACCCAAGTATAAGGGAGAAATACAAATTGACGACCCATTTGAATATCAGGTCAAAGCCTATTTTACACTTGGAGCTGCCATGCACGATGTAGCAATCACTGCCTGGGCTTTGAAAGGTTGGTATGATTACATCCGACCGGTATCGGCCCTTCGCTTCATGGCAGACCAAGGACAAAGCAGCGATCCTGATGCGCCAAACTATCACCCTCAGGGAATCCCATTGACGGAAGGACTGATAGAATTGATTGAAGCCAATGACCCATTAGCTGGAGCAAATGGTCAGCATGTTGGTAAAGTCAAGTTCTATACCTGGAGGGGCCCGGCTTTCATCACTGATGAAGCCACTGACGTAGCTGGAGTCGGTTGGGTGCTGGCGGAAAACTGGTGGCCCTATCAGCGACCCACTTTCGTGACACCACCGTTCGCAGGCTATGTCTCAGGTCACTCTACTTACTCACGGGCTGCTGCGGAGGTACTCACGGAGCTGACAGGAGATCCATATTTTCCTGGTGGCATGGGGGAGTTTGTTGCAAAGCAAAATGAGTTTCTGGTCTTCGAGGATGGCCCAAGTGTGGATGTGACACTGCAGTGGGCTACATACAGAGATGCATCAGATCAGTGCAGTCTATCGAGAATATGGGGTGGTATCCACCCACCTGCTGACGATATCCCCGGAAGACTTATCGGTCAGGAGATCGGACAGGAAGTCTTTGCACTAGCCGATCAGTACTTTGAGGGGCAAGTTGTTCTGGGTATCAATGAACATCCACAGGTAGTCAGACTTTATCCTAACCCGGTAATGCAGAATGATTACATCCATATCGACATGGATTATCCGATTGATCGCCTTGAGGTATTTGACTTGAGAGGAAACAAAAAACATGACCAGCGCACAAGGCTACAGGAAGGCCGACTCTCCACTGAGGGACTAGCGCCTGGACTCTACTTTGTAAGGATAAATGGTGAGTCTGTTCAGAGATTTCTGGTAAGGTAGTATTAGAAAAGATCAGGAATCAAAAATGCGATCCCTGATCCTCTCCATCACCGTACTATTCGCTCCTTAAAGACCTCACAGGATTGCTCCGTGCTGCCCTCATCGTTTGATAGCTCATGGTTAGCCATGCCACTGTCACGGCCAGTACACCTGAGATGACGAAAGTGTTGATGCTTAAATCCGTACGATAAGCGAAATCACTCAACCATTTGTCCATGCCGAAATAGGCCAAAGGGGCAGCTATCCCAAACGCTATCAACACCAACTTCAAAAACTCCCTGGAAAGGAGTGCCATGATGCCGACCACTGATGCCCCGAGTACTTTGCGAATGCCGATCTCCTTGTTGCGTTGTTCTGCAGTGAATGCCGCCAGGCCAAAGAGCCCAAGGCATGCAATCAAAACGGCTAGTGCCGCAAATACTCCAAATATCTTTCCGATCTGCTGTTCTGCATCGTAAAGACTATTGAACCTTTGGTCCATGAAACCATACTGGAATGGTTTGCCCGGAGCAAACTCATCCCACTTTCCCCGGATAAACTCAATGGTGCTGTTCATATCATCGCCGGCAAGCTTAAAACTGACATATCCGCGCGATCGGCCTAAGTAGAGTACCATCGGATAAATGGTCGCTCTGAGCGATTCATAGTGAAAGTCTTCTACAACCCCTATTACCTTGTACGGCTCAACTATGGTCTCCTGCTCACCCCCACCGAACGTGCTGATCGTTTTTCCGATAGGATTATCAAAGCCGAATTCCTTAACAGCGGCTTGATTGAGAATGATGCCGCTTGAGTCGCTCTGCATATCGCGGGAGAAGTCCCTACCGTCAATAATATTCATACCCATGGTCGATATGTAATCGTGATCGATCCGCCAATTGCTAATGATGTGCGTGTCGTTCTTAGGATCCATCCCTTCGAAAAATATCGTATTGTTCGATTCGGTACTTACCGGTAGGAAACTGGTGATCGTCCCGCCCTTGACGCTACTGCTCGCCACCACTTCATTTTTGAATGATTCAAGTTTATCCCCCATGAGCCAGGCGTCATTGATCATCAGCACCTGCTCTTTGTCAAAGCCAAGCTTCTTATTCTGGATATACTCAAGCTGGTCAAAAACAACTGCTGTACCTACGATCATGATGATGGATAGCGAGAACTGGAATACAACAAGCCCACTCCTGATCATTCCGCTTTTCATCCCTAGCGTAATCTTTCCTTTTAATGTCTCAGAAGGCCTGAACTTTGACAAATAGAGCGCCGGATAGCTACCGGCCAGCAGCCCTACCGCAATCATCAAAGTCACCATCAGTCCAACAAACTCTGGCGCCAGCAAGTCGGTGTAGATGAGTTGCTTTCCAGCCAGGTCATTGAAGGATGGTAATAATGCAAAGCAAACGGCATAAGCCAGTACAAATGACACAAAGCTCAATACCAACGCTTCTACCAGGAACTGCTTAACCAAAAGATGTCTGTACGCACCCAGGACTTTGCGAATACCTACTTCCTTGGCACGGTTGGCTGATCTAGCCGTAGATAGGTTCATGAAGTTGATGCAAGCGATCAACATGATGAAGAAAGCTATAGCCGAGAAGAGGTAGACATAGTTGATATCTCCATTGGCTTCCAGCTCACCCAGCTTGTCAGAATGAAGATGAATATCCTTCAACGGAAATAAACTATAACCAGCCGCGTTTCCCGAGCTGTAGAAGGTCTCCAAATCCATTCCCATGAATTGCTCAACCTCAGGTCCGATGTATTTCTCTACCAGTGCAGGAAACTTGGCCTCAAGTGCATCAGGGCTGGCGCCCTCTTGAAGCTTAAGATATGTCACGAAGTTGAAGCTCATCCACATCTTCATTCTGCTCTCATCAAGTGAAGCCATTGATAGCATAAAGTCAAAATGAAAATGTGTGTTGCGAGGAATATCTTCAAATACCCCTGTCACTTCATACTTATAGTCATTTCCGAATACCAGGGTTTCACCAACAGGATCATTCGCACCATAATACTTCTCAGCCATCGATTTGCTAATCGCGACTTTGTCCGGACCTTTGAGCACACTTGACGGGTCTCCCTGCATTACGGGTAAGCCAAAAAAAGTGAAGAAATTGGAGTCTGCAAATACCACCCGCTTTTCTTTGAAGGTCTGCTCACTCCCCAACTTCTGTACGAGGTACTCGCTTCTCTGGCGCAGGCGCACTGCCTCTGTCACCTCCGGATAATCATTTACCATGGCCTCTGCCGCGGGCACACTAGCGAGGCAGGTGTTGAAAGTATTGCCGTTGATCGTACCCAAAAAATCTAATCGATAGATCTGATCGGTCTGTTGGTGATGCTTGTCATAACTGATCTCATCAGCTACGTAGAGCAGGATCATCAGAAAGCAACTGACTCCAGCCGTGAGCCCCAGGATATTGATAAACGAATAAAACTTGTGCTTAATTAGGTTACGAATCGTAACATTAAAATAGTTCTTGAACATGGTCTTGAGTTTTTGAATCCAAGACTTAGATGCAAAAACTCAGCGGACGGTTTCAAGAAGGGCGAAAAACTTTAGATGGCGCGAATAACCTCGAGCGCCTGGTCTATTTCAGATTCGCTGTTGTAGATGTGAACGCTATGTCGCAAGAGCTCTTCGCCTACTGATCTGGGCTGGAGACGTTTCTCCTCCCAGAGTCGCTTTTGCAGTGCCGGGCCGGTAATCCCCTCCACTGCAAACGTGGTGATCCCCGCACACATATCAGGATGAACAGAACTGTGAATAGTGACAGAATCAATCTCTTTCAGACCCGCTCTCAAATAGTCGCCCAGCCCCTTTACCCGTAACAACCACTTCTCTCCTCCGATGGTATTGTAGAAGTCAATAGCAGCATCCAGTCCAACTAGCAGGGATGGGTTGCCAGTGCCGTACTGCTGTAGTCTGAATCCATGATCTTCGTAGTTCTCCCAATTATAGCTTGCCAGCGTACACCAGACTTTGTCCACCTGATCAGGCTTCACATATAAAATACCATTGCCGCCCGGAGCAAGAAGCCACTTGTGTAGACTAGCGTAATAGGCATCACAATCAATATCCTTTACATCTACTTTGATCTGACCTACCGTTTGCGCACCATCGAGGATGGTGAATATGCCTCGCTTCCTGGCCTCAGCACAAATCTCCTTAACGGGCATCACTACCCCATAAACTGATACCATATGCGGAATAGCAATCACCCGAGTTCGTTTGGTGATTTGTGATAATACAGCATTCACAATCTCCTGCGGGTCATTAGTGGGTACCGGCATGGTAGCTTGCTTATAGACTAATCCCTTTCGCTTGGCCAGCTGCTTCCATGCAGCATAGCCTCCGCCATGCTCCTGATCAGTATTGATGATTTCATCTCCTTCCTCAAAATCAAGGCCATTGGCTATAAAGTTCATCCCAAACGTTGCATTCTGGGTCAGGGAGATCTCTTTGAAGTCAGCATTGATCAGTGCTCCAATCTTTGTACGAAGCTCTTCATATTGGAAGTAGCCGGATAGCAACTGCGGTCCTTCTCCCTTGTAATCTGTCTCTGCCCCATGCACAGCATTGTATCGCATGTCCTCAATCACTCTTTCAAGGACGTAAGAGGGCTGAGGGCCCATTGTGCCATTATTAAAATAAGTTTGACCTTCTTTTAAGGGAAACTGCTTTCTGATGGTAGCCCAAAAAGTGTTTTCATCCCTCGCATGTTCCAGTCGCCCCTTAAGTTGGGTAAGACTCAGGTACGAAGACTCTTTCGATAAAGCCGAGGTGAGCGGAAGTGCTGCCGATCCGAGAGCTGCTTTGCGAATAAAATCCCTTCGGTTGTTCATGAATAGTGAGGTTGGTTATGAGGAAGTTAATGGTTTATTCAAAAAAAAATCCCGTCTCAGACGGGATTTTTCATTAACTACAGATTCAGTTCAGCTATTGAACATATTCGTCAATTTTTTCTACGAGTTCATTCGATCGTGCTCTAATCGCGGCAGATGATGTGTTCATCAACTTTTCGGTATAGTGCAATACCTCTTCTTTCTTTGCGAGGTTCGCCTCGAACTCTGAAATATTCTCTATACCTACATCAGACCCTTTGGCAGCCAGAGCTACCAGCTTTTTGCCCTCTTTAATATCCTTCTTCATTATAGGGATCATTTCATGTAGGACCTCTTTCACATGGTGGAAATTCCGCGTTTCCAGCGCATCCATTAAATCGGTGGATAGCTCTTCCATAGTCGCTTTGTTCCCACCTGAAGTGAGCAATAGAAATAAGGGAAAAGCAAACAGTAAAATTAATTTCTTCATGTCAGTAATGGTTGGTGACAGGACAAATGTATGAAATTCATAGATAATTATTCCATACGTATCTATATATCAGTGAGTTATATACCTATAATTCAACTATATATTTCATTATTCATCGAAAGTGAGGGTTTTGACCATTTCCTGTAAAAAACTGATAACCAGATACTTAATAATCCATACGGTTATGCGCAATTATTGGAAATTGAGCTTGGTCGATTGAAATGGGCTATTCGTCGAAAACTAATTGAGGAGTGCTATAAAACTATGGATCAGGATGTTATGATAGACCTTTCGAGGTTTAACCCTGATGTAGATAGCGCGCGAAATCGAATAGAAATAGACTCTGACTAATAGAAGAAATCTGCCACTAATCCGTCTTGATCCTCCGACCTGTCTCCCCCATCATAGACATAGGTTCTTTTCCGGTAGGGGAATCCATTTCCTAAGTACTGATACTCTTTGTCTATTTCCCTGAAAATGCTGCCGGTAGTCTTGTTGAATATTCGAAGACTTGTCCAGTTGTGGCGACTGATTGGTTCTCGATCTATTAGGTGAAATCCCACATCTTTATACACCAAACTGAAAGGGTTGATAAGCGTGTCGTATTGGTACTCAATTACCCATCTATCCTCTAACCTCTCGTCTTCCTGCGGAAAATATGTTTCACGGCGAATAATATCACCGTCACTCCAGAAATAATCATTATAGACCAGACTTCTCAATCCGGGCGCATACTCTATCATTCTGCTAAGCTGACCCGAATTATCATAAATAAACTTGTTGATCACCCATGGACTACCGTCTGATATGCTGAAAATGGAATCAATCTTTTCATTGGCATTGTAGTACATGTTCAGTTCAAGAATCAAACCGTTTCGAACTCCCATCATCCGTGCTACCTTACCAATATTGTTGTATTCGAATTGACTCACAAAGTTGCCTTCGGGAAACCTAACAATTTGTCTTGAGAGGTTCTTCTCTCCGTCATACTCGAAGGAATAAACCAGTTCCTCACTCTGGTAAAATGCTGACAGGAAACTCTCACGAGGCACTGTAGAATTACTGGTTGAAAGGATCGTTTCGTCATCGCTACATCCTGTGCCGAGTAAGATGAGCATGGAAACTATTGCAAGCCCGGTGCGCAACGAAAGTGACATATTCTGGTAAGGCATAGAATTAAAGATAGGTCCTACTTGGGAAATTGTGTAACTATAACCTGAATGAATAGGTCAAATGTTTCATATTTGCGAAGCTGTTTTTCAAAATATCATAATTAACCGTATCTTCAAAACTGATTTGGAGAACTATTAAAAGAATGAAAATGAACAAATTTACCAACCTTTTGGTGTCTGCATGTATGGTGCTTGTTTTGACCAACTGCGGCTCAGAGAAGAAGAGTGACACGACTACTGAAGCTCCAGCCGAGCAGAGCATAAGAGAGATAGTAGAGCGCGAGTTTGAATACCCCGTTCCTACATCGTTTGAGGTTACTACTTTGATTCAGGACGCAAACGCAGGTTTTGTATTAGGCATCACTAACGATGTGGATAATGCGGATAAGTACATTTCGGAGTACAACAAAGCGCTTAACCTTGGCATCTATGGCGCTGACCTTAGCTACGCTACTACTTACAATCGTCAACAGGAAACCATGCAGTTTCTAAAAGCTTCCAGAAGCTTAGTTGAAGATTTGAATATCTCAGGCGCATTTAATACCGAGATGGCACAGCGCATGGAGGCTAATATTGAAAATAAGGACAGCTTAATTGCGATAGTTACAGAATCCTTCTACGATACTTACAACTACCTCAACGAAAACGGTCAGGATAAGCTATCCCTACTGGTAATCTCTGGTAGTGTGATCGAGGGTCTATACATCACGACACAACTCCTCATTTCATCCGGATATGATGCCAAACTTGTTGAAGCTTTCGCCCAGCAAAAAGAAACTGTCAAGAAACTTGAATTGCTTCTTGACCAATTTTCAGATGATCCGAACATCAATCGGGTACTTCCAAAGATCAGATATATCAGCCTTTTTTATGATGGTGTAGGTGAGTCTGAAATGACCCAGGGACAAATCGATGATGTGTCCGCCAGTATTGAAGAAACGCGCAACGAGATCGTTGCTGGATAATACCTCGCTCCCGGCATTGCCGGGAGTTTCTTTTTAACCCCCCGCTTTAGGATATGAGTGAGTCTATCATCAATGCCCTGATGCACCTCTTCGCTATTATTGAGAGCGTAAAGGTAGACTCAGACATAGACTCTGGAGAGATCATTGTCAAACCCTATCTCAACAGGAACCTCAATCCCTCCCTTACCTCTGAATATCTCGATCTCTACTACGACTATTTAGATTTCTATAAGCGTAGCTATGAGCTGCTCCCTACTGAGCGGGAGATGGAGATCGCCTCGGTCAATATCCTACAGGTCTCTAAGATTTGCAATCAACTGAATAAAGAGCTTCAGCAACATGAGCGCATCTCAGCATTCATCCAGCTGATGGAGCTCATCAACTCGGATAATCAGGTCTCTGAGAAAGAAGAAGAGTTCATCCTGCTCGTGGCGATGAATTTCAATATCCCTCAAGAGGAAGTCAAGAACATCAAATCATTCATACTTGATCCAGAGGGTAAGGAAATAGAAAAATCAAAAGCACTGCTGATCGACAACCGCATGACCGAATGGCCCGAAGAAATGGCCTGGATGATGCGCAAGAAAAGTAAGAAAGTAGCAGGTGTTACGGAGTTTAAGCATCTATACGTTGATAAGCTGTTTGGCAACATACTTGTCTTGCATATTAGCAGCATAGACTCTTTTGTATTCAGGTATCAAGGCCCCCTCAACCTCTACCTGGAAGGGAACAAGATCTATAAGAACAAGTCTTATAACCTGAACCCTGGAGCCATTATCAAGGGTCCTAACATCAAGCCGATCTATGAGATAGATATCTCAAAGCAATTCCTCAAGGTTGATAAGAACAAGAGTATCGTCTTGTCCGGGGAAGACATTGAGTTTCATTTTAAAAATAGCAGCAACGGTATCCAGAAATTCACCATCTCTGAAGAGTCAGGTCAACTGATCGGGATAATGGGTGGAAGTGGTGCAGGCAAGAGCACGCTACTCAACCTACTCAACGGCCAGATCGAACCTGACCAGGGTAAGGTGTTGGTTAATGGCTATAATATACAGAGTGCCATCTCCCACGGTGTGGTCGGCTATGTACCGCAAGACGACTTACTATTCGAGGAGCTCACTGTATACCAGAACCTGTACTATAACGCCAAGATAAGTTTCTCCGACTTCTCGGAGCACCTGCTCAAGAAGACTGTGGACAAGGTGCTACAGGACCTTGATCTCTATGAAATCAGAGACCTGAAGGTCGGCGATCCGCTCAACAAATCAATTAGCGGCGGTCAGCGCAAACGTCTCAATATAGCGCTGGAGTTGATGCGGGAGCCTGCCCTACTCTACGTGGATGAGCCCACGTCCGGACTCTCCTCCATGGACTCGGAAAAGGTAATGCTGTTGCTGAAGGATCTATCGAGAAAGGGCAAGCTCGTGATCGTCATTATTCACCAGCCGAGTTCTGCCATTTTCAAGCTATTTGACAAGCTCCTGCTGTTAGATAAAGGGGGACATCCTATTTACAGTGGTAACCCAATAGATGCGGTGGTCTACTTCAAGACGATGAGCACGCAGGTGAATGCCGCAGAGTCAGAATGCCCCAATTGTGGTAACGTTATACCAGACCAGATACTCCAGATCATAGAAGCCAAGGAGATCGACGATCATGGCAGAGCCACCAACAAGCGTAAGGTCCCACCTGAGAAATGGTATCAGAGGTATAAAGAACACATCGAGCCAAATCTCCCACGGGTAAAGTACGAGGAGATCCTACCGGAAAATAATTTCCATATCCCCTCCCGATGGGGACAGTTTAAGATATTTAGTGAACGGAACGTACTAACCAAGCTGGCCAACCGCCAGTATATCCTAATCAACATACTCGAGGGCCCATTTCTTGCTTTTATTCTGGGCTACTTCAGTAAGTATGTGACCGATCAGGGATACATTTTTGCTGACAACAAGAATCTTCCGGTCTATCTCTTCATGGCGATTGTCGTTGCGCTATTCCTCGGCATGTCAGTCAGTGCGGAAGAAATATTCAAGGACCGTCGAATCCTTGCACGAGAGTCTTTTCTTAACCTCAGCAGGACCAGTTACCTAAATTCGAAAATCTCCTTTCTCTTCGCTCTCAGCGCTGTTCAAAGCCTGCTCTTTGTGCTGGTTGGGAGCCTTATCCTCGAGATCCAGGGTACCATGATTTATTTCTGGGCAATCCTCTTTACAACGAGCTGTTTCGCCAACATGGTTGGCCTTAATATCTCATCAGCGCTCAACTCGATTATCACTATTTATATCCTGATACCATTCATTCTGGTACCCCAATTGCTGCTCGGAGGAGCCATGATCAAGTTTGATGACTTACATGAATCTCTCACTAATAAGGTCAATGTCCCGATTGTAGGTGATCTCATGGCCAGCCGATGGGCCTATGAAGCCATTGCGGTGACACAGTTTAAGGAGAACGAATTCGAGCGACTGTTTTTTGATGCTGAAATGGCCGTCAGTCAGTCTTCGTTCTACAACTCATTTCTGATACCTAAACTGGAGAGTGTGGTGGAGCGGGTAGAACAGGAAGTAGAGCTCAGTGGTAAGCCAGAGAACATGGCCTACAGCCTATCCCTCCTGCAAAAAGAGCTTAGAAAGTTTGAGACTTATTACGAGAAACCGTCATTCCCATTCATCAATGATATAACTCCAGAGAACTATACCGTCACTCTTGGCAATCGACTGAAGGGGTATTTGGAAGCACGGAAGCAAGAGTTTCGTGCCGACTATGATCTTGCTCTACAACAAAAAGACAGCCTGTATCAAAGTCTGGTTAAGGAATATGGACGTGAAAAGTTGATCAGCTTACAGGAGGACTACAAAAATGAGAGTCTATCCAACCTGGTACAAAATCGTGATGAATTTGAGAAGATACAGGAGATCAAAGGTGAATTGATTCAAAAGAAAGATCCCATTTACACAAGGCCACATTCCAACATCGGTCGAGCCCATCTCTACGCCCCTTATAAGGTGGTAGCGGGTTTTGAGATTGATACTTTTTACTTCAACCTGCTCGTACTTTGGATAATGACAGCCGTACTCTACTTCACATTAGTAAATGACAGTTTGAAAAAGCTGCTCAACATCTTCAACAGACCTGTCAAAAAGGAAAAGAAGTCGACTAGCTAAAAATCTTTTCCAGTACCTTCCTGGTGATCAGATAAGTTGGCTTTATGCCTTCCGAACCAAGACTTCCTGATGCCAGTGTATTGCCTGTTTCCAGAGGATTATCCGACGCGTAGTAGGCATATCTCACTTTTACATTCCTGCGTATACTCAGCCTGATTCGGGAAGCTGACTGAATAGCCTTCTGATAGTGTGCTCCTTCCATTTCAAGTCCGACTGCCCGCCAGGAGCTATCAAGGAAGTGCATGAGCACGTCTTTATTTTGTAGCGAGGTGCCAAGCACACTAATCATCGCTCCCTGATAAGCGCCAAGTCCATAGCCTTCAAAGTCCTCCAGCTTAAAATCATTGTTGATGGGGTAGTTATCAGCAGTTCCTTCAAAAACGTGCGAGGTAGGGATCATTAGATCGCCTTTGCCGCCGATGAGTATTCCAGCCTTGCCCATGATAGACACAGAGTTTACATCCAGCTTATACCGCTTGTTCCCTACTTCATACACCTTCAGCAGCTCATCCATACACTCATAGGCTTGCTCACCAAATGCATAATCCATAACAATGAGTACAGGTGCCTTCTCGGCTCCAGGAATATTCAAACCTGGTGCTACTGTCCCGGAACTGATCTTAGCTGTATCGATGATTTGCACACCAATATTAGTACCCGTTGTATCATCAATATGTATTAAGCCATGCTTCTTAGCATATGGAATGATCTTCTTTGAACGCTTGTCGTTCTTCTCGATACTGATCTCATGCGCGAGCCCTTCGATCTCTTCGAAGCTGTCTAAACCAAGAGCATTGTAACCGTAAATCGTGTTGACAAAGCTGTGAAGATTGGCACTTATGATGTGTAGTGGCCTTGAGATGAGGTCATTGTTGAGCAATACCTCTTTGATATTATCTGCCCACTGTTCACCATAGATATGGTGGCCGATTCGCTCTCTGAGCATTGCAGAAAATCTTATCTCCCGATCCAGCTCCTCTCGAGACTCCCTGATCGCAAGGCTTCCAAGGCCATAGACTATCCTGAAAATGCTATGGTTATCAGGGTTCTTGGCAAACTTAGAACAAGCCTCTCGGGTCTCATCAAACGTCCTTCCCAAGATGTTGCTTAGGTAGGTAAAAGCTGATTCAATGTTAAATGGTTCTCCTTTGCGCTCAGTTTCTATGATCTCCCCGAGCATGTTCCAATCGTGCGTTTTTCGACCTTTGTGATCGAGGCTATTCTTTTTGATTTTCTCAGCTTCGATATACATAAAGGTGAGGTGGGTGAGTATATCATAGACATCACTCCTACCCCTTGTCATTTCTATGAACATCTGTTGATCATCAACGCGATAACAGTTACGTCTACGTTTAGGTGGGCTGATAATCTCAAAATCCGACTTCTCAAATCCCTCTCGCGAAATCAGATTGATAATCTGGCATTCTTCAATACCCTTTGGCAGCCGATCAATCACATAGAGCAACCCGTCCAACTCCACCTTCTCAGGATCATTAAGCAACCCGTAAATCTCCGGACTCAATTGGCACATGGCCTGGATCAGCGACTCTCCTGATACACCGAGAGGCTTGTAGTTACCTCTCATGAAAAGGTGTCTCATCGTAATATAGAGTCGCTCAATTGCAGCTCGGGATTCTTGTGCTCTTGTCCGTGTGTTCATAGGCTATTTAAAATTTGACAAAGAAAGACCAATTGGCGCTCAAAAAAAAAGAGGCTCATAGCTAAGCCTCCTCAATTTCATTGAAAATGGTGCAGTTATTTTTGCATCCGCACCCATACTTCATCGATAAGCAAGTCTTCTGTAGGTGTGCCCTCTTTATTAACATTCACGCGATTCACATACCCCATATGATTCCATCTACCACTATCGAATGAGTAGGTAAACTCAATATCGGAACCCACTGTTTCTGATCCCGGTGGATACATCATCTGGATCGACTCTGTATATTTATCTGCCGTCAACTCATAGGTGCCTCCACCTGCTTCAAAGACTTCATCACCTTCACCATTATACTTGACCCATACAAAATGTGTGGGCGTTATCAATTTCATGTACTTAATAAAATCCGGATACTCCATAGCGGTAGGCGCGTCACCTTCTCGGTAGGTGATGAGATTCCATGCCCCTGACACTCCTGGTTCGTATGTATTAGGCTGTTCACTCACCCTTTGCCATATCTCTTCAATCTTCGATGAATCCGCCATTACTACTTCACCGCTGGTTTCATCAATGGCCATAGATTTGGCATATCCAGTGTGGTACCATTTGCCATCTTTCATCTCTACCGTAAATGGAATGGCCTGGCCTAATTCGTTTGACCCGGGGGGCATAAAGAATTTGATATTCTCTGTATATACACCGTCGGCATACTCATATGTACCCCCTCCGATACCCACCAATTGATCCTGATCTGAATCAAAGCGATACCAGGTGAAGTGTGTAGGTGTAATATGCTTTTGATAAATCACAGTCTCAGGATGGCTGGCCCAATCACCCACATCATCATCCATATAAGAAACGAGTTCCCAACTGCCCACTAGCGGATTGTCTTCTTTAGCTTCGATTGATTCTGAGGTTTCCGTCTCCGTGGATGACTTTTCCTGGGAGCAAGCACCTAATAAAAATATCGATAGAACGAGGTAAACACTTGAATATCTCATAAGTTAATTTGGTTTGTGTAGTGTCACGCCAAATAACTTACTTAAAAAAAGAGATATTTCAAACTAATCTAAAAACTAAAGAGACATCTAACAGCACTTAGTTTGACTTGGCCTTTCGTCCAGGTCCTAGTGACTTCACAATCCCCAGTCTAATTAGAAGTATCCATGGCAATCCATGAAACACCAAATCAAAGTAGTCCATTAGTTGCATGCCAACTCCTCCACCAGCTACCCACCTCATTTTGCCAACAATATGTGGCTCTGGAAAGAATGGTGCCAGTCCAAGCGTAAGAGCTAAGATCAGGACTGTTGACCAGCGATTAAGCATTGGAAGCTTCCTTTATGAACCTCGAGGTAGTATTGATCAATTGTGCCTTGCGCATAGCTCCGGCATGCCTCCAAAGTATCTTTCCCTTTTGGAATAATATCATTGTTGGGATGCTGCGAATTCCGTACTTCGCGGCTGGTTTCTTATTCGGATCCACGTCCGCCGTTAGCACGATCAGCGTGGCAATCATGTCGTCCGCCACCTGGT
>CAYGOT010000052.1:0-32709 GCA_964351595.1 uncultured Roseivirgaceae bacterium | reverse complement strand
ATTAGTCGATTTTAAGATAAGGAAGGATTTTTTGAAAAGTACTATCGTCCAATATTTTAATGGCGAGCAAATCCTGAGGCTGAGCATAGTCACCATGTTGAATCCGGTATTGCTCGAGCGCATTCGCAAGTTTATAATTAATGTAGGGATGCTTTCTCAATTCCTCAGCCTTCAGATAATTGATCTTCAATTTTCTAACCAAAGCCGTATCGAGGTAAAAATATTGTTTAAGGCTATCCGCAATAGCCTTATCAAGACCATATACTTCGTCAATTTGATCCAGGGATGAAAACCCACCTAACATGTCCCGATATTTTACAATTCGCTCGGATAATACAGGACCAATACCTCGCATAAAGATCAGATCTTCTGCCACTGCCGAATTTATGCTCTTAACTGGAATTTTTACTTTAACTGGTTCGGGATATTTCTTATTCTCTATGGTCGTAGCATTCTTTTCTACTGGCTCATTAGTAGCAGCAATTTTTACATAGGGGGTCAGTAAAGCCAGCTGCTCCTCCGATATCCCGTATATCCTGCCCAAGTCTTCCGGAGTGTCAAATCTCCCTCCAGCATTTCGGTATTTGACAATTCGTTCGGCGATCCACGGTTTGAATCCTAATGCCTTGAGCTCGGCTACCTCAGCCAAATTGGGATCAAAGTCATGGTATTTTGGCGATTCTTCGAAATACTCTGGTTCCGAGACATCATTCTCTTTTTGAATTGATGCTTCCGATTCAGCTATCCATTCCTTAAACTCCAGATGATAACGCTCATCCGCAACACCCTCCGCCTCGTATAAATACTTAAACCAGAGAGGAGTAAAAATAACAATAAACAAAACTGGGATTAGAATAGTAAATCCAATTGATTCCGATCTGGAAACGGCATAAATAGAAATAAGATGATAAATCAGCTTACGAATCATCCACGAGTCAGTTATCTATCCTATTAATATACTAAATATTAACATTAACCATATAGAGCCATAGCACTCGACAGATTCTTATTTAAAACCATTCCAAATTAAATAGCTCATGACTAAGGTCATTACTATTGAAGCGAAACGAATTAATTTTGCTCACCGAAAGGAAGCAGGGTATGCAGCAACATTTTAAAGCCATCAGTTTGTCATATAAAAGTGCCCCTCTGGATATCAGAGAGTTGGTGTCTTTTGATGAGCGTGCTTGCAAAAGATTGCTTCAATACTTCAAAGAATTCACGCCAATTTCTGAGGCTTTAGTTCTATCTACGTGTAATAGAACTGAGGTGTACTATATAGCTGAAGATGACTGCAGTGACGAAATCATTAAGCTCATTGGGCTAGAAAGACAGATAGACAATATTGATTCTTATCAACAATACTTTCGACTGGTAGAAAATCCTAATGATTCTGTTAAGCACCTATTTAGAGTCTCTCTTGGGCTTGAAGCACAGGTCGTCGGTGATATGCAGATCAGTAATCAGGTCAAAAATGCCTATCAATGGGCTGCAGATGAGAATATGGCAGGCCCATTTCTTCATCGGCTCATGCACACCATCTTCTTTGCTAACAAGCGTGTGGTACAGGAAACTCCTTTTCGAGATGGCGCTGCATCTGTGAGTTACGCGGCGGTACAACTCATTCAGGAATTGACCGCCTCTTTCGCCCGACCTAAGGTAATGGTGCTTGGCCTTGGAGAGATCGGTGAGGATGTCTGCAAAAACCTGGCGGAGTACAGCAAGGCTGAAGTCTATATTGTAAACAGAACGCTGGAAAAGTCGCTTTCAATAGCAAGTGAATGTGGCTTCTCGACAATACCTTTTGAGTCTTTCACTGATGCTGTAGGAGATATGGACGTAATCATCTCCTCTGTGATGATGAACAAGCCCATTCTTACCAAAGAACTTATTGGCAACCATGAGATCTTGAGTCACAAAGTTCTAATGGATCTATCAGTTCCTCGAAGCATCGAGAATGCCGTTGAGGATATCCCCGGAGTACTCTTGTACAACATCGACAATATTCATAGCAAGGCTAATGCTACACTTGAAAAGAGGATGTCGGCTATTCCTCAGGTGGAAGGCATTGTGGATGAGGCCTTATCAGAATTTAGTGATTGGTCAAAGGAGATGGAGGTTTCTCCAACTATCAAGAAGCTCAAAAATGCACTCGAGCAAATCCGTCAAGAAGAACTGTCGAGATACCTCAAGTCGCTTAATGATAAGGAGTCAGAGATTCTGAATAAAGCGACGAAGAGCATGATGCAGAAAATCATCAAGCTTCCGGTACTTCAACTCAAAGCTGCTTGCAAACGTGGAGAAGCGGAGACTTTGATCGACCTTCTCAATGACCTATTCGACCTGGAGAAAGATCAGGTTAAGGCTGACTGATCAACTCATCTTACGTATTTACCATTTCTACTATTAGTCGCGCTTAGGGCTTCTTGATTCGCTAGATTTATGTCCCGATGACGTTGGTTTTGCTCCTCCTATTCTCTATAACTACTGCTGCCTCTTCTGATGTAAAACTCATTAGAGAAAATGGAAAAGTGGGGATGACGGATATTGATGGTAATCTGCTTATTCCGGCGATTTACGATGAGCTCGGTTGGTCCTCGGGAGATATCTCTCCCAGTGATCAGGTCGTGGGTTACAAAGAAAATGGCCTCTGGGGTCTGATCACCACTTCCAACAAAAAAGTAACCGAGGCTCAATATGTCTCTCTTATCCCGACAAAGGGTGAAAAAATAATGGCGGGACTCAAAGGGAAGTACAGTAACAATGTACTCTATGGCCTACTCAACACAAACGGTAATCCTCAGATTGGTTTTCAATATGAGTCTATCGTACCAACAGATGAGCTTCTGATCGTTTCCCAGACAATCAACTCCGGACTGAGGTACGGTATAATCGATCATAAGGAGCGACGCATCATTCCTATCATATATGAAGCAATCACCCTGATCAATGAACAACTCCTTGCAGTAACTAACCAAACAGGCAAAGCCGCCCTGTTCAACAAAGAAGGCGTGTCTTTAACCACCTTCATCATAGACGAATTAGAACCTCAGAGTGAAAGCTTATATAAATTCTCTTCGAATGGGCATATTGGGCTATTCGATAATAAAGGAAAAGTCAGACTCCCTGCAGAGTACAAGTCTATCGAATTGGCCAATGCCAATACCGCCATCGCACAAGAGTATGATCGATGGGAAGCTACTACCACTAATAAGGATGAGCTATTCTACTTCCAAAGTGACACTGTAGTGCCCATTGCGCACAATCTATTATTATCATATAGTGGAAGCAGCGGGAGACTTTTTAGCGCCCAGGGTTTACTTCTTGATAGCATCTTCTACGAACAAATTGTGCCGCTGGATAGCAATTTACTTCTGGTAAGAGATGGACAAGCCTACGGCGTAAAGGATATCAGTGGTGAGTTCATTTTGGAAGTGGAGCATGACACCATTATTTACTCCAACCCTTTTTTTTATACCCAATCCGCTAAAGGCTGGCATGTTTTCGACAAATACAAGCGCCAACTGACCATGGATCCCTTAGCCGAGCTTAGACCACAGGGAGAGTTGCTCATTGCTGCCAGAGAGGAAAGATATTGGGGATACCTCGACTTCACCGGAAAAGTCAGCATTGGCTATAAGTACGATGAAGCGGACGCCTTTGTCGGAGAGCATGCAGTCGTCAAATATCTGGGAGGGTATGGCATCATCAACTCATTTGGTGAGTGGGTGGTACCCGCACAACATGAGCGGGTAGAGATTATCAAGCCTAACTTGTTTCTGATCCAAAATGGTCAGTACAAGCAACTGCGAAACCAGCGAAACGAACTAGTGTTCGAGACCTACAATTCGATCATCAATCACCCCATTGGGCTCGTGGAAAAGGACTCCAGGGGAAAGCTAGGATTCATTGATCCGAAGGGAAATCCAAAACTGCGACTTGAGTATGATTCCATATCCGATGTACTTTCGGACCAATATGTGATTCTGATAAGAGATGGTTACTACTCGCTGGTGACACTAGATGGTAAAATCATCATTCCTGACTACAGTCAGTTTGAGAAGATCTTTCCGTTTACGCAAGACTTCATCGGCATGCAAAAAGGTGGCAAGTACGGATACTTTGATCTAGATGGTCGCTTACGAATCGCCAACCAGTATGAGATGGTGGGTGTCTGGCAAGAGGATAGGGGCCCTGTGATGCTCAAAGGAAAATGGGGGTTTGTGGATAGCCAGGAACGACTGGTCATCCAGCCGTACTACGATGAGGTTTCTCCCTTTGTTAACGGAGTGAGTATTGCTCGAAAAGGTACCAGCTATGGGTTGCTTGACAAAGAGGGCACAGAAGTAGTTGAATTTGAAAATGACCTTATTTCTCGCTTGCCATCGGGCAATTATCTGATCAGAAAGGGAAATAAACTTGGTCTTGCAACAGTCTCAGGGCGCCAATCATTAGCTACCATATATGATCATCTGGAAGAACTAGCGCCGGGACTATATCATGTAAGAAGACGCGGTAAGAGCGGGATCAAAGATGATCGCAATGTGGATATTCTATCCCTCAGCTATGATAATGTGGCTTATGACCTCATCAACGAGATTATCTTTTCCAAGACCAAAGGGGCTCGACACACCATTCCGTTGCGGTAGCTAATAGCCACCTACCACCACGCTCGAGAAGCGGTCTTCGACAAGGTACTTGCCCGCCAGATCACGTATCTCTGTACTTCCAACGCTCTTGACACCATCTACAAAGGACTCATAGTACGAGTAATCCAACCCGTGGAAATAGATACTCTTAAACTTATCTGCCAGGCTAAATGGTGTGTTGATCGATGAAAGAAAGCTACCCAGCATGTAGTTCTTGACAGAGGAAAGCTCTCCATCTGACACAAAATCTTGTCGGAGCTTGTCCATTTCCAGGTTGATCTCATCAATAGTAGCTTGTGTGAACTCTCTATTTACATCCGTGCCTATCATCATCATCTGATCTTCAATCAAGTGAACCAATGATGAATGAATGCCATAAGTATACCCCTTTTCCTCGCGTATGTTTTTCATTAAGCGGCTACCAAAATAGCCCCCGAATATCTCATTGAGCACCACTAGGCCAAAGTAATCAGGGTGGTGTTTGGAGATACTTCTTTGTGCCAGCCTTATCGAAGATTGAAGTGCGCCCTCTTTTTCGATCACCTGATGTTGATCTCGTGCCTCCTGTGGTTCGATTGTAGGCTTGGCCAGATGTGCCTGAGGCAAAGTAGTCAAGGCCTTGTCTATTACCTTCAGGTCTTGATCGGAGATGCCGCCACTTACTACGATTGTGGGCTGGTTAAACAAACCACTTCCCCGATATTCCTGTAGCGAGCCCCTTGTTATCCCATCTACATCTGCGATATCCAAAGACTTACCATACGGATGCCCGGCACCAAACAACATCTCTCTTATCTTTCTTGAGGCCACCGTGCTTGTCTTCTCAAGATTGATCTTTATCGACTGTTTCTTGATTCTCTTTTGTATTTGTAGCTCCTTATCAGGAAATGTGGCATTGGTCAATACGTCCATCAGGAGCGCCATCACTGGCTTGAGATGCTTAGATAAGGTATAGACCACCACACTCACATGATCTAGGCTCGGGTTGATTTCTACAAAAGACCCGTAATAATCAAACTTGGAGGCTATCTGCTGAGAGGTGAGCTCGGCAGTGCCTTCGGTGAGCATCTTAGCAGCAAAAAAAGACTGCCCGTTACCCTTTTCATAGTAGGCTCCAGATTTAAAAATAAGTTCTATTCGAATAACAGGAAGTTGACCTGAAGAGAGATAGTGCAGATCAAGGCCATTAGCAAGCCTTGTCGTTTTCGCTTCCTGCAAGTCTACCTTTTGTATCTCCCCTGCAGCAGGAGCTATTGTTCTATTCAGCATGTATTGATTTACTCTGTTGGCGGGACGGGATCGTCTTCGGTGTTAAAGTTGAACATGAGAGTGAAGCGCAAAGTTTCTGCCAAAGGATGGTTTTGTTCCGTAGGTACAAGATAGGAGAAGTCCAGGCCAAATACCTGGTAACGGAAGCCAAGTCCAACTGTAATGAACTGGCGCGCCCCCTTATTGGCATTTTCATAGAAGTAGCCCGCTCTTGCAGCAAACACATCTCTATACCAGTACTCTGTACCAAATGCAATCATGATCTCCTGCATCTCTTCCGAGAAGCCGTCAGGCGCATCACTAAATGATCCAAACATTCCGCTAAGCAATGGTCGATCCGGGTCTTTTCCTCGTCTGATCACATTGTCTCCCGTGACCGGGTCCGTGACGAAATTTCCATCCTCATCCACTTCATAGATCGGGGGTGTGGGTACGAGCAGTTTGTTGAAGTCTACCGCAAATGTGAGTGAGTTGTATGGGTCGAGATTGGTAGTAAATGCAGAGCCAATCCTCAAATTGATAGGTAAGAAATCTTCATTTGATTCACTACTGTAGGTCAGTTTCGCTCCTATGTTGGTAATTGAGGCGCCCAGGGCCAGGTTGGAGTTGCGCCCACTGAGCAGCAGATCCTTACGGTAGTACCAGCCAAGATCGACTGCCACACTACTTCCGGGCTTGCCATCTGAATTGTTGGAGATGCTTCCTGATAAGTTGGACCAGATATATCGACCCGTCACTCCTATGCCCATGTTTTCAGTAAGCTTTCTGGAGTAAGTGCCGTCGACAGCCAACTCTCTGGGGTTTTCCAATCCTATCGCAAACCCTTGATCGTTAGTCAACTGGATCTCCCCTAAGTCAAAGTACCTCAGCGATAAACCTACGGTCTGCACACGGTCGATTTTCTTAAACCCTGACAGATAACTCACCGACATATCGTCAACTATATTTCCCAACCAAGGTACATACGATACTGAAAAGCCAATTTCATCTTCTATGAAGGCCAGCTTCGCGTTGTTCCAATGAACGGAGTTAGCATCAGGGCTGGTGGCTACACCAGTCTCACCCATGGCTGATGATCTGGAGTCCGGTGAAAAGGTCAAAAAAGGAACTGCCGTAGTTATAGGTCTTCTGGTGGTATCTTGTCCGGAAATAATCGCTGAACTCTGCGCAAATGCCGTATAAGAAAGAAAAAGGAAGATTGCTGGGAACAGTAATCTGAAAGACTTGGCCATTCGGTTGTGATTTGAACTCGTAAAGATAGTTAATTAGCTATTATTAGCTTTTCATAGGCTTCACTTTTAGAGCCGTCAGAAGTGCTCCTCACTAAAAGCTTATAAATATAAATCCCATTAGTCACTAAACTTCCATTGGGGTACCTTCCGTCCCACTCGATCTGATCTATCACTGCATCAGTTTCATCAATGGTATACACCTGCTCAAAAACCAACTCACCTCCAATGGAAATAATCGAAAGTGTGACTTCTACTCCTTCACCTGCTCTGTCGTACCCGAATGAGAAGGTTGTCTTTTCTCGCATCGGGTTTGGGTAATTTTTAAGGTCGCTGATCTCAATAGAGGAACCGCTACCCACGTAGAATTCAACTCTGTTGGTAGTAGCATTATTGTGATTGTCCCAAACTTTTGTTGTGATGGTATGCAATCCCTCCGCCAACTCTCCTAAAGGGTATCTCACCGACCCTGTCTGGTAGGTGTCAATATCGGCGGTATAGAAGTCGCTCAATTCGATAATCTGATCATCATCGAGCACAGCAGTCATTTGCTGGCCAATCCCGGTACTAGAAAGTGATATCCCACTTTCATCAGATAGTTTCATCAGTAGCAGTGGGTTCTGACTGACCGTTTGCCCGTTGGTAAAGCCTTCCGAGTTGATAAATAGGTCTACCTGTGGTGGCACATCATCAATCGGCACCTCAGTCGCACTGCCTCCGACTATAAACTCCGTAAGTGCTCCATTGGCATCCGCCAAACCATCATCTGTCTGAGCATACATACTGATTTTGCCTCTTCCGAATTTGTAGCTTATGTTCTTTGGCATTACAAAATCAAAGCTGAAACGACCATTAGTCACGGTAGCCTCTCCCCTGAAAAGTGCGGAGGTTCGTACTTCATAGGTTGTTGATTGGCTCTCGTCTCCGAGAGTGCGCTCTTCTAAAGGCTTATCAAAAATGTTGATTTTGACTCTCCCGTTGAAGTCAGCATTGACCGTGCCATCCAGACTGCCCACCTGACCAGAAAATTGGTAGGTGCCAAGAGCTCTTAGGGTATCCGATTGATCGTTTTGTAAATCCAGGCTTACGCTATAGTCAGTATAGGCTAGTCGCATGGTCGGATCTCCTAAAAGGGCAAAATTACGATTGACCGATCCTCTCAGGCTATTGTTCTTTGTTGCTTTGATAATGTCTCCAAGCCTCGGCTGTTCACCATTGATCAGCTTAAACGCATTCCGATAAAATGCTTCATTCACAGGCCTGTTGGTATGTGCAAATACGGGTCGGGTCGTGGTAAGTAAGCCAATAGCTCCTCCTTCAGGGTTGAGCAGCATCTGCTCTCCTCCTGATAGGCGTAGGGGGTTATCGTACGCGCCGAACTCGCATGTAGCCGTAACTAGTAGTGGCAGTTTCACGCGATTACGGAATTGAGGGATCATCGATTCAACCAGTAAATCCTCTTCGGTCCATTGCCCTTCATTTCCATGACCCGTGAAATTGACGATCAATGCCCCCTCATCAAATATATTCTCGACTATCCGCCGTGCTCCGGGTACTGTTTCATTACCTCCGGTACGCTCTTGTTCAAAAGCGTCGATGTAAACTTTATTCAAGTCGAAAAAACTGTAGGCTGTATCTACAAACTGCGCAAGTCCCTCAGCATCATTCAAGTGAATGTTAAAATCCCCATCATCAGCCAGGAAGTAAATTTTACTTCTCCAGTCCCCTAGCCTGTTGTTGCTGGTTTGATATCTGATGAGCTTGGTCACCATCTGTTCTGCCTCGGTTAAGCTTTTTGCCGGTAGGCGGCCTATGCCTATCTCCAGTGTATGATCGCCTCCCGTACCATTGTTGACCTCCGACCACTCTCCCTCGTCCTCTTCCAGAAACCCATAGTAATCATCTGAAGAGTAGCTATAAATCCTATGAGTGGAATTCCTACTCTCATAGACCGGTACGAAGTTGTGATCAACGATCGTCCTGTCTTTGTAATCATACGATCCATCTCCAAAGAGCAGCAAGTATTTCAATGTATTGGGAGATTTTTGGTACAGGTATCGTACAAAATCCCTGATGGCTGTAATGTCATGACGGCCGGAGGAAAACTCGTTGTATATCTCGGCGGTGGTGACAACCATTACATCTATGCCATCATTAGTCCGTCGAAAACTCGCCAAGCGCTCAGCCTGAGAGCGAAACCCAGGATATGTCACGAAAACAGCCTCCGGGGTATTGACGCCTATTAGGTCTTGATTGACCACATCACCGATGTAGATCGGAGACGAGGCGTTGGTTGGTTCGAAAGCAGCATATTCCTGGTACTGGCTGACCTCCTCCGTGACCAGCGCTGTACCACCTTCTGTAGAGTACTCTAGCTGGTACGGTGCTGTGGCATTCGATACATTCCATATCATTGCATTACTTGAGACATTGGCTACCGCAAAAGTCCTGGAACCGGTAAAATCACTCTGTCCTCGAAAAAAGACGGGCTTAGCCCCGAAAGACAGTGTTCTAGGATACTGGAATACCAAATAATCCAGGTTTCCGACATCAGATCCCGTATAGGCATAAGTCAACTCTACCTGGTCACCTGAACTAGCCAAGCTGCCTTCGAACACCTGCAAGTCAAATTGCCCTCTTTCTCCATAGGTGACGTTGGGGTATGGATCTGTGGAATGCACTCCAAGTGTACTACCATTATCTATGCCTACCGTAAACTGGCTGCCTGACGGGGATCGTCCTATGACCTGTGAAACGAGCCTGACATTGCCAGACTGCCTGTCGGGAGTCTCAAGTGTGAATCTTTTGGTGGCATTGCCGCCATCGGAAAAGGACTCTCCAACCCAAAATCGTCCTGAACTGATAATGTTCGTTTCATCTACTTCATGAATTACCAATTCAGGAAATACGGATATCCGTTCAGCGTTTGGTGGCTGATTATCTTTGGTTAAAACGCGGAGACCTGCGGTCTGAGATACCGTGAGAAAATAATAGGCAGAGTCAGCATACAGATTTTTCTGGTAAGTAATAGCTCCCGTGGATGTCTGAAAGGCGAGTTCATCAGGCCCATCACTGCAAAAAAGGACAAAATCCCCCTCATCAAAGCTACCATCTTGCTCTCCACTGACATAAATGGCTATTTCTGATAAGCCTAGGGGCCGTTCTACGGCATTCGACTGTGGTAGCATGCCTCCATCACTTCCAAAAATCTGAATTTCTCTGGGGTCAAGTGAGCCAGGATTGAGGCCCATAGCCTGAAAGTCAGATCGACCTAGTTTATAGATGCCCTTCGTGGGTGTGGCAAGCTTTTTCCACGTGCCTTGACCGAGCACGGAAGACTGACCCTGGCAGGTGAATGAAGCTACTACTAGCGCTAGAAGTATGTAAAGGGCTGGTCTCACGAATAAATAAAAGTAACGCTACTCTCCGAAGTATATTGAATTGTCCTGCATCAGTCTTTAGACTTTGTAAAAGTAAAGACTATTGATATAACCAGATAAGAAACAATTGACAGGGATACCCCTTGTAGCCCAAAGAAAACTATCAGTCCAAGTGTCGAAAATATTACCAGATAGCGAGAGGTGTTGGGCAGCCATTTGTAGCTTTTGAACTTGAGGGCAATGAGTGGTAGCTCCGCATTAAGCAGGATCGAAAAAACAATTGCTATCGCAATAAGGACGTATGTTGTCAATAGCAACGACCAACTCTCTGGCAGCCAGATCAGTCCGGTAATGAAAATCGCGTTGGCCGGCGTAGGCAGTCCAATGAACTGATCCGATTGACGCTCGTCAATATTGAACTTTGCAAGCCTCAGGGCAGATCCTATGGTAATAGCAAAACCAACAAAAGGTATCCAAAGATTATCTGTCTGGGCCGTCAATAGCGCGTAAACAAAGTAACCTGGCACTACTCCAAAACTGACCATATCTGAAAGGGAATCCAGCTCTTTTCCCATTGGGGAACTAACCTTAAGGAGACGCGCTGCAAATCCATCAATAAAATCGAAAAAGGCCGCTATCCAAACAAGATATGGCACCCATTGCAGGTTGCCATTACTGATCTGAACTAAGGCAAAACATCCTGAGAATAAGCTGCAACATGTCAAAAAGTTGGGTATGTGCCTTTTCATTACCTATTTAGAAATCGCGCAGAATGGGTTGAACTTCTTTTCATGTCCAATAGTCGTCTCTGGTCCGTGACCACAATAGACGGTGGTATCATCTGGCAGCTTGAACATTTTCTCATGAATGTTACGGATCAATACATCATGGTCGCCTCCCGGTAAGTCCGTCCGGCCAATGCTTTCTCTGAAGAGCACGTCTCCACCTATGCAAAAAGACTGTCCTTCATGATAAAAGACGACATGCCCTGGAGCATGCCCGGGCACGAATAATATCTCGAGCATGCTATCCCCAAACTTGACTTGATCACCTTCATCGATCATAAGGTTCGCAGTGGAGGGTTCATATTTTGCAAAGCCATAATTGGGGGCATACACCTTGACCGATTCGAGCGTTGCTTCATCTTTGGGATGAATAGCGAGATCAACCTGGTACTCGCGCTTCACAAAAGCATTACCCAAAACATGATCAATGTGGCAATGTGTATTTATTAATTGCGCCACCTTAAGCCCATTCTTGGTTATGTAAGATTTTAAGGTGTCTCGCTCAGCGGTTTCATAGCATCCCGGGTCTATGATTATACATTCACCTGTGGCATCACTCAGCACATAGGTGTTTTCCATGAATGGATTGAAAGTGAAACTTTTGATCTTAATCATCTATCGGATATCAAAATTGTAAGCAAATTTGATCAATAATTATCAAACGGGGGATCAGGTGCACGAGGAGGTAGACTTTATTATTGTAGGACAGGGGATAGCCGGAACAGCACTGAGCTGGGAACTACAAAAAATTGGTGCCCGCGTATTGGTCTTTGATCATACCAACCCACAATCCTCCTCCAGAGTAGCCGCAGGCCTGTACAATCCGATTACCGGTAGGAATATGGTGAAGACGTGGAAAGCTGATCAGCTTTTCCCAGTGATTGAGCCATTTTACTTAGAACTAGACGAGCTACTCAAAATCCATAGCCTTCATCCTACGGGCATTTATAGGCCATTTTTCACCAATGAGGAATGTAATGACTGGCAGAGTAAAATGTCGGCCCCTGAGTACGCGCCTTATATAGCATCGGTAGAATCTCAGTCGATTGCGGTAGCCGGGATAAATGATCCCCTGGGCGGGATCAAGCTCCGCAAGGCGGGATATGTTGATCTGAGCAGGCTACTGGACGGATATAAAAAATGGCTCAATGCTAAGGGAATCTACCGCAATCACTTGTTCAAGTCAGACAATCTGGAGTTGTTGTCTGACGGAGCGGTATATGGGGAATACAAGGCTGCTAAAGTCATCTATTGCAGAGGTATGGATGAAGATGATAGTTTCTTTAGCTGGCTTCCCTTCACTCCGGTCAAAGGCGAGTTGATGGATGTGGAGTGTGAGGCTGGTTTCGACTTTATTCTCAATCGAGGTGTTTTTTTGGTGCCTCTGGGCGCTAAAAACTTTCGACTGGGATCAACCTACACAAGAAGTAGCACGCAGGTTTTTGATGATGGGGCTGAAAAGGAACTTAAGGAGAAATTATCGGTTATTTATTCAGAAGAAATTTCTGTGAAGGAGCGAAAAGTAGGAATACGTCCGGCGACCAAAGATAGAAAGCCGTTTGTCGGTTTGCACCCTGAACATTCTCAGTTGGGTGTTTTTAACGGATTTGGATCTAAGGGCGTGTCAATGACTCCCTATTTCGCGCACCAATTTGCCAGACACCTTGTTTTTGGTGAAGGCATAGACGCAGAGGTAGATATTCAACGTTATTATTCATTATCTTCATAAGTTCGAGAAGTGAGCATGAAAAGAGTAGTACTGGTACTGATGATAGTGATGGCAAATGGGCTCTGGACCGATGTATGGTCCCAGGTCATTGGGAGCCGTGAGTATGGCAAAAATCGAGTGCAGTATAAGAACTTCGACTGGTCCTATTACAGTACCGACAACTTCGATGTTTACTACTACCGTGGAGGTAAGAACTACGCCAATGTAGCGATCCAATACCTGGAAGAAGAGTTCGACCGCATCACAGATGTGCTGGGATATGCTCCCTATGCAAAAACAAAAATCTTCATCTACAATAGTGTCACGGATCTACAGCAGAGCAATATTGGTATTGATGACGAAGTATTTACGGTAGGCGGTCAGACCAATTTTGTAAAACTCCGAACGGAAATCCCATTTCCGGGAACGATAGAGGAGTTCAAGCGAGAGCTCGTGCTCCGCATTTCACGAATGCTCATCAATGACATGATGTTTGGCGGTAGCCTCGCCGATATGTTCCAAAGCTCCTATTTACTCACTTTGCCCCGATGGTTTATTGAGGGTGCCGCTCGCTATGTAGCCGAAGGGTGGAGCGTAGAGATGGATGATTTTATGCGTGATTTGCTTAGAGGCAACACGGTCAAGAAGCTTTCAAAAATCCAGGGCAAGGAGGCAGAAATCGCAGGTCAGAGCCTTTGGAACTACATCGCTAACAAGTACGGGAAGAGCAACATTAGTAATGTGCTGAATCTTACCAGAATAATCAGGAATGAGGAGAACAGTATTGCCAGCACATTAGGACTTCCTTTCAGGCAGTTTTTAGTCGACTGGCAACAATATTACAAGGATGCCAGCCAAAGAATTGAGAGCAACTATATCAGCCCAAACGTATCAAATATTGCAGTAGATAGTAAACCGAATGTAATCTACAACCAGGTGAAATTTAGTCCTGATGGCAAACGGATTGCTTTTTCTGAAAACTATGGGGGTAAGTATACAGTCTACGTACAGGATATTGCGAGTGGTAAGAAAGAAGGATTGCTTAACGGCGGCTACAGAGTCATCAACCAGGAAGTAGATTATGAAATCCCGCTAATCAATTGGATTGACAATGAGAACCTTGGTATAGTACAAGCTTACTTCGGGAAAAACTATCTGGTATCGATCAATGTCGCTAGTAAGAAAATTCAGCGTAAGTCGTTGGAGAAATTTGATCATGTCAAAGACTTTGCCTTTAATGATAATGGTAGGTTAGCAGTACTCAGCGCTGATGTAAATGGTGCTAATGATCTCTACTTAGTCAGCATGCGTCGCAATGCGATACGACAACTGACCAAAGATCAGTGGGATGACATCACTCCTAAATTTTTGCCCGGTAGGGACGTGCTCATCTGGAGCTCAAATCGTACCAAGGATTCAATCAGTTACAAAGTAGAAGACATAGCAGAGGTGTCCAATAATTACAATCTCTTCCTATATGACCTTGATACTACTAAGACTCAATATACTCGTCTGACGAATACACTTAGCAAGGACTACAAGCCTAAGCCAGACACATACTTCGAGACTTACTACCTAAGTGACCAAAAAGGGATTTTTAACCTCTATCACTATAATATCTTTGATAGCACCTTTCATCAGGTGACCAACTTTAACTCCAGTATTAAGAATTATGATATTCACTTCGCATCTAATTCGATTGTCTTTACCATGCTGCAGGATGGAGCTGAAAAGGTGTTTCTCTACAAGGGTTACAACCTCAACAACAATATCTTCACTCCTCAGACACTGAGAAAAGAAATAGAGCAAGCGCGGTATCTGAGAGAGCGAATTCAGGAAGAGACATTAAATAATCCTCCTATTGAAGACCCGGTTGAGGAGGTAAATGAGGAATTAAGTGAGCAGCAGACTTCCGAAGATTTCATTGATACTGACAACTATGTCTTCGAAGAAGAGCTGGAAAAAAAGACCAGTAACAACAACTTCTCATTCTTATCCAACTATCGTAAACTTGAAAAGACCACAAGTGTAGTCGGGCCGCTACCTTATGATACACGGTTTAGTGCGGACAATGTCGTGACCAGCTTTGTCATAGATCCAATGAGAGGTTTTGGCATCCTACTGGAAACCTCTATGAACGACATGCTCGAAAATCATAAGTTCTACGGTGGGATACTGGCGATTTCGGACCTTAAGAGTGGAGATATATTCGGTGAGTATAAGTTTATCAAATACAGAGTTGATTTCAAGGCTCGATATGATCGAAGAGTCATACTTGAGCAGTCTGAAAATGTGCTTCAGAAATACTCTCTTAACAAATTTACGCTAGGGGCAAGTCTTCCCATTAGCAACTCCTTGAGAGTTGATTTTAGCCCTTACTTGGCCTATACACGCTATTTAGATTTGGATTTCAGAACACTATCTCCGAGCCCCCCTAGTTTCGAAACAGACAATGGTGTGACTTTTCTCGGCTCAGAGACATCTGTAGTGTTCGATAATTCAATCGTTCATGGCCTCAATCTTTATGAGGGCACGCGAGCTAAATTGGGATTCAAGCATTACACGGGTATCACCAATAGTGACCGAAGCTTTAACAATTTCTATTTGGATGTACGTCATTATCAGAAAGTGCATAGAGAAATCATATTTGCCACCAGACTCTTCTATGGCAAGTTCTTTGGAAATAATACACCGAGCTATCTATTGGGGGGTATGAACAACTGGCTTTTCAATAAGACAGAGTCGACAGGTCAAAATGATCCGCTGAGGACAGAAACAGGAGTAGACAATAGCAACTTGTTGTTCACTGAATACATAACCAACCTCAGAGGCTTCAGCTACAATAAGTTTAATGGAAGTGATGTGATCTTGGTGAACGCCGAACTCCGCCTACCTATATTCAAGTATATTATAAGGGGCCCCATTTCCTCCAACTTCTTTAGGAATTTTCAGCTCGTCGGTTTCTATGATATTGGGTCTTCCTGGACAGGCAGGTCTCCATTCCGTCGGGACAATGATGTTAATACGAAGATCATAGCACCGGAAGGATCCGTTTTTCAAGCTACACTCAATAATTCCAAGAGCCCTTGGCTGCAGAGCTATGGTTTCGGTGTTCGTACTGTACTGCTTGGCTATTATGTCAAGTTTGACGTGGCTAAGCCTATAGAGGACTTCAATGTGGGTGATACGAGATTCTATGTTACTCTGGGTTATGATTTTTAATTAGCGCCGCATACCGCTAATTTTAGCCCATGATCTATTCCATGACGGGCTATGGTTCCGCACAGTACGAAAACGAAAAATCGACACTTTCGGTAGAGTTTCGTACCCTGAATTCAAAGTTTCTAGACCTTCAGCTAAAAATCCCCAAAGAGTTCAGTGATCGTGAGTTGGAAATCAGGGCTATCATAACAGATACTTTGAAACGTGGGAAAGTGGTGTTGACCATCGATATTCAACCTAAGGGTAATCATCTAAAAAAGCTCAGTTTCGATCGGACCTTATTCAAAAGCTATTATGACGACTTGACCTCTTTAGCCAGGGAGGCCGGAGATACTAATAATAGCAATCTTTTCAAGATCGCACTCGATATGCCTGAGGTGGTAGTGGGTGGAGAGTCTGAAGATGAGTTGGTTTCATGGGACGAACTCAAAGCACAATTGAATAGTGCCCTCATGAGCTGCCTGGACTTCCGGACACAGGAAGGACAAGCGCTTAAAAGCAAGCTAGAGGCTTATATTAACTCTATCAGTGTACAGTTGAATAGCATTGAAGAAATTGACCCGGCGAGGGTAGAACGGATAAAGTCCCGGATCAGGGGTAACCTAAATGAGTTCGTCGGCTCTGAAAACATTGACCAAAACCGATTCGAGCAAGAACTTATTTACTACATCGAAAAGCTTGATATCAGTGAAGAGAAAGTGCGACTAAAAAATCATCTCGACTACTTCACGGAAGTAATTACTACTGAAGAACTTCCAGGTAAAAAACTAGCCTTTGTTTCTCAGGAAATAGGAAGAGAAATCAATACTATCGGATCAAAGGCCAACGATGCTGCTATTCAAAGACACGTAGTAGTAATGAAAGAAGAACTAGAGAAAATAAAAGAGCAGTTGCTCAACATAGTGTAGCAACTGCTCGCAGACACATTAAAAAAGCTCTTTTACTCCTTCAATACAAAAATCATAGGGAGCGTCATATAAACGCTTACGGCACGTCCTCTTTGCTTACCAGGATTCCATTTTGGAGCGTTCTCCAGTACCCTAATCGCTTCCTCATCACAACCCGCTCCTATTCCTTTTAATACTTCCACATTCGCGATAGCCCCGCTCTGGTTGACAACAAATCTTAGGTAAACCTTACCCTGGATATTGTTTCTCTTGGCGATAGCCGGATATTCCATTTCATCCGCCACATACTTATAGAAAGCTTTCATACCCCCAACCGGCTCTGGTCTCTGCTCTACTATTGTGAATATCTCTTCGGCCTTCTCTTCCTCCAACTCCACTTCCGGTACATATATGATCTCTTCCACGGCCGTATTCTCAGTCATCTCAGCATCAATATTGAGTTTGATCTCCTCAAGGATCACTTCATCCTCCACTTCCCTAATTACAGGGGGTTGGTTATTGACCGGTGGTGGTGGGGGTGGCTGTGCAGTATTTGGAATCTCAAAGACCTCTTCAAACCGATTTATATCTGATTCTCCCAAGTCCGTAATAAGTCCATCATCGTAAAACTTCCATTCGAACGCTGTAATGGCAAATAGCAGGCTTAAAACAAGGCCTAGAGCAAGGAAAAGTTTTGAACGGGTGTTCTGATCCTCATCCCTTTCTCTTTTTAGAGACAACAACGTTTCGTATTCTGAAACACTGAAAGGAGCCCTTGGTTTGACGAGCTGCTTGATAACAGGATCAAGATGATCCAATCTTGTGTCATCGACCCTCCTCTTCTGAGAGCTAGGGGAGACTTTTTTCTGTTTAGTTAATGTGTCCATGGTATTAGCCTTTTGCTTTTACACCATGAAGTAAGAATATTTAGACTGAACTAATTATGACCAGCTATAGTCCGTCAACTGATTGTCGTCACGCATCAAACTCCCAAAAATCAGTCAGCATACCAACTAAACTTTTAGTTCGTCTTGATCAAAAAAAAGACCAGCTCGAAGGCTGGTCTCATATTTCTTAACCTAACTTAAACGTGATAGGTAAAATCATTCTTACTTTCACCGGACGACCTCTCTGCTTACCCGGCTTCCATTTTTTTGCTTCACCAATTACTCTGACAGCTTCCTCGTCACAGCCGGCACCTATACCTTTTACGGCCTGTACCTCAGTAATGGATCCATCTTTGTCAACTACGAACTGTACAAATACCTTTCCTTCAATACCCATTCTTCTTGCTTGAGATGGGTACTTCAGATTCTTCGCAATGTACTGATAGAATGCTGACATACCCCCTGGAGGCTCTGGCTGATCTTCTACAATTGTAAAAATCTCGTCAACTTCCTCTTCTTCGGGAGCTTCTTCGAAAATGATCTCTTCGATTACAGTCTCTTCTGTAATCTCAACATCAAGTTCTATTTCAATTTCTTCTTCAATTTCCTCCTCATCGGGAACCTCTATGATCTCTGGCTGCTGAATTACAGGCGGGGGTGGAGGCGGCTGCTCTGTAGGAGGTATCTCCATCAGGTCTTCAAAGTTGTCATCTACCTGGCCAAGGTCCATCGTGGCACCTTCGTCATAAAATCTCCACTCAAACGCTGTAATGACGAGCGCAAGGCTAATCACCAAACCAAGATGTAAAAACATCAGGCTTTTGCTTTCAAGATCTGCTTTTGGATTCTTCTTAGCTTCCATGAGGTCTGTTTAATTATTATAAAGTCTTTTTAATACTCCAGTAATGTCAAATATATCGAAAAATCAGAAAACCCTTGACATTAATCCGCTCTTTTGACAAATGGAATCACGCTTGTACAGGTACCGATTATGTTGAAAACTATATCTAAGTTTTCTCTTGTTCTTCCAGGGACAGTTGACTGGATCATCTCTATCGCTACACCAATGCATATTGGCACTAATATCAACACTATCCAGAAGAAATAAGAATTAGCTTTCCATTCGACCCTCAAACTCTTACCCAACAGCCAGGTGAGCACCAGATAAAAGACAAAATGTACAACTTTATCCAATCCGGGAATTGGAGATGACACGGGGCTACTCGGAGTAAGTGACAAATAGCTGATAAAACCCAGCCAAAGCAAGAAACTCAGGGAGTACTTTAGCCTACTCAAGCACCTATTAGCTCCTTATAAGCTTCTGCCGAAAGCAAATTATCAAGCTCCGCTGTATCCGCTATTTTAAGCTTAATCATCCAACCCTCACCATAAGCATCGCTATTTACCAACTCGGGCTCAGACTCAAGCGCTTCATTAAATGCAATCACCTCGCCAGAAACCGGCATAAACAGATCTGAAACTGTCTTTACAGCTTCAACGGTACCAAAGACTTCTCCATGGCCAAGTTCATCACCTACAGTCTCTATTTCGACATAGACAATATCCCCTAGTTCTCCTTGTGCAAAATCCGTAATTCCGATAGTAGCCACATCTCCGTCGATCTTGAGCCATTCATGATCTTTGGTGTATTTCAAGTCATCTGGTGTATTCATTTCTCTTCTTAATTAATGCCCGTCAAAAATAGTTGTTTTTGAGATATGCGAGCCATCTACTGAGACAAACTAAAGCGCAATTGTACACCAAATGCACTTGATGTCCGGCGGTATGAGTTCGTCAATCTCGGCTCATTGATATTTCGCTCAAAGTACATTGTCAAATTCAGCTTCTGATTGAGCACATAACTCACAGTAGGCCTTAGTTGAAAATTAAGGTTGCCATTGGTAATGGCATTGGTTTCTTCAATCTTCCGTTGGATAGTTTTTGTATCCCTAATAGTAAAGCTCATCCTGAACTGAATGTCATTTTCCAGTGTGACAGTACGGCCCTGTACCTTAAATGGAAGTTTGAATTTATCCTTTGTAAATCCAATATCAAATGAGATGTCACTACTCCTGAGTTCAGTGACTTGCGCGTTGGATAAGTTCAGTGAAAGGTTCCTCTCTCTTTTGTAATCCACTTTGGCTGTCAGCCTGTTTTTTGTTCTCACGTTGACACCAATAAGTGGCGAAAACCGCTCTGTAATAGCTACCTGATTGACGATATAAACCGGTACAATTCCATTGTCGGTAGATACCGAAGCTAGTGGATAGTCGACGATATCATTAGTCAGCTCAAGGTCTTGATCATACAGGAGTGAATTGGCATAATTACCAACGCTGAAGGTCGACTGGTAGCTGTGGGTAATATTGACAGATGAAAACACCTCCTTCAAGGCGGGAATGTTGGATAGCCCCGCATAGTCGAGACGCCAGTTGGGTAGAGGTGTTTTGGGGAACGGGCTGAGATTTACTTCAGAGGGATCCTTACCAGAATATGCAGCTATGAACGAAGGAATCAGGACATCTTGACTGTTGAGTTGATACTCACCATTTCCATTCAGACTGTTCAGCCTTTGTCTGATGATCTCACGATTCGCTACAAAGTCGTTGAAAGTCGGATGGATATATTCCTCTTGATCCAGATCATTGATAAATGTCGTCTTCAGTGCCATGAAGGAGATGCTATAGCTACCCGTCCGTGAAGGGGTAAGCGAAACAAAGTCATTGATTGAATCACCATCGAACCGGAAGATCTCCTGGAAGTTTCCGGTAGAAGTCTTCTTCGCATCAAGTTGGATTTTTAAGTCTTTGAGTGGCTCGACTGTGCCTCTCAGGTTAAGGTCTTCAACCCTCGTTTGAGAAAACGGCATGGTTAAAAAACTGCTCCTGGCCAGCCAGTCCTCTTCAGCAGCCTTGAATCGGATGTTCGGATCCTGACTACCTGTAATAAAGTCCCAACCCGGGGCTTCAAAACCTTTGTCAGCACCTAGAAGATACGGAGACGGCAGGAAGCCCGGGAGTGTGGTGCTCTCCCTTATGCTATAGGTAAAGTTGACAGACCTAACTGACATAAGTAACCGGAGAAATCCTTTACCTGCCTTTCCTTGAGATTTTTTCAACTCCAGTGTATCCGCTTTCTGCTGGGGTCCTGCTCCGCGGGTTGATTTACGCCGCGAAGGTGTATTTATCTCCTTCAGGATCGGAACCTTATTGTAGAGTTTTACAAGATCAAACTTGCCATTGATATCACGGGTACGGTTATTACTTGCCACATTACCCAGTGTATCAGACTGTCCAATGGCTCCTGCCAACCAATTATATCCTGCCGAATAGCGCACATCCGCATTGACCCAATCAGTGATGGGAATCTTGTCTAGAGGTAAACGATAGTTGGCGGAGATAGTCTGATTATAGTTTTTCATTCGGCCAAAGCGCTTCACATTATTCCATATTGAGTCTCGCTTCACCTGGTCATCTATATCACCCTCCGGCTCGTCAATGATGGCATTGGCCCTGGCGGAATAGTCCAGACTCAGGCTCTTAAACAGATTCCATCGAAGGTTATAGTTTCTATTGAACGTGAAAAACTTCTCAAAAAATGGGTCTATACCATCAGTTGTCAGATCCGCATTTCTTAGCTGGGTTTTGATAAATCTGCGGTCAAGGTCTCCACGCACGGAGAAATTGCTGGGAATAGGATTGATGTTGAAGTCCTTGATAAGCTGAAGATACTTGCCATCCAATGCTGCGACATTTTTAAATGGCTCTATCGACTTCTCCTGCGGGGCAAAGTTGTAGGCCACCCCACCCTTGTACTGCTTCAAGACGTAGGACTGAGTGTTGACATTACTCGACCTTAAGTCACTAAATGAATAGCTAAATGCTAAGTTTTCAACATCCCAAAAATCCTTCCTCGACTCAGGGTTGGTGCGCTCTTTTCGCACATTCGTGAAATTGAGCGCTCGTCGTTCAGACCGATCTTCAACCAGGCTTCTATAATTCGCAGATTCCTCATCTGTATCAAAGGCAAGGAGTGACGCCTCCAACGGAATATCAGGATCCAATGGGTCAAACCGAGGCGTTACTCGCTGCTTCTCCATGCTCACAAACATGGGTATCTTGATACCATGATCACCAGGAAGTAATTTATCCAGTTGCATATTGGCAGAGATATCATACTGTGTAGTCTCTTCTCGTGTTCTTTCGGCGATCCTTTGCTGGATACTTCCGAACCCAAACGAGGTATAGCGTGTAGATGCCGATATGGTGCCTAAGTCTGCCAATTTTGCTGATAAGCGTGCATTAGCCGCCCAGCCCTTTTCTCTGTTAAAATCCGTTACGCGTAGTTCATTGGCCCACAGGCATATCGACTTGGGTGCCCTGTCATCGCTAGCTGGATTGCGCACCCCTATCATCATGGTGAGCACAGTGGTCATATCAGGTCTACCGACAATACTCAAATTGTACTGGCCATTTTCAGACTTTGCAGTAAAGGGCAGCTCCACACTGAAGTCCTCGCGATTTCGCCGCGACTTCAGTGAATAAAGCTCATTGATACTTAGGTCAATTTCGTTTTCGAGAGGCCACACCTGTCGGGCTATTTCATCCCCGCTACCGCTAATATTTTGAGGCGTGACTTTAAGCGGTACCTCCACCTCATAATAGTTTTCTGTAAAATCAGTACCGAAACGAATGAATGCAGTAGTCTCATCATCCTCTACCCGGTCACCGGCATGCGCCTCAGCATGAAAAAACATCTTGATCTGACCATAGTTGATAAGATCAAGGCTTACATTCTTGTAGACTGCTCGAGCATCGCGATCTTCCAGATCCTCCACACATATCTGTAATGACTGCTCATTGGTACGTCGCTGTATCACTGTTGTGTTATCAAAGTCCCGGTTGATTCCCGGTGGCACGACATACGGGATCTTCCCTTCTGCGGCTATACTGTTCTCCTCGATGTTCACGACTGAAACATTGAAGTCTGAAGTGTAAGATTCCGGCACTTCATTAAAGCCCTTCTCATTAAGCGCTTCAAGGTATTTTCTCCATTGGCTGCCTACCAACTGAAATTTTACCATTCTCATGACCGCAGGCTGTTGCCATCCCGTCATCATGGTCCTTACAAATCTCATTGATTTGAATCCGGAAATGTCTCCCTGGATGCGATCGGGAGATCTGATTGGTATCCGAAACAGGTACCAAGTCGCCTCTCCTGTTTGATCCTGAACCTGATCGACGATATGATTTTTGCCTACTTCAAGCTCTCCGGGTCTTAGTTTGACCGTGTATTCATAATATTCTTCAAGGTCGGACAAGGTATTATCACGATTCAAATCTTCATTCTCCGGGGTTGGTGACGCTTGAATAGTGAAGTTGTTTTCGGTATTGATAGCTGTATTAGACTCCATACCGTTATAGTTTTTATAACGCTCGATGATTTTTACATCGTTGGCATCAAGCTCATCACCTAGATAATGATTGTAGTTATCCGCCGAAACGTCCCTTTGGATACGCTGGAGTGCCTGACTATTAACTGAGAGACGATCAAGAAAGCTTTCTCTGAAATAGTCCGGCTCATCCTCACTCTTCAAGCCGTCAAGGCCTACGTCCTGGTTTTCACGTGTATTGGCATTGTTGTCGAAGAAGTCATTCAAATACTGCTGATCCGTAACCCTTCCCCATTCATTCTGGATAGTACGATCCGGATCATAGTCCGGAGGAAGACCATTCTCAAATGCATGTCGTCCGTCCTTTTGTATGTCTTCAGAGACATTTCCTAATTGAAAAACCAGGTCTCCACCGGTGACGTTATTCTGGTTAAATATCCCATCGAGGACTCGGCCGTTCTCCCCTTCAATGAAGGGATCCATGAGCCAAAATTCCAAATATTCCACATTCGTCTTGTCAAAGTCCACCTCATTGGTAATCGCTTTGGTGATGGCTCCATAATTCGTCGACGGATCTTTGAGAAGTCCGTTTGGTGTCAAATCAGGGTTATAGTTGTACTGCCCCCTTTCGCTTGGAAAGTAGGCGATATCAAAAACATTAAGGTTCGTGTTCACTAGCTGTCTGTCCTGCTGCCTGAAAATCTCCTGCGGTGAAATGGCCCTTACATAATGATTTCTAGTATCATCACTGGTAATATTCGCAGGCTTATTAGGCCCGCCGCTTAGGTAGAATTGATTATCGATTATATACCACGCCAGTTTGGCCCGCTTATATGCATACCCCAAATTACCTGTACCTTGACTACTCAGGTCGAAGCGGTTGTCAGGAGTCTCAGGAGTACTGGCAAGCATCCATGAAAGAGGTGAATTGCCAAGGTTAATGGGCGTAATAGCCGTCTCAAAATCATCAATATAGGAAGTTCCTTCACCATCAATTAGGTTAGAAGTTCCGGGTATGATCTGCGCAAACTCCCCACTGAAACTGATGCGTGATTCTTCCTTTGTGCTTACGAACGGAAGTGCATCTACAATTTTAGTGAGCATTCTGCTTTCTTTATCAAAATTGACATCAAAGCCGTACTTCGTATTGCGTGTTGGCTCATCTCCAACTTTGAATCGAGATACACCTCCAGCCCTTTCATTCAGATGTAGGATAGTCGCACCTATGCCTATATCATCAGATACACGATAGTCAAAATGCGCTCCGGTAAGCCACCTTGTTTGAAAGTTGAATAAATCTGCCTTTTCGTAAGTGATCTGGATTTGCTTACCAGAATTGAGCACCCCTTGATTAATTATCCTTACCCTTCCAAGGTTATAGTCGACCGTATAGTCCAGACCTTCGGTCAGGGGGGTATTCCCAGCAGTGACTACCACCGAATTCTCAGCAATATTGATTCCCGGAAGGACAATCTCACTGGCAGAGCCGGACATGAACTTACCAAGAATGAAAAATTTATCCTTTGAGGCTATTTGCTCCGCATCATTCCTTGTCGTACGATAGAGTGTGTCGTATACATACTTGGAGATCAGATTCTGTTCAGTCAGCGGGTCGAAGTAGGTCTTTAGCGTCCTGCCAAATGGTTCAAGCACAGGGAAGATAATGTTGCCGTTCCTAGGGTCGATGGTAATGCCTTCGATGTAGTCAAAGTTACCGTCAGGAGCAGGATCATTGTTGGGGTTAAGTTGATCAAGACCTAGCAAGCGAATCAAAGGTTGATCTTTAGTACGGGCACCTTCGTGCAGGGAGGGGTTGTCAATACCCGTAAGATCATCCCGATAGTGGATTCTTAAAGTGAAGCCCTGCCTGTCAACCTGGCTGGCATTGAGGTTATAGATGTTCTTCATCATCAAGTCCCAAGTGGGTACTGTCGTGTTGATCCTGGTCGGGCGCAGCAGCTTTAGGATAATTGCATCACTCTCCGGCCTGTTTTGATAATCTTCGGTGAGTTCACCAACCTTGTAGGTGCGTCCATTGTAGGTATACTCATAAGAAACCGCCAACACTTCATCGTTCTGTAGCTTACGCAAAAGCGTCACATAGCCCAACTCCTTATTAACTGTAAACTCACGCTCATCCAATCGCCGCGCCGAAGTGACGCGCTCAAAGTCCGTGGACTTTCTCAGGTCGTACTCGTTCTCCAGCAGGTCACTCACCTGATCAATATCTCTCACTCTTGGGTCATCATTCAGTATCTGGAAGAGCGAATTTGCGGCATTATCATTAGCACCACCCACTCCACTTCCAATGTTTGGATTGTCAGGTCTTCCGATGACAGTGCCTTCTGCCAGGTCCATCAAGCCTACGAAGTTTCTCAGGGTCTGGGTATCATTATTTCTGTTAAGCGAGTAGACCTCCACCCTGGTAATGTTAAGGCCGGAGATGATTTGCGGTAGCCCGGCGAGCCATTGCTCATAGTTCTGTCGAAAGAAGTGCCCTAAAAAGAAATGGCGGTTCTCATCGTAGTTGGAGGCCCGGACCTCAAACTCCCGCCCCTGGAAGCCGCTCTCAACATTGATTACCTCGCTACGGCCTTGCTGTCTCGATGCAACGCCTGTAACGAACAGTTTACCAAACTGTAGCTGAGTCTTTACACCAAACAGACTTTGGGCTCCCGTAATAAGACTGTTTTTTACGGGCATGCTGACATTGCCAATCTCGATCTTCTTGATAATATCTTCCTCATATCCGGTAAACTCGACCTTCAGGTTATTCTGAAAATCAAATGAGTTATTATTATCAAAATTCGCAGTGATGGCGAGCTTCTCCCCCACCTTTCCCACGACATTCATGCTGATCTGCTGATTGTAGTTAAAGCCACCATTGCGCTGCTGTCTTACAGGGATACTTGGGTTCTCTACTTTCTGCCAACGCCCACCAAAGTCTAAGTTTACAAAACCATTAGGCTGGATATCGACATAGCTACCACCAAATATCCTGTCGAGCACCGGGCTGATGTATAGCTTGGGGATGAGTTGCCTCCCGCTCACTGCGCTTTCGCCATCAAGACCGGATGATTTTTCTTTCCAGTAGTCCTTTATCAGTTTCTGATTCTGATATTCATTGAACTCCTCAAAAGTCATCGTCGACGTAGGACGGTAGTTGATATCCCCGATCTTCTCGTAGATCGTATAGTTCATCCCTGTATCGATCTCCACATCCAGCTCAAGGCTCGCAGGGTCTTGCAGGAGCAAGGGGGACGGGCTGGTGTAGTTGGAAAAGGGGTCTCCGAACCTATCGTACTCTTCGAAAGTAGGCAAAGGTGTCGGTGTGTAAGGAACATCGAGGGTATCTGCTGCAATGGAGTCTGCCGCAGTGGTATCCTGGCGTGTTTGAAAATATCCGGATGAGGCGTATTCTTTACCCGCACTAGTCCAGATTAACCCGGGAGTTATCAAGATCAGGTTGATGAAAAAAATGTATGCTTTGATACTCCTCAAAACGGTTCTCGATATTTGCTTATGCCCTTTTCAACGTGCGTTTTATGAGGTCTTCAATGGTAATATCCGGACCTGTCTCTCTAAGGATCAAATCCACCTGCTTTGCGGCTGTCGCCTTGGGAATGCCCAAAGTAGCCAAGGCGGATAACGCTTCCTCGCGCAAACTATTGTGCGGCTGAGCTGCAAACTCAAGGGTCTTATCGAGTAAACCTTCTTTTTTCATCTTATCCTTCAGCTCAAGGATGATGCGCTGAGCTGTCTTCAATCCAATACCCTTCACTCCCTGGATAGTCTTGACATCCTCTTGCACGATAGCCTGCTGCAGCTCATCAGCTGACAGAGAGGACAAAACCATCAGGCCGGTGCTTGGCCCCACCCCGGAAATCGAGATCAGATCCAGAAACCGCTTTTTTTCTGATAGGTCATAGAAACCAAACATCGTATGTGCATCCTCCTTGATGTGCAGGTAGGTCTGAATGCGAATCTCTTCTTTGTCCTTGATTGCGGAGTATGTGGTGAGTGAAATCTTGACTTCATAGCCTACTCCACCAACGTCTACAATGACGAATGTGGGATCCTTGTAGGCAAGCTTACCATGAAGGTATGTTATCATATTTGTTGTCTCGAATCAGCTGTTTGCGCGTCTACCACCGCTATGGCCACCATATTGAAAATCTCCCTTACCGTACTCCCTACTTGCAATACGTGCACTGACTTTTTCATCCCCATGAGGATCGGGCCGATGGCTTCCGCACCACCTATCTCCATCAAGAGCTTGTAAGCAATATTTCCAGACGCTAAATCAGGGAAAATTAAGGTATTTGCTGGAGTCCCACAAAGACTACTGAAAGGATAATTCTCCTCCACGATTTCTTTGTTCACGGCCACATTTGCCTGTATATCGCCATCGATAATGAGGTTTGGCCATTTGGCTTTAGCTTTTCTCACCGTCTCTGCCGCCTTCTTAGGTACATCACCTTTAGCAGAGCCAAAATTGGAGTACGACAGTACGGCTACTCGCGGCTCATAGTCAAAATACTTAACCACCCGGGTACTTAGCCCGATAATGTCCACCAACTCATCTGAAGTTGGGTTAAGATTTACGGTAGTGTCGGAGAAGAAATAGGCCCCTTTAGGCGTGTTCATGATATATAGGCCGGCGACACGATCTACTCCCTCTTCACAGCCGATGATCTGCAATGCAGGGGCGATGGTTTTCGGGTAATCGTTGGATAAGCCGGAGATGAGACAATCTGCCTGACCCTGATCGAGCATCATGGCAGCAAAATAGTTGTGATCGTAGATCTGCTGGTTGGCCTGATATCGGCTCAATCCCTTGCGCTGACGCTTCTCAAAGAGCAGCTCGGCATATTCCGCCGCTCGCTCCCGATGCTCCCTGGGGTCTATGATGGTACAGTTACCTATTTCCAGTTCATTTTCCTCAATAAGCGCCAGAATCCGCTCTCTATTGCCCAACAGGATAGGCTCAGCGATCCGTTCGTCCACCACCATTTGAGCTGCTTTCAAAATCTTAGCATCCTCTGCCTCTGCGAATACGACCTTCTTAGGGTCCTTGCGCGCACGGGAGATCATGCGGCTCATGATGCGCTGATCTATACCGATACGCTCCTGGAGTTCTGTCTTATAAGCTTCCCAGTCAAGGATATCAATCCGCGATACCTTTGAGTCCATGGCCGCCTTTGCTACTGCAGGCGATATTGTGGTAATGAGCCTTGGGTCAAGCGGCTTGGGGATCAGGTAGTTTTTACTAAACTTGATTGGCTTGCCGCCATAAGCCTTGATCACCAATTCGGGTACGGGCTCCTTAGTCAAACTTGCCAGCGCGTTGACAGCCGCCATCTTCATTTCCTCATTGATAGAGGTCGCTCGCACGTCTAATGCTCCTCTGAAGATGTATGGAAAGCCCAATACATTATTCACCTGATTAGGATGATCCGAACGGCCGGTTGCCATAATAATGTCATCTCTGGTCGACATGGCCAGACCATAGGCGATCTCAGGATCCGGGTTGGCTAGCGCAAACACGATAGGGTCTTTGGCCATCTGCAGGAGCATCGCAGGCGTGACTACATCTCCTTTGGAGAGACCCAAAAAAACATCCGCATCTTGCATCGCCTCTTCCAGTGTATTCAGGTCTTGCTTGGTTGCAAATCGAGCCTTGTCTTCTGGAAGGTTTTTGCGATCCGTTCGTATGACACCCTTGCTATCACACATCACTATGTTGCTCACCTTGACGCCCAACATAGAATACAGGTCAGTGCATGCCATGGCCGCAGCACCTGCTCCGTTGACTACCACCCGAATCTCACCGATCTTCTTACCAGCAATCTCCAGTGCATTGAGCAATGCGGCACTTGAGATAATTGCTGTACCATGCTGATCATCGTGCATGACCGGGATATTCATCTGATCCCTTAGTGCTTTCTCTATCTTAAAGCTCTCAGGAGCTTTGATGTCTTCCAGATTGATCCCACCAAAAGTGGGTTCGAGCGCTTTGACGATTTTTATAAACTTATCCGGATCTTCCTCAGCAATCTCGATATCAAAAACATCAATTCCGGCAAATTTCTTGAATAACACCCCTTTACCTTCCATGACTGGCTTAGAGGCTTCAGGCCCGATGTTACCAAGGCCGAGTACAGCCGTACCATTAGAAATCACACCCACGAGGTTGCCCTTAGCGGTGTATTTGTACACATCATCCTTATAGTTGGCAATCTCCAGACACGGCTCAGCCACTCCAGGTGAATAAGCTAGCGCTAAATCGTGCTGAGTGGACAGGGGCTTGGTGGGCGTCACCGCTATCTTTCCTGCCGGGGCATCTGAGTGGAAATCGAGCGCCTCCTTTTTTCTGAAGTTGTTGGCCATGGTGAGTTAGGGTGTTGGTGAAGTGGTCGCTGCATTCAGCTCACTCTCCGTTTGGAAAGTCTTAAGGATAGTATTCATCTCCCTCATCAATGGAAACTTGTCCATTGAAGGGGCAAAGACGTATGCCTCTACATAGTAGAGTCTGTTGAGCTCTTGATCTACAAAAGTATAGCTGATGAACGGGCCTCCACCAGAGATATCGCTAAGCTTCCACAGGCCTCTGGTCTCCAGTGCGAATTTACCTTTGAAGTTAATTTCCCGTACATCGAAATCTAGTTCCGGCTGATAGGTCATATAGATTTCGGGTTTCTCGATATCCCTCATGAGCGTGCCCGTGATTTTCTCGCGAAAAGCCGCAATGCCCTTTGTCTTGAACAACTCATCGGAGGTATAAGGCTCATGATAGACAAAAACGTTCTTCTCATATTCCGCATCAAGAAATCTCACCCAAGTAAAATTTTGCAGGTTCTTAGCCAAATCATAACCGAAAGGAATTTTGAAATTGAACTTTTGATCCTCCATTAATTTCTTCTCTATGTTCAGTTCGCGCCTTGAGAAAATCTTATCAGCAATCCGATCAGACTCAATTTTATTGAAGTGCCCTACGAGGCGGCTTTTATTCTCTTTGATCTTACTGATAAGTGACGCTTCATCTTTGGAAAACAGATAGAGGATCTCCTGTCCCCGAGCAAACTCGTCCGTCCGAGTCGTCATGAAAAGATCCGGCTCAGAATTGATTCTGTTAAGCGACTGGGGGGTAAAGTCTTTTCTCAACTCGCGTGAATCAGGGCTATTGCTGTCAAGCGTCATCACGATCATCACGTTCTTAGCAAACTTGAGCACGCTATTGAACTTGCGGGGGCTTATGTATTTGAGATCATAGTAAGCCTCATCCTGCGGCAGACCCGGGACACTCGCCGCAAAAGTCTCACGCACGGCCTTACCCAAGGCCCCCTGCCATTTGGCCGAATCCATCAGCACGAGCATTTCACCAATGTTACCTCCAGCATCCGGCAAGTAGTACTTCTCTTCCGCGCCCCCTGTTTTCTTGGAGCTATCGTCACATGCGCTTACCAGAAAAAGTATAAATAATGACGTGACTATCCCTCCAAAGAATCGTGTGTAGTTCATAGAATTAGATATTATTAGCTCAAAGGACAATTTATCGAGAAATGGAGTGATTTCCCGCCCTTGAGCAGCTTAATTACTGCTCGCTAATGCGAAGAACCTGACCCGGCTGGATACTGTTGTTGGACAGATTGTTGAGGCTCTTTATTTTCTCAATAGATACGTTTTGATACTTTCTACTGATCTCCCAAAGCGTGTCACCAGACTGGACTTTATAGTAGCCGTCATTTGATTTCACCTGCTGAGGCAGGTTTTGAACAACGTATTGATCTTTGGTCTTGCTATTGTATTGCGGTAGCACCCAGATATTCAAAGGCTGGCCGACACGGATCATACTGCTCGAAAGGTTATTCCACTTTTTGAGGTCTACGACTCTCACACCATAGTCGCCCGCGATCTTGCCTAACACATCACCACTTCTCACTCTGTAGACTTGCCGCTCTCGGCCATATGTGCTTCCCGGAAGGTTGCGTGCGAGGTACTCAAGCTCTACTTTCCCGACCTTTGAGGCACTATCGTAAAACGCTGACCTGTTTTCCAGGACGGTTGGTTTGAGTTCGGAAGGAAGTCTCAGTGCAAAGTCTTTTCTTCCTTCGGGTATGGCGCCCCGCTTCACCTGTGGATTGAGGGCAATCATGTCATCCAGACAAACATTAAGCAGATTCGCGAAAGTTTCCATGTGGAAATAGTCAGACACCATGATGGTATCGTATGCCGGCATATGATTTTCCGGCATCCACAGATTGTGCTCCTCAGCGTAGTTAATGCTGTAAATCATTGCCACGAACTGAGGTACATAAGATCTGGTTTCCCTTGGCAGATATCTATAGATCTCCCAAAAACTTTTCTTGTATCCCGATCTTCTGATCGCGCGCCTCACATTTCCAGGACCGGTATTATATGCCGCTAGTGCCAATTCCCAGTCGTTGAACTGCTTGTGAAGGGACTTAAGATACTTGCATGCTGCCTCGGTAGAAGCATAAGGATCCATGCGGTCGTCAATGTACCAATCACTTTGAAGCCCAAATATCCGGCCCGTGCTCGGCATAAATTGCCACAGTCCGCCCGCACCTACTCTTGAAAGCGCATTGGGGTTCAAGCCACTCTCGATGATCGACAAGTACTTTAACTCATCGGGCAAGTCATATTTTTTGAGATACTCCTCGAAGATTGGGAAGTAGATATCCTTTTGAGCTAGGATATGACGCGTATAGCCCCTTTCTCTAATCGTGAAATAGTCTATGAATGCCTTAACTCTGTCATTGTAATTGAGTGGAATCTCTCCTTCTATTGACTCAAGACGCTCACCAATTTCATCGTACGTAAAGTCTGGTATATAATCATAGTAGTTGACCTCATCGTCAGGGAACTCCTGCCCAAAAACAGTAGTCACAGTAACGATAACCAATAAAATATGTGTAAACCAGGTTTTCTTCATATCCAGGGGATACCCATTATTCATTACGTTGGTTTTGAGTATTTATTAGAACCTAATTGAAAAAGATGTGAAGATCAGAAAAGATTAAACCGACAAGTTGCCGGCTTAATTTAGTGGTCTGCGTGAACCACTATTATGTAACAGAAAATTACTTCTTAGGCTCGTCCTTGACACCCTCTTCAATCTCTGTTTTTATTTCTTTCGTGGCATCTTTGAATTCTCTGATACCCTTGCCCAGACCCCTTGCGATCTCAGGTATTTTTTTAGCACCGAAAAAAATAATTACAAAAAGAATAATGATGATCCATTCCCATCCACCAGGCATTCCAAAGGCTAATACAGTTT
>CAYGOT010000051.1:8603-33073 GCA_964351595.1 uncultured Roseivirgaceae bacterium | reverse complement strand
ACAATTTCATGCTCGGTCAGCGCAAGCCCGCCGATCTCCTCAATACCAATAGCGGCGTGCGGCTGGTGGATGATCGCCTCACCGGTATGGAGTACGGTGACAATGCCTGATGATCGTCTATCGTATCACTTCTGCCAGGTACGCTGATCAACTTACCGCTTCTGGGCGGGCAGGTCGTTGGAATCTCACGGATCAGTATGTGCTCTATGCGACTTCTTCCAGATCACTGGCCACATTGGAGATGCTGGTCAACCGTTCTAACCTGCATCCAAAAGTAGATTATAAAGTAATGTTGCTCTCTGTAGCCGATCGGTTTGATACCTATGATATCAGTGACCTACCGGAAAACTGGCGAACCTTGGCGGCCTACAGCAAGCTTCAAGCGATGGGCAGTTTTTGGTATAATCATGGAGATAACGGGCTGCTGAGAATACCTTCGGCGGTGATTCCCCAGGAGCATAATTATCTGATCAATACACGGCATAGTGATTTCAAGGAAGTCAAGATCACTGATACCGAGAATTATTTTTGGGATGAGCGGTTGAAGTAGGTCTGATTTGGTTGTCACTGTACTCAACCTCAACTAACTTTAGTTAAATGATATTTTGATAAACCAGGGTTTAACTAATTGACAATTGATAATGGAGGATGGAAAAACATCTGGCAAAGAGGGGAGTAAATACGATCTCATACTAAAGATTGGAATTCCTGTGGTTGTTCTTGCCTGGCTTGGTGTATCGACTGTCGTTTATTTTTTATCTCAAGGCATTGAAGACTTGACGCCTGGAACTGCCGGTGACATGTTTGGGGCTGTCAATGCGCTGTTTTCTGCTCTAGCCTTTGCGTTCTTGATTTATACTGCTCTGATGCAAAGAGAGGAGTTGAAACTCCAGCGCGAAGAGCTTAGGGAAACAAGGAAGGAGTTGGCTCGATCTGCTGAGGCTCATCAAGAGTTGGTGAAGATTAGTACGGTTCAACTTGAATTATCGAGAAAACAATATCTCAAAAACGAAATAGCTCATATTGAATTTATTAGAATTGAAGAGAGTAGATTTCCTGATAAACACGCACTCTTGCTAAGAGTATTGAATCATCCTGTGAAGATAATTTTTGTTGAAGTCAATTCCGAAAAGATCAACATCGCTAAACATGATTATTGGGCCGATCCAGATCAAGCATTACCCATATTCTTTGATTCTAGTGATATCAAAGTGTTCATTTCTGATTTCAAAATGAGAGTACGATTTATTGGGCGTGATCAATGGCCTTATGAACAGAATATACTCAGAGTCAATGGACAATTGATTTACTCTGATCCACAAAGGGCTCATTAAGCAAAAAGTTTGAGCTTCCATCTTGTCGTTAGCTTTTAGGTCTCGAAACTTTAAGGATCAATTTCTAAATTAGAAGGAACCCCTTGAATATCTTGTTTTATGCCTTGATCAGATCAGCCTGATTTACTAATTCCTCCTCTTTAAAACTCATCTCAGTCGTAAACCAATTGTACAAGTCAGGTACGAACAATAAAGTCAAAAAAGTAGACACATTCATACCGCCACTTTCTCATACCCCTCAATCCTCAAAAACTTCGAAGAGAGAGGTTGATCCAATTGATCCAGGTCAGCATACTTAGTCTTAGCTATTTTCATTACCAGACCTTTAGCCGTCTTTTGCTCATCGTGGGTATTGATGATGTGCTGGGGGTTGAGTGTGCTGAATAATTCGTGGACATTGTCCATGCCGGGATTTACTTTTCCACCCATAAAGCCAGGGAGTTGTATTTCGCTAAAAGAAGTGATCAAGAGTCGAACATTGAATTTTGAAAGCCAGGACTGTTGGTCATTATTAAGCTTGAATCCATGTGATGCTAGCACAATAGCTTCATCACCATTGACGATAGCCACCGCATAATACACCGGATCGAGCCGATTGCCAGGATGAAGCGAATAATAGCCTAATTCTCCTTTCTCTGATCCATAAGTTGAAAAGTTAGGAATCTCCTGCACCTCGTCTGCCAAGTTCCATTTTCTGGTTTTATGGTAAGCTTTTGTAGTGGCCTTGATCAAACGCTTGTTCTGAAGCGCTTCAATTGTTTCTTTATGGCAGTGGTCATTATAAGACTGAGTAATCAGGATAAAGTCATATGCCGGTATGTCCTGAATAGCTACCGGCTCAGTGACATGCCATTGCTCGTTGAACCAAGAGCCCCCGTCGATCTCAGATCCAATCAACCATGGGTCTACGATGAAGCCTGTATCATCCCATTTGATCCACCACGAGGTGTCCATATTGAGCCGTTGGATTGTGATCATAGTTGAAAGCTAACCATATTTCATATATTCCGGTAGGACTAGAGGTTTGTGATAACTACTCTTAAAAAAGTTTCCAGTCCCATCACCTGAACGTCCTCCCTTAATGGGAAATCCTCTTCGCGAGGTACGATGATAAAGTTTCTTTTTGTCTCCAGATCATTGATGGCAGTAGTGAAGCTTTTGGTCATTTTGGGAGCGGCGGTGTACTTTACTTCTATGGACAAAAGAGGCTTTGCGCCTTTTGCAATGACCAGATCGCATTCCGTGCCTTGATGCGTCCTGTAGAAATAAGCCTGATATGGTGAGGGGAGTAGTTGCAAAACCTGCTCTATGACATAGCCTTCCCAGGATGCTCCCAGCCTTGGTGAGAACTCATAATCTTGGCGCGAGTTAATACCCAGTAGCTGATGAAGGACACCTACATCTCTGATGTAGGCCTTAGGAGACTTTACCAGTCTCTTTTTGAGATTGGCATGAAAAGGTGCGAGTCTCCTTATCAGAAAAGCGTTTTCGATAAAGTCCAAGTAGTTGCGTACACTTGTGGCACTTACGCCGAGTGACCCGCTGAGTTGCTCTATATTAAGTAGCTGTCCGTGAACGTGAGCTAGCATAGTCAAAAGCTTTCTTATGTTTTGTGGATTCGTATTGAGGCCGAGGGCCGGTAGCTCGCGTTCTGCATAGGATGCGACATAGTTTGATAGCCACTCAAACGAAACTTCGACATCATCAAACAAATAGCATTCTGGGTACCCACCTGTTAACCTATGCTGCAAAGGCTTGTCTATTTCCAGTAGGTTGAAAGGTGACAGCTCATGATAGGATACCCTGCCGGCAAGTGACTCGTTGCTTTTGCGCAGAAGCTGTGGTGAAGAAGAGCCAAGTAGAATAAACCTGCCCGGCACCCTGTTTTTGTCGATTGACGAGCGCAATATGGGGAAGAGATCCGGCTTGATCTGTATCTCGTCGAGTACGACACAGTCATCCATATGCTGATCCAGAAACAGCTCAGGAGAGGAGATGGCAGCCCTATCACGCTCTGACTCCATGTCGAGGTAGACAGATTGTTTTCCCGTCTTAGTCATAAGTAGTTTTGATAGGGTCGTCTTGCCGCTCTGTCGTGGGCCGAGAATACCCACACAAGGAAAATGTGCCAGAGACTTTAGTAGCCGCTCCTCTTTGAGTCGTTGTATTTCCATGAAAATCGAAACTTAGAGTGTGGATATTCTTGTAAATATAGATATATCCATGAAAATCCACATTTTAAATGTGGATTTTCATGGATAATGTGAAGTGACTAAGCACCGAGTAAAGGCAAATGTTTGATCCGATGATAGCTCAAGGCCATCGAAAGACATTCTGTAAGCACCTTCTCCGGTATCTCCTCATTGATGTTGAGGAGAATTGCACGCTTTCCCTCGAATTGCAATTCATCACCATAAACCACTCTGAAGGTACTCACCAGGCTCGTTGTACATTGAAAGTACAATGCACAGTAGTCTGGATTCTTTGATTTCCAGTCCATGCGGATAGTACTGCCATTGTTGGATCGGTAGCTCGGCTCTCCCCACTTCAGCGATTCTGTCAGTTTGTCGATTCCATCTATCTTATCTGCAGCGTTGATGATCATCTGACGAAGTTTTTCCATAATTGGCCGAATATGCTCGGGGTACTTTTCGAAAATCGGCCGTACATCAGTATCTGAGATCAACTTCATTTTTAAATATGCCCAGAATTTCCAATATGCCATGACGGACAATAGTTTAATTGCTCAGAAAGTTGGTAAGAGCATAGAACAAGGCTATTGATACATATAGCACCAAGCGATGGTTTACTATGCCCGGTGATTGGGGTTTGGGTTGTGAAATAAATGAGAAGCGTATTTTAATATACCCAAATATTTTGGAGTCGATGTAAATGGTAGTTCATCAAGAGTAGACGATCAACAGCTAAAATGAAGTCAGTAGAAAATTAACCTAAGCATAATACAGGCCCTGTTAATAGCACAAGTTTGGTTGTTTGGTTTAGAGGGTTCTTAAATGATAGTGAACTTTAATTAACACTATTCCAAAGCCGAGTCTCATTTTGTTCATTGCGGCTTATTGGCGTGGACATGATCAAAAAAAGACTTCAATCCTGGCACATCCTTTTCACTTACATGACATTGTTCGTGATACTGCTATTAATGTTGATTTTCGTGAAAAAGGGTGAGTTGGTTCTTTTGATCAATGGTACGCATACTCTCATCTTAGACATGGTGATCAAATGGATCACACATCTTGGGGATGGCCTAATATTTCTTGTTTTATTGATGGTGGCTGTTATAAACAAGAGAAAAAAGTTTGCCTACCGAATCATACTAGTCTTCATCGTGCATGGGCTTATTGTTATTGTGCTCAAGCACTTCTTTTTCGCTGATGTAGGGCGACCTATAACTTTTTTCGATGATCCGACACTTTTGCATTTTGTCGAAGGAGTTAAAGTGCACAGATCAAAATCTTTCCCATCAGGCCATACAGCTACTGCTTTCGCAGCAGCTGTGGTATTGTCATTTATGTATCGGAAGACCTGGGTGATTATGGTGACTCTTTTAATGGCAGCTTTGGTGGGTATGTCAAGGATGTATCTATTGCAGCATTTTTATGTAGATGTGGTCGTGGGTGGTGCTATTGGATTTGTGGTGAGTTTCATGATTTGTCTTGCGCCATTCGGCAGGACTAAAGCTGAAATTCTGGCTGTCTGGCTAAGATTTTTGACTGCTTTACAAAAGCCGTGGGTTACTACTCGGATCTCGCTCCCAGAAAATACCAAGTCCGTTTCTCAAACAGATCCTTCTGCTCAAATTTGATTTCTACCTTGGGTAGGTCGAGCAATCCTCTCAGTTGCCGATCATTCGTGATCACAAGATTGCCAGGGTTCGATTCCAGGTAGGCATTTACCTCTTGAGCATCTACTTCCGGTACTACTTTGCCCAAGACGAAAGGTACGGCTGGGTTTAGTGTTTTAAAGTACCTCAGTTCTTCAGCGGACCTGAGCATTTCCCGGCCTACTACAGTGGGTACTTCCTTATCCAAGGCAGGCAATATTACAAAATGAACCGAGAGGTTGAATAAACCAAAAAACAATGCAACTGCCACCAGCCCAAGTAGGAGGTCTTGATGATGCAGGAAGAAAAGTCCAGCGCCTCCTAATGACAGAAAAAGGAACCACCGCCACAGGTAGACATATCCAGCAAAATCAGGATCATTGGATAGGCCGATTTGTACACCGAAAGGTATAGCTAATAAGAGAATAATCAACGCATACATACCACGTCGGAACCACGGCGACACTGTTGATACCTTGCTTAGGTAGTTGCCCAAGAGGATAGCCCCAAAAGCATAACATGGAACGGGGTAGTTAGGTAGTTTCGTTTGCGATAGCGTGAAAAAAAGAATATAGACGACTACCGTAATGAGAGAAACCAGTAGCATTGGGTTGGATCTATCACGCCATGCGGCAATAAGACTTTGTGGTAGCCAAACGGAATATGGTAAAAGCCCAATGAACAGCACAGCGGGCATGTACCAAATACCTCCCCTGTGGCCTTCCATCGTTTCTGAAAATCGGCTGAGGTTATGTTTTAGGAAAAAACCCTCTGTCCATGTCCCATCTGTTTGCACATGGAGTTGATAATACACAGGTACTACTACGAGCAATATGAGGAGCACACCCTGGGGAATGCACAATCTTCCCAACTCTTGAAGATTCAGCTTTTTGATGAGGAGCAGATAGGTGAGAAATATCATTCCAGGCAGGGCGATGGCTACAGGCCCTTTAGCAAGTACTGCCAGCGCCAGCGCGAGGTACATCATGTAGATGTATCGCCTGCTGCCCGTGTGCTGGTGCAGAACAAACCCCATGATGCCAGCATCTATCAGGAAGATCAGGTAGGGATCGGGCACGGCCAGATGGAACTGTAGCGACAGATGTATAGAGGAGAGCAGCACGATGGCAGAGATTAAGCCGGCACGTGCTCCGAGGACTTTGCTGCTGCCAAAATAAGTCAGGAATACTGTGAGCACACCCATGAGCGCTGAGAAAAAGCGTGCTGCGAAAGGTGTATAACCGAACCAACTGTAAGCAACTGACATGAAGTAGTAGTGGAGCGGGGGTTTGTCAGTGCGGATTTCCCCGTTGAAAGTAGGGTAGAAGTATCGGTCAGACTCCCGCATCTCCATAGCACAAGTGCTATTTTTAGCTTCATCCAATATCGATATGGAGTAGCCCCCGAGGTTGGAAAAGAATGCTGCTAAGCTCAGCACAAGAATGATAATGGAAGATCTCCATTGCATAGACTAAAAATAGTCTTAACCAGTGGGTTTGAACTTGTTTTAAAAACAATTAACAATTCGATCTAACTAACTTAACATCAGAAATATAGAGGCTAATCGCTTGCTCCTTTTGCTATGGTGATGATTTGAGCACCCTCCACATTAAGATTGACCAAATTGGCTTCTTCGACCAACTTGAGTATTCGGCGAGATTGAAAGTTTGAGCCATCAACGATCGCCTGATCAAAAGAAAATTGATCAAGCTGATTTGCATATTCAATGGCATTATTAGATAGCACAAGTTGATTGCAGGCAAGTGGGGGCGAGTATTTCTGTTGTGGCCTTTTGGTGACATGGATGATCCTTTGATCAAACCATTGATAGAGCACCAGGCCGTCTTCCAGCTCTCGTCGCATCAGGTGGGGTGGGGGTTGGTCCTCATGCACAGGGTTGGACAATGCAGCACGACGATGTGGGTCGATTTGGAAAGCTGCCAGTTCGGAATTGATAAACTCCGGTGATGATACGAGATAAGATGCGCCCTGATGATAAAAATCTATGGCTGGGTAATTTTTGGCTCGATAAAATTTGATTGCGGTAGCTTGTCGAGAGCTTACGTACTGATCTACATAAGAAATGGAGAAAACACAGGCCAAAACAAAAGCGAAATATAACCATCTAAGATTTTGATATTGATAGATCAGTACCAGGCTCAGAAGAATGCCATACACCAAAAGCATCTGTTCGGCAGATAAATAGACCCAGTCGATGAGGCTGCCGGGCAGTTTTTCTGCTAAGTCAACAACGGTGTTTAACGTCCAAAGAAATCCTTCGAGGACAGGAGCAATCATATCGCCAATCATCTCGTGAATGGAAGATCCGAGTAAGAAGGCCAGGCCAATGTGGAGAATGATGCCGACGGCTGGAATGACCAGCAGGTTAGAGATGAAGAAGTAGGACGGAAACTGATGAAAATAGTACAGGCCTAGCGGAAATGTCGCCATCTGCGCCGCAACCGATACTGCCGTAATCTGCCAGGCCCAATCGACCAGCAGATATTTAGGTATCCATAGGTTGTAAATCTTTGGCTGGAGGTAGATGATACCCAGTACGGCTGCATAAGAGAGTTGGAAGCCTACCGCAAAAATGAAATTCGGCTCCCAGAGCAGGAGGATGAGTGCAGACATGGCAATGGTATTGTAGATATTGGAAGACCGTGCGCTGGTACCTGCCAAAGTCACGATAGAGAACATTGTCACCGCCCTCAGCACAGATGGAGAGAAACCTGTGATGAGAGCGTAAGACCAAAGTCCAATCAGGTGTAGACCGAACACAATCCAGTTGCCATATTTCAACCTTATAAGTGGCTTGAATAGATAGTTAAGGATCAGAAAGACTATCCCAACGTGTAGGCCCGACACAGCAAGTACGTGCATCGCTCCTGCTGAAGCATAGGCTTTGGTGAGATCATTGTCCAGGTGATCTTTGATACCTAAGATCAATGCTGAGAATACCGCGGACTCTGCTGTTTCACCCAGGTGATGAGTAATACGACCCTGGAGGAAAGATCTCAGCTGGTAACCAATCGCTAGTATCGGATTAGGAGTGCTGTTTCCTAATTTTCGGATCTCAGAAATATCTACAAACTGTTGGTCATAGATGTGCTTAGTGCGCATGTAGCCACCGTAGTTGAATTCATCTGGATTTTTGGGTGAAGGGATGTCATAGGGCATCCCTTTGACCATCAGTTGGTCCCCGTAGTTGAGTGCAATCAGGCTGTCTGTTTTCCTAACGTAGAAATTGAACTTACCCCGTGCACCAATAGTAGAATCGTTTGTAAATACAGCATTAATTTCTGCCTCGTAGAGAATGAAATTTTCCTTCGCGATTCCTGGAGAAGAGATCGTTCCTTTCCATCCCTGGCCATCTGCGATATGGCGATAGTGGCTGGGATCGAGTAGTTGATCGTTCAGAGCTGCTCTGTAGTAGCCGAATAGCAGAATGACTAAAAGCGCTGGCCATGCAACCCAGCTACCAAGATTGTAGTACGGAATTTTCCGCTGATGCGTGACCAAAATATGAACTAAGAAAAGAACACCAGCAGCGACACTTATCGAGACCCTGTCAAGGGCCGGTACCCACTGAAAAAGACAAATACCCGCTAAAAAGATGAGGGTGACTCGAGTAATTGGGAATCTGGTCCAGCTATTCCACATGATCGGAAATGAACTTACTGAACATTAACCCTTTGCCTTTTTTTGGTTTTGTTCTTTGCTTTTTCGGTAATATTCCTTCAACTCCTCAAAGGACATTCCCTCCGTTTCCTTATCAATTTGGTCTCTGATGTCGCGCATCATTTTTACAGCATCAAATTTCTTTTCCGTTGCGGTGTTATCCTTCATAATTGACAATTTCTCTTGGTGTTCTAATCTCTATGGTTTGATAACCATGCTGAAGATTGATTCCGTTATACAAGTGGATTTTATCAAGGTTGACGATATGCTTAAAATTCCAACTTGTTAAAATCTCAATCTTATTGACAGTGGCTGTGGCAATATGCCTACAGTCCGCCAAACTTTTTATACCCACTATGCCGTTGCTAATATAGAGTTTGGCAAGCTTATCCGCCTCCTCATCTATTTCTATGTATCCCTTGTGTTGATTTGATATCTGGTCAAGGAAACTTTTAATGTGGTCAGGTGCATGATTGAGCTCCTGAGTCAGAAGTTCAGAGATCATTATTTTGAACTCACCTTTTCGGACGGCTTCAAAGAAGATTTTTGTCCAGAGTTCAAATTCCTCATCGAAGTAGCCTCCGACAACAGAAGTATCTATGTAAACTGTTTTGATCACCTATTAAAGGTCGACAAAACTTATTTCATTCCAAAAAAGTGGTAGCCCCAACCGACCTAGTGGGTAAACTGAAAGGAAATTACTTCTCCATCTCCTGATGCCAGATACCTGACTCTTGAAAGGGTTGACCCACTTCTCGGAAGCCAAACTTCTTATAAAGGCCTGTGATCTCCTTATTGGCATGGAGGTAGATGCGCTTGCTACTATTTTCAGGTTTGCTGCTAATATCATCCAGTACGGCGCGCACCAGTTCACTGGCAACTCCCAGGTTGCGGTGCTCTCTGACTACCGCAAATCGCTCCAGCTTAATGCCGTTTGGTGTTCGTCTCCACCTTGCAGCCCCTACGGTCTCACCATCGTCATTTTGAGCAATGAAGTGACTGCTCTCGTCATCATAGTCATCGAAGGCATCATCCTGAGAGATTTGATGCTCGTCTACGAATACTTTGGTTCTAATATCGTAGGCATCCTTGAGATGAGACTTTTCGGAGACTTTGAGGATTTTCATGATTTCTTCTTTTCGTCGTGAGTTTTGTAAGCACCTATAATAGCTCTAACGAGTTTATGACGTATAACGTCTCGATCATCGAGTTCTACAAAGCCAATGCCTTTTACTCCCTTGAGAATATCAAGCGCTTCTATCAGCCCTGATTTCTGGTTTTTGGGAAGGTCAATCTGACTTCTATCACCGGTGATGATCATTTTGGAGTTGGGCCCCATGCGTGTCAAAAACATCTTGATCTGCATGGGAGTAGTATTCTGTGCCTCATCAAGCAATATGTAGGCATTGTTGAGCGTGCGGCCTCTCATATAGGCCAACGGCGCTATTTCGATCACTCTGTTTTCTCTGTAGAATTTTAGCTTCTCCGAGGGTACCATTTCGTCAAGCGCGTCATAGATGGGTCTCAGGTATGGATCGATCTTTTCCTGAAGATCGCCGGGCAAGAAGCCCAGATTTTCACCTGCTTCTACAGCAGGGCGAGTGATGATGATTTTCTTAACCTCCTTGTTTTTAAGCGCTCTTACAGCTAGCGCTACACTAATGAAAGTCTTTCCTGTGCCGGCTGGGCCGATAGCAAAAACAAGATCATTCTTCATGGCTGAGTCGACCAGCGTCTGCTGGTTGGTGGTCTTGGGTACGATCTTGGACCCGCGGGTGCCATAGATCAGCACATTTCCGGTAGGCTCATCGACGGATTCTTGCTCACTCTTGATGTAAGTCTGGATATTTTCCTGCGTGATGCTACCAAACTTATGGTAGTGCATGATCAGAGAATTCAGAATCTCATTGATCTCAATGATCTGAGGTGTGCTCCCCTTGATGCGGATCTCATTGCCCCGCGATACGATTTTGCTATCCGGAAAAGCCTGCGCTATCTCCTTGATATTCTGATTTTCAATGCCAAGAAAATCAACCAGTTGTATGTTTTCAAGCGTGATGACTTTTTCTACCAAATGCTTTCCTTTAGAATGTGAGGGACAATTTTGAGGACTAGTTATTAATGTTTTTGTTTGTACAAATTAAGAGAATAATTCCCACTTGCATCCATGGCTATCCTCACTTTTCTGTCTGATTTTGGGCATTCAGACCATTACGTAGCAGCAGTGAAGGCGAAGGTTCTCTCGATCAACCCCGGCGTTCAGATCGTCGACCTGAGTCACGAAATCACCCCGCATGACATAGGACATGGTGCGCATCTGCTTGGTTCTGTTTTCAGAGATTTTCCGAGTAGCACCGTGCATCTCGTATGCCTGAGTGCGGTAGGTAAGCGACCCGAACCGGCCATTGCACTCCGTCTCGAGGATCAATATTTCGTGGGCAGAGACAGTGGGCTGTTTAGCCTGATTAGTGATCGCAAGCCGGACATGGCCGTCGAGCTCACGGTACCCCAATCGCCCTCGACCTTTCACGAGCGAGACCAGCTGGCGGTAGCGGCGGCCAAGCTCGCCAGCGGGGACAATATGCACGAGATGGGTAGCCCGTACCCGGAATTGGAGCGGCTCCTGGGACGGCAGGTCAAAGCCAGCAAGAAGCAAATCGTAGGTCATGTGATGCGGGTGGATCACTATGGCAACCTGATCACTAACATTCCGAAATCCGATTTTGACAATATCCTGAAGATCAATGGTACCGGCAAATTCGAGATACGCGTGGGTAGAGAGAGACTTCAGAAGCTGCACACATCATTTTCAGAGACCGAAGGGGGCGAGATTTACCTGCTATTCAACTCTGGCGGAGTGCTGCAAGTAGGCATTAAAAACGGTAAAGCGTCTGAGCTACTCGGGTTAGGCTATGATGCACCGATAATTATTGATTTTCCAGAATAAGAGCTATGCTAGTAAGAATCGTAAGAATGACATTTAGAGAAGAGGCGGTAGGGGACTTCCTTCAGATATTTGAGGACTCTAAGGCTGCCATCAGGGCTTTTGACGGTTGTCAGCATCTGGAGTTGATGAAAGATGAAAATCAAGCCAATGTCTACTATACCTACAGCCATTGGAGCAGTGAGAGCCACCTTGATGAATATCGTCATTCGGAGCTTTTCGAGGGCACCTGGGCCAAAACGAAGAAGCTTTTTTCGGACAAGCCGCAGGCCTTTTCGTTGAAGAAATTTTTGGAGGTATCGCCATAGTCTTTTTTAATAATTGGCTTAAGTTTGCATCCCGTTTAACACTAATGCCAAAGTGCTTGCCTTCACTTCGTTTCGGCAGACGAGCACTAGGCAATCAATAGTACCAAGAATGCCAAAGTGGCGGAACTGGTAGACGCGCACGACTCAAAATCGTGTTCCTTCGGGAGTGAGGGTTCGATTCCCTCCTTTGGTACATTGAGCTAAAGACCGCAATCAACGTTGCGGTCTTTTTTTGTGCAACGCGCTCCAAACAGCAATACCACTGGGTTACGTTGAGAATGAGTTCGTTAGTTCGATTTGGAGAATTTTCTTATTTTCGGAAGTTCAATATCAACCGCTATGATTTCCGATTACCAAAAGCGCAAGCTTACCCATCTCTTCACGCTGCTGGATGTCAACAAGAATGGCTACCTACAACTCGGCGACTTTATGAGTATTGCGGATACGCTCAGAAAGAAAATGCAATTGTCTGAGCATAGCAGTCACTATCAGGCCCTCTGCGATAGCTGTAAGAAGCTATATGATAAATTCAGAGAAGAGATATGCCAGCCCACTAAAAAGACCATCTCACTCGAAGAATGGATTAGTTACTTCACGGATGTGCTTGATTCCGATAGGCGTGAGGAGATAGTGGAGACCTACAAGGTATTGATCTACAGCTTTTTATTCGACGTGTTTGATGATAATAATGACGGCTATATCTCTAAGGAGGAGTATGGCAAGATGTACGAGATCTACAATATCAATGACTCAGGTATTGCGGAGGCTTTCAAAAGTATCGACCTGTACGTGGATGGTCGACTATCGAAGTACGAGCTGATCAATGCGATTGAAGTTTTCCTTACCTCAGATCAACCTACGGATCGCGGCAATCTCATTTTTGGGCATCTGTCTTAGCAGTCAACCAACTATTCCAGGTAGCAGCTCTGGATCGACTAACTGTAAGCGGTTCTTTCCTGCCTTCAGCCCATACCTTGATTGTCTTGTTTGCTTGTCTTTCCCATTTGACCACAGCGCCGAAGTGGACGATCTGCTGTCTGTTAGTTCGGAAGTATAGCTCCGGATTAAGAGACTTCTCGATTTGTACAAGCGACTGTGAAGAGAGATAGGTCGTACCCGAATGATCAACTACATTGGTCAATTGATCCTTGGTTTCTATTATCCGAACGTGATAAGTGCTGAGTGCCACAGTTTTACCGCGCAGTGATACTCTTAGAAATGTCACTTTTTTTCCAGACGTCCCAGACAATTCCTTAGAGATAAATAGAAAAACCATCGCGATGACAAGACTTGCGCCGATAGCATAGAGAATAATTAATAGCAGTGTGCCGGCCTTATGCTCAATGACTTTGAGAATGGCCGTGTGAAGTATGAAATAGGTTAAAAGCGCTGTACTCAATACAGCACCCAGCCGGGCCAGAAGTGATAGATTCGATAGTCGACTCCACATCCCCGATACCAGCATCTTCGTCACTACCACAATGAATGTAGTATATACAGCATTGATCATAAATGTCCCGAGACTAAAGTCGGTAGCATAGTCCGGCGATACCCGTCCCAAGTACCACATGAGCGCACTCACGAGTGGAATCATCACAGCTACGATAGCAATGTCGTAGTGCTGAGTCAGGTACCGCTTAACCGATAATAGGGTACCACTGACAGACTTATGATGTAAGGAAATGTTCATCCTTGGATACTGAATTGATTTTTGTGGCAAAAGAAATGAACAAACGTAACACGTGAAAATAATAGCTACCCTATCATCCATTCTACTTGTTCTATTTATCACCGGCTGCAGCGAAGAGGATAATACACGAAATTTTCAAAAGCTGATTTCGGCTGAAAAAATTGATGGTATTTCTACTGATGATATAGTGGCTTATTGGGGAAATAATGATGCCGCGAACACCATGATTAGGTTTGATGTGGAGGTGCATCGGCTGGTTTATGAGACTGAGGATGTGGATGGCGAGCTCGTCATGGCATCTGGTGCTCTGCTGATCCCTATCGGAATAGATAATCCAATGCTCCTATCGATTCAGCATGCTACGTTTTTTGCAGACGAAGAAGCTCCTTCGGAAAATGGGACATTTTCAGTGGTCAGTCGAAAAGCTATTTTTGCCTCCGCGGGTCATATCCTTTTCCTACCTGACTATATCGGGTATGGAGAGACAAGCGATCTTGTACATCCTTATTTTCAGAAGCAGACACTAGCCAGATCTAGTTATGATTTTATCATGGCAGGTAAGGAGTATTTGACTGATCTAGGCGTTGGTAGTATTGATCAACCCGTTCATCTGGCTGGATACTCGGAGGGGGCTTATGCCACGCTCGCACTAGCCAACCTGATCGAGGCTGAGGGTGTAGAAATTGAGATGGGGCTGGTTTCTTTGGGTTCAGGCGCTTATGATCTGGAGGCGACAGTAGCGCAGTTTGTGAATGATATTGAGAGCCCAATGCCTTGCATAGCCTGCAATGCATTTTTTATCTACGCGTACCACCATTATCATGAATTGGGGTCGGCATTGTCAGCTTATATCCACGAGCCTTATGCGAGTACCATACAGGCTGGGCTCTTAAATGGAGGATATAATGCTTCGGAAATAGCTGGAGAATTACCCACATTAGGCTCAGCGTTATTCACTGATGAATTTGTTAAGCGGTTTAAGCGAGGGGAGGAGCAAGCATTGCAAAGCATCCTACGAGAAAATAGCATCTCCAGGCTTCCAGAGAGTCCATTACTGATCATTCATGGTAATGCTGACGGGGTTGCTCCTGTGTTTAACAGCCAGGTCCTGGCGCAAGCGGCTTCAGCTCAAGGTAAAGATGTCCGCTACATTGAGTTACCGGAGGTGAATCATTTTGACGGTATACTCGACTGGGGATTGTTGACCCTTCAGGAGCTTGACAAATTGCGATAGCTACTTAGGCCGGATCAGACCTTCCTGCACAACTGAGGCCACAAGATTGCCTTTGCTGTCAAATACGCTTCCGCGGGTGAAACCGCGTGCATTGGATGCGCTTGGACTATCTAGCGAGTACAGCAGCCAATCGTCCACTTTGAAGCTGCGATGAAACCACATGGCATGATCCAGGCTGGCCGTGAGCTTCATGTCGAGGAATGTCTTTCCATGCCTTTTGACAGCTGCGCCCAGCAGATTATAGTCTGAGGCATAGGCCAATATGGTCTGGTGGAGTCTTGGTAGATCAGGCACTTCGCCCTTAGCCTTGAACCATACATGCTGATGATCGCTTGGCTTCATCATATTCTGTAGTGTAGGTGGCTCTACAGATCTAAACTCGATGGGTCTCGGTATGTTCAGCCATGCCTGTACTTTTGGCGGTAGCGAGGATGCATAAGACTGGACGACCTCATGATCGTCTTGTAGCTCGTCTGGTGGCGTAACATCCGGTGCAGAAAGCTGATGGTCAAAGCCCTCCTCATGCACATGAAAGCTTGCGGACATATTGAAGATAGCCTTTCCATGCTGATAGGCAACAACCCTGCGCGTGGTGAAGCTCTTACCATCCCGTATACGATCAACCTGATAGACAATAGGGCGCTCTATGTCTCCGGCCAGGATGAAGTAGCCATGAAGAGAGTGAACATTGCGATCCCCAGGTACCGTTTGATTAGCAGCTTCGAGTGCCTGTGCCAGCACTTGTCCACCAAATACCCTGGGACTACCGATACTGTGGCTTTGGCCTCTGAAGATGTTAATCTCGATAGGTTCGAGCGTTAAATGATCAATGAGTTCCTTCGTGCTCTTCATGTCTTAGTCTTTGATTCAAAGGTAAACTAATATAGAAGTCGGTTTGGTTCACTTAGAGTCGATAATTGCTTTGTTTCGGCTAAATGCGCAGACGGCAATAGTCCGGGATATAGATAGTCGAGCTGATCAAAATAGAGAAAGGGAAATCTGAAATACTGGTTTGAGCTAACATGCTAAGCGGTTAGGTACAAAAAAAGGGGCACTAGGCCCCTCTCATTTTTTTTACTTGTCTTTATTACTCTCCAGCAAAACTAGCCGACAAATATTCTCTATTCAACCGAGCAATGTTGGTCAAGTCGATCTCCTTAGGACATTCTGCCGAACAAGCACCAGTGTTAGTGCAAGCACCAAAACCTTCTGCGTCCATTTGGGCTACCATATTTTTTGCACGCTGAGCGGCTTCTACTTTTCCCTGTGGAAGCAAAGCTAAATGCGAAACCTTAGCGGATACGAAGAGCATCGCTGAAGCGTTCTTACAAGCGGCTACACAGGCGCCACATCCTATGCACGTCGCAGCGTCCATCGCTTCATCGGCAACTACCTTTGGAATAGCGAGCTCGTTGGCATCAGGCACACCGCCGGTATTTACTGACACATAGCCACCTGACTGAATGATCCGATCGAAAGCGCTGCGATCCGTCACCAGGTCTTTCACCACTGGGAACGCACGCGCTCGCCACGGCTCAATAGTAATGGTATCTCCATCCTTGAAGCTACGCATGTGAAGCTGACAAGTGGTCGTCTGCTGAGGACCGTGGGGATGACCATTGATGTACAGGCTGCACATGCCGCAGATGCCTTCTCTGCAATCATGGTCAAAGTGCACAGGGTCTACTCCCTGCGATTCCAGGTCATTATTCAATATGTCCAACATCTCAAGAAATGAAGTATCTGGTGAGATATCTTTCACTTGATATGTTTCCATTTTGCCTTTCGAATTAGCGTTTTTCTGTCGCCAGATTTTTAAGGTCAAATCCATATTCTCTTAGTTTAATCTGTTCAGTTCTATTTATAACTCCTTTGCGTCAGCTTGACGTTTTCGAAGACCAACTCTTCTTTGTTGAGCTTCTCCTCTTTTCCTTCTCCCATATACTCCCAGGCTGCTACGTAGGAGTAGTTCTCATCATCCCGCTTAGCTTCGCCTTCCTCTGTCTGAGATTCCTCTCTGAAGTGACCTCCACAAGACTCATTGCGGTTGAGCGCATCATCGATCATCAGCTCACCTAGTTCCAGGAAGTCAGCTACTCGATTAGCTTTCTCAAGGGTCATGTTGAGTTCCTCGTTGGAGCCGATGACTTTTACATCTTTCCAGAATTCAGCTTTGATTTCCTGAACCATCTTCTTGGCTTTTTTCAAACCTTCAGCAGTTCGAGACATACCACAGTAGTCCCACATCACGTGACCGAGCTTCTTGTGGAAGTAGTCGACGGGCTTACTACCGTTAATGTTGATCAGTTTATCAATCTGATCCTTCACTGCCTTTTCGGCTTCTTTGAAGGCTTCATGGTCTGTTGACGGCTTGTTATAAGACTCACCGGCCAGATAATCGCCAATGGTGTAGGGAATGACGAAATAACCGTCTGCAAGTCCTTGCATCAGGGCACTAGCCCCCAATCGGTTGGCTCCATGATCTGAGAAGTTGGCCTCACCGAGTGCGTAGAGCCCCGGAATGGTGGTCTGTAGATTGTAATCGACCCACAGTCCGCCCATAGTGTAGTGCACTGCCGGATAGATCATCATCGGAACCGAGTAAGGATCTTCACCAGTGATCTTTTCATAGATATCAAACAGGTTGCCATACTTACCCTCAATGGTATCTCTACCATCTCGCTTGATGGCGTCCCTGAAATCCAAATACACTGCCAACCCTGTTCCTCCGACACCTCGATCTTGATCGCAAACGATCTTAGCATTTCTGGAGGCCACATCTCTCGGCACCAAATTACCGAAGGATGGATATTTCGTTTCCAGGTAGTAATCTCTTTGATCTTCCGATAGGTCATTGACCTTGATAGCCCCTGATCTAATCTGCTTCGCTAACTCTACCGTCTTAGGCACCCACACCCGTCCATCATTTCTCAACGACTCTGACATCAATGTCAGCTTGGATTGATTCTCACCATGTACGGGTATACAAGTAGGGTGAATCTGCGTGAAGCACGGGTTAGCAAAGAAGGCTCCTTTTCGATGGGCTCTCCAGGCAGCAGTGACGTTGGAACCCATTGCGTTAGTAGAGAGGTAGAAAACATTACCATAACCACCAGTACACAGCAGTACTGCATGAGCACTATGCGATTCGATAGCTCCGGTAATTAGATTTCTGGTGACAATACCTTTGGCTTTGCCATCGACCATCACCAAGTCCATCATTTCAGTCCTTGGGTAAAGCTTAACCTTACCGTTGGCTACCTGACGGCTTAGTGCACTGTAAGCACCTAGTAAAAGTTGCTGACCTGTTTGCCCTTTAGCATAGAAAGTTCTAGAGACCTGCGCGCCACCAAAAGACCTGTTGGCGAGTAGTCCGCCGTATTCTCTGGCAAACGGAACTCCTTGTGCCACGCATTGGTCAATGATGTTCACCGATACTTCTGCTAAGCGATGGACATTGGCTTCTCTTGATCGGTAGTCACCACCTTTTACTGTATCATAGAATAGTCTGAATACACTATCTCCATCATTCTGGTAATTCTTAGCCGCATTGATACCACCCTGAGCAGCTATGCTATGTGCTCTTCTGGGGCTATCCTGAAAGCAGAAGGCTTTGACATTGTAGCCAAGTTCTGCCAATGATGCAGCTGCTGATGCTCCTGCCAGTCCCGTTCCAACCACGATCACATCATACTTCCGCTTGTTCGCCGGGTTGACCAGTTTAGTTGCGAACTTATGCCTGTTCCATTTTTCTGCTATAGGACCCTCAGGGATTTTCGAATCTAATTTCATATTCGCTTTACATTTAGCATTTATCTAACCAAAAACATCCAAATAGGTATCAACGCAAACAACCCTGGTACCAGAATAGAAAAAGCTACACCTAATCCCTGGATGGCTGGTGTATACTTTGATGAGTTGAGGCCCAAAGTTTGAAATGCACTTTGGAAGCCATGGTACAAATGGAAGGCAAGGCCTAGCATCGCAAAGCAGTAAAGTGCGACGTACCACCACTGGCTGAATGCAGCGCCGACGATAGTGTATAAATCTTTGTACTCCTCTCCATCATACGTGACCATCGGTAATTCTCCCCAATGCATCTCAAACCAAAAATTCTTCATGTGGATCACCAGGAAGATGAAAACTATGGTACCTAGTAGACCCATGTTCCTTGAGTTCCAGCTCACCTTATCGGAGGACTTAGAGTAAGCGTACTTTTCGGGACCTCTTGCCTTACTGTTGTACATTGTCAGTAGAAGTGACCAGACGATGTGTGCGACAAAAGTCGCATAGAGCAGATAAGATGTGGTCTTAATCAACCCGTTAGACGTCATGAACTTCGCATAGACATTGAAGGACTGTCCTCCATCGCTGCTCAGTAATTGTAAATTACCAGCCAGGTGCACCACCAAGAAAAGTACAAGAAAAAGACCCGTGAGGGCCATCAACAGTTTTCTTCCTAGTGTGCTTGTTATTGTTTCTGTGAACCAACTCATATACTTAAAGACGGTTTTCGTTCGTTATACATTCTTGTCAAAGGTACATTTGGAAACCTTTTGAAACAATCGCTATTTTTATTTTAACTAGTTCTAAATAGGTGTTTCAATTCTCTTATCTTGTTATTTGAACAGGCTGTTTTTTTCTATTGTTTTAGACGTTACAGATAATTTTATGATTAAGCTCATTCCATGTCTTCTACTCTTGCTGAGTTGCCAAATTTCTTCTGCCACTCATCTAAGAGGTGGCTATATCAGCGTTCGTCATATCAGCGGCCTTACATATGCGATCAATGTAGAACTATGGACAGATACTGGGAGTAGTGTGGAGTCAGATCCTGGCAACCTTTATCTTAACGGGCGAAAGCTGGCCGACGATATTGAAGTGACTTCCGAGTCATCAGGATTCATTCCTGCGGGTCCGGAAATATCTTTTTCTACCTATGGTGTGCTTCACACGTTCCCAGCACCGGGTACTTATGAGTTGGCCTATTATGATTACAATAGAGATGCCGGTATTCTTAACATACCCAATTCTGTAGACACCCCTTTTACAGTCAAGACCACCATGACCATCGATCCAATTTATGGAAATAACAGTACCCCCAGACCGGCCCCCTTTGCGTGGGGTGGAGCAAGTCTCGGGACAGATTATTTCCATCTATTAGGATTTAATGATCAGGAAGGTGACAGCCTTTCGTTCCACCGGGCAGTTCCTTTATCGTCAGACTCCACTTTGGTGAAAGGTCATCAATTTCTTGGTGAGTTTGGCGATTCCTTCTTTGTTCACCCTGTCAGTGGAGAGTTGCAATGGCTCCAACCTCAGGTGTCAGGCAAATTCACATTCGCGATTATGGTGAGGGAATGGCGCAAGATCGGTGATGGATATGTTCTGATAAGCGAGTCTGTTTTTGACGGGATGATCAATGCATATGACCTGGGTAATAATACAACGGCAATTGTCGATGTTGAGAATTCTAACTGTCTGGATTTTGGTCAGACTCATCGCATAAGTATTGCCCTGCCCGAGGGACCTGCCCGAGCATATTTTTCTTCTGCTTATGAGGGTACCATCTTCATCGATGGAGAGGTACTTCCACCTACCGGAATCAGCCTGGATCTTCAGGAAGAAGTTTCTTTGGATATCGAGTTTGTTGATGATCATCCAAGCTCTGGCACTGTCAATTTTTTGAGAATGGTGATTCAGGATACTTCAAACTTCAACATTGGTTCTAGAGCATTACACTTTTCTAACGATTGCACTTCTATCGTGACTAATATCTCAGAAGTGGATGTTCAACCGATCCATTTCTATCCTAATCCCGCTAAAAATGTTGTACAGGTAGATTTGTCGGGGTTATTAGGGCAGTTGGTAGAGATTCAGATGTATAATAGTGTTGGGCAGGAAGTGTACTGGGACAGATTGATTGCGGATGATAAAGCCATGAAATTCGCGGTAGCGAGCCTACCTCGTGGAATTTATTTGATAAAAGTAGCGTATGATAAAAAACAGCACACGGAAAGAATCGTTTTGGATTAAGGGCCTACATTTAGGGGAACTCATTAATTTTAATGTTCTTAGGTGAGGGTTGTAAATGAAGCTAAGTAGTTGATGAAAGGATTGAAGGTAGTATGTCAGTTGGCCATCATCTTGCTGGGTAGTTTGTTCCTGGCGATGGAGGCAATGGCAACCCATATCAGGGCCGGGGAGATAATAGCGAGGCGATTGTCAAATAGCAGTCTAACCTATGAGTTTACGATTATCGGCTATACGGATACTGGATCCAGTGTAGAGTTTGGTGGTGGTGAGGTCAACTTCGGTGATGGTACTATTATCGCTATTCTCGAAGAGGATGTGTTCTTCCAGGAGACCATTGATATTGGCGATGAGATTGCGGTTAACACTTTTAAGATCGAGCATACCTTCCAGGCCTCCGGTACATATACGATTAGATTCAGAGAGTTTAACAGGAATGCCGGAGTAGTCAATATGGATAACTCGGTTGATACGCCATTCTATGTTGAGACTCAGATTAAGATTGACCCTTTTTCAGGCCTGAATAATACTCCTGTATTGCTGGCCCCTCCTGTAGACAAAGGTGCTGTCGGAGCAAGGTATATTCACAATCCCGCTGCATTTGACCCGGATGGTGACAGCTTATCCTACCATATTGTGATTCCAAGACAGGATATCGATACAGAGGTAGCCAACTACAGGTTTCCAAATTCGCCCGAGTTTTATTTCGATTTTCAAAACGGACGCGAAGATGTTCCCGGACCTCCAATCTTTAAAATTGACAGCATCACGGGGGACGTGGTTTGGGATGCCCCGGGGGCAATAGGCGAATACAACTTTGCCTTTATCGTAAGAGAGTGGCGAAATATAGGAGGAGAGTGGCGTGAGCAAGGTTATGTGACACGCGATATGCAGGTGATCATTGAGGAAAGTGATAATCAACGACCTGTGATTGCCACGCCACCAGATTTATGTGTGGAAGCAGGCACTTTTGTATCCGAAATCATTCAGGCCAATGACCCTGATGGTCACCCGGTGAAAATGGAAGCTTTTGGCGGACCATTTGAGTTATCTTCTAGCCCTGCAATGTATTCACCCAATCCCGCTACTTTTCAAAATAGCCCGGCGTTGCTTAGAATAGACTGGCAGACAGATTGCCGCCACGTACGAGAGCGACCCTATGACGTACAGATTAAAGCCAAGGATGACCCAGACTCTGGACCTAGCCTGGCAGAATATGCGACCTGGAATATTACGGTAGTCGCTCCAGCGCCCAACGGCGTGGTGGCGGAAGTCCTTCCTGGTAAGCAAATAAGGGTCGACTGGGAGCCCTACGAATGCTTCAATGCTGCTGTGATAGAGGTTTGGAGGCGTGTGGATACCTACGACTTTGATCCTGACAATTGTCAGATAGGTATACCGGCCAACGCAGGCTACCAAAAGGTGGGTGAATTAGATCGCTCAGACACGACCTTCTTAGACACAAATGATGGCCAGGGTCTGGCGCCTGGGGCGACCTACTGCTACAGGCTGGTGGCAGAGTTTCCACTACCAGCCGGAGGTACGAGCTATGCGTCTATGGAAGTTTGTGAGACCATAGCCGCTGATGCCCCTGTGATCACAAACGCTTCTATTGAGGTCACCTCTGAAACGGATGGGAGAGTTAAAGTAGCCTGGACTCCTCCTATAGAAGTAGATGATGAGCAATTCCCTCCACCATACAGCTATGAAGTGATCCGCTATATAGGTGAAGATGGACTCCAGGAAGAAACTCGCTTCCCTCCTCAGGCGGACACCATCTTTTTCGATACAGGCATCAATACAAAAGATAATGTTTACAGCTACAGAATCAGGCTGTTTGATGGGCTAAACAATTTTGTAGACAGCTCCGCTTCTGCCTCGACGGTTAGACTCGAAGTTGATCCCCGTGTCAGCTCTATTGCGCTCAATTGGGCTGCCAGGGTGCCATGGTCCAACAACGTGCAAGACTTCCCGACTCACTTCATCTACCGGGATAATGTAGATGATTTTGATCCTACTTCGTTTGAGTTAATCGATGAGGTCAACGTCAACTTCAATGGATTTAACTATCTCGATGATGGTAGCCATAGCGGTGAGGTGCTTTCTGATGAGATTGAGTATTGCTATTTTGTCACCACTCAAGGCTCCTATGGCAACCCGATTATTACCGAGCCTCTCATCAACGACTCTCAAATAATTTGTGGTCAGCCAAATGACCTTGTACCTCCCTGTCCGCCGGTTAGTTTCCGACTGGAAGATGGCTTTGACTGTGAAAGCTTCCTTGCCAACAGAGGTTGTGGTTTTAGAGAATTCGAAAATTCACTGGTATGGGAGATGGATGAAAACTCACAGTGCGACGATGATGTGCGGAGCTACAATATTTATTTTTCTGAATCAGGCGATGAAGCCGCCTACACATTGATCGACAATGTTGAAACCGAGTTTTATACCCATACTACTATTCGCTCTTTCAAGGGATGCTACAAGATAGCAGCAGTTGATCGGTCGGGCAATGAAAGTGGGCTCACGGAGGCAGTATGTAATGACAACTGTCCCAATTACCTTCTTCCCAATGTATTTACACCCAATGATGACGGTGTGAATGATGCCTTCGGACCATACTATTCTGAAGGAGAAATTATCGGGTTTGATTTTGCCAATTGCCCACGGTTCGTAGAGAGCGTACTGCTCAAAATCTATGACCGTACCGGCAATGAGGTCTTTCAATATGAATCAACTGAGGACCTGGAAAATGGAATTTTCATCAACTGGGATGGCCAAACCAATGGAGGCGCCCTGCTCGACAATGGAACCTATTTCTACCAGGCTGACGTTACCTATGACGTATTGGATCCCGCAAAGCGGAATGAAGAAATCAGAGGATGGGTGAAGCTGCTCAAGTAGATCAACAGGTAATACTCTTTGACGGGGTGTGCAACCTCTGTAATAGCTCAATTAATTTTATCATTGATAGAGATAGCAGGAAGCTGTTTCGATACGCATCCCTCCAGTCCGACTTTGGACAGCAGGTCAAAACTCAATTTGGAAGAAGCGCTGACCTGGATAGTGTCTTACTGCTTCAGGGAGAACGACTACTTCAAAAATCAGATGCGGCTTTGGAGATCGCTCGCCAATTAGATGGGCTCTGGCCTGCAATGGTCGTTTTTAGGATCATCCCCAGGCCCATAAGAGATGCAGTCTACTCATGGATCGCCCGCAACCGCTATCGCTGGTTCGGCAAGCAAGACGCTTGTCGCATACCCACGCCGGAGCTACGGGCTCTTTTTCTGGATACTTAGCTTCGTCTACCTACCGGAATTCTATTAGTTTTGGCTTCCAAAATCTGATCATATGAAGGCATACATATTCCCTGGACAGGGATCACAGTTCCCAGGTATGGGCAAA
>CAYGOT010000051.1:0-8503 GCA_964351595.1 uncultured Roseivirgaceae bacterium | reverse complement strand
TATGAAGGCATACATATTCCCTGGACAGGGATCACAGTTCCCAGGTATGGGCAAAGAAATCTTTGATGCAAATGCGGAAGCCAGAGAATGGTTTGGCAAAGCCAACGATATACTTGGGTTTGATATATCAAAGATCATGTTTGAAGGCACAGCGGACGAGCTCAAGCAAACCAACGTTACCCAACCTGCTATTTTCATCCACTCCGTTGTTCTGGCGAAAATAGCTTCAGAGTTCAATCCGGACATGGTCGCAGGTCACTCATTAGGCGAGTTTTCGGCACTAGTGGCCAATGGGGCGCTGAGCTTTGAAGACGGTCTTAAGCTGGTATCCCAACGAGCAGGTGCTATGCAGAAAGCCTGTGAAATCAACCCTTCGTCGATGGCAGCCATTCTTGCCCTGGAGGATGCGCTTGTCGAGCAGATATGCAGTGAAATTGAAGGTGTGGTAGTAGCAGCTAACTACAACTGTCCCGGACAACTCGTAATTAGTGGAGCTACTCCGGCTGTGGAGGAGGCTTGTGAGAAAATGAAGGAGGCAGGCGCCAAGAGAGCGTTACTACTTCCGGTAGGTGGTGCCTTCCACTCACCGCTAATGGAGCCTGCCAGAGAGCAACTCGCCAAAGCGATAGAAGAAACAAACTTCAGTCAGCCGAGTTGTCCAGTATATCAAAATGTGGATGCTAAGCCTCACACGGATATTCAAGAGATTAAGGCAAACCTCATTAGTCAGTTGACTGCACCGGTTCGATGGACGCAAAGTGTCCAGGCTATGGTAGCCGATGGGGCGACTACATTTATCGAATGCGGCCCTGGGAAGGTGCTACAGGGACTAGTGAAGAAAATTCATAGAGAGGCGGAGGCTTCCAGCATATAACCTAAACCAAAGAAAATGAACTATAGTGAAGGAATGCTCCGCGAGGACGCACTGAAAGGGAAAACGATCATTGTTACCGGAGGCGGTACAGGGCTTGGTCGATCCATGGGCACGTACTTTTTGAAGCTTGGGGCCAATCTGGTGATCACCAGCCGCAAAATGGCCGTGCTACAAAAGTCTGCTGATGAGATGATGGTGGAGACTGGTGGTCAGGTATTGCCCGTCGAGTGTGATGTGCGCGACTATGCTATGGTCGAGAATGTCATTGCAAAGGCATATGAAAAATTTGGGCAGGTAGATGTGCTGCTTAACAACGCAGCTGGAAATTTTATCAGCCCCACAGAGCGCCTCTCCAATCGTGCATTTGACACGGTAGTCGATATAGTGCTTAAAGGGTCTTACAATTTAACGCTTGCTCAAGGTAAAAAGTGGATTGCGGATAAGCATGCAGGTAATATCCTGAATATCGTGACGACCTACGCCTGGACAGGTTCTGGCTATGTAGTTCCGTCAGCTACTGCAAAAGCGGGCGTATTGGCTATGACCCGATCATTAGCGGTAGAATGGGCGAAGTACAATATCCGCTCCAACGCCATTGCACCCGGGCCGTTTCCTACATCAGGAGCTTGGGATAGACTACTACCAGGCAACTTGAAAGAGAAGTTTGATCCGGCGAATAAAGTGCCAGTGGGTCGTGTGGGTGATCATCAGGAGCTGGCCAATCTCGCGGCTTACCTGGTGTCTGACTTCTCAGCTTACGTGACCGGAGAAGTAGTGACCATCGATGGCGGTGAATGGCTCAAAGGAGCAGGCGAATTCAGTATGCTGGAGGAAGTGACCCCTGAGATGTGGGATATGCTCGAGATGATGAGAAAGAAGAAGTAACTGCTGTTACGCTGAAATGAATTAAAAAAGGCTGCTGATCTAACATCAGCAGCCTTTTTTGCAATTAAGACACCTTATTGGCCTCTCTCTTCCTTTGATTTTCATCAAGATATATTTTTCTCATCCGTATTGATTTTGGAGTTACCTCGACATATTCGTCTTTATTGATATACTCCAATGCTTCTTCCAGAGAGAATTTCTTGGCAGGTGCGATCTTCATGCTCGCGTCAGTTCCTGACTTTCTCATGTTGGTAAGCTGCTTCCCTTTTTGGATGTTGACTGATAGATCATTCGAACGAGAGTGCTCACCGATTACCTGACCGCCATACAACTCATCACCTGGATCTACAAAGAATATACCCCTATCCTGGAGCTTATCAATCGAATAAGCAGTTCCAGGCCCTGTTTCCATAGAGACAAGCGAACCATTCAACCTCTCAGGAATCTCCCCTTTGTAGGGCTCATATCCCTGGAAACGATGCGTCATGACTGCTTCTCCGGCAGTGGCCGTCAATATTTGATTTCTTAATCCAATAAGCCCCCTTGCCGGGATATTGAATTCTAAATGTTGAATGTCACCTTTAGGCTCCATGACGGTCAATTCACCTTTTCTTTTGGTGACCAGCTCGATGGCCTTACCAGAAACATCTTCGGGAACGTCAATCACAAGGTGCTCAATTGGCTCATGCCTTTTTCCTTCAATCTCTTTGTAGATCACCTGTGGTTGACCAACCTGTAGCTCATAGCCTTCTCGTCTCATGGTTTCGATGAGTACGGACAAATGCAGTACTCCGCGACCATAGACGAGGAACCTGTCTTCACTGTCAGTTGGCTCTACTCTCAGAGCCAGGTTTTTTTCAGTCTCCTTCATCAACCTGTCCCGCAAATGCCTTGAGGTGACGAATTTCCCTTCTTTACCAAAGAATGGTGAATTGTTAATGGTAAAGAGCATGTTCATCGTAGGCTCATCTACGCCTACCCTTTCCAGAGGTTCCGGGTTATCATAGTCGGTGATGGTATCACCGATATCAAATGCTTCAATACCTGTGACGGCACAAATGTCGCCACACCCAACCTGGTCAACGCTTCTTTTGCCTAGTCCTTCGAAAACGTGAAGTTCTTTTATTCTGACTCTCTGAATGGAGCCGTCACTCTTGGTTAGGCCGAGACTCTGCCCAACTTTGATAGAACCCTGATGTATTCTTCCGATGGCAATTCTTCCTGTAAAGGCCGAAAAGTCCAAAGAAGTGATTTTCATTCTTAGTACACCTTCCTTTTGCTCAGGAGCAGGGATGACTTTAATGATGGTGTCTAGCAACGCATCTAGGTTGTCAGTTACATCTTTCCAATCATGACTCATCCAGCCATGCTTCGAAGAACCATATAACGTTGCGAAATCCAGTTGGTCTTCAGTCGCATCAAGGTTGAACATTAAGTCGAAGACTTCTTCGTGAACCTCATCAGGGCGACAGTTTTCTTTGTCTACCTTATTTACAACCACGATGGGTTTTAGGCCGAGATCCAATGCTTTTCCAAGCACGAATCTAGTCTGAGGCATGGCGCCTTCGAAAGCATCCACCAGTAGAAGCACACCATCCGCCATGCTCAGGACACGCTCCACTTCTCCACCAAAGTCTGCGTGACCCGGAGTATCAATGATATTGATTTTTGTTCCCTTATAATTTACAGAGACATTTTTCGATAGGATTGTGATCCCTCGCTCTCTTTCCAGGTCGTTAGAGTCAAGGATCAAGTCGTTGTTGTCCTGTGATCTTTTCGCATCATTTGCCTGGGCAGCATAAATGATTTTGTCTACAAGCGTAGTTTTGCCATGGTCGACGTGGGCGATAATGGCGATATTTCTGATGTTCTGCATCCCTTTTATTAATTGAAGCGCAAAATTAGACTTTTAAATAGACAAAGGCCATCATGCTCGAAAAAGAAAATGTTATGCTTCTCTTCAAGAGTCCTGTTTCGCCATCCGTAGGCCGTTTTTCTTTCTATATTTGCTGCCTATGAGTAAGAAGGAATTTGCCCGTCATACGGTGACTGCAGCCCTGATTTATGCTAATGGGCCCATTCATATTGGGCACCTGGCAGGCTGCTATTTACCAGCTGACATCTATGTGAGATACCTGCGATCCAAGGGGGAGGATGTGGTGTTTGTGAGTGGTACGGATGAGCATGGTGTGCCGATCACGCTTAAAGCCCGAAACGAGAACACAACGCCCAAGGCTGTAGTTGATCACTACTATGGCATCATCAAAAAGTCTTTCGAAGAATTTGGGATTAGCTTTGATATCTACTCTCGTACAAGCAATGAGACCCATCACAAGACTTCTGCAGATTTCTTCACCAATCTTTATGATAAGGGGGTCTTTGAGGAGCAAGAATCTGAGCAATATTTTGACGAGAAGGCCGGGCAGTTTCTGGCTGACAGATATATTATTGGCACATGCCCCAACTGTAGCAATGAAAACGCCTACGGTGACCAGTGCGAGCGTTGCGGTAGCTCCCTAAGTCCAACTGAACTGATTAATCCGCACAGTGCCTTGTCTGGCGAGAAGCCGGTAATGAAGTCAACGAAAAATTGGTACCTGCCACTTGATAAACTTCAGCCCAAGATTGAGGAGTATATAGGTCAACATTCAGATTGGAAATCCAATGTGTACGGGCAGTGCAATAGTTGGTTGAAGCAGGGTCTCCATCCACGTGCTATGACGCGCGACTTGGATTGGGGTGTAAAGGTACCGCTCAAAGATGCAGAGGGCAAGGTGCTCTATGTTTGGTTTGATGCACCTATCGGCTACATCACTGCTACTCAGGAACTACTGGGTGATCAATGGGAAAAGTATTGGAAAGCGGATGATACGCGGTTGGTGCACTTCATCGGCAAGGACAATATCGTCTTTCACTGTCTGATATTTCCGGCGATGATGATGGAACATGGTGAGTACACACTGGCCGATAACGTGCCTGCCAATGAGTTCATGAACCTAGAAGGCCAGAAAATATCCACCTCTCGCAATTGGGCGGTCTGGCTGCACGAGTATCTGGAGGAGTTCAAAGACCAGCAGGATGCGCTGAGATACACACTTTGTGCCAACGCTCCAGAGACCAAGGATAGTGACTTTACCTGGCAAGACTTTCAGGCTCGGAACAACAATGAGCTGGTTGCCATTTTTGGCAACTTTATCAATCGAGCCGTTGTGCTAACACATAAGTATTTTGACGGTAAGGTGCCTGCTCAAGGTACCGTGGAACCAATCGATCAAAGTGCAATCGATGCTATTGCGCAGTTTCCGGCAAGGATTGCTGAGTCTATTGCGCAGTTTCGGTTTCGGGAGGCTCAAAGCCATCTGATTGACCTGGCCCGACTGGGAAACAAGTACCTGGCGGATACAGAGCCATGGAAGCTGATGAAGACCGATGAGAGCCGGGTGAAGACTATATTGAATATCGCCGCTCAGATCGCTGCAAATCTCACCATCCTGTGCGAGCCTTTTTTACCGTTTACGAGCAAGCGATTGGAGAGTATCCTCAATTATCAAAATACTGGATGGAAGACCGCTGGCAGTGCAGCATTAATTGCAGAGGGTCATCAACTGAACAAAGCTACGCTGCTCTTTGAAAAAGTGGAGGACGAAATAATAGCCAAACAAATAGATAAACTCAAAACACCAGAAGTAGAAATGGAAGAGACCGCAGCAGTAGCTCCACAGAAAGAGACGATCAATTTCGATGATTTTTCGAAGATGGATATCCGTACAGGCACTATCCTCGAGGCGGAGGCCGTTCCTAAGTCCAACAAGCTCCTGAAGTTTAAGGTAGATACCGGTATTGATCAGCGCACCGTACTGAGTGGAATAGCTAAGCACTACTCACCCGAAGAGATGATAGGCAAGCAAGTGACAATTTTAGTCAATCTGGCTCCTCGCAAGATCATGGGATTTGAAAGTGAGGGAATGATATTGATGGCAGAGGATGTAGATGGTTCTATTCGATTGCTGCAGCCGGATGAGTTAACCCAAAACGGCTCGTCAATCAGTTAAAAAATAATTTCAAGTTTTTGCCGTATTATTTTGAATCAACCAAGTGGCTCCTATATTTGGTCATGATTATGAATCAAATATGAACGCAGCGAACAAAAAGCGAATTGTCAAAGACTATGATGCCTTGCCGGAGGACATCCTCAATCAGGTTAAACTAAACTATCCCTACGGTTTTGCAGATAACCTGGTGAAATACACCAATAAGGAGGGAAAATACGTATCTGCACTACCATTTGAGACTGATGACATCTACTATCTTATCAGAATGACCCTCGTAGAGGCAGAGCGAATCATCGAAGATGATGATGATTACGATGATGATGGTAATCTCAAGGACGAATTCACCGACTCAATGGAGGACGGGGATCAGGAAGACGATGATGATTAGTCGTTAAATTGCCCCATCGTCCTTTGGATACCGATACTAGCAAACGATAGTATCATAGCACAAGCCTTGTCTATATGTTCGATAAGGCTTTTTTGTTGCTCGGTTGAGAAGTTGCTCAGGACATAATCGACCTGTTGGCCTTTGTGGAAGTCATTGCCCACCCCAAACTTTAGCCGAGGATAGTCTGCACCACCGGTCATTTCTTCGATGTTCTTCAGGCCATTGTGCCCGGCACTTGAGCCCTTTCCCCTCATTCTAAGGCTGCCATATGGCAATGCAATGTCATCAGTCACCACCAACAGGTTTTGTTTTGTGATCTTATGTTGCTGCATCCAGTAGTTTACCGCTTTCCCACTTAGGTTCATGTAGGTGGTGGGCTTGATAAGATAAAGTTGCCGACCCTTATGTTTGACCAGCGCTGTGGAAGCAAGCTTTTCAACTTTAAACTCAATGGAGTGGTCATCGGCCAATCTATCCAGGACCATAAAACCAATATTGTGCCTTGTAAGCTCATACTCTGCTCCAATATTCCCCAGGCCTGCTATCAAATACTTCATTTCACATTTAGATTTCTAATTGCAAAGCTAAAAACAAGAACAATAAAAAAGTCCCGACTTGTGAGCCGGGACTTTGATTCGTTAGCGAACTAAAAGATATTAAGATTCAGCTTCTGTTGAAGCTTCCTCAGTTGACTCTTCGCCATCTTCCTCATCTCCTTCTTCATCCTCGTCCTTACCTCTTAGCGATCTTGGGACTTCTACAGAAGCGATAGTTACAAGAGGACTATTCATGATTTCAAAGTTGTTGGTTTCAACTTCTCCTACTTTCACAGACTTCCCAAGGTCAAGCTTCTCGACATTTACCTCGATGTATTCCGGCATGTCCATTGGAAGTGCCTGAACGATCAGCTTACGTACTTTGACTACCAGCTTACCACCTTTTTGGATGCCAGGAGGAGTACCGTTCATGCGCACAGGAATCTCCATTTTCACGATCTTCTTAGCAGTTAATTCAAAGAAGTCCGCATGAAGAATAATCTCATTCACCGGGTGAAACTGGATGTCCTTAAGAATACATCTCTTTTCTACTCCTTCAATATTTAACTGTACGAAACGAGCCTCATTGGTATATACCAGGTCTCTGAAAAGGATCATTGGCGAGTAAAAGTGAATCTGCTCACCTGAACCATACACGACACATGGTACATTACCTTCGGCTCTAAGTCTTTTGGACTCTGTTTTGCCGAGATTTGCTCTTTTATACCCTATAATCTCAATAGTTTTCATAAAATATATGTTTGTTTAATTGTTGCTTAATTAATAAAAAGGGAACTGATGGACTCATGGTCATGAATGCGCCGGATCGCCTTGGCGAACAGGTCAGCCACTGACAATACCTGAATCTTGCTGCTTTCCTTTCTCAGCGGAATTGTATCTGCCACGATCAGTTCTTCCAGCTCGGATCCTTCAATGTTTTCATAGGCCTTACCAGAAAGCACAGGGTGCGTACAAATGGCTCTCACCGATCTTGCACCTCGCTCTTTAATAAGATTGGCTGCTTTGGAAATAGTGCCTGCTGTATCAATAATATCATCGACTAACACTACGTCCATATCAGTCACATCACCAATAACCTGCATAGAGGCAATCTCATTGGCACGCTTACGATGCTTGTCACAGACCACCATCTCCACTTCGAAATACTTCGCATAGGTTCTTGCTCTTGCAGTACCCCCTACGTCAGGAGATGCGAAGATCAGGTTGTCCAATTGAAGGCTTCTCAAGTGGGGCACAAAGATGGCTGAGCCGTCAAGGTGATCTACCGGAATATCAAAAAAACCTTGAATCTGTCCGGCATGTAGATCGCAGGTCATCACACGATTCGCACCAGCGGATGTGAGCAGGTTGGCCATTAGCTTTGCTGCGATAGAGACCCTTGGCTTATCCTTACGATCTTGTCTGGCATAGCCAAAATAGGGAGCTACTACCGTGACATATTTTGCGCTAGCTCTACGAGCCGCGTCGATCATCAATAATAACTCTACAAGATTGTCGGTAGGAGCGCAGGTAGATTGAATTAAGAATACATCACAACCGCGAACAGATTCATTGAATCCAAATGACAACTCACCGTCACTAAACTTCTGTGAGGTTGACTTACCGAGCGGCTTTCCGTAAAACTGCGCAATTTTCTCAGCTAGGAATTTTGAGCCGGTACCTGCAAAAATCTTTACTGAGGACATTTTCTCTTGTTTCTCGTTTCAACCAAATAAAGAATCCCGGCGATTAAACCGGGATCCCAATT
>CAYGOT010000050.1:0-33102 GCA_964351595.1 uncultured Roseivirgaceae bacterium | reverse complement strand
AAGTGAATAAGATATTATAGTGTTCACTGTAATCCCTGGTTTTATTAGATAATACATTGTCGTTTACCACGAAAACCCGCCTTGTGCGGGTTTTTTATTTTTCAGACTTGCGGAGTGATTGTTCTAAGGAGTAGTTTTGCAGTCGTTTTCAATTAAGGAGATATAAAAGTTTATGGGTTTAAAATGTGGAATTGTGGGCTTGCCTAATGTTGGTAAGTCTACTTTGTTTAATGCAATATCTAGCGGTAAGGCTGAATCGGCTAATTTTCCATTTTGTACAATAGAGCCGAATATTGGCGTGATCACTGTGCCCGATGAAAGGCTGGGTATTCTGGAATCATTGGTAAAACCAGAAAAGGTAGTACCCACATTTATTGAATTCGTGGATATCGCCGGACTTGTAAAGGGCGCTAGTAAGGGTGAGGGGCTTGGAAATAAGTTTCTTGCCAATATCAGGGAAGTGGATGCCATCGTTCATGTGGTTCGTTGTTTTGATGATGACAATGTCGTGCATGTTGACGGTCGGGTCAACCCTGTAGAGGACAAGCAAGTGATTGATATCGAGCTTCAGCTTAAGGATTTGGAGTCTGTGGATAAGCGTGTACAGCGTGTTGAGAAGTTGGCTAAAACAGGGGATGCAGCTTCGAAGAAAGAGTTAGTGATCCTGCATAAGCTTAAAGCGCATTTAGAGTCGGGTAAGAACGCACGGTCTCTTGAAAACATATCGGATGATGAGAGTTTATTAATCAGAGATCTCCATTTACTGACTATTAAGCCTATTATCTATGCTGCCAATGTTGACGAGGCGTCTGCTGCCTCAGGAAACGGTTATGTAGAGGAGCTAAAGAAGGAAGTGATCAATGAGATGGCTGAAGTTGTTGTAGTATGTGCTTCTCTTGAAGAACAAATTGCTGAGCTGGACTTAGAAGAGCGCGGTATGTTTCTGGATGAATATGGCCTTAAACAGTCTGGACTAGACCAACTCATCACCGCTTCATACAGTTTGTTGAATTTGATCACCTACTTCACTGCCGGAAAACAGGAAGTAAGGGCTTGGACTATTAGGCGAGGATGGAAAGCACCTCAGGCAGCAGGCGTTATTCATACTGACTTTGAAAAAGGATTTATAAGGGCAGAGGTGATAAAATTAGAGGATTACCAGCGCTTGAGGACTGAGCTCGCTTGTAAGGAGGCTGGTAAAATGGGTGTTGAAGGAAAGGAGTACGTCGTGAAGGATGGCGATATTATGCATTTCCGTTTTAATGTCTGAGCATGGATAAATAATAGTAAAGCTATCACGAAACATTTTCCTGATCAGGCTGTTTTTTCTACACTGATTGTCTAATTAATTGTGTAGAAGCGTGAGAGTACGGATCATTTTTAACCTCAGGAACAAAGGTGCCTATTTGCCTTTTCATCATCAGTATTTATTAGCCCAAACCGCCAAAGCGGTGCTGGTTTCCGGTGAAAGACAAGAATTTATTGATTATCCTTACTATCACTTTTCCGGACTCAAAGGTCAAACAAGGATAAGTAAACAAGGGCTACATTATTATAGTAGTAAGGTTACTTTGGTACTAGCTAGTCCTTCGAAGGAGTACTTAGATCATTTTCTGGAAAGCCTTTTTGCTCAACCTGAAATTCACATTGGTAACTTGGTTTTGCTGCCATACGAAGTGGAAAGAGAGGTAGCTCCTGAGATTACTGATGCATCAAAATTTGTTTGTATCTCGCCAATGGTTCTGCTCACACCATCACTCTTTGATGCTTCAGCCAAGCGTTTCATAGAACCGGAATCTGATGAGTTTTCAGATATGTTATATGATAGTACAATATCGAGGATGGAATCGTATGGTTACACAGGAGAGCAGTTAGCTTCTTTTTTTAAGTTCCAGATCGTACCTGATCTGGAATATTTGGATCGTATTAGAAGTGGCGGCAAGAAGTTCGCTAGAATCTACCCTTTATACGATCAAGATGTTAAGTATGAGGTTAGAGGGTACACCTTTCCATTTACTTTGTATGCTGCCAGGGAGGTTCAGGAGTTTGTATTCACATGTGGCTTAGGTGTCCATACCAATAAAGGCTTTGGCATGTTGGACATTGCTAATAGCAATCCGATAAATCGAACCGAAAAATATGAAGTTGGTGGTTTAGTGACTGACTTGGAAGCTATTAACGACTAGTTGATTCCTGAATAGAAGCTAACATATCCGACGGGTATATCAAATTGTGTTCCCGGAGCGCGATAGTAAGCAAGTATTTCATATTGGTTTCTTGTCTCAAAATAAGAACCTTCAAATTGCCAGGGGGTGTCGCTATCATGCCAGTATATATAGCTATAGTAGCCTTGTTTGAGGAAAACCTGGGCCTCATAGGCTTCCTTTGATTGATTGTATTCCATTAGGTTGTCCTTGTTCATCTCCCATAGGTTATAAGCACCAATTACATATACTTTCTCCTTGACCTTAGGAACTTTGAGGGTAAAGTTGACTTTGACATAATCCGCTTCCAAATCAATAGCACCGGGCTCCAGGGTCTGGTTATAGTACTTTCCGTTTTGATCTTCGTAGATGCTGTAGGCCAGACCGCTTCTACTCTCATCAGGAATAACATACGCCTCGGTCACATCGGACTGCCTATTGATGGTGCTGATATTTTGTCCCCTATAGGTATACCCTCTTAAGTCAAAGAAACGATATTCATTCCCAGCCCAAAATGCATTTTCTCCTGCAAATCCTCTGAATTCGAGACTCCCGAGATCGTCGCGTACCATAGAGGGAGAAAGGTCAGTAAGTGCATTATCCCACCTTTGATTTTGTCGTATGACCAGCTTGAAGTCTTGAATCGGGCTAAAGGATTCGAGACTACCGTAATTCACTTGAAATTCGAACTGATGCATTTTTGGATTGTTGTTATTGATGATCCGATTGCCAAAAATGGGGCTGATTTCTACCTGACTGGAATAGACTACAAAGCGCTTGGTAATAATTAATTGCTCACCCTCATCACGTCGATATACGGCTATTAGGTAATTGCCCGGCTGCTTAACTCTGGGTACCTCAACCTCATAGCTGGTGTAGGGCACTTTGGTATTCTGTGAGTATTGATACTTCTGAATAGGAAACTCATTGTACTCAAATAGATATTCCAACTCAACCATGCTAGACTTCTTCCAGTCGGCTGTGCAACGAATCAGCTTGAAAAAGTAGTCAGAATAATCATAGTAAAGCTCGTCAAATTTTAAGCGTAGCAGTGTCTGCTGACTGATGTCGATAATCGATGACTGATATTCAGGGTAGCGTTCCTGACTCAGCGGGTAGAGTTGCACTGACTTTATGTTTTCATCATAAACTTTATCCTCATATCGTAATGTCTGGGCGCTGGAGATGAGGGCACCTGATATTAGGATTGTAAAAAGAATGATGAAATTTGCCTTTTGTTGCATGTATTAATTCATGGTATGTTCCAACCAAATTTAATCATGTTGTGTCGATACACCAGAGGCGTAGATAATTAGGCGCTAGATGAGGGATACTGAAGAAGAGTTATTACAAGGCTGCCGGGAGGGTAAGCGTAGCGCACAGCATGAGCTGTATCAGCGCTATGCTAAGGCCATGTATGCCATCTGTCTTCGGTACACTAAGGCAACACCTGAAGCTGAAGACGTATTGCAGGAGGCCTTTGTAAAGGTTTTTTCAAAAATAGAGTCATTTAAGGGGGAGTCAACTCTGGGCTATTGGATCAAGCGAATAGTCATCAACACTGCCCTAAACCATCAAAGAAGTAAGCTTTACCTCTATCCGATGGTGGATGTAGAAGAAATGAATGACCGTAGCGGGGCAGAGACGACTCTGAGTAACTATAGTTATCAGGAGCTGTTGGAAATGATCACCAGCCTTCCCGATGGATCTCAGGTAATATTTAACCTCTATGCTATAGAAGGCTATAAGCATCAGGAAATTGCCAAGATGCTAGGAATCAGTGAGGGAACTTCAAAATCTCAATACGCCAGAGCAAAACAGCTGCTGCAGAAAAAGTTGGAATCACATGAAAGGGTAAACTATGGAAGGGTCTAAGGGTAGAGAGAAAAAGGACTTTGAGTCGGTTTGGGCAGAAAGGTTTGCTGATGCTGAGAGCACCCCAGCTCCCCATGTCTGGAAAAATATAAGCGGCGAGCTGGCAAATCAGCAGGTAGGTACTTATAAAAAGCGCGCGTTTTACTATCAGCTCGCTGCGGTGGCATCTCTATTCATCGCCCTGGTACTAGGAGCTCTTTACTTTACCACCGGCCCAAATGAAGGCATAAATGACCAAGTAGCTCTAAATAAGGATGTTAATGAAGAGAAGGTGAAGAGACAAGCGTTGACTGCTACTGAAACTAGGACTAATGAGTCAGCTATTATTGATTCAAATATTCCTGTGACATCCGCGAACGAGGATTTAGAGTTACGTGATGATAAGCAGAAGTCAGGTGATACTTCCCCAAGCCAACTTTCACCCGAGGAGAATAAGGGCACTACTATGACCAATGCCATTTTATTAGCCGATGATGACCAGAAAATTGAGCAAAACTCTGCCTTAACAGCAAATCTTGATGATGCAGAGTTAGCTCAAGTGCAGCAAGATGATCTGTTTGCACTTTCTCAACTAACGGCCAGGACCTCTCGAGTACAATGGCTGGTGGGTGCTAAAGCCGCTCCTGATAGGATTTACGGAGTACCTATCTATGGGAACGCAAGAGAAAATCAGGATAAAGATGAAGGTCAGTCGCTCTGGGCGGGGTTGAATTTGGGTTCTGGAAATTTCGATCCAAATTATGGGCCACCGACTGGAAGTGTTGACGAGGCTGCTTTGGCTTCCGAAAGAGATTTTGCGAACGGCGCTTTAGACGCTAATACGGCGGGACTGCCATTGCGAGAGGAAAGTAGCTCAGGTCCGGCCATTGCCATTGGTTTGGACCTAGGGAAGTCTGTAGGCAAGCGCTGGGTATTGCAAACCGGACTCACTTACGGTAGGTATAGAGTCAATTCCAATACTAACCTGGTTTTTAGCTCAGCAGAGCAGAAAGCTGTCCCACTTTCTTTTCAAAACCGTGAGGCATTGTTTTCGGAAGAAGAGATAACGGTGACAAGTGAAAGCGTAGATGTTGATAATAACTTTCAGCTATTATCAATACCCGTAAAAGCAGGGTTTGTATTAGTTGATAAGAAGTTCAACGTACTGCTCAACGCAGGTTTAGCAAGTGATATTTATTTGGGGAATAGCCTGAATGCTTCTGGTGATGAAATAGGAAGTTACGATATAGATCCTGGCGCTGATTCACCCTACCGACGCGTACACGTCAATGGACTAACTAGTGTGCAATTGGGGTACCAGATACAAGACAACTATTACCTGAGCCTCGAGCCGAGCTACCGCAAAGCCATTTCAGATTTTGCCAAGAACGGCAACAACTTTTCAAGTCGCCCTTCCAGTGTAGGGCTGGTCGTGGGCTTTAGATATTTATTTAGATGATTCCAACTTAAGGAAGCTAGTAAGGGTCATTGGACTGTTATAAATGTTATGCTATGAGTACTAAAACTTCTACTACTGATCAAGAGAAAAAGGAACTGGGGCGTATGACGCTTCTAACCTTGTTGATTATCATCATGCTGGCTTTTCTTGGCTTTGGCTGTGAAGATAAATGCGAAGAGTTCAGGTCTTACGTGACCTATGACCCTGTTTACGAGACGACCGCTGCATTGAGAGAGCAGGTGGCATTCATTGCGCCTGAGGAGATTCACCTACCGGGAAAAATCTACCTACTTGGTCAATATCTCTTTATCAATGAGGTGGGAAAGGGTATTCATGTGATCGATAATCAAGACCCATCAAGACCCACGCCGCTAGGCTTCATTAATATTCCAGGGAATTATGATATGGCGGGGAAGGGCCAGTTTCTGTACGCCGATAGCTACGTTGACTTGGTTGTCTTTGATATATCAGACATCAGCGATATCAGAGAAGTAAATCGGGTTGGGGGTGTATTTGAAAACTACTATAGCACTTTCGGTTACGTAGATGCTAGTGCAGGCATACTGGTCGAGTATGAAGAGCGACTAGTGGAGGAATTTGTGGATACGGATTGTGATTTTAATGGATGGGCTGTGGATGAGAGCTTTGCTACCTCAGATCCTGGTGCACTTCGTAATACACAAGTTAGCTTTCTTAGCTCGTCAGCACCTACATCAGCCGGCATAGGTGGTTCAATGGCCAGATTCACTGTGTCCGGGGATCATCTTTATACCGTAGACTTGAGTACGCTTAGGACATTCGATATAAGCGACGTTGACGATCCGGTGGCAGGTGTGACAAATGAAATCACCTGGGGTGTAGAGACCATCTTTCCATATGAAGATAAGCTCTTCCTGGGCGCGCAGAATGGCATGCACATCTTCAGTGTCTCCAATCCCAACTCTCCGGCATTCCTATCAACTTATGAGCACATTACGAGCTGTGATCCGGTGGTAGTTCAAGATGATATTGCCTATGTAACGCTTCGTGGGGGCACAGAGTGCAATGGCTTCACTAATCAGTTGGAGGTCATAGATGTAGCCAACCCTTCTTCTCCACAACTGCTTGAAGTCTATCCCATGCTCAATCCACATGGTCTTGGCATAGACGGTAGCTGCTTATTCGTTTGTGAGGGTGAGTTTGGCTTGAAGATGTTTGATGCTGAAGATATCACTACTATAGATCAAAACCTGACACAGCATTTCGAAGGGTTTCACGCATATGATGTGATTCCGATAGGTGGCTTACTAATGCTAATTGGTAATGACGGGTTGTACCAATATACCTACGATTGTGAAGTAGGTGAAATAGAGCAACTAAGTGCATTGCCCATACTCCCTCTGTGATATGAAGCGATTTTTTTTCATTGTGCTCCTTGGCCTGCTAAGCACAGGCCTCAATGCTCAGGATAGGGTTGATTTGCTTTATCTGAAAACGGGGGAGATACTTAGAGGGAAACTGGAAAGTTATCAACGTGGTGAGTCGGTTGTTTTTATTCTCAGCTCAGGTGACACTATTACCAATCAAGGGGAATCCATAGCGTTGGTTAAAGGAATTAGAACTGGCAAAAAGAATAAACGTGGGTTTCATCAGAGAACAACAGGATTTTGGCATCATTATGCGGTGGGCGCCAATTTTGAAAACGAAGGAGGGTCCACGCTTTATCCACAGGGCGCTGTACAAGCAACTTTCGGCTATCAATGGGATAAAATGAAAAAAATCGGATTGGGTACAGGGATTGAAGCACTTGGCGATTTCAATGTAGTGCCCATCTACCTGAGCCTCCGTGGGGAATGGTTTGATGGTAAAGTGACACCATATCATTTTATAAATATTGGCTTAGGCGTAGCTTCACCCCGAGACTATGCTTTTGATGATCAGTACAGAGAGGTGAACGGAGGTTTTCGATTCAATCCCGGTTTGGGTATAAAAATTCATCAGAGAAAAACCTTCATCACCTTGTCCGCTGGCTATCTACTTCAAAATGTCTCCTACCAGGAGAACATATGGGGCTGGAGTAGTTGGTGGGACGAAAGTTCAGGTTCATCGGAAACTTCCAGAAGCTTTCGTCGAATGACTTTCCGTATAGGAATAGGATTCTAGTTTGACCTTTCGAGTATGAGCTTTGCAGCTTTGCTCACTCCTGTAGACGCAGGCTCAGCTATCGCCGTGACATGATCGTACTCTCGAATCATGGGAATGGTTGGGTCGATGATGTACTTATCGATTTCCGGTAGGGCATAGTCAATCAGACTGGCAGCAGGATATACAGCAAGTGAGGTTCCCACTACCATGAATATATCTGCATTGGCCACCTGCTCAGCAGCCGTTTCCATCAAGGGAACCATCTCACCAAACCATACGATGTGAGGTCGGAGTTGTCCACCCTTTTCGCAAAGGTCACCGAGATTTAGCTCCCAGCCCGATACATCGTAGATTAGATTATCATCAATCGTAGATTTTGACTTGAAGAGTTCACCGTGCAGGTGAATGACCTGTGAAGAACCGGCCTGTTCATGAAGATTATCAACGTTTTGCGTAATGATCGTTACATCCAGCTCCTCTTCAAGTTTTGCTAAGGCAAAATGACCCGGGTTGGGTGCGGCGGTGAGGGCTTGTTTGCGTCGCATGTTGTAGAAATCTAGCACCTTAGCTCTGTCCTTGTGCCAGCCATCGATGGAAGCCACGTCCATGACATCAAATCCTTCCCAAAGGCCTCCGCTATCCCTGAAGGTACGCAAGCCGCTCTCCGCACTGATACCGGCTCCTGTCAGTACTACAAGTTTTTTCCGTCTCAAGGGAAAATGATGTTCGGAGTTGAGAAGGTGTACTTTCTTTCGTTTAAGTGGACTACCGTCACCGTAAATATGTGTTCCTTACTGACGGATGGAGCGATCGCCGGTCTGTAAATCTCAAATGATGTGCCCCGAATAGCACGGTTCTGGGCCAGAAACTCCGGAATACGGACAGCCTCGGCCAGGAAGCCCACATCTTCGTTGAACTGCCGTACAGTAAATATACTCGCAAGATCAGCACCCGCAGGAAATGCAGCATTGTAATCATTGTTGCTAGTGATATAGACAGAATCGATAAAGTTGACCATCTGGATAGGCTGGGGAACACATTCAGCATATGCACTGCTGATAAAACTTCCTTTTGGCTCAACTACCTCGCTGATGAATGGCGCAACAAAAGCCTGATAAACGATCATCAACGAATCAAATGTGGTGTTGAAATCGGCATCAGTTGTGGCGAATTCTCCTGCCGCACCTCCGAAAATCAATTCATCCTCACCTTCGGCTACCAGTCCATTATAGCCAACTATCGTAAATGTATTTGACTGACTAGTGCAATCATTCTCATCATCCAGGTTACAGCCTGTCAGCACAATTCCCATGAGCCCAAACGTGGCTATCAACACAAGCAACACTGCAATATTTTTCATAAGGCGAAATTAGTATTTTCTGGTAAGATCGAAATGATAACCACGTCCGAAAGGTTGTCTTAGCTATCGCAACGATATGTATCAATGAATATTGACCCGTGTATCCACTATTTGGTTGGGAAGCTTTATTCTATGATTATTTCGTTCTGAGACTCTGAGCTAAAATTTGTAATTTCACTCTATGGAAGCTTATGCCAAAGTTCTGAGTTACGCGATTCCCGGTTTTGTCTTGCTGATCCTTGTGGAGTCCATTATCGGTAGAAGGATGGGCATCCAGGTCAACCGACCCATGGATACTATCTCCAGCCTGAGTTCGGGAATGACCAATACACTCAAGAGCATCATCGGCCTTTCGCTAGTGATTATCAGCTATGGCTGGATGGAAGAGCAAATTGGCCTGCTGGATATCAAGTCGACATGGCTCGTGTATTTGTTGGCGTTCATCGGTTTGGATTTTGCCGGATATTGGTCGCACAGGTTCAATCACATGGTTAATGTTTTTTGGAACAGACATATTGTTCATCACAGCAGTGAGGAATTTAACCTTGCCTGTGCACTGCGTCAGTCTATTTCTGCTTTCGTTAGCATCTATTTCTTCCTCTATATTCCGCTAGCGCTAATCGGGATACCGGCTCAGGTTGTAGCAGTAGTTGCTCCACTGCACCTTTTCGCACAGTTTTGGTATCACACCAAGTTGATCGGGAAGATGGGTTTCCTTGAGCATATAATAGTGACGCCCTCTCACCACAGGGTTCATCATGCCATCAATCCAGAGTACCTGGACAAGAATTTTTCTGAGATATTCATCGTTTGGGATAAGTTGTTCGGGACATTTCAGGAAGAGATGCCTGAGGTGCCGGCGGTTTATGGTACAAAACGACCCTCTAATACCTGGAACCCAATTATCATCAACTTCATGCATATCTGGATGCTGATGAAAGATGCCTGGTACACGCGTAATATTTGGGATAAGATAAGGCTTTGGTTTATGCCGACAGGTTGGCGCCCAGAGGACGTAAAGGAGAGATTCCCCGTGATGAGTGTGGAGGATGTGTACAACAGGCCAAAGTATGATACACCCTCATCGGGTTATTTCCAAGCCTGGTCATGGTTTCAGTTAGTGGTCAATAACATACTTCTTTTTTATTTGCTAACGCAAATTGCGGCTTACCCATTTGCAGATATGGTGCTCTTCAGCGTTTTCTTGTTCGTATCTATCTTTAGCTATACTACGCTCATGGATGGTCATCGGCTCGCGATGATCACTGAGGTGGTCAAGTTTGTGATGGGGCTCTTTCTCTATTTCAGGTTTGAGGGGTGGTACGGTATAGACGAGATTCTGCCAGGAGGCTCTTATGCCATGCTCGCCTACCTTGGATTATCATTGATGGCGACCCTCTATTTTTCATTGACAGAGTTCAATCAAACCAAGGAAATTTCGGGTCAAGTAGCTTAGTTGTAAGTAAGGTGTGCAACGAGTGACTTTGTTCTTAAGTCTATGGTGTAACCATTTTCATTTTTTGTGGTATCCACTAAAACTCATGCAGCATGCTCTACAACTATATCCTCATCACCTTTAGGAATTTCTACAGACATAAGTCTTCCTTTTTCATCAACCTATTTGGGCTTTCCACAGGTCTGGCAAGTACTATTTTGATCCTGCTGTGGGTGATTGATGAATTCTCAATAGATCAATTTCATGAAGAAAGTGAGTTGATCTATACCGTGATGGAGAATCAAACCTATGAAGATGGAAAGTTTTCTACGCTTTCTACTCCGGGTATTCTTTCCAAAGCCCTCAAGGATGAACTTCCTGAAATTGAATTTGCAGCCACTTCTACATGGCCGGTAGAGGCGCAGCTCACCTTTGGAGATCAACGTCTAAAATCCGAAGGGAGGTACGTGGATCCTGATTTCCTGAGGATTTTCACTTACCCGGCACTTCACGGCGATATTGATCATGCCTTGGACAACCCTACTTCAATCGCCATCTCTGAGGAGATGGCCCTCAAGCTTTTTGGCCGGACTGATGTAGTAGGTGAGTCTGTGGACTACCTATCGGAAAGCAAGCGCAGCTATCAGATAACAGCAGTGCTTAAAGATGCCCCGGAGCATTCATCTTTGAAATTCGACTACCTAATCGCATTTGATGTATTTAGAAGTGATAATGACTGGGTGAACGACTGGGGGAATAATGGTCCACGAACCTATATTAAAACTGTGGCCGGAACGGAAGAAACTGCTCTCGAAAGAAAGATTAAGCACTTTATTGAAGAGCGCAATGAGAACTCAAATGTTGAACTCTTTTTGCACCCCTATGAAGATGGATATCTATATGGGCGCTTTGAGAATGGTATCCAATCAGGTGGAAGGATTACTTACGTCAAGATTTTTTTGGCTATAGCCGGATTCATTTTGCTCATCGCCTGTATCAACTTTATGAACTTGAGTACTGCAAGATCTGCCAGACGCGCTAAGGAAGTAGGTATTCGAAAAACGCTCGGCGCTAATCGTGAGGTCTTGATAGGTCAGTTTATCGGAGAGTCTGTATTGATCACGGTGCTATCATTGGTCATTGCATTAATTCTTGTGTTGTTATTTCTCCCACAGTTCAATGTGATCACTGAGAAGCAGATCAGCCTTGACTTTACGGACATGAGATACTGGATGGTGATGCTGGCAGTGGTATCGATTACGGGAATTTTGGCTGGGAGCTATCCTGCACTCTACCTTTCTTCATTTGAGCCGGGGAAAGTTCTGAAAGGCCGGGTAAGATTGACAGGCGGGGAGGCTTTCATTCGAAAGGGCCTTGTTGTTTTTCAGTACACACTAAGTGTTGGTTTGATTATCGCGACTATGGTGATTTACCTTCAGTTACGTTTTATCCAAAATCAAAATTTGGGATACCAACAGGAAAATATAGTCTTCTTTAGTATTGAGGGAGATCTTATCCACAATTATGAAGGATTTGCAAATGCCCTGAGACAGCTACCCGAGGTGGAGGAGGTAAGTGCCTCATCTCATACGTTCATGGGGCGCAATAACAATAGTTCCGGGATTGACTGGCCGGGTAAAAATCCTGAAAGCCGCATTCTTTTTGAGATGGTGGCCACTGACAATGATCTTAGGGATGTAATGGACTTTGAAATAGTAGAGGGAAGGTTTTTCTCGAGAGAGTTCGCAGATGATAGCACTCGACTGGTGATCAATGAAAGAGCGGCTAAAGTAATGGGGCTAGAGAACCCAGTGGGTACAAATGTGAAGTACTGGGGAGGGATAGAGGCACAAATCGTAGGTGTCGTGAAAGACTTCCAATACGAATCCGTGAGATCTGAAGTAGCACCTATGATCATAAGATATCAGCCAGAGCATACCAACACCTGTATGGTCAAGGTCAATACCGGAGATATCCAATCGACGATGGAGAAGGTAGGTGACCAATTCAGCAGGTTCAACCCAAACTATGTGTTTGACTATCGCTTTTTAGATGATGAGTATGACAAGCTGTATACGAGCGAAATACGTGTAGGCTCTCTTTCAGGCTACTTCTCACTCTTTGCCATTGCCATCAGTTGCCTTGGACTTTTTGGGCTTTCCTCATTCACAGCTGAGCGAAGGACAAAGGAAATAGGCATAAGAAAGGCACTTGGTGCCACGGCTACTAACATAGTCTATTTGCTCACCAAAGATTTTACGAAGCTGGTGTCTTTATCCGTCTTAATATCGGTTCCACTGGCATGGTATGTCATGAAGCTGTGGCTGGATGGCTATGAATATAGGATCGAGCTCGGCTGGTGGATATTTGTATTGGGCAGCATCATATCGCTGATTGTAGCCTGGATCACGATTAGTTTTCAATCGGTGCGGGCTGCCCATGCTAATCCAGCAGTCAGCTTACATGTCGAAGACTAGTTTTTCCTTTGAGAAGACCCGCGTATTACCAAGCGGGTTTCCATTAGTTTTTCGCTTGCTACCTCAGAGTTGCTGATCCGGGCCAGGAGGGTCTGGGCCGCCAGCTCACCAATTTTCTCTGCATTGTGGATCATGCTGGTCAGGTTAGGCTGTACTACCGTACAAATATCTGTATTGTCATAGCCTGAAGCCATCAGTTCTTCAGGCACCTTTACCCCAAGTGCTTGAGCAGCGAGGATGGTCTGCACACCCCAATCATCTGACCATGCCACTATAGCATCAGGTTTTTGCTTCGATTTGAGGAGTTTAGTTACGGTAGGGCCCACCTCTTCTTTTTTATCCACAAAGAAGCTGCCTACCGAGGATGCTTTTAATTCGGCCACTGCCGCCGCATAGCCCTCAAAGCGATCTTGACAAATGGATAACTCTTCAGCACCTCCCAAAAAAGCCAAACGTTTAGCGCCGTTGTTGATGAGATGTGCAGTCATGTCATAGGTGCCTCTCACATCATCAATCTTTACAACGGGATGTTTCGTTTCGAAATTCTTCCTATCGAAATAAACCAAATTGAGTCCCTTTGATGCAATCCGCTCAAAGAACTCCTCATCGTGTGTTTCTTGCGAGCATGAGATCAACAGACCTTCTACATTACATCGGATTAGGGAATTGACCTGCTGTTCTTCGAGCTCCTTAGATTCATTGGATTGGCAGATGAGCACATTGTATCCATTTTTGTTGAGAACGGACTGTATACCCGCCAGAACAGAGCTGAAGAAGTTGCTCGCAATTCTAGGAACTACTATGCCAATGAGATTAGACTTTCGGGTACGTAGACCGGCAGCAATGGTGTTGACCTGATAGTCCATTTCCTGGGCCGTCTTCTTAATGAGCGCGACCATATCATCATTCTTGACAAACTTGTCATTGAGCGCTCTGGAGACTGTGGAGGCAGAGACTCCTAATTTTTTGGCTATATCTTTTATTGTCGCTTTTCTATTTTCCATGGGGTGCTTGTTTGGATGAGTATTGCCTGAGGGTGATAGGGTATGATTTCATCCGGATTCTAAATAACGGAATAAATCTGAAAGGATGAAACTGTGCACTACTTGCGTAAAGATAGCGCGCTCATGATCAGCATAGAATTAACGTTATGTTAATTATGATGCAGCCAAAGGATCAACTTTAACAAGAAAGGTAAGGCAATTCAAGCGCTTAATCTTCTCCTAATTATAGAGTTAATTTTATCCACTCCATAGAGATAGCATGCAAGGAAAAAGACGTTGAGATGAATATTGAAAATGAAAAACGTCGTGATGGATAACAAGGTCAGAATTCCAAGATAGCTAGCAAAGCCAGCTACATATTTCGCGATAGCGATGTTACCAAATCGACGCTGAATGGCCTCTTCGATGACGTCTTTATCAGTCAAAGACATATAGCTCAAATACAGGAATACAGAAGTTAGGAGAATAAAGAACAACCAATTTATATACGTGTCCTTCGACTCCAGTGACAACAGCACATTGACCAGGATAAGCGGCCCTGCGGTCAATTCGAAGAGGGTCTCGTGGAAGTCATTTGCACGAAAGTCACCGATCACTACAATTTTATCAGCCAGATAGGCTTGAATATCCTCGTCGGGCAGCAGTAGCAGTTCTCCAAGATTGATGGGATTAAAGCCCGCTTCAAGGTCATCAATGTCCTTTTGAAGCACCCGATAGTTGATAATGAAATTGTTTAATGTCGTATACTCCCCCAGTTTCACAAAAGGCCCTTGCTTTTCGGCGCGGACATTATTCAGCATTTCGTATATTCTCAACGGCGACAAGTGAAGTGAGTCCTTATAGACCAGTTGATATTTGTATACGCCTTCAAATATATTGCCTACTACATAGTCCGACAGTCCGATATTGACGCCAGATATTACCGGTAGGAGGGGTTCTTCATTGTCATCCAGATGATAGCTTAGCATGTGACTGGACAGCTGTTGGAGCTCAGCTTCAAGTGTGCTATCTTCTTCAGTCTGAGATTCGAAAAGAATATCGAAAAACATCATATCAGGCCTGGCCTCACCTGAGTTGACGATATCAAGGAGCAGTGACAATTTTGACCGGTCGGTGATGGCCTGATTTCCTACCGGAAAACCAAACTCATCATACCTATCAATCAATGTCAAGTCATAAGAAGTATTTACAAGAGCAAACCTATCCGAAGATGGAACCTCTCGCTGGACGAGCTTCACGAGACTTGTGGCCCAAATCATCAACTTCTCGTCACTGGCAAGCCAGGGGAGGGACATCAGCCAAAAACTGAGCAGGAAGAGAATCACCGTATTGGCGACAATCCCCAAACCCAAAAGAAGTTTGCTTTTCACCAGCGATTATTTAGCTGTGGTGAGCGCTTGCTCAAGCTCTTCGGCGGAGCATTTTCCATACAGGCTATTGATGAACTCGAGTAGGGCACCATTGCTGTCTTCACCATTGCCAGCACCTACGCTGGCCGTTAGCTCAGAAAATTCGTCATCAGTAATATTGACCAGCTGAGGCCTGGTGATCAGCAGAGCCTCGCCTTTTTGAGCATCATAGTAGAAGAGCTCCATGTCGCTCACAGCGTCTGGTGCTATGGGCTGATCGTCGACTTTATAGATTTCTGATTTCACAAACTTCAATGACTGCCCTTCATTGCTCAGCTTCTTGTTGATAGTTTCATTCTGGTAAGTGTAGGCAAGGTAGAAGAACCTGTCTTCATCAATGGGGTAGGAGCCGGATGATACCTCGAAGGCCAGCTCATCATTGAGCCAGGCTACTGGTGCCTCACCCAGCTGCTTCTCAAAGTCCAGTGGATTGTTGATACTTCCGGCTCGTGTGCTCATCTGTCCCTTCACGGGAGTGATTACCGAGCTCAAAGCAAAGGCCAGGTTATCTGTAGACGTACTCTTTGGGCCCGGCTGTATGACATACCGTCCACGAGAACTACTGAGCATAGCAGCTTTAGCATCTTCACTTTGGAATTCCAGACTTTCGGTCTCAAGGATTTTCGTGCCTCGGGTTAGATACTCCTGTCTATCAGGTAGATAGATCTTGCCCATCACATGAATGGCCGTGTAGGATTGACCTAGTGCCTGACTGCATACAAAGAGGAGGATAAATAAAACGCTTCTCATAATGCTTAAGTTAATAAACCCTGAAGTCATTTTTCGTATTCTCTTCACGAGAAGTAGGCACCTGACTACCACCGGAAAGAAGCGTTACCTGCTCTGAAATATAGCGCTGCAATTCGGATACCGAATAGCTACGGTTTCTGTCCATATCAGCTCTACGGCTGCTAATACCCTCAATTAGGCATGAGGTGAAGAGCCCGTTGGCTGAGTTGAGCCCTTCCTGCGCAAACTCCGTGCCTCCGGCTGCTGAGATGATCGTGGCTCCAGTGCCCTTTTTCAGGTCACCAAATAGGGTTTTGGAAAGCTCCAGCGTGTTTTCAAGACCGAAGCTATTCTCTTTTAATTGTACGATAGTGCCTGTCGATCTAAAGGCAATAGATCCTCGCTTTACCACAGCCTCTTTGGTGTCCGCCACATCATCCTTGTCCAGCTCTCCGGAGTGACAGGTATCCATGAAGAGCACCTTGTTGCGGCAGCTGATGCCATCGACTAGTCGCTCTATTTCCTCATAAGGTAGGCCCCCATTCGCAGGATTGTTGAAGTCCATATCATGCGTCGCAAAATAGTAGTTGTACGATTTGTCCAATACTCCATGTCCGGCAATGAAAATGACAACCACGTCATCAACAGTCGCTTGCTCTATAAATGAACGGAGGCCTAATATGTTGGTCTTGGTTGCGTTAGCATTGGTCAAGACTTTAGTTTTTATATTTTCATAGCCTGAAGACTGGCTTATGGTAGCTACTATGTCAGTGGCATCCTTTGCTGCAAAGGCCAGGTTGTAATCCGACTGCTTATACTCGGATACACCGATGGCCGCCATGTAGAGTGTGGGCTTGGAGTATTCAGCATTGTACTTGATCTCAAAAGAAACGGGCAGAGATTCCAGTCCGCTCTTGTTCATCGCCACTACTTTCACTTCATTGATGTCTGCCGAGAGGTCTATGGTGGCATTGTGGGAGACTGATTCTCCCGCTGCTGATACCAGTTCTTTGCCGGCACTACCGTAAACAGGCACATCGTTGACGTAGACTTTGATCGTCTTTAGACCAACATTGTCATCTATTGCGCTAGCGCTAAATGAGAAAGTGCGGTCATCTGTAGCAAGAGGGATTTTTTCATAATCCAGTGTCACAGAGGGTAGCTCTAGTTTGCCATCCAGGTCAGTTTCTGTCAACCCAAGTCGTTTCAGCCTTTTGTCAAATGCTGCCTTGTAGGACGCCACTAGTTTGTCGGAGGAATAGCCAAGTCGTGATGCTATAATATCGGGACGGTTGTACTTGAGTTCTAACTGCTCAAAGGGTAAGACCACATTTTCATTTCTGAATGCTATGGCCTTAGCCGCATTCTTCGATGAGGTATAGTAGTAATCCGGCGTATAGGATATGTAGTCAAAATTACCAATCAGGGCCATAGACAGGGTCTTTTCGCCGCTGGCTAGATCATACATGGCTATCTCACCCTGCTCGCTGGTAGTAATCAGGAACTTGCCATCTTTGCTGAAGGTCGCATCGGTGATCGAGCCTGATTGCTTGTCGGAGATGGTAGTCTGGCCACCTTTCCTGACCTCAAGGTCATACCCATCCCAGCTGACGTTATAGCCATTCATGGAGTACTTGTCTTCCAGGCTTTCGACAGTTTCATCCTTGAGTTTTTTGGACTTCATGTCCTGTGTATTCCAGATTTTCAGCTCCTCATCACTTTTGAGCATGCTGATCCCGATGGAACCATCTCCGGTGGCGATTGACCGTGCATAAACCTCATTTTGCTCACCACTAAACTTCACCCAATCAAAATACCTGTCTTTTTCAAGCACAGATTTGAGCAGTCTACCCGAGTTGAAATTCCATACTTTAAAAAAGCTGGTATTGACGGAAGTAGTCACGAAGTACTTTCCATCAGCTGCCACATCAATCCAGTTGACATCCGACGATCGCTCAAATGTGCGAACCAGACGTCCCGTCGTGATATCCCACATCGTTAAGTCACGATCCAGTGATCCTACCAATATATGCTTACCATCGGGCATGGCGTCTACTGCAAGTGCCGGTTGTACATAGCCCTCCATACTTCTGAGAATACGCCCGGTCTCCATATCCCATAGCTTGATTCCCCCTTCTTTGTCAGAAGAAACAGCAGTACGATAGTCGGGTGACATGGCAATGGAATTGAGCCAGGCGACATCACCTTTAAATTCCTTCAGGATAGGTGGCTCGTAGGCCGATGACTCGGTCTGACTTCCCTCAGGAAACTCTGCTGTCTCCATATCATAGACGTTGATCGAGAACTTCTTATTGACAATAATCTTTTTTTGATCTTCGCTGAAGACAGCCCTCGCATTGGAGTATCCCAGAATCCAACGCTCAGGTCGCTTTACATCGACAAATTTTGACCCATCCTCAGATATCTCAACTATGGAAATAATAGTATTGCCGGACTCTTCTTCCTCACCCTTGGCAGCCATCATGGGGAGGTAGGTGTTTTGGGATATCAGCGCCGACTTTCCGTCTTTCCTGAACTCTATATTATTATAGTCCATAATATAGAAGTCTAGCATGTCTTTGCCAATATTGCCTTTGGCTATGTTAGAGACAACAGATACCCCACTTAGCATGGCGTAGGTATAGACTTTGGCAGCAGTGGCTCCAGAATAATGATTAAGAGCATCGTCTGTCACTTCCCCTGTTTCGAGGTTGATAATTCTCACCTCTACATCGTTCGTCTTTTGTCCACCTACAATGGCCATTTTTTGATTAGGATGAATTCCTATTGCCCGTACCTCTGAGGTCATTGATTCCGGTAGGTCTGTGATGAGCTTACCAGAATTGATATCCCATCTTTTGATCGTCTGATCTATGCCGCCGGATATGAAGGACTGGTCATCATCAAACAGATTGAGTGTATTGATTACTCCTTCATGCGCTTTTATTTCAAGTACAGGCTTTCTATCACCTTCTGTTTTCCAGAGGAAGATATTACCCTCAGCATCCGCTGAGATGATGGTCTGACCGTCTTTGGTAACAGTCAATGCCTTCACGGCAGCTGGGTGACCGTTAAAACTCTTAACATCAATTCCAGTATTGACGTCCCATAGTTTAATGCTTTTGTCCTCTCCAGCAGAGACTACATATTTCCCATCTGGGGTGTACTTCACCACATTGATGGCATCCATGTGCCCCTGGCGTATGATGAGTTGGCCATCCTGGGCGATTCCCGGTAGGGCCAATAGAAGTAAAAGGACGATTGATATCGAAGTTTGGAATCTCATGATGGATCTTGTTAAGATATGGTTGCTTTATCTTACTAAGTAGCATCCATCATCGTCTTGATGACTGATGATGTGATGTTGAAAATGGCTGCCCCGACATGGATGACGAGGCAGCCCAAATAGCTGGGTGTTTAGCTGGATTAAATCTGATAGCAGATGATCTGCTTGTTATCTGCCTTGAAGAACACCGTGCTTGTTAGTGCATCATAGTCATATGTTGGCTTCTTGTCGCCAAGTAATAGCGTGCCAAGCTCTTCGCCTGTCCTTTTGTCCACTTTCAAGAGGCCAGATGAGTTCTTTTGACCACCTTCACCCACTTTAGTTAGCAACAGCATATCGTCACCTTTGCTGACTGTAGCGGTGAATTTTTTTCTGGCTTCTGAACCGACCATTGCTCCTGCTACCGCCCATGCAGCTGCTTGCTCGGCATACATCTTACTATAGTAAGTATCACCTCCATAGGGAGACTTGTGCTGTGCTGACTGTGCCGATGCGCTGGCGGCCATAGCGTACATCGCTACCTGAGCTGTCTTTAGCGCAATCTTGGCAGCCAATGACATGCCAGGAGGAGCCCAGAATTTTTGCCACCTTACACTACCGTCAGGATCCAGCATGATTAGCTCATTGCTGTTAGAAAATAGATAGCCACCATCTACATATTCAATAGCAGAAGGACCATCCTCACCTTCAAAAACATTTTTCTCCATTTTCTCGATCATCAGTCTATAGTCACCTTCTTCGAGATCCACCTCATACAGATCACCTTCAATGTAAAGGAGTTCTGTGGTGAATGTTGGACGATATCTAAGATTGGGAACTTCAAGCATACCTTTCTTGTCCCATACTTTCTCTCCCTCATAGCTGATGAGCCCAAGCCTGCCTTTGGCGTCAGAGTACATAATACCACGCCCGATCACCTGGTCAATGGAAATACCCGAAATCTTCTCTTCCCATATCTCTTCTCCTGTTTCCTTATTGAGCAGAGCGAGGAATTTTTCCTTGGCAGTCACAAGGATACCCATATCACCAAGATCAACAGTATAACCATCCAACTTCTTCTTTTCCCACTTAATGCTACCATTAGCTGCATCATATAGTGTAAAGTTTTTACTATCTACCGTAACTACTCCATATCCCATGGCATTCATTTGGGGTACGTCCTTAAGCTTCATTTCTGCTTCCCAAAGTCTTGCACCAGTGGCCATATCGTGGGCTACCAATGCACCTTTGTTATTCTTCTTTTCAAAAAAGTAGCCAGTTGCCAAATCAAGGCTGAGGTCGAAGCTTTCGAATGTTTGCTTTTTATCTTCAACTTCAAAAGACCACTTTATTGCACCGGTCTTGGCGTTCATTCTGGCAATCTTCTTTTTACCAGGCATGATGATATCACCATTTTCGGTGACGTAAGGATACCCGTCAACTGCAATCTCATCTGTTTCCCAAATCACTTTGGCGTCCGGTAATGAGACCATCTTGGTGAGGTTATACTCAGGTTGTCCCTTGACCATATAGTCGATCCAGGAAGCAGAGATCAATACCATTCTCAACTCAGGGATATAGGTGGTTCCATTGAAGTTGAAAGTTGCTCTTTCTTTACCTAAGAACTTGGTAATCGGCATATTGGCTTTTTCAGGGCTCATTACCTCTTCACCTGTCTGAATGTTGATCACCGCATAATTAGCTGATGCAACAAAATCAGAAAATTTGACCTCAATGAAGTCGCCCAACTCCGGATAGTCCGGATCTTCCAGTACGTTAACGAACTGATCGAATGCTTGAGAATCTTCTAATTTCTTCCCGTCAGCACCCTTCAATGGATTTGACGCTCTCAAGATATCATTGGACCATAAAATGTTCCCGTCTCTTGAATCAATTCCGTGTAGTGATCGGTCTGAAGTACCTACTAGGAGGATACCTGACTCAGTAATCTTTGTCCAGGCCACTCCTTTTTCAAAATCAAGTTGCCAGAGGGCATCTTGGGCAGTGCTCACAGATACTATAGATAGCATCAGGAGCAGCATTGTCATGTGTTGATAGATTTTTTTCATGGTTGTCATTAGTTTTAAATGATTCCATGAAATTAGATGAAGCCCTAAGAGGAGTAAATACCACTTATGAGTGATTTTGTCTACGTGCTGGCACGGATAGAAATTCTTGAGAGTCTCAATAAGTACCATTTTTGATTAGAAAGAAATAAAGCAAAATCAATAACAATATTTAATGAACTATTAGAAGGCCGCCCTACTTTAGCATTTTTACTTTAAAAACATCTACGAAACCTAAATTCAACTACTATTAAGAATATTATTCATTTCAGAGCAGAAAAAACACTTCCAAAATGGACTGAGTATGATTTAAAGCACAGAGCAGAGTTGATTTTTTGTGCTTCTACTGTTGCATTTTTGTTGATAACTATTTTTTTCACTTTTGAATATAGAGTCGATATTGGTGGAGATAATGCATCCTATATTCTTAGAGCATTTAAGTTTTTGAAAGATGGAAATTATCCTACTTTCCAAGGCCCATTGTATCCTTTAGTATTATCTATTTTCCTTAATACTGAAGAAATAAATCTAACTTTTCTCAAAGGATTATCGGGCTTATTTCTCTTAATGAATCATGTCCTGTTGATACTAACGTTTCGCAAAGAGTTGCCTCTAGTTCTCTTGCTTGGCGCATTAGTTGCACTTTCACTCTGCCAGTATTATATCTTCTTCGGATCTGAAACTTATAGTGAAGCTTTTTTCCTAATGATTCAAGGTATGTTTTTATTGATCGCTGTGCGATCAAATCATAGCCAATTATCTAAAACGGATTCTACGAATAATTTAATCTGGAGTACTTCCATTCTCGCTATAATATGCCTTTTACTGGGCTTGACAAGGTCTATCGGATTCTCAGGATTTATTAGTGTGCTGATATTTTTTATTATTCAGAGAGACTATAAAAGGTTAATGGTATTTACTCTGGCATTTGGCTCAGCATTTCTGCTGTACAGACTTACACTAACTATTATTTATGATGCCAGCGAGATTCAGTTCTCCTCCCAAGCATCTCAGCTACTATTGAAAAATCCTTATGATGTATCTCAAGGCAAAGAAGACTTGTCGGGTCTTGTCCGTAGATTCATTGCTAATACACAATTTTATCTCGGATACTGCATTAGCATGTTTACGGGTTTTAGCCCCATATCTGCGATTCAAAGCAGTATTGTATCTTTAGTTGTATGGTCTCTTCTATTTGCTGTTCTACTCAAAAGTGCATTTAATAGGAACGGAGTAATACTTTTAACCTGTCTGTATTGCATCATCAGCTTAGCTGTTGAATTTGTAATTCTACAAACAACCTGGACCCAGTATCGATTGATCATTCCGTATTATCCAATTATCATTATTCTTGTTCTCTATCTTATATATGAACTACTGCTAAAATTGAAGTGGTTCAAAGCAGAATTGATTATACCATTAGTATTGCTCCTTGGAGTGTGCATCAACTCGAGTATTAGTTCATATCCATGGCTTGTGGAAAAAAGTCAAATATCAAACCTACATCGGAAAGGATATGATTTAGCTGGATACACTCCAGACATTCAGAACTATATTAGAATGAGTCGATATGTTTCAGACAAAATTCCAAGCGATGAGATTGTCGGGTGTCGTAAGCCATCACTCGCATTTTTATACAGTAGCAGAGAATTTGCCGGAATATATCGTGAACCAGACTGGAATATCGACTCACTGAGCGAAACAGACTCGTTAGTCGTTATGAAATTTGCTGACTTTAGTAAGTTGTCTAAATTGACAAATTTAGACAAGGCAGAAAGCAAGATATTGGCTGTTTTCATGAGTATTCGAGTGCTAAAGCCAAACCTCAACTACAATAAAAATACGCTTTATTGCCTTGTGGATATGAGCCGATTGAATAATAGTTTATTTCTACGCCTACTTTACAAAACTTCCTCTTTTATTGATTATGATATTCACAAACACCGTGAATATCTAACAGATATCAAGTACACGAACCCGACTCAACTAATTAAAAATTTAAAATCAAGAGGTATTGACTATTTAATGGTGGGAAACTTAAGGACTAATGCGAAGGTGGCTGATGGAAGGGTTATTGGTACAATAAGAAGACAGGTTGTTCATATAAATTTTATGTATCCAAATTTTTTAGAATTGATTCACACTATAGGCAAGGAGGAAAGCTCTTCATTATACCGTCTAAATTATGACCATTTGAAGAACGATGAGTAAAAAGGACTTGACTAAGATGAATGATAAAAGACAACAGTCTTTGGAATTTTTTGAAGCCACTAGTGCCTCAAGAATTAAATACAGAAAAAGTAAGGGGTACTACTGGGATTCGATTACAGGATTTGTTGATTTCTACTCAGGAGAGAATTTAAAGGTACTTGAAATTGGCTGTGGTACCGGTGAGTTGATTGGTAAGATTAGAGGCCAAAGGAAAGTTGGGATTGATTTTAGTCAAGGGATGATTGACAATGCTAGACAACAGTTTGCTGAAGTTGATTTTCAGTTGATGGATGCAGAAAGTTTAGAGCTTAACGAGCAATTTGATCTTATTCTAATATCTAATCTTGTTGGGTTTTTAGTCGACATACAACGTTTTTTTGAATGCCTTCATGAGGTATGTCACAATAAAACAAAGCTTATTGTGACCCATAAAAACTATGTATGGGAGCCTGTTATTAAAGTGGCTGAGATCATTGGTCTGACAAAGAAAAAACCTAATGAGAGTTGGTTGTCAAAGCATGACTTACAAAACTTATTGACTCTTGCTGGATTTCAGGTCTATCAGCACACTAGGGATATGATATTTCCTTATCGGATACCTCTGATTTCTCCGCTACTGAATAACGTTTTCTCGAGGCTTCCGGTAGTGAATCATTTAGGAATAAATCATTACCATTTCGCTAGGCGCATACCGATTGAAAACGAAAAGGAATATTCAGTGTCTATAGTCATTCCTGCTAGAAATGAAAGTGGGCATATTGCAGATAGTCTATCTAGGCTTCCGAAGTTTGGTTCTAGGCAGGAGTTAATCTATGTAGAAGGAAATAGTACTGATGACACTTGGGAGCAGATCCAAAATTTGAAAGAGAATAATCCGAATCGAGATATCATAATTGCTCAACAAGATGGCAAGGGTAAGGGCGATGCTGTTAGAAAAGGATTTGATCTTGCTACGGGTGATATACTTTTTATCCTTGATGCGGACTTAACAGTTCCTCCGGAGGATTTGCCCAAGTTTTACGAGGCTATAAGGTCTGGTAAAGGAGACTTCATCAATGGGTGTAGACTGGTTTATCCAATGGAAAAGAGAGCCATGCGCCCGTTGAATCTACTTGGCAATAAGTTTTTTAGTTTGGCCTTCACATGGCTACTTGGACAGAATATTAAAGACACCTTGTGCGGAACTAAGGTTCTGTTTCGAGAAGATTACAAAAGACTTATTGCAAACAGAAGTTATTTCGGTGATTTCGATCCATTCGGAGACTTTGATCTATTATTTGGTGCTTATAAACTCAATCTTAAGATCATTGATCTACCGATCAGATATCAAGAGCGCGTCTATGGTGAAACGAATATTTCAAGATTCACGCATGGTTGGGAATTGATCAAAATGGTTGTGTTCGCTTCTAGAATGATCAAGTTTCGCTCTTATAAGTTGATTGGGAAATAGTCTGTTTGAGAGTAACCGCTGGCCACATACATAACACCTACCTGGTCTTTGGTTCATTTTTCCTCATAAGATGGTGGAGTGCATTTTCAGAGTAGAGCCGCCAAGTGAAGGATAGCTTCAAGGCGCCTATGCCATAGGCATAAATGCTATTTTGATTGAGCGCTAAGGCATATGCGCTCTGGTCAGAAACGAAACTAAAACTGTATCGCTCTTTGACATAGCCTACCCCTGCCTTTGCCTGAAGCCTCACTCCCGGGCTGAAGGTTGGCTGATAGTCGTCAGTAGCATGGATACCGCCAAAGTTCAGACCTAAACCTGTTATTACAGCACCGAATATATAAACCCTGTTGGCCAGCCAGAGTCTGTGAAAATAGCCCAGTTGAAGTCCAGCGGTTCCAATTTTCAACAATTCAATTAGAGACTCTGGAGAAAAACCTTGATCAATGGGCACAATGGCTGAGTCAGCCTTGATATTGTTGTACGAGAAAAACCCTCCATATGCCAGGCTACCTTTGCTTTTCTGCGTGAGTCGACCACTCTTGATGGCTTTAATATTGATAGCGTCCCTGTTCATAAATTTCAGATAATTTATTCCTAACACGTTAGATATAATATCTTTTCTGAAGTTGGCTTCTCCAGGAATCGTCACAACGAAACCTTTGTAACGCTTTGCAATCAAGTCCATATAATGCCCTTTGAAGAGCGCGCTCGTTTGCAAATCGAACCGTTCAGTTTGATTTTCATCAGGCGTCTGAATACGCAGGCCAAGATCAACGTTAAAATACTGATGAGAATAACCGATTCCAGCCAGGTTCTTGCTCGTAGGAGTAAAACTTGCCGTCAACCCCGTTCCATCGATAATATCAAAATTTTGATATTTCTCACCCGCGAAAGCCCTAATTCCCCAAGATGGTTCTTCATACCTCTCCTGACCTTGAGTTATTTGCGGTAGTACAAATAGGCACAAGCAGACAGAGATGATTATATGAGCTCTAAAGTTCTTAATAAGTTTTTTGACATACTTCTAAAAGATACTGAATTGGTACTATTATGAGGGAATCGGAAACTCATAAGGTATTCAACTTATTCACTCTTTCTGTAACCACGCCTCCTTGCTAATTGGGCCCAGCTTCCCTTTGGACTGATCTAGTAGATTTTGACTTTGATATAATCGCCCTCTCGTAATTACCTTAAAAACGGATCGGGTGTTCGTAATATCTTCCAGAGGATTGCCCTTGATAATAATGATATCCGCGGACTTGCCAACCGAAATACTTCCCATCTCGGATTCAAGCCCAATGGCCGCTGCGTTTTGAAGGGTGGCGAACTTGAGGACATCTGCTGCTGGTATACCGGCATTAACCATTATTTGCATCTCACGGTGAATGAAGAATCCACCTAATCCATCCCCTAGATAATTTCCCACTAAAAAAGGGCGATCTGTTCCAATGGTAATCAGACCACCGGCATCAAAGTATCGCTTAAGTATCGCGAATTTTACTGGGTACACTTTCTCACAAAGCTTGCTAAAGTTGGATTGAGGTAGGTCCTTAATAAGTGATCTGGTAAAGGGGGTGAGAAAATCATATTCATCCTCCCAAAGTTCAAAAGCTGGTTCTTTAACATTGCCTATGGCACCATACGTCCCAACAGTAGCATCAAAGTAGACACCATTGTCGATATAGAGTTGAATGATTGTGTCCAGCCTAGGATTACCGGGATCCATATCCTTGAGACTATTGTAAGCATTAGTAGTGTCAGATAGCAGCTCTCCACCCAAAAAGTGCTCGACACGATCAATACCCAGCATGATGGCATCTGCCGGATTGACTGATGAACCTACGCCTGAGTCAAGATGTCCGGTGACAGTGAGTCCATGGTAGTCAGCTCTTTCGATTAGCGCCTGGAGGTGTTGATGAGTAATATTCTTTGCCTTAAAGCCTGCTGCTCCGTGTTCAGCCCATTTATCCACCCGGTCATAAATGTCCTGAGTTGTGAAGTCTTGGTCCCAGTCTGGTGCGGCACTACCGTAATAGGGTCCTGAGCTCAGGATTCTTGGACCAGGTCGCTCGCCACTTTCGATTTTTCTACGTAAATCAAGCATCTTTTCTGGCTCAACTTCACCCGCAGGGAAGGTAGCAGTTACTCCACTGGCCAGAAATATCTTGGGCATAGCAATGGTATCATCCTTTGCCACACCTGCAAAACTTATGCGATAGTGTCCATGCAAGTCAATTAGTCCTGGCAGTATGTAGTCATCATCATCCAATAACACCTGCTTAATTCCTTCCTCATAGTTAGGAATTCCGAGCTGTACGATGATCCCATCCTGAATCGTTATACCGGGATTATCTATTATGTCTCCTTCGAGGGGTCTAAACAAGTGACCACCAGTTATTATAAGATCTTGGCAATTGCTATTGAAGCATAAGATCATGCCGATTGTAAAGCAGGAAAGGGTTCTCATTGATTGCAGCATCTTGAAGAGGAGTCCATTTTTAATATAAAATGCAAATGATGATTCGAATGATCATTGGGTAAGGAAACCGCGAATATCTTCAGCCAACTTAATCAAATCAGGTTCATGGACATACATCATATGTCCAGCCTCATAGTATGTTAATTCTAGTCGCTCCTGAACTATGCCATTTCTTGCAAAGGTGTATTCGGTATCAAAGAAAGGACAAATCATGTCGTAATAGCCACTTGCGACCATCACGCGCATATCGGTATTACGACGCATGGTGTCACCTAGCTTTCTGGCAACATTCACTGCTGTGGGTTCCCAATAGCTTCCGTCAGGTACAGTACGCCATCTCCACTTGGAGCCGATCTCATCATTAGAAGTGAGATAGGGTCGATCCATTTTTACATTCAGGGTGCTGCTTAGGTAATGGTTGAGTGCAGCAGTATAAGCTGAACTGATACTGTAAGAAGCAGCATCTCCCAAATGAGGCATATCATTAACCTTGTCAGACTCTTCTCCAAAGTAGCGGCTATCAAACCTTCCCAGGGTCAGTCCTTGATCCCTCATTAGCTCTTTCTGGAACCTGGGCACAAGAATCCTTAAGTCCGATCTGAGTATGTAATCCTTGTTGAGCCCAGTGAAATATGCCAATCGGTCAGCAAGGGCATTTTTATCTTCAGCTGACAAAAGCGCCCCTCGATACAGTGCAGGAGCATACTCATCGTAGGTGAATTGACGTGCCTCTTCAACGAACGCTTCCAAAGCCTTTCCTTGTCCCGCTTTCTTGTGATACCAGGCAGTTGCAGCCATTCCCGGTAGGTAGGTGAGGTAGGAGGTGATATTATCATGAATGGAAGTAGAACCCGCATAATCCAAAGCTTGAGAAATGAGAATAAGTCCGTTGAGTGCCATATTCTGACCATCGCCTTCCAGTACGTCAGCTACCGCAACCGCCCGGGTAGTGCCAAAGCTCTCGCCTGCTATGTATTTGGGCGAGTTCCACCGCTTGTTTTCAGTGATCCACTGACGAATGAATTTGGCAATTGAAGCGGCATCTTCATTCAGCCCCCAGTAGTCCTCAACTTTGCCCTCTCCGATGACCCTGCTGAATCCTGTGCCGACAGGGTCGATCATTACCAAATCTGTAATATCCAGCAGCCCATATTCATTGTCGATGAGTGTGTAGGGAGCTGCACCATCATCTTCCTTAGCATCAGAGTCCGTGCGGACGATCTTTGGTCCAAACATGCCCATGTGCAACCATACTGATGCTGACCCGGGTCCACCATTGAATACGAAAGTGACTGGTCGCTGAGACGCATCATTTTCACCCTCGACGGTGTAGGCAACTGACCAAATGGAAGCCACAGGATCGCCTTCGTCATTCTTTAGGTAGGTCTCTTTAGCCGTGGCGTTATAGGCTATGGTGCTACCGCCAAATACGCCCTGACCTTTGGTCGTGAATGACTTTGGTTCTGGCACGGCTTTGCTTTTTGCTTCTTTTTCCTGTGCTAATGTGGATATACAAGTGAGCAGGCTGATCATCACGATCATTAGTAATGCTGAAAAATTCAATTGCTTGATTGGCATATTATTGTAGTCTAATGTTTTAAGTGTCATCGGAAAGATACCTCTAATATGAAATTATTCTAAGTCTTTGCCGCCAACATATGGTGCTTGTACAATGTGAAAAGAGCCTTTCAGGTAATTGATTATTCATCTTTTCATTGATTAGCTTAAATTGAAAGAAAAAACCTGATTTCTATGCTTAACCGACTACTACTATTTGCTCTTGCTGTGATTGTGCTGGCCTGCGGGCCCACCGCAGACCCGGCCGATAAGATTATCACCAATGCCAATATCTACACTGTGAATGAGAGTCAACCTCAGGCCCAGGCTGTAGCGATCAGAGCGGATACGATCATGGCCGTTGGTTCAGCTGAAGAAATAATGGCATTTAAAGGAGCCGATACGGAAGTCATCGACTTGGGTGGAAGAACCATGACCCCTGGTTTGATTGAAAGTCACGCCCACATTATGGGTATGGGCTACAATCAGCTCAATGTGGACTTAATGTATGTGCAGAGCTATGAGGAGCTCATCAATGTGGTCTCGGAAGCTTCTGAGGGTGCACCGGATGGTACCTGGATTCTCGGTAGAGGATGGCACCAGGACAAATGGGAGAGCCAGTCTGAGCAACGTGTCAAGGGATTCCCTACCCACCACAGCTTGAGTGAGGCAGTGCCTGATCATCCGGTATACCTGGCACACGCGAGTGGTCATGCAGGATTGGCGAATGCCAAAGCAATGGAGCTGGCCGGTGTAGACAAGAACTCGAATGATCCTGATGGCGGGGAGATTTTTAAGGATGTAAGTGGAAACCCTACGGGCGTTTTTAATGAGACTGCTCAGGGCCTTATCAGGAAAGTGATTCCACAAAACAACGAGGAAACTGATACTAAAGCCCTGGAACTGGCTATTGCCTATGCGCTTGAAAATGGTATCACCAGCCTTCAAAATGCCGGTGCAGATTTTAATGAAATTGCACTTTTCAAGAAGTTTGGTGAGCAGGGTAAAATGGGCATAAGACTCTGGACGATGCTTAATGGTCGTAACGACAGCCTACTGAACGTTTACTATGAAAAGGGCCCGGAAATCGGTTTGTATGATGACTTCCTGACCGTAAGGTCGATCAAACTGTATGCTGATGGAGCATTGGGTTCACGTGGGGCATGGCTACTCGAAGAATATACGGATGCTCCTGGAGTACATGGACACAACGTCACACCGATGGAGGACATCCGTAGAGTGACGTTTGAGGGACTACAAAATGGATTTCAGATATGTACACACGCCATAGGTGATAGAGCCAACAGAGAAGTACTAGATATATACGAGGCTGCTTTTGAGGAATACCCTGATAAGGCGGAGGATCATCGGTTCAGAGTCGAACATGCCCAGCATTTTGCATTAGAAGATATTCCGAGATTTGCTGAGCTGGATGTGATTGCCTCCGTTCAGGCCATCCACATGTCGAGCGATCGACCTTGGGCGATTGATAGGCTGGGGGAGAAGCGCATTGTAGATGGTGCCTATGTCTGGCAAAAACTGATCGAGTCAGGAGCGGTGGTGATCAATGGCACGGATGCGCCGGTCGAGCCGGTCAGTGCGATTGCCAGTTTCTACGCTTCTGTGACACGACTAACGCTGAAAGGTACACCCGCTGGAGGATATGAGCCCGGACAAAAAATGACTCGTGAGCAGGCCTTGAAGACATATACGCTTTGGGGAGCATATGGCGCATTTGAGGAGGACATAAAGGGAAGTATCGAAGTGGGCAAGTTGGCTGACTTTACTGTCTATAATCAGGACTTGATGACTGTGCCTGACGATCAACTGCTTGACACTCAGATCGACATGACGATAGTGGGTGGTAAAGTCATGTTTGAGCGCTCAGAATAACAACAAAGCTGAATCCTATGGCCAACATTTCAATAGTCATCCCTACGCATAATCGGTACGACTATTTGAAAATGGCTGTTGATTCTGCGTTATCACAGACCCATCCTCCCCATGAAGTCATCATTGTAGATGATTGCTCTGATCCAAACGTAAAGGAGAAGATAAACGATCGGTGGGCTGATAATCCATTGATTCGCCGACACTTCCTATCGGAAAAGTCAGGAGTGTCACGAGCCCGCAATATTGGCAAGGAATTGAGTTCTGGTGACTTCCTTCTGTTTCTCGACGATGACGATATGCTCTTACCAGATATGCTTGAAAAGTCTTTGGAGGAGATGGGAGATGCGGATGTAGTCGGATGTCGTACTCGAATGATCAGCGATGATGCAGGACTTTCTAAAAGTAAGATCAAAGGTTATCGATGGGGATATTCGAAGCAAGCTGAAATCTATTCATTGGACGCAAGGCCCATCAGCCATTTACTGCTCCATGCTCCAAGTATTCATAGCTTTCTTGGCAAAACTTCGGTGATGAAGGCAGCAGACTTTGATGAAACACTTCATTATGGAGAAGATCTGGACTATTGGATAAGACTGGCACTCAAGGGAGTCAGATTTCGTAAAGCAGAATTCGAAGGCGTGATTTACAGGATGCATCGGAAAAACGCATCTGGTTTGGCCTGGTACCGTCAGAAGCAAGGCTATTACAGTAAGCAAATAACTAATTCAAATCTGCCCGCTGGTGCGAGAAGTATTGTGCAGTTTAAGTTTGGTCTCATGAGTATTTTTCAATTTCGCCTGAAGGGTATCCCAATATTGCTATCAGCCATGTCCAGACCGGTGGACTTTAGGAGGCATACAGCTTTCTTCATAAAGTTCATGCTGGCTGGTGCTACACGATAGTTGTCATTCAATATTAATACTTGACTTTTGATGTCTAGTTTTAAGTAAACACGAAAAAAGAATATTTTTGATGTTTGTGTGTTTGTAGACATCAATACTTTGGTCTATTTTAGAGTAAACATTAAAATATTAAATTTTTGATGTTTACTGAACTATCAGACATCAATATGTCAGAACCTCTTTTCCAGATCAATCCTGACAGATTCAAACCATGGAATGACCTTCCAGACTTACCGTTACACCCTGATCTCTATCGTACCGTAGAGATCATGGATCAACTCAGTAAAGCAAACTCAGCCCTGGGTCGCTTGCACGGCAGGTCGATCGCTATTCCAAATCAGGCTGTATTGATCAATAGTATCAGTTTGCAAGAAGCGAAAGCGTCCAGTGAGATCGAAAACATTTTCATCACGGATGATGAACTTTATCAAGCCTACAGTGATGATAATGATGAGGTAAAAGTTCATGGACCAGCAAAAGAAGTGCTTCACTATCGTGAAGCACTCTGGGAAGGGCATGCCCATCTCCAGCAAATTGGATGTTTTGATCGAGAGTACTTTATCAAAGTATATCAAAAGGTCAAGCAAGCCACCGACCAATTGCGACCGACTAGTGCGCATATCTACATTAAGCAAGGTGGGAGTGGCCCCAATTCTGGTAAGGCCATCTACACTCCGCCAAGAGGCAAGGGCGTGCTAGAGGCCAAACTCGACAACCTTATGACCTTCTTAAATGATGACGATCAGTACGAGGCAGACCCACTGATCAAAATGGCTATTGCACACTATCAGTTTGAGGCAATACACCCGTTTCGAGATGGGAATGGTCGTATTGGTCGTATCTTCAATATAAATATCTTGACTCAAAAGGGTTTACTTGATCTGCCGATTCTTTTTTTAAGCCGGTATATTATTGATCACAAACAAGACTACTACTCATTGCTCGCCGGAGTTACACAGCGTGGTAGATGGCATGAGTGGCTATTATTTATGCTCAGGGCTGTCGAATCGACCTCTAATCTCACCTTCAATAAAATCAACGATATACTTTCGGCCAAAGAGGGTATTTTGAGAGCTGTGCAGGAAGACACTAAAATAAGGCGACCCGACCAGCTGGTGGAAATGATATTTAGGCAACCCCTGACCAAAGTCAACCATTTGAAAGATGCGGGTATTTTCGCTGAAGCTACCGCTCGCAACTACCTCAATCAACTCTGCGATATGT
>CAYGOT010000049.1:0-34152 GCA_964351595.1 uncultured Roseivirgaceae bacterium | reverse complement strand
GTGAGAGGTCGGAAAAGATAGTAGGATCAACTATCTTTTCCTCCTACTCGATTTTTGCCCGTTTATATGCAACCTCTCCTAGCGTATTGCAGTCTACTCTATAAATCAAAAACTCAAATTATGCTTAGAATCACTACAATCATGCTCTGCCTTTTCATAGGTATTGCTGCTCAAGCCCAAAAGACGGTAGCGGAAGCTAATTTTTCACTGGACAATATAGAATCACTGGAAGTAGAAGGACGCTTCTGTGATATCAATATGGTGAGCACTTCAGGAAGTAGCCTTGAATTCGATGGGTTGATTAGGGCTGCCAAGCAACTCGAGTATGAAATCAAATACGAACAATCCGGTAGCCATGTGAGGGTATGGGTTGTTTCTCCCAAGAGTAACAACTGGAACTGGGGATGGAATGACTTTGAGGCCAGACTGGACTTTAAAGTCCCTGCCAATGTAAAAGTGAGGGTTGATAATAGCAGCGGCGATATATCTATCAGTGGACTCAATGCTTCTAATCATAGGATTGAAGCTAGTTCTGGGGATATCGAGCTCAGAAAGATTAATGGAGATATGATTGTAAAAGCATCTTCAGGCGATATCAAGATCGATGGACTTGAGGGTGACCTGGAAGTCGAGACAAGCTCAGGAGATCAGCGTGTTTACAATGTAGGTGGAAATGTAAGGTTTGATGCCTCATCAGGGGATACAAGATTTCAGGGTATTGCCGGGGATCTGAGGGGAAGAACATCCTCCGGCGAAATTGAAATGTTGGATGTAGAAGGGGTTTTCGATGTGAGCGCCAGCTCAGGTGATATTGAAGGCCGTGACCTTATCGTCAAAGGGGGCTCTTCCTTTGTAGCTACCAGCGGTGATATTTCTATATATGTCAATCAGGATCTTGAAAGACTAAGTTTCGAGGCACGCTCAAGCTCGGGTGACATTAGCATCGGTAGGGAAAGAGGTGAAGACCGAATGGTCATAAGAAACCCTGGCGGTGAAGATGTATATCTGAAAAGCACCTCTGGAGATATCACTTTCAGAAACTAGATTTTCTGGTCAAGTAATTTAAGGTTGTCATTCTTCCGGTGATTTTGTTAATCTCTGGTTGGATGACAACCTTTTCTTTTAGTTTTGCGCCAAAATTTGGCCATGAGATTACATCTTCCATTACTACTCTTGTTTTTTATCAATTGGGCGTGCTCTGGCCCTGCTGAAGAATCTAATACCGAAGATACTGGCTTAACAACCTCATCAGGCGAACTGAGCCAGTTTGCGGTAGCAAGTAGTCAGCCCCTTGCCACTCAGGCCGGGTTGGAAATCCTTGAGAAGGGAGGTAACGCTTTTGATGCAGCCATTGCGGTAGCGACTACAATGGGAGTGGTAGAGCCGCAGCATTCCGGGCTAGGGGGCTATGGCAGTATGCTGATCTTTGATGCCACGACAGGCAAGGCCAGGTTTTTGAGCTTTAGTGGGAAGTACCCGATGCAACTCGAAAAGTCGGCCTTGAAGCCCTCCAATCCACAAGCTGACCAAAATCGCAAGGGCGCTATGGCCACCACCACGCCAACGCTATTGGCAGGATTAGTTGCACTTCATGAAACCTACGGCTCACAAGCCTGGCCAGATTTACTCGATCCGGCTGTTCAGCTCGCAGTGAAGGGCTTTGTAATAGAAGAGGAGTTAGCGAATGATATCAGCTCTAATTATGGTGATTTTTCTGATTATGCTCGGTCTGTTTTCGGTAGTGATGACGCTGCATTAAAATCCGGTGACCGGCTGGTACAGCCCGATCTGGGGCGTAGTTTGAAAGTGATCTCGGAGAGGGGTGCGGCTGTATGGGGAGATGGTGATATTGCCGACGCGGTGGCCGGGTCTGTTCGACAATCGGGTGGATTCCTTTCGCAAGATGACCTCAGCGCTATGGAGTCTAATTGGTATGAGCCGCTAAGTATCCCTTACAATGGCTATGAGGTGGTTACGAGCGGAACACCAACCGCAGGCTTCTCCGCCCTACAGAGAATCGGTGAAATGGGACTCTATAATCTACCTTCCATTGGCGTCAATACAAGTGCTTATCTGCACCTGCTTATTGAAGTGTCAAAGCATGCTTACTGGACTTTTTTGAGATATGGAGGGACAGTGGACACTATTTTACCCAATACCGAGATGATTCTTTCGCAGGATTATTGGAAATGGATGGCCGACAACATCCGACCGGATAGCGCTACTGCTTTTCACCCTCCGTTTGATTTTGAGTATATCTCCGACGCGAGTAATACGACACATTTCGTAGTGGCAGATGCTGCCGGCAATATGGTGAGTGCGACACTCTCACTGGGGGATGTATTTGGCAGCAAGCTCATGCCGGCAGGTACCGGTTTTTGGATGAATAATGGTGCCAAGTTTGCCGCGTTCGAACAAGACAATACCCCACGGGACGCAAATCCCGGACGTGAGCGAGTAGTGAGGGATAGCCCGATGCTACTTTTTAAGAATGGTCAGCCCATAGCAGGATTTGGTTCTCCCGGCGGTGGACAAATGCCTGAGATCGTAGCTCAGGCCGCCTTGAATATGACTGACTTTGGAAAACCCATCTCGGATGCATTGTCAGAACCAATGGTCTCTTTTGATCCTAGCGGAATCGTTTATTACGAAGAAGGGATTTCTGAAACGGTAATTGAAAACCTTCGATACATGGGACACCAGCTTGAGCCTACCCAAAGTATAGGTAGGCCCGCCGGTATAGAAGTGATCTATGATGCTAATGGCAAGCGGTCCGGGTATGTCCCAAGACCCGCCAATTAGTCCCGACCGTTGACGATAATTCTGGATACATTCTCTTGCGCCAATAGGTCATTGAAGGCTTTGACGTCATTGCTCATGATACCATCGTATGGTGCAATGAATACCTCATATTCAGCTTTTAAATCTTCCCATCGCTCTACCATACCTCCGGTTGGTTTGTTATCGTCACCCACCAGCACCTGATACAATCTGGCGATGTTGTTGGTCCATTTCCTTGGGTAGTTGATTTCATCCTGAGAGGTCTCGATCTTGTTTTGGAATAGATCTTCTTCCAGCGCATCCAGTTTCGCTATGATGGCTTGACTCTGTTCCTTTATCGAACTGCTATATCCCGCTTTAATCGCTCTATCGCTGATGTCATTGAGTTGGTTGCGCACGGCGCGAATGGCTCTAATATTATCCTGTGATTCATCGATCAGCGCTCGTACTTCTACTGCCATGTCAAACTGCTTTTGGAAATCTGCGGTAGTGATCCCTTCCCATCTTGGATCTATCTTCACCTCCAATGGCTTAGTTTGGACCTCACCATTACTTACCAAACCTACGGTGTATTTTCCCGGCACGGCCTTAGGTCCCCTGGCAGATTTAGCGCTAAAGACCATTGCCACAAAGTTCTCGGCCATTTCAGGAGCCTCATATTGCAGATTCCATGTCAAGGTATTAATGCCCTTCTCTAAGTCCTTGAGATCATCTCCCTTCCATGTTTTGACGGTATCTTGTTTTGCGTCTATAACAAACAGTTTCAGGTCATTTTTAGCAGCCGGCTCATTGGCCAGATACACTTTGATTTTGGCCGGTAGGCCTGACCATCCCCCTACAGAGGTGCGATAAGCCGGAGCAGGTGTGTAGAGATAGGCTGATACATTCTCTGCCTGGGCCTTTTCCTGAAGTGGCGTCAGGTCATCCAGTATCCAGAATGCGCGACCCTGCGTGCTGATCACCAAATCATTGTTGTGCCACTCCATGTCAGTGATAGGCGTCACGGGTAGGTTCATCTGTAGCGGCTCCCAGACTGCACCTTCATTGTAGCTCACATAAGCTCCGAACTCAGTGCCTGCGTACAACAGCCCTTTTTGCATATTGTCCTCAGCTACAGCTCTGACGAAGTGATTATTTGGGATACCGTTTTGTCCATTGGTGAGCGACTTCCACGTCTTGCCATAGTCATTGGTCAATAGGATATAGGGCTTGAAATCGTTGTAGCGATAGTGGTACGCTGCGATGATTGCACGACCTTTTTGGTGAGTGGATACCTCAATCTTATTGATGGTTGCCTCATAGGGGATGCCTTTAGGCGTAACATCCATCCATTCCTGACCACCATTTGTGGTAACATACACCATACCGTCATCAGAGCCGGACCAGATCACACCTTCCTCTATGGGAGATTCCTCTAGCGCGAATATGCTGGAGTAGACTTCCACACCGGTAGCATCATGCTGTATAGGGCCGCCGGGGATGTCCTGATACTTCTCAATATTTCTGGTAAGGTCGGGGCTGATGATTTCCCAATCCTGACCTTTGTTGGCGGAGCGCATGACATATTGCGAGCCCTGATAGATATGATCGGGATTGTATTTTGATACCAATATGGGATAGTTCCACTGAAAACGATACTTGAGATCACGCATCTCTGTACCCTCTGTGTAATGGGGGTAAGCGGTGATTTGACGTTCCTCTCCGGTCTCAAGATTGGTGTAAGTGAGCTCGCCGCTGTAGGTGTTGGCATAGACGATATTCGGATTGCGAGGATCTACCGCTACGTCAGCTGACTCGCCACCTCCGATTCCCATCCAGTGCTCCGTATCCGAAACGGATCCGAGATTCTGAGAAGGAACACTGATCGTAGTATTGTCTTGCTGACCTGCATAGAGGCGGTAAGGAAACTGATTGTCTACCGTCACACGATAGAACTCGGAAGTGGGCTGGCCATGCTGCTCGCTCCACGACTGGCCACCATTGAGACTGACATTGGCGCCACCATCGTTGCAGTTGATCATGATGTCAGGATTCGTTGGATTGATCCATATATCGTGATTATCACCATGAGGGGTGGAGATGGTTTTACCGACAGTATTGCCACCATCAATCGATTTGTAAAGTCTTGTATTATTTGAGTACAGTGTGTTCTCATCTGTCGGGTGGGGCGTGATATGAGTGTAGTACCATCCACGCTGACGTATTCTGTGGTCACCGCTCACGCGCTCCCACTGCTTACCTCCATTCTCAGATCGGTAGAGACCACCGTCTTCTTCTACAGCTGCCTGGATTAATGCCCACATGCGATTGGGGTTGGCTGGGGAGATACCCAGTGCAATCTTACCCAGCAAACCGTTTGGCAATCCACCTTCTATTTTCTTCCAGCTGTCGCCTCCATCTACTGACTTCCAAACACCGCCGTTGTAGCCGCCATCTATGAGCGTCCATGGCTTACGCTCCACTTGCCACATCGAGGCAAACAGGATTCTGGGATTTTCCGGATGGATGATGAGATCTGCGGCCCCCGTGCTATCGTTTACAAAGAGTGTCTTCTTCCAGGTAGCCCCACCATCTGTAGACTTGAAAATTCCTCTTTCAGAGTTAGGTCCAAATACATTTCCCAGCGCCGCTACCCAAACCACATCAGGGTTGTCGGGATGCACGATGACTTCACTGATTTGTCCTGCATTACCGAGACCAGCTTTTTGCCAATTGGCTCCACCGTCCACCGACTTATACATACCGATACCGGTGCTGATGTTCCCCCGCACGCAAGCCGATCCTGTTCCCACATAGATCACCTGATCATCTCCGGGAGCTACTTCGATTGCTCCGATCGATCCTACCGGAATCTGGCCGTCGCTGATGTTACTCCAAGTCAACCCGGCATCCTCGGTCTTCCAAACTCCACCTCCCGTGGTACCCATAAAAAAGGTAAAAGGCTTATGAGGGATTCCTGTAATGGCCGTTGCGCGTCCCCCGCGAGATGGACCTACAGATCTCCATTCCAACCCGTCATGATAGGAGTCATTTTGATCAGATTGGGCGAGGGAAAAGGTGGTAACAAAAATGAGAAGATAGGGTAGTGCTTTCATAGTATTTCGATTATTCAAGATCAATATCTTCAATTTATGCAGGATATAAAATTTTGAAATACTAATTGTGATAAGTGTATGCCTTGGGCCTTATCTCTTCAAACAGGGGAGTGAATAATTGAATTATACTTCTTTTAGAGTTGTCTAAATCTAGCGTTCATGATGTTTATAAGTCACTTATATTCAGAATATTAAAGTAGGTTAATTTAATTGTTGGTAATAATGATCGAATTGCACTACTTGTTTTGTTTGATATTTCAATTGATACTTGAAGTTCTGACCAATGGTTGTGATTATGTTCACTGGTAAAATCAAATTAATGGTTATTTTAACCGCCACAATTAAACCTGAACTCCTATGAGCCAACCGTACATCAGCCCTGAAACCAAGCTTACCGAACTCACCTTTCGATCAATCATAATAGGTGCATTACTTTCCGTAGTACTCGGTGCGGCCAATGCCTACTTCGGTTTATTTTCCGGTTTGACGGTTTCAGCATCGATCCCTGCTGCGGTGATTTCGATGGCGATATTAAAGGCCTTCAAGAATTCAAATATCCTTGAGAACAACATGGTTCAGACCGCCGCTTCGGCTGGAGAGTCTTTGGCTGCCGGAGTGATCTTCACCATTCCGGCCCTGGTCATTATGGGATATTGGGAAAAGTTCAATTATATGGAAACCACACTGATTTCAATTTGTGGTGGTGTACTTGGAGTTCTCTTCACGATACCATTGCGAAGCGCATTGATTGTAAAAGAGAAGTTGATGTTTCCGGAGGGTGTCGCCACTGCCGAGGTATTGAAGACTGGAGAAAAAGGTGGAGATGCTGTCAAGTATTTGGTCTTTGGTAGCTTGATTGGTGCCATCTTCAAGTTCGGTAATGAAGCCTTGCGTTTGTGGGATGGGCTTTTTGAAAAGGCCGTTTTGTTACAGGAAAAGTACTACCTCTATTTTAGCCTCAATCTATCTCCGGCACTTGTTGCTGTCGGCTATATCGTTGGCCTTAATATCGCTTTCCTTGTATTCCTCGGTGGCTGTATCAGCTGGTATCTAGGTATCCCAATATACATACTGGTCAACGGTGCACCGGATGTAGGAAGTGCAGAAGCGATAGGTGGTGCCATATGGAGTGCACAGATCCGATACTTAGGCGTAGGAGCAATGATCGTTGGTGGACTATGGGCGCTACTAAGTCTAAGGTCTGCATTGAGTACTGCATTCTCCAGTGGTGTAAAAGCTTTCAAAGAAGGCGCGCAAAAAGTAGAAGATACTTTGAGAACTGAATTGGATACCCCAATGTCATGGGTGCTGATGGGTATTGGTATATTGGTTGTACCTATCTTTTTTATCTATTTGTCTATTATTCAGAATGTGCCAATTACATTATTCATGGCCGTGGTGATGGTACTGGCTGGCTTCCTATTCTCCGCTGTGGCGGGCTACATGGCCGGCTTGGTTGGTAGTTCCAACAACCCAATTTCCGGGGTGACGATTGCCACAATTCTATCGACTGCATTGTTACTTCTTTTGTTGATGGGTTCGAGCGACCCTGGAAGAGGTGCGGCTGGCGCCATTCTGGTAGGCGCTGTAGTATGCTGCGCTGCTGCAATCGCAGGTGATAACATGCAGGATCTTAAAGCGGGCCATGTACTGGGCGCTACTCCACGTAACCAGCAGGTTATGCAGATGATTGGCGTTGTGGCCGGTGCGTTGCTTATCGCTCCCGTGCTCAACCTACTGCTCGAATCAAAAGGTATTGGTAGCCCAACTGCTGAGCATCCCAATCCCTTGACGGCTCCTCAGGCGACATTGATGATGAGCGTCGCTACCGGAATATTCGGCGGCAAGCTGCCATGGACAATTATTTCGATAGGGGCAGGCATAGGCGTGATAATCATCATGGCCGACCAATATTTGAAGAGCATCAATTCCAATTTCCGTATGCCAGTATTGGCGGTAGCGGTGGGTCTCTACCTACCCTTTGAACTAGACTCCTCGATCTTTGTAGGCGGTGTGATCGCATGGATGTTGGAGCGTGGCTACAAGCAGGTCAAGAATCAAGCAAGTATTGACAAAGCATCAAACGCCGGTCTCCTAATTGCCTCAGGCCTGATTACAGGCGAGGCGTTGATGGGAATTCTTATTGCGTTGTTAGCCACACTGGGACTCAATATCGCAGTGTCAGACGAACCGCTTGGTGGTAGTCTGCTCGGACTTGGGCTATTGTTCCTGATACTCTTCTACCTGTACAATACAGTGAAGAATGTGGCTAAGAAGGGTTAAAGTAAGCTCTTATATCGTACTGTAGCTAAAGGCTTTAGCATTGTTCAAAACATCCCTGAGGCATATATCCTATTGATATATACGTATTTAATACGTATAATAGTGGTGTGAAAAAATTGACGATTAGTGTATCAGAGGATGTTTATGCAGGACTGTATGATCGAATAGGACCCGGTAAGATCAGTCGCTTTCTAGACAACCTTGCGCGACCCCACGTTGTGGATCAGGACATAAGCGATGGGTACATCGCTATGGCTCAAGATGAGCAACGAGAAAAAGAAGCAGATATTTGGACGGAGAACCTCTCAAAAGAAACTCCAAATGAGACGTGGTGAAATCTGGTGGGTAAACTTTGATCCAGCGATAGACGCTGAAATTAAAAAAACACGACCAGCAGTTATTGTTAGCAATGACATTTCCAACCAATATAGCCAGCGCGTTCAAGTAGTCCCGGTCACTAGTTCGACTGCTAAGTTGTACCCGCCAGAGTGCTATATCACCATTGACAATAAGACATCCAAGGTTATGGCTGATCAAATCATGACCGTCTCAAAACGCCGATTGTCAAGTCAAATGGGTAATGTAAGCATGGAGGAGATGGACGAAATTGAGAGAATTATGATGCTACAACTTGGCATCAAGACTTCAAACTGACCTACTCACTTGTTACGTCAAATTGAGCCATCAACGCCCGCTTTGGCCTCAAAGTCAAGGTATAGTCCGCTCCGGGAAAGCTGTCATCGTCAAGCTTAAACTTGTATCGGGAGAAGAGCTCTTTGATGATAATCTCCAGCTCTTGCATGGCGAAATGATTCCCGATGCATAATCTTGGTCCGCCTCCGAAAGGAAAGTAGGCATATTTATGAACTGGCTTTCCTTCGAGCCACCGTTCGGGTCTGAAGACTTCAGCGTCTTGCCAAAGATCGTGTCTTCTATGAATTAGGTAAGAACTGAAAATCACACTATCACCTTTGTTGATTTTGAAGTCACCGAGGTGGTCATCTTCCAATGCTTCACGACCCACGATCCAGACAGGGGAGAGGAGCCTCATGGACTCCTGTATGATCGCTTGCAAGAAGGTAGATTCGTCTGTTGTTCCGAGAGTGCTTCTCAGCTTTTGTTCAACCTTTGGATTGGTCTTCAGCAACCAAATGGTCCAGCTAGCTGCGACCGCTGTGGTTTCATGGCCGGCCAGGAAAAAGGTCAGCACCTCATCATGAAGCTGCTGGTGTGTCATGCCTTTGCCTTCATCGTCCCTTGCCCTCAAAAGTACGCTCAACAGGTCATCTCCGGGTTGCTTTTCCTTCATGGTGATCAACTCCTCGATGATCTGGTGAAGGAGCTTCATTGAGCTGGAAAACTGGCGGTTGTTACGGGTGGGAAGCCACAATGGACTGTTAAGCGGGCTTGTAATGCGCTTGATCATGAACTTCAAACCTGGCGGAAGAATCTCCCCTACCTGCTGACCAACCTTGTCCTCGAGCGATAAACCGAGGAGTGTCCGTGCAATGATCTTGAGCGTCAGTTGCGTCATTGAAGTTGTGAGATTGATCGGCTGCTTCAAGTCCCAACTATCAATCATTTGCTGAGTTTCCTCAAGCATTATTTGCTGATAAGCAGCGATCTCTTCTTTATGAAAGGCGGGCGCACTCATTCTCCGCTGACGTAACCAAAACTCACCCTCACTAGTGAGTAGTCCATTACCCAATACCACGTTCAATTTCCGGTAGGCGAGACTCTTGCGATAGTTTCGATTATTGTCCTGAAGGATGTGTTTGACATGGTCCGGATTATTAGTGGTAACGAGTGTACGATGAAGGACTCTGAAGCGATAGATATCTCCATGCGTTTTAAAGTTTCGATCCAGATATCCGATTGGATCTCGTGCGTATTTTTTTAGATCGCCAAGGAGCCCTCGACTGCTTATTTCGGGTACGTGTGTGGTCACTTGATTAGTTGGTTTGGATGATGGTTTCAGGAGCTTTCCAGTCTTTTGATTCGCTGATAATGCCGTGCTCATAGCTAACCACTTCCAGCCGAATAGGTTCTACTTTAATGAGGAGCATGTCCTGCTTTGTTGGATAGAATTCTTCCCATTCATCTCTCCAATGCTTTGCTTTGGATTCAGGATCAACAATGAGACTAGCCCTGCCTATCAATGTCACGTAGTTACCTTTTTCGCTTTGGGAATAATACAGCGCTACCGCCGAATTATTTTTTATCTGTCTGACTTTACGACTGACCGGATTGGTTGCCAGCCAAACTTCAAAATGATCCGATGGTGGTAGTGCATCCATCGTGCGGGTATTGGGGTACCCCAAACTATCTATCGTCGTGAAGCCCGCATACCGTACCTCGGCAATGATTTTTCGAGCCACGGACTCCAGCTTAGTGTCTACCGCTCCCTGGGCATAAGATCTGACTGCAACCGTCCACACCAAAAGGAAGATCAAACCGCCATTGATTGCGGCTTTAAGTCGATCCATATTTTTGTCATTCTCTACCATTACATTGGCTAATCTACCGTTGGAAAATGTTGCATTGGAATTTAGCCTAATACAGCTAAAATTAACGCTCTTAATCAATATAGACTAAATCCGATGAATCAAAAATCTTACTTTCTCGCCTTGATGATACTAGCGACCAGCTGGGTCACGCAGGCTCAAGAGCTATCAACAGAACAACTTTCCGGACTGAAGCTTCGAAACATAGGTCCCGCCAATATGAGTGGGCGTATTGTGGATATCGATGTGGTAGAGAGCGATCCCTATACGTTCTATATCGCTACCGCAACAGGTGGTGTTTGGAAGACTACCAACAATGGTATTGTCTTCAAACCAGTATTTGAAAATGAAGCGACTCACTCCGTGGGGGACATTGTCATTGATCAGCAAAACCCTGAGACAGTTTGGGTGGGAACCGGCGAACGCGCCAATCGCCAAAGCTCCTCCTGGGGAGATGGCGTTTACAAATCAACCGATGGAGGCCAGACCTGGACTAACATGGGTTTGAAGGATTCTCGACATATCGGCAGAATTGTGATTCACCCGGAGAACAGCGATGTGGTCTTTGTTGCCGCTATTGGTCACCTATGGGGATCTAACAACGAGCGTGGTTTGTACAAGTCCACAGATGGGGGTGAGACTTGGGAACGCAAAATCTATATTGATGACATCACGGGTGTGATTGATGTCGCGATTGACCCTGACCAACCCAATATCATGTATGCTTCCACTTACCAGCGGATGCGTAAGCCTTTCGGCTTTGATGGAGGTGGACCTGGTAGTGGGCTGCACAAGTCAACTGATGGTGGTGAGACCTGGTCAGAGATTACCGATGGCCTACCGGAAGGGGATAAAGGTCGTATTGGTATTTCAATCTACAGATCCAATCCTGATATCGTCTATATCTGTGTGGAGCAAGGTTTCCAGTACAATGCATCCACTGCCTATGGCGAGCGTCGTGCAGGTATCTATCGTTCGGAAGATAAGGGCAAGACCTGGACTTTCATGAGTGACTGGAACCCACGTCCAATGTATGCAAGTCAAATCCTTGTGGATCCCAGTGATGATCAGCGCATCTATATGATGAATCGCTACAGTTGGTCAGATGATGGTGGTAAGACATTCACTTCACCAAGACAATCACTTCACGGTGACGACCGCTTCTTCTGGGTCAACCCCAATGATTCACGCCATGTGATGAAAGCGGATGACGGTGGCCTTGGAATCAGCTACGATAGAGGCAAGACCTTCTTGTTCCAGACAGCTTTGCCTATCAGCCAGTTCTATCGCGTGAGTGTAGATATGAAGCACCCATATCATGTATATGGTGGCCTGCAAGACAATGGTAGCTGGTACGGCCCTAACCAGACTTACAGAGCCGAAGGTATTCTAAACCAAGACTGGAAAAGGAGTGGTGGTGGAGATGGCTTCCTCAACCTGGTGCACAATGAAGACCAGAGTATCCTCTTTGGAGAGAGTCAGTACCTGGGTTTATTCAAGATGGATATGGACACCCGACAGGCTCAGTCCATTCGACCTGGTGATCCTAAAGGTCATATCAATGCAAGAAGAAACTGGGATGCCTGGGGACCTAATGTACCTGAGCCAGAGCTCGGCAATGCCATGGAGCCTGCCAACTGGGATGGGCCATTCTACCTGTCTAAGCACGACAACAACACGATCTACGCGGGCACAAATATCCTGTACAAAAGCACTGACCTGGGACAGTCCTGGACAGCTCTCGGTGACCTGACCAAAAAGGTAAACAGAAGAGAGCTATCGATCATGGATCAGTATCCTGATAGTCTTACCAATTCGCTTGATGATGGTATTCCTTACTGGCCTACATTGACGGCTATAGCTGAGTCTCCGTTAAAGCAGGGACTACTTTATGTGGGTACTGATGACGGTAATGTGCAGGTGTCTACTGATGATGGCAAGACCTGGACTGAGGTGTCTGATAAGCTACCGGGCCTACCGGAATCTACATGGATCAACACGATTGAGGTATCACAGTATGATGCAAATACAGCGTACTATGCTATCAATAACTACCGCAATGATGACTATGCCAACTACGTTTACAAAACTACTGACGCAGGAAAGACATGGACATCCATTGCTGGAGACCTACCAGCAGATCGAGTGGTCAGAGTGGTTAGAGAAGATCCAAAGAATAAAAACCTGCTTTATCTGGGCACTGAGTTTGGGTTATTCGTGTCATTTAATGGTGGTACCAACTGGGTCAAGTTGAAGAACAATATGCCGACCCAGCCATTCAATGATTTGGTTATTCACCCAAGAGACAATGACCTTGTCCTGGGCACGCATGGTCGAGGTATTTGGATACTGGACAACCTCAGCGCACTGCAGGGGATGTCATCTGACGTAGCTGCCAGAGAGGCTGCCATTTTTGAGATACCTGCGGCTGAGATGATCAACTACTCAAGAGACGGAGCTCATGTTGGTGACATGATCTTCAGAGGAGAGAATCCTCCTAAAGGTTCAATCATCGATTACTATCTGAAAGATGCTACCGCAAAATCGAACGTCAGTCTAAGCATTCTTGCGCAAGACGGTAGTCTTATCAGAAAGCTCAAAGCAGATACACTTGCCGGCCTCAACCGGGTCATTTGGGATTATAAGTATGAGGACTTTCCAAAAGAACCAAAGAACCCCGCAGACACAGGTAAGCAGGCCAACTGGTGGGATGGAGCTTTGAAGGGACCTAAAGTAGCTCCCCGAAAGTACACTGCCCGACTTACTGTCAACGGTACCAACTACGATCAGTCCCTTGAGGTAATGGCTGACCCCAGACTCAAGATATCTTCTAGCGAGCGTGCAGCATGGACTGCTAACTTGCTAAAAATCAAAGATCTATATGTAAAAGTATTGAAGGATGTTGAAGTGGTAAGCCCAATTCAATGGCAAGTGGAAGCGCTTAAGAAAAGTGGAAAATCCCTCGATGCTGCTGCGGTTGCTCAGGTCAAAAAGACCGACGATCGTACGGATGAGTTGCTTAGCAGAATAACCAACTTGTACCGTGAAGTGTCATCGTGGACTGGAAACATGACTAAAGACCAGCAGCTACAGATGGAGTACTACACCGAGATGTCATCAACGATTACCAAGGAACGACAAGCGTTGGTGTCGACTACCTTAAAGACTCTCAATAAAGGTTTGAGTAAAAAGGATAGAATCACTGTGGACTAAGTATAAAGTACAAGTTGAAATAAAAGAGCCTCGCTAGCAATTTAGCGAGGCTCTTTTATTTTACGTATAGTAATTTTATTTTAGTGGTATAAATAAAATCTTATGGATGCTAAAGTCACTTTAAGTTTTGATCAGGAGATTATTTCTAAGGCTAAGTCATTTGCAGAAAGTAACGGCATCAGTCTTTCGAGGTTGACCGAGCATCTACTTCGTCAAGCTACGTCCAAGCAGTATGCTTCTATTGAGGATCTGCCCATCTCTGACTGGGTGAGTCAGGTGGCTGAGGGAGAGGTTGAGTACAAAACCCGCGGTAGGAAGCCACTCAAGGAGCAGTATTTGGAGAGTCGAGGCAAGCGTAGCTCCAAGTGAAGGTTCTGTTAGACGCCAATGTAGTTGTATCAGTACTCAATAAGGAATATCCTGTATTCACCTATTCCTCTAGATTGCTTAGTCTGAGTGGACAAAGGGGTTATCATTTTTTCATTACTCCATTGAGCTTATCCATTGTTGCTTACTTTGCTGGTAAGAAAAGTGGGAGCGCCATTGCGAAGAGTAAGATTAGAACGCTCTCAGATCATTTATCAATTGCTATTGTCGATGAGCAGTGCGTCAAACAGGCCTTGAGCAATAAGGCCGTAAAAGACTTTGAAGACGGTATGCAATACTACGCGGCTCTAAATGAGGGGTGTGATTGCATTGTCACTGAGAACAAATCAGATTTCTACTTCTCAGAAATAGAAGTGGTCGATTGTCAGGAGTTTTTGGTCAGCCATGCAAGACCGCTCGACTAATCAGGATTTCGGATAAGCTTCCTGATCTACCAGGCAAATCACATTTGGATGATTTTTAAGAAAACTAGCTGGGAGGGAGGGGTGCTCGTCTGCGGCCAATAGCTCTACGAAAATTTCTCTTTTAGAACCTCCCGATACCAACAGCAGAATTTGACGGCTGTCAAGAATCTGTCTCATGCCCAGCGTAATACCTTGGCTGGGAGTCGGAGATACTCCTTCGATCATAGCGTGTTCTCTCGATGTAAGAGAGAGGTATGTGATATGGCATTCCTCAGTCAATTGATCAGAGGGTTCATTGAACCCGAGGTGACCATTCGTACCCATGCCTAGTATACAAAGGTCAATCGGACCATTAGTCTTGAGGTAATTATTGACTTTGAGCACCTCATTTTCCATTTCAGGATTGTCTCCATTGATTAGACATAATCCATTGATATCAAGTGGTTTAATTAACTCTTTTTCAAGTTGATATCGACAGCTGGCTTCATGATCAGCGGGTAGCGAAACCCATTCATCCAATTGTATAACCTTGACCTGTGCGCACTCCACGTTTCTTGTTTTTGCAGTGGCCCCCAGCATCTTATAGGTGCTCTTGGGAGTATTGCCGGTAGCGGCACACATTAACAAATTTGGTTCTTCCTCGATTCGAGTTAATATGACCTGAACGGCCCTGCGACTAAGATCGTGATAATCTTTACAACGTATGATTTTCATTGAATTTGATGATGAGTCATGCATCATCTACTTGATTGAGAATGAACAATTGATTAAACTGTCAGGAAGATACAACGAAAAACTAACCCATGACTGGTAAGCGTATTGCAATCCTCGGAACGGGATTCATCTCAGATTTTTACGTAGCTACTTTACTAAGCACTCGATCGCCTGATAAAATAGTTAGTGTCTACTCAAGATCGGAAGAGCGGGGTAAGGCATTTGCTGATAAGTACAACCTATCGGAATACTATACTGATCTGACCGAAATCGTCACAAGCGATGACATTGATACGGTAATAATCGGCTTGCCCAATCATCTACATTTAGAAGCTGTACTTGCTACCGCCAAAGCGGGTAAGGCTGTACTGTGCACAAAACCGCTGGGGCGTACGGCTGCAGAGGCCTACCGAATGCTTCAGGCAGTCGAGGAGGCAGGAGTATTTCACGGTTACTTGGAAGACCTTGTATATACACATAAAACGCTGAGGGCGCTGCAGTCGGTGAAAAATGGAGCGCTGGGAGATATCCTCTGGGTGCGCTCGCGGGAGACGCATCCCGGCCCACACAGCGACTGGTTCTGGAACGATGAACTTTCTGGTGGTGGAGCAATCGTAGATCTTGGCTGCCATTGTATCGAGATTGCCCGCAACTTCATCGGCAAGAACATCAGACCGGTCGAAGTGATGTGCTGGGCAGACACTCAGGTGAAACCCATCAATGCTGAAGATCATGGGATAGGTCTGGTCAAGTATGAGAATGGCGCCATAGGTCAGTTTGAGGTGAGTTGGACCTTTAGAGGAGGAATGGATCTCAGAGACGAAGTTAGTGGTGTAGAAGGGACGATACGGATGGATCATTTTCTACGTACGGGATTTGAGATGTTTACAGCTGTGGGTGAAGATGGCTATGTGGCAGAAAAGTCAGAAACCGAGCGAGGTTGGATTTTTCCGGTAGGAGATGAAGTGGGGGCTCTGGGCTATGACAATATGTTTCACGACATGTTCAATGCGATCGATAATAATGAGAAGCCTATGGAAGACTTCTATGATGGCTATGTTGTCAATGCCATTATAGATGCATGCTATACTTCTGCTAAGTCAAAGCAATGGGAGCCGATAAAGTTGGAAACCTGGCGAGGCGATAGCGATGTAAAAAAACTCGGTGTGAAAAGTGAGTATGATGAAAAGCATTGGCTGGTAAAGGAAGAGCGCATGCCAGACGGTAGTATAAAAGTGATTCTTAAGCATAAAGAAACAGGAGTGATCAGTCAGCAAGTCAAGTAATTGCATTATGAAAAGAAGAGATTTCGTCAAAAAAGGAGCGGCTGGAGCTGCAGCCTTTTACATCGTACCCAGGCATGTGCTGGGAAATGGTTACACAGCACCAAGTGATAAGCTCAACATCGCCGCTATTGGAGCCGGAGGCAAAGGCAAGGTGAACATCAGGAACTCCTTCAACGAGGGTACCGACAACATAGTGGCACTATGTGATGTGGACGATCGACAGGCGGTTGAGATGGTTACGATGTTTCCCAATGCGCCCTACTATCGGGATTTCAGGGAGATGCTCGAGAAAGAGGATAAGAACATCGACGCTGTGCTCATAAGCACGCCTGACCATATGCATGCTGTGCAATCCTTGAAATGTATGGAAATGGGCAAGCATATCTATGTTGAGAAGCCGCTGACACATGATATAGCTGAGGCTCGCTTGTTGACGATGGCAGCCAGGAAGTATCAGGTGGTCACCCAAATGGGAAATCAGGGAAGTAGTGGTAATGATACACGTCTCATCGAGACCTGGATCAAAGACGGCTTGATCGGAGATGTGCATACCGTGCATGTATGGACCAATCGACCTGTATGGCCACAGGGTATAGCCCGGCCTACCGGAGAATTTGAAGTACCGAAAGAGGTGGATTGGGATCTTTGGCTTGGAACAGCTCCGGAGCGCCCATTCAACCCTATCTATATTCCAGCCAACTGGAGAGGTTGGGGTGACTTTGGTACCGGGGCACTGGGAGACATGGGTTGTCACTTCATCGATGTGCCCTATATGGCGCTTGATCTGGGATATCCTGAGGCAGTGGAGTGCAGCGCAGGAGCGGTATGGAGCGGCTTCTTCGAGCAGGCTGTATTTACGGATAGCTTCCCACCATCAGCCAAGATTCATTTGAAGTTCCCTGCCCGGGAAAAAATGCCTCCCGTGGAAATGGTATGGTATGATGGTGGTATCCTGCCAAGAAGGCCTGACGAGTTGAAGCCGGAGGAGCCCATGGGTGAATGGGACGGAGGCATGATCTTCGAAGGCACCTCTGGCAAGCTCATGGCGGGACTTTTTGGACGCAATGCCACCTTGTTGCCGACTTCCAAGATGGACTTAGCCAGCCTACCGGAATCAAAAAAGCCGTTTGTCGAAAATGGAGCCAATGGCCATCAACAGCAGTGGGTCAAGGCCTGTAAGTCAGGTTTTGGTGCTTATACCAGCTCACCATTCGATGTGGCGGGTCCATTGACCGAGACAGTGCTGATGGGCAACCTGGCTATTCGGAGTTTCAACTTCCGAGAGGGCAAAGTGAGTGAAGAGTCTCGGGATAATTTCCCTGGAAGGAAGCAGCTACTCTGGGATGGTGACAATATGCGTATCACCAATTTTGAGCCAGCCAATGCGTTTGTAAAACGAAATTATAGAGGAGACTGGAAGGTGAAACTGTAACTAAACTATCAAGGTGATTCTCCTCCTTGGAGGAGTTAGAGGTGGGTATTGGAGCGACAGAATTAACAACCACTTGAAAAACACCCAAGACGACCCTCGGATATATGGAATTGACGCAGTTTTACTATCCTACTTTATAGACCTCACACTCACTTCTTTAAACAGCACCACATCGTCACCACCATGATTCTGTAGACCAATATATCCGGCATTTGGCCTCAGCCCACGGTCCGGCTCATAGTCTTCCACCTTTTCGGGTACGGGATCGCCTTCCGTATAGTCGGTCACCAGGTTACCATTGACCTCTACCATAGTCCGATCTCCATCTAAGGTGATGATCATCGTATTCCACTGATCCCCTTTGCTGAAACGACCTTTTGCCTTGGTCAGGGAGTAGAGTACACCGGTGGCGTGATAGTCGTCTTCTTTGTTATCGATTTGTACCTCATAGCCCTTGTTTACGGGCATCCAGGGCTCGGTGGGTGCCTCGGGTATTCTTATAAATACTCCCGCGTTACTTTCCCGAATATTGTTGAAGACCACTTTGATTTGCACATCTTCAAACTTCTGCGGAGTATAATAGAGCAGCCCCATTCCTCCGATGGTTTTGATCAGTCCTCCGTCGATCAAGACCATGTCCCCATCTCCCACATGCTCCCAATCGTCAAGCGAACTTCCGTCAAAAATGGGAGTCCATTCAGTATCCTGTGAGTAGGTATTGGAGATTGTGATGAGCATTATGGCTATTGCGAGTAATGCATTTTTAGCCTTTGAAGGATTGATATTACAGTTCTTGATGGCTGAATAATTCATAGTTGAGGTTTTGGGATGACTATTCATCACAATATCGGAACTTTTAGATTTTTTTCAAGTTAAACGGGCTATGGATCAGACATTTTTGGACAAGCTGTACCAGCAGCACGCGGATTGCCCCACATGCCCTTCACCTAAGCTCATTTCGCAGTTTTTTGATGACTTGTTGGAGACGCTCTTTCCTGAAGTAGGCATGAGAAGTTTTATGTCCAAGAAGGAATTGTCCATCCACTTACAGAAATTGGAATTGACGTTAGACGAACTTCTTACCAGAAATCCGATCGGTATAAAGCCGGATTTGTTAGATACCGCGCGTTTTTTCTTCGAGCAGCTACCGCAAATCCATGAAGCGATCTGGCAGGATATCAGAGCTACCTATGAAGGGGATCCTGCGGCTAAGAGTATCAGCGAAATCGTGAGGACGTATCCCGGTTTTTATGCCATTGCTGCTTATAGGATTGCTAATGCCTTGCATCTGTTGGGCGTGAAGATAATTCCGAGGATCATTACAGAGCATGCGCATAGCAAGACGGGTATTGATATTCACCCTGGAGCGACTATCGGAAGACATTTCTGCATTGATCATGGTACAGGTGTGGTTATCGGGGAGACTACTGTGATTGGGGACAGGGTAAAAGTCTATCAGGGTGTGACGCTTGGGGCCTTGAGCGTTGATAAGAGAGATGCTGAGACCAAAAGGCATCCAACCATTGAAGATGATGTAGTCATTTATGCAGGGGCGACAATCCTCGGTGGAGACACAGTCATTGGTCAAGGTACCACGGTAGGAGGCAATGTATGGATAACAAGGAGCCTTCCACCCAATAGCAAGGTGTACTACCAGGTGAAAATGTACAACAACGATACTGAGCAAACGGATCTCTATTTACTAAAGCAGTCTTAAGAATGAAGCTATTTGACCTTATTGGTAACACCCCCCTTGTTGAATTACAGGTAATACCTGCCAACAAGAAGGTGCGACTCCTGGCGAAAATGGAAGGCCAGAATCCTGGTGGAAGTGTGAAAGACCGTGCGGCGTTTAACATGATCAACAGTGCGCTGGAACGAGGTGATATCAAAAAAGGAGATCAATTAGTAGAAGCCACCAGCGGTAATACAGGTATTGCGCTTGCGATGATCGCTAAAGTGATGGGAGTAGAAATGACACTGATCATGCCGGATAACTCCACCCGAGAGCGTGTTTTGTCCATGGAAGCTTATGGAGCCAAAGTTATCCTGACTCCAGCCGCTCAGACCATTGAGTATTCAAGAGAGCTTGCGGAGAAAATGGCTAAGGAGGATGGTTATCATATGCTCAACCAGTTCGGGAACGCCGATAACTACAAAGGTCACTACAAGACGACTGGCCCTGAGATTTGGCAGGATACGCAAGGTGAAGTGACGCACTTTGTCTCGGCAATGGGTACAACAGGCACAATTATGGGAGTCAGTCGGTATCTCAAAGAACAGAACCCCTCCATTCAGATAGTCGGAACGCAACCTACAGATGGATCAAAGATCCCGGGAATACGACGCTGGTCACCTGAGTTTCTACCAAAAATTTTCGAACCAGATCGAGTAGATAGGGTCATCGATGTGAGTGAGGAGGACGCAACCAACATGACGCGGCGGTTAGCCAAAGAGGAGGGTATTTTAGCAGGAATGAGTACCGGAGGAGCTTTGACCGCCGCTTTGCAGGTGGCCAGTGAGATTGACCATGGCACCATTGTCTTCATTAACTGCGATAGAGGTGATCGGTATTTGAGTTCGGACTTATTTGGGTAAGTGCTTAATCCTTGCTTGAAGAAACCAATTTGATGTAGTTGTTCGGAGTAAGAACAGGAATCTCACTTTTCTTGTAGTCCTTGACATTTCTAGTCACAATAATGTCTACATGAGTATGTTTGACTGCCGCAAAATGCTGTAAAGCATCTTCAAAATCTTTGAACTCAGAGTTGAGCGCTTCCAAAACAACTTCTTTATTCATTTGAATTACATCAAGGATGCTCAAAAGCTGCGTTAGCTTTTGAATCACCTTAGCATGACTGGCTGTCTTTCTTAGTAGATAGTAGAGATTGCTACAGATCACAGGTGTCAAGAAGCCATGAGCCCTATTTTCTTCACAAAGTGAAATGATCAGAGCGGAATCATCGGCATATGGTATTCTGTTGAAAAAGAAATCCAATAAGACATCACTATCAATAAGAATGTTTTTCATTTACCCAAGTGCTTGTCTGACAGGACTTTGGAGAGTTCTTTTTTGTAGTCAAAGTCGTCAGGAGCTTTGAACGAACCACGGAGGGAGGCGGTCAGCGGAGAAATTTGAGCTGGATGGGTCGAATCGTCTTGTGTAATTGTTTTGAGATAACTCTCGATTATATCCGATAGACTCCTGCCTTCTTTTTTGGCATACTTCTTCGCTCGTTCAATGATCGAATCTTCGATAGTCAATGTTAGCTTGGTGTTCATACACGTGCCTAGTTGTACATAAAGATACGTGTAATTGCTGGTATTTGATTCAAGGTGATTGACATAAATGACAGATCAGTTAAATCGGTAAATACAACCTAAACTCAGTCCCGACACCCACTTCACTCTTCACCTCGAGGTAGCCTCCATGTAGATTGAGAATCTGCCTGGATAGGCTCAGGCCAATACCAGACCCATCGTCTTTTGTGGAGAAGAAGGGGATGAATATTTTCTCCATCTTGTCTTCACTGATTCCAGAACCATTGTCAGATACACAGATGATATCAAATCCATTGGTAGTTTCCGTGCTAAGACCGATCGATTTATCCGTTGCTGTATCAACCTGTTCAAATGCCTCAATAGCGTTCTTGACCAGATTTATCAGCACTTGAGAAATAAGTGCAGGGTCGGCTTTTAAAGTTTGCTGTCGAATAGATGTGCTAGTTAGGATTTTGGCTTTTTTGATCGCACTATCTTCAAGTTGCAGCACCTGCTTGAATAGTAGTTCAATATCCAACTCCTTAGTAACTGGTGAAGGTATCTTGGTCAATTTACGGTAGTCGGAGACAAAATGAAGCAACCCTTCCGCTCGGTTGTTGATCGTATCCACTGAGAATGCAATGTCCTCTACCTGCTCATCAGTCAAATTATTAACTCCCTTCACTTTTCCATTTTCGTTGAGTAGCATTTGCACTGTCTCAGTCATAGAGGCGATAGGAGTGACCGAGTTCATGATCTCGTGGGTGAGTATCCTGATCAGCTTGTGCCATGCCTCGATCTCCTTCTGGGCAATTTCTGTTTTGATATCTTTAAAAGTGATGATCCGGTAGGTGATACCCAGGAGCTTCAGTTGACTAATGGTCACCGACAGTTGCTTAAACTCTCCATTGATGTTGATTTCCAGCAAGCGATTACTCACCTGATCAAAATGCTGGATTGCTTCGAAGAAAGCAATGTTTTGGTTTTTCAAAAGTTGCCAGGACTTCACCTCGGGTATGCGTAGCAGGTCGGCGGCTTTTGTATTAATGAGTTCTATTTCATCACGATCATTTAAGGAGATGATTCCCAGATCGATATGATCAATGATCTTCTTCAAATATTGATATTGCGCCTCCCGCTCCAGCTTAGCAGTTTTGATCTCTTGTACCACTTTGATAAAGCTCTGATTGAGTTGGTTGAAACTCTCAGACATGTCTTTCTCATTGAATTTGGCCGTCATGTCTTTATCGAAAACAGCCATCAAAAATCGGTTGAGATGGCGATTCGTTCTGTTGACAAACCACAGGAGCTCATAGACTAGTCCTAGCACTACAATCGCCAGTAGTACTTGTGTGAAGAACAGCTCTTCACGCCCAAAGATGGAGGCCAAACCAATTAATACTGCTAAAAGAAGTAGCACACGAATTAGCAGGAAAATGGCGAATCGATTAAATACCATACTTCTCCATTCTTCGATAAAGTGCCAATCGATCAATGCCCAGCGACTTAGCGGCATGTGTTACATTACCACCATTCTTCTCCAAGGCCTTCAGAATCAGCCTTTTCTCGTTTGACTTCAAGTCCAGGTTCTGATCATCCTCCTCTAGCCGTATGCCTGGCAATCCAATATCACTGAGCTGAATGGGCTGGTCATCGCTGAGGATGATGGCGCGCTCGATGGTCTGCTGTAGCTCTCGTACATTACCTGGCCAATGATACGCCTCCAGATGCTTGATGATATGTCTGTCAAGGACTTTGCCTTCCCGCTTGTACTTATTGCTGTATAGGGATAGAAAGTGGTTAGCAAGCAACGGAATATCGCCTTCCCGATCCCTTAATGCGGGCATTTCCAACTCGATGGTGTTAATACGATAGAGCAAGTCCTGTCGAAACTGTCCATTGTTGACCATTTCCAATAGGGGAGCATTAGTGGCGCAGATCAGACGTATATCCACTGGCACAGACTTGGAAGAACCGACCCGCTGAATCGTACGATTTTGGAGGACGGTAAGTAGCTTGGCCTGCAATGGTAGCGGTAGATTACCGACCTCATCTAGAAACAGCGTACCGCCATTAGCTAGCTCAAAGCGACCTACTTTGTCAGCTTTGGCATCTGTAAATGCGCCTTTGACATGACCAAATAGCTCGCTTTCGAATAGCGAGCCTGTCAGTGCTCCAAGGTCTACCGACACGAAGATCTCATCTTTCCGTTCCGAAGATTCATGGATAGCCCCGGCAGCCAGCTCTTTACCAGTGCCATTTTCACCTTTAATTAATATGCTGGCATCAGTAGGCCCTATTTTTCTGATAAGGTCTATAGCTTGGAGCATACGAGGAGATGACCCGATCAATTCTGAAAATGCCGGATTCCCTCGCTGAAGGGCTTTCAACCCCTCAAGCTGTTCGCCTGATTTTTTGAGTTTAAGTGCATTGGTGATGGTAGTGAAGAGCTTCTCATTGCGCCAGGGCTTGGTAATAAAGTCAGCGGCTCCATTTTTCATAGCTTCTACAGCCAGATTGACCTCACCATAGGCTGTCATCATAATGACTGTAGTGCCAGGTGCCTGTTTGATGATTTCCGATAGGGCCGAAAGACCCGCGGCACCATCCTGCTCACCCTTCTTGAAATTCATGTCGAGCAGGACGGCATCATAGTCAAACTCCTTTAATCTCAAACTGATCTGCGCAGGGTCTGCCTCAGTTTGAACCCGATCAAATCGCTGCTTGAGAAATACTTTTGCGGTAGCGAGTACGTCACTATCATCATCGACCACTAATACACTCGCATTGATCTTATCCACAAACTAAAGATACGCGGGATACTGTATCAAAAACAAACAGTAACCTGTGCGTTATCTATACGCATTGCGATAGCTGAATAACGATGCGTTAAGTAAAGTGACTGTAAATGAGTGATTTATGATAATGGCACAAGAATAGTATACTTGTTTCAAAAACCGACCAAATGCTACGCAATTATCTACTTACTTCTTATCGCAATCTCAAGAGAAATCGAGCCTACACCTTACTTAACATTTTCGGTTTGGCCATGGGGCTGGGCTGTGTATTGGTGATCTATCGATACATCTCGCATCATACGAGTTTTGACAAGGATCAGCCGGCATACGAGCGGATCTATCGCGTAGTGACGCAAGAGAGTAAACCTACCGGAATCGAATACAATGACGGTGTGCCTCATCCTGTGGGCACCTCGTTAAGAAATGACTTTCCCGAGATGATTGCGGTAGCCCAGACTCACTTTGAATATGGTGGCCAGATCAACGTCGAAAAGTCAAACGGGGGTATGGCCAAATATGAAGAGGAAGGAATTGTATTTGTGGAGCCTTCAATATTTGACGTATTGGACTTCAATGTTATCGCTGGAACACCTCGGATATCCCTGGAGAATATTAATACTGCGGTGATCTCTTCATCACTTGCACAGAAGTATTTTGGCCTATCGGAAAATGCTGTGGGTGAGGCGATAGGTCGCACCATCAATTTCTCAAGCGCCGTAGACCTGGAGATCGTTGGAGTCATTGAAGATCGCCCTGAGACGACTGATTTCCCTTTTACTGTACTCATTTCTTATCCTTCGCAGAAGGCAACCAACCCCTACTATGACGATGGGGATCGGTTCAACAGCACCAGTAGTGCGACCAATTGCTATGTTCTACTTGGGGAGTCAGACAATCCCCAAAACTATGAGGCTCGATTTCCTGATTTTGTTGGAAAATACTTTGGCGAGGATGAAGTCGAAACTTTCAATATGTCCCTGTTGCCGTTGAGTGAAATGCATACCAACGCGGAGTATCAGAAGTACTCAGGAAGTTCGCTTCCTCCGGACGAAAAATGGGCCTTAATCGCGGTTGCGGTCATTCTCCTGATAGCCGGCTGTATCAATTTTATCAATCTGGCGACTGCTCAGGCGGTAAAAAGATCCAAGGAAATCGGAGTTAGAAAAGTACTCGGAAGTGGGAGAACAAGGCTGGTAATTCAGTTTTTGAGCGAGACGTTCATCATCACAGTCATTGCTATCATGATAGGGTTGGTTTTCGCTGAAGTATTGCTCATCAATCTCGAAGAAGTTCTCGATCTCAAATTGAGTATCGATATCATGAGTCACCCCGAGACTATTAGCTTCCTTTTATTGATATCCATGGTGGTTACATTGTTAGCCGGTTTTTATCCCTCGGTGCTGTTATCACGAATGAACCCGGTACTGGCTATCAAAAACAAGATCAGTGCTCAGAGGCACAGCGGAGGTATATCCCTTCGCCGACTGTTGGTGATCATTCAGTTCTCTATATCTCAAGTGCTCATTATCGGCACTATTGTCGTCAATAGCCAGATGGAGTTCGTGCGAAATGCGGACCTGGGATTCAACAAAGATGCAATCATCAATACTTTCGTGCCTGAGCCGCGCGATAAAGAGGCGATTGAGCGCATTAGAACTACTCTGGAAAGAAACCCTAACGTCGAAAGTGTCTCATTTAACTTAGGTACTCCCAGCAGCGGTAATAATGCACACTCCAACATCAAGTACGCCCCGATGGATACGGATGCAGAATACAATGCCAATTTTAAGCCAATAGATGAAAACTACCTGGATCTATTTGGCTTGGAACTCCTCGCCGGGCGCAACCTTAGAAGCTCAGATAGCGGCAATGTGGCCATTGTCAATCGACATCTGACCGAATGGATGGGTATGAATACTCCGGAAGAAGCCGTAGGTCAGACCATCAAAACTGGCTACAACGGTGATAAAAGAATCATTGGTGTAGTAGAAGACTTCAATGTCTACTCTCTGCATCAGGGAATGGATTACGTAGTGTTCTTCATGTTGTCCGATTTCAATTACAACATGTCCGTTCGCCTAAAAACAATCGACGGTAGGATCAATAATCTCGACGAATCGCTGGCGGCCATAGAAAGTGCATGGCAGGATGGATTCCCCGATTATATCTACGATTTTGAGTTTTATGACAATGATCTGGCCAGAGAGTATCAGGATGAGCAGGCTACTGCAAAGTTATTGACGCTTTTTTCTGGCATTGCCATCTTCATAGGCTGCCTCGGCCTCTACGGACTGATCTCTTTTATCTCTACACAGAAGTCAAAAGAAATAGGAGTGAGAAAGGTATTGGGAGCTAGTGTTTGGAGTGTGCTAGGCATTTTCACCAGAGAACTGATGATACTCCTTTTGATAGCTTTTGCAGCGGCTGCCCCGCTTGGGTATTGGTTGATGGATGGATGGCTATCCGACTTTGCCTACAGCATCGATATTACGGTGGTAGAGTTCGCTATCGCAATACTTTTTACCATCGTCATTGCACTAGTGACGATGAGCTACCAATCCATCCGGGCGGCTATCGCTAATCCGGTTGACTCACTCAAAGACGAATAATCATACGATCATGATAAAAAATTTCCTAAAAACGGCCGTTAGAAGTATCCTCAAATACAAGGTATACAGTACCCTCAATGTGATTGGACTATCATTGGGTATTGCCTGCGCGATCGTCATGTTCCTACAGGTCAGCTATGACTTGTCGTACGATGATTTTCAACCCAATCGAGAGCGTATTTATCGGATCAATATGGTCACGTTTCATGAGAACCTGACTGAGCACGATCCGGGTACACCATTCCCTATGTCAAGGACTCTCCGAGAAGAGTATCCGGACTTGGAGCAAGTAGCTCAGGTGGTACACTTCGGCGGATTGGACATCTACCTACCTGGAAATGAGGCGAGCGCATATGAGCAGAGGCATATCCTCTTTACCGAGCCTCAGATGTTGCAAATGTTTGAAGTAGAATGGATTCGAGGAAATCCCGATGAAGTCCTCAAATCACCAAAGGATGCCATCATGACAATCTCTTCCGCAAAAAAGCTTTTCGGGGATATCTCATTGGACCAGATTATGGGCCAGGAGTTTAGCCTTGGAGGACAGACGCTGCAGGTAATGGGCATTACTGAAGATACACCCCGTAACACAGTGATCCCCTGGACAGTAATGGTCTCTACAGATCTGCAGAAGGAACTCAACCCTTTCTATACACCCGATGACTTTAGCAATGTAATGTCTGAATCACAGACTTTTGTACTCGTCGCTCCGGATTTCAATCTATCATTATGGGAAGATCAGCTGGTTGGGTTTACGGATAAGTACCTCACAGAGAATGGTGAAAAAAAGATTGAGCTAGAGCTTCAACCGTTCACAGACCTGCATTTTGATGAACGATACGATGCATTTGAGGGCAAGCCTGTTTCAAGGCAGTCATTGTGGGCGCGATCAACCATTGCGTTGCTTATTCTGATCATAGCATGTGTCAACTTCATCAACCTCGCCACAGCACAGTCCGTCAATAGAGCCAAGGAAGTCGGAGTGAGGAAAGTGATGGGCGGTTCCCGCTCATCGTTGATGGCGCAGTTTCTGGCGGAGACCCTGGTGATCGTCCTGATATCAGTACTTCTGTCGCTGGTGATTGCAGAGCTAATGATCATCAACTTTGGCCATATAGTGGAGTTCCCTGAGGGTATCAGTGTATTGAACTCACCAGCACTACTTCCATTTCTGGGAGTGCTGCTGATCTTTTTGACTCTTCTGGGGGGATTCTATCCAGCTGTCATCATGACCCGGTTTAAGCCCATCAATGCGATGAAAAGAAACGCCAACGCAGGAACAGGTGGCAAAGCTGGTTTCCGCAATGGGCTGGTTGTGTTTCAGTTTGCAATCACGCAGATCATGGTCATTGGCACGATTGTTACCATCCAGCAGATGGAGTTCTTTAAGAGCAAGCCACTGGGCTTTCAGAGGGAGTCCATAATCAAGGTGAGTTTTCAGGATGCTGATAGTGCTCAACTGGCTTTGATAGATCAACTCTGGAGTGAGCATGCTTTCGTAGAGACGGTCGCTTTGGGAAGTGCGGCACCTACCGGGAGCCTCAACATTGAATCAAGGTTTGGCTACCCATCCACCGCCAAGGAGAGAAATTATCAGGCACAGATTCGGGTTATAGACGAAGACTACCTTGATGCTTATGGACTTCAACTAATCGCCGGTGATGATTTGAATTATGGTTCAGAGAACAACGATATCCTGATCAATAAAGCCACTGCGCGACTGATTGGATATACCGACCCACTAGATGCTTTAGGAGACAAGATATTAGCCTTTGGTGATGTCAGGAACATTCGTGGTTTAATTGCTGACTTTCATACCCAAACACTTCATAGTGCCGTGGAACCTGTCGTACTTATTAATGCCAATATGTTCATCTACTCTGCAGGAATCCGTCTCAAAAGCCCTGAGCTAGTGTACGATCAGGAAGTAATAGCGGCATTAGAGGAAAACTGGAGGACAGTGTTCCCTTCCAATACATTTGACTATGAGGTTTATCAAGACTACCTGGCCAAAGGATATGAAGAAGAACAGCAAACGGCAGATTTGCTTAAAGTACTCGCAGTGATAGCCATCATTATTGGTTGTCTTGGTCTTTATGGACTGATTGCTTTTATCGCAAATCAAAAGGTCAAGGAAATAGGTGTCCGAAAAGTGCTGGGAGCCTCAATAGGCCAGGTGATCTGGCTATTCTCTAGTCAGTTTATCAAGTTGATTGTGATCGCATTTGCGATAGCTGTACCGCTCGCAATCTATCTTACCGGCAACTGGCTCGATAGTTTCCCTTACAAGATTGACCTTTCAGCGGGCGTATTCATTGTGACGTTAATCGGCACATTGATCATCGGTATGGGCGCCATTGTGTTTAGGGCATGGTCCGCTGCAGTGGTCAATCCTGCTGTCTCACTCAAAGACGAATAATATGCTAAAACTTAAGCTCTCCATTCTGATAAGAACCTTGTATCGGTATCGTCTGAATACTGCGATATCGGTACTCGGCTTCTCAATTGCGCTAGCTTGCGCAATGGTGCTGCTCATGAAGGTGTATTTCGCATTGTCTACGGATCGTCAACATGCGAATTACGATAGGATCTATCGAACGGTTCAGCATATCAACAGGGCAGATGGGGTGCAGAAGGTCTCCTCGGCCAACTATCCGATGGCTGAGGCAGTAAGGCAAGAGCTACCGCAAGCTGAGGCGGTATCGATGGTGCAGTTTGGAGAATATACGTTGCGTAACAGCGCTACCTCAGATGCCCCGATCAAATCACAAGTGGCTTATGCAGAAAACACCATCTTCGATATATTCAGTTTTGAGGTAGTAGCAGGTGATCAAAGTCGGATGCTGCAGGAGCCGTCTAAAGTGGTGATTTCGGTCAACCAAGCCAACCGAATCTACGGCCTAACGGAGGATCTGGCTCAAGAAGCAATAGGCAAAGAACTACTGATCAATGGAGAAACCTACCTGGTAGAAGGTATCATCAGTGATTATCAAAATCCCACGGATTACCCTTTTGACATCATCGCTTCATTCCAGACGCTGAGACGTGATGGAGCAATGCTCAATGGCTGGACAACAGCCAGCAGTGATGTCAATTGCTACTTCCTTGCTCCTGGGAATTTCGATGTTCAGGCCTTTGAACAAGGGTTGGAGCAGCTGAAAGACAAATACCTCGCTGCAGACGTGGCGACTTCCAAAGACATACTGATTCAACCTCTATCAGATGTGCATTTCAACAGCGACTATTCCAACTTCACCTATAAGATAGAATCAAAGGAGAGCATATATGCGATGCTGGCTGTCGCGCTTGTACTCATTCTATTGGCGGTGATCAACTATATCAACCTGTCAACCGCACAATCGGTCGCCAGATCCAAGGAAGTCGGTATCCGTAAAGTCATGGGAAGTGGTCGCCGGGATCTGGTCGCGCAGTTCATGTCTGAGTCATTCCTGATCACACTCATCTCGCTGTTTTTTGCCTTGGTACTGGTCGAGCTTTGCTACCTCAATTTCAACGAAGTGCTCAGCTTTCCCGCAGGCTTTAGTGTACTTACTTCATTCCCGGTCATCGGACTGTTTGTACTGCTTCTTATGATCGTCACCTTGCTTTCAGGCTATTACCCAGCGTTGATATTATCCGGTTATCAGATTGCAGAGACGTTGAAAGTATCCATGGGTAATCAGCAACGTGGCAAGCTCAACCTACGGAGGTCACTGATTGTCTTGCAGTATGTGACTACTCAGGTGCTCGTGATCATCACCCTTGTGGTCACTTTTCAGCTAGATCATTTTATGAATCGCCCGATGGGGTTTGATCGTGAGGCTAAGGTCACCTTTCCCTTACCAGGAAATGAGCTTCTGAAGTTACAGAGCCTGAGACAGGATTTACTTAGTGATCCGGTTGTTGAGAATGTCACTTTTGCGCTGGGTGCCCCGCACTCCGGACAAATGTTTACCACCCTTTTTGGAATAGGGCTGGAGGAGGAGACCCACACCAATCTCACTGAAGTATGTCTTGCCGATCCGAGCTTTCCTGAAGTTTTTGACCTACAGTTGTTAGCAGGCCGACTACTTGATTCGGATACGAGCAACCAGATACTGATCAATGAGAAAATGATGAGTATTCAAGGTTTTGACGATCCTATGGATGCTATTGGACAGTCGTTCAGCGTGTTTGGTGAGCGAATGCGAATAGCCGGTGTAGTTAGAGACTTCCATATGCAGTCACTGCATGGAGAGATCAAGCCACTAGTGATCAGCGCATGGAATGATCACTACTATGAAGGCATTGTCAATCTCAATCTGGGCAACCAATATAGCTCGGCTGATATTACTGCAGCAATAGACAGAATCGAGGCAGTATGGTCAGGCACCTTTCCAGATGATTTTTTTGAAACTCAGCTCTTTGACGATGTAATCAGAGCGGCTTACCAGAATGAAATCAACACCGCAAAAGCGCTCAATCTATTTACGATAGTAGCTATAGTAATCAGTAGCTTAGGTTTGTTTGGTTTGATCTCGTTCCTCATAGTACAGCGCACTAAAGAAATAGGTGTGCGTAAAGTCCTTGGCGCGAGTGCCATCAATATCAGCTATATCTTCAGTCGGGAATTCATGCTGCTGATGCTGGTGGCGGCTATGATCGCTATTCCGGTAGGCTATCAATTTGCGGAAAGCTGGCTGGAGCAGTTTGCTTACCGTATTGGGTTCTCAGCATATTTTGCGCTTGGTGCAGTCGGGCTGTCTGTGTTGGTGACTGTAGTGTCGATAGCTTTCAAGCTGATGGCAGCTAGCAGCATCAACCCATCAAAACTGCTGCGAGCCGAATAAAACCCCAAGACAGCATCTATTCATCCGTTGGTATATCATTGCTTGTGTACATTTTTGGATGTCCTATATTTAGGGTTGAAGAAAACGTAAGCACATGACACGAGAAAATTGGGGTAGTAGGTTTGGGTTTATTATGGCGACTGCCGGGTTTGCCATTGGGATGGGTAACATTTGGCGTTTCCCCTACATCACCGGACAGAGCGGAGGTGGTGCCTTCATCCTGGTCTACCTTATTTTCACTGTGCTGATCGGTATTCCCTTGCTTACGGCGGAGATCAGTCTCGGCAGGAAAGCTCAGTTGACGCCTATTGCAGGTATGAAAAAACTAGCTGGGGACTCCAAGTGGTGGGTGTCCATCGGATGGGTGGAAGTCATCGCAGCGATCCTGATCATGGCCTATTATCTAATGATCATGGGTTGGGTAGGTGTCTATGTCGTAGAGTACCTAACGGGAAAATTCAGTTCGATGACCCCAGAACAGATCTCGACTAATTTTGATAGCCTTGTGGCACAGCCAGGAGTAGTAGTGGCCTATTCATTTGGAGTAGCCGTGTTGATTGGAATCGTACTGACCCAGGGACTGCAAGGTGGGGTAGAGCGCATTTCTAAGATATTCATGCCGATGTTGTTGGGCTTCTTTGTGATTCTCGCCATTGGCTCCAACATGTTTGAGGGTAGTTTTGAAGGATTAAAATGGTATTTGTCACCTGACTTCTCCAAGATCAATGGAGACGTGATCCTTGCTGCTTTGGGTCAGGTATTCTTCTCCATAGGAGTGGGTTTGGCAGGCGGATTTGTCTTTGGTAGTTACCTTGATCCCAAAAAGAGTGACGTGCCGGGCAGTGTGGCATTGGTAGTGGCGTTTGATACTGCTATCGCAATTGTATCGGGTTTAGTGATATTTCCAGCACTCTTTGCTTTCGGGATGGAGCCGGACTCTGGCCCGGGTCTTTTGTTTGTTACCATGGCTTCCCTTTTCAGCAAAGTACCCTACGGTGATGCGGTAGGTGCTTTCTTCTTTATCCTGGTTTTCGTAGCTGGATTGACTTCTATACTTGGGTTGGTGGAAGCGGTAGCATCTAGTTTCATGGATAGCTTCAAAGTAGGTAGAAGGACAGGGGTAATATATGCGGTGACTTTGACATTTGTCCTGAGTATACCCAGCATTTTGAGCTTTGGGCCATGGTCGGAATACACCTTTATGGGTAAGGACTTTTTCAATTTTACCGACTATCTGTCGGGTTCCATTATGCTCCCATTGGGAGGATTGTTGATTTCTCTCTTTGTCGCTTACAAATGGGGCTTTGAGCAGTTCAAGGCTGATACCAACGAAGGAGCGGCTGGTATCAAGGTGTCTAATGCCTGGAAACTCTTCCTGAAAGTGCTCATTCCGGTTGTAATTGCCATTATCCTAATCAATGGTTTGATGGGAGCACAGGGGGGCTAGGTTAGTTTAACCTGGTCGTTTGAGAGTTTTGACAAACTCTGTTATTCATAATGCGTCCACATCCGTAATACCTTGACTATTTTATCATCCTCCAGAACTTGATAGACCAGTCTGTGTTGAATATTTATCCTACGAGAGTAGGCTCCCAACAAGTCACCTTGCAGTTTCTCAAATGGCGGGTAGTCCTTGAACGGATTCTCTTCCAGAATAATCAATAGATCTTTAACCTTAGCCTTGAGCCCTGAAGAAGATATTTTTTTGGCGTCCTTTTGAGCTTGTTTCGTAAAGACAAGTGTATAATTTTTCACCAGTCAAGGCTCTTGGAGGTTTCAGCAATAGGAGTCTTCATTCCCTCAAGGATGGATTCTCGCATTCCGGGAATTGACGTTAAGTACAAGGTTTCCTGAATATTGCGCCAGTCTTCCTCGCTGACTAGAACCGCATTATTCTTTTTGCCTGTGATTTGAATGGGTTCGTGCGTCTCATGTGTCTCTTCAACAAGTTTATAGATGTTTTTCCTGGCCTCTGTAGTGGTTAAAGTCTTCATGAATATAAACGTACATTATTACGTACGCAATTCAAAATTTACTTCTATCATTTTCATGCCATCACCTTCTTTATTATGTTCTTGCCTGTCATCGCTGATGTGGTCAACACGCCGGAGAATAATGCGGCCGCTACGCCTGCTGTGACAATGTCCTGACCTGTTAAGTAGAGATTCTTTATCGGAGTACGAGGCTGGAGAAACCTCTGCCGGAATCGGTCTGGTGTATGGTCTAAACCATAAATCTCCCCCTTGTCATAGTTGACAAAATGCTGCGTGGTAAGGGGAGAGGAGAGTTCGTAATGATCTACTTTTCCTTCCAATTGCGGTAGCTGCCTGAATAGCTCTGCCAACAGTCGCTGGGTAATTTTCTCCTTCAACGCATTGTAGTCCTCCCCACGCTTCATCCATCTGCTACCTGCCCAGGGTTCAAAAGTATCATAAGGAACCAGGGTGATGATATCGATGGTGCTCTTTCCAGGGTAGCGATTTGAAAAATCAGGGTCTTTGGCAGAGGGAAAGGAGATATAAACTACCGGAAAAGGGGCATCCAGGTCATTGAGGT
>CAYGOT010000048.1:0-35210 GCA_964351595.1 uncultured Roseivirgaceae bacterium | reverse complement strand
TCTGCTAGTTTCAGTGCAACTCGACCGCTTCACCGCCCATTCTGCTACTTTCATTTCCCCTCCCTACTTTTCGTCTTTCTGGTCTAAGACTTTCACAACGCAGTGCTTCGTAGATACCTTGTAAGCACCGGCAGATTCATTAGTTTTATCGTAATTCGTCAAGTCCAGGGGGCACGTCCGGCAGCTGGTTTACCTTACCTCATCACCCCAGCCACACCGACACTTTCCTGACGTCCGCGCACTTCATTGTCACCATGGTCGGTGATTTGATATTGTTCAAGCCCCGGTGTTTTGTCCAATAACTTGCGTGATGCGATCAGGTCTGTATTGTAAGTCTTGCAAAGGTCTCTCAGCCTGGCCGTGGTATTTAAGACATCACCTGAAAACATCACTTGCTTTTTTATGAGGCCTAACTCACCGGCCGTTACATTACCATGGTGCACACCGGCTTTAAAGCGTGGTACTACGCCATAACTCTCCTGATAATCATCTGACTTTGAAATGAGCATTTGCTTGATTTCAAAGAAACAGTTGAGATAATTCGCCCTAGTTAAGCCTATTCCGATAGGCCATGTAATAATCACCTCATCCCCGACGTATTGATAAATCTCCCCTCCACTATCCAATATGGAATCAGTCATATCTGAAAAGCAATCATTTAACAATTGGAAATATCTGACATGGCCGATTGACTCGGCTATTGGCGTAGAATCGTACATATCGAGAAACATGAAAATGCGATCTTCTACTCTAGGTTGGTGGTATTTGCCCGTCAGGAAATTGATCAATGCGCCCGACCCAAGACTATCACCCATCACTTTGATGAAAATCAATAGTATGATGCCTATGGATGCATAGATCAGTATGGTCAGAAATACGATGTTGTATATAAAGGCTGAGACGTTTCTGACCGCTATGGGGTCATAGAAGGGCACTTCATGCTTGATCACTGCCACTGCCCAACCAAGGACGATCAGGAGCACGGATGTACCCAACACGTACAAAAGACCCTTGGCAAGCACCTTCAGTCCGAAGCTCGCTCGTATAAAAAGCCGATCAAATAGAAACATCTCCAGGTAGCCGATAAAGAGACCTAAAAAGGAGGTACCCGTCAATATACCAATAAACGAATCTTTCGTACTGTAAGGGTTTTGGGTGCTTGGGTAAACATTTGCATCTCCCAATAAACCGGCTTCTATTAGCGCGTAAACTGCGCCCAGGAACGTTACACCAAACATGTAGAAGAGGACTCCCTGTATTTTTCGTTTTTGGCTGCTTGAGATCACACTTCAAAATAGCAATATTCTCAACAAGTAACCGCACTTCGGGAGTACATCAATCTCTTGTTATTAGCTTAAGTTGTTGCTCTTCTGTGATCTTCTAATGATGGAATCAATAAAAATCAAAGCATATGCGTAAATGGGAATGAAAGCCGTAAAAAGCATTCTGCCAAAATTGCCGCTCAACAGGCCATAGAATATTGATATGGGTATAATAAACAACAGGTAGCCGGGAACAGATCTCTTACCTGCTAATGCATCCCGCCGAAAGCCCAGTATCGACAAGACCAGAATAAATGAAAATCCATTTTGCCAGTCATGCAGGCCTGACAAGGAGAAAGATTCTCGAATTTCCCCTTTAATATTGTTGGCATGTCCCAGGACAATGTCAATAAGGCCTGATGATTGGGAAGGAGTGCTCGAATCGATCAAAACCCTAATACCTATGCTGGCGACAATTGCCAAAGCGATACCCAGCACATAAGTTGGCTTCCTAAAATCAGCTATGAATAACGGCAAGAAAAGAAATGGAAAAAAGGTCTCTTTTGAAAGAACCATTACAGGCAGTAACCAACTTAGATGAACCAATTTCCTCTTCTCTACCAGAAATACCAGTCCGGCAATGGCCAAATAGTATAATGAATCAACTATCGGAGTGGCAGTAGAAATCACAACAATCCGGCTACTAAAAAAGAAAAATACCCCCATCATCGCCATTTCATATCTAAAGCCAAAGTGCGAAAGAATGAGATACAGTAGAAAAGCTGTCAAACTTACGATTCCGAAGTTCACCAGGTAAAATGAGAGCTTGTCCGCTTCATTCTGATCTCTTATGACAGTGTTGAGCACCTTCTGCAAAGCTCCTGCCATGATTGGAATTAAAGGTCTGAATTTGTGTATGTCCTTTACCTCGTAGTTTCCATGCGACATTTCAATATAGCTATGAGAGTCACTCAATCCCCTGGGATCAGAGGTATCAAAATGTCTAAACTGCTGATAGCTCGTACCGTATAGACAAGAAACTATAATAACAAGGGTGAGTAGGTTTTTCAAATCGATCAGATAGAATGTAGTCCAGATTAGAGTAAAGATTAACCATCCGACATAGACGGCAAAGGCTGTCAGTAATATTTCCTTTTGAATAGTATGCATGCATACTATTTTAATTACCTTTCCTCTTCTAATGGAACTACACTATGAATAAGAGAATAACCCTTGCTAAACGACCCGTAGGCCTTCCTGAAGCTGACACATGGAAGCTTTTAGAAGAAGATATTCCGAAAGCCAAAGACGGAGAGGCCATACTAAAAACATCCTATATCTCACTTGACCCTGCTATGCGCGGCTGGATCAATGATGCCCGCTCTTACATACCCCCGGTGCAGATCGGAGAAGTCATGAGGGCTGGTACAGTCGGGCAGGTCGTAGAGTCAAAGAACCCTGACATCAAGGTTGGCGACTACTATACAGGATGGGGCGGTGTACAGCAATACTGCGTCATCGCTGATAAAGGCTGGCATCAGGTAGATCCTAAGTTGGCCCCATTACCCACTTTCATTGGTACCTTGGGTATGCCCGGCATGACTGCATACTTTGGATTGATGGATGTGGGACAGCCCAAAGAAGGGGAAACCGTACTTGTATCCGGTGCTGCAGGTGCCGTAGGCAGTATCGTTGGACAGATTGCCAAAATAAAAGGCTGTCGGGTAGTAGGTATCGCAGGAGGTAAAGACAAATGCGACTATGTTGTGAGTGAATTTGGCTTTGATGCCTGCATCGACTACAAATCAGAAAATGTAAAAAAGGCAATCAAAGAGCACTGTCCTGGTGGCATTGACATCTACTTTGATAATGTGGGCGGAGACATCCTGGATGCCGCATTGACCCGACTCAACAAAGGAGCTCGTATCCCTATCTGTGGGGCTATCTCACAATATAACGCCACCGCTCCAAGAGGTCCCGTCAACTATCTTTCTCTACTGGTCAATAGAGCCAGAATGGAAGGGTTTGTAGTATTGGATTACGCGAAAGACTTCAGAACCGCCGCGATGGAAATGGGTGGCTGGATGATGCAAGGCAAGCTCAAATCCAAGGAACACATCGAAGAGGGCATTGAAAACTTCCATGACACATTTCTGAGACTTTTCAGTGGAGACAAGCTTGGCAAACTCGTGCTGAAAGTAGACTAAAGATCCATCCACGACTTAAAGTCACTTACGCGCTCTCTACTGACTAAGCACTCAAGATCAGTAGAGGGCTGTAGTTTGATCAACAGGCGACTGTTGAAGTAGGTATGGACTTCAGCAATGGCATTCAGGCCAATTAACATTTTACGGCTTACTCTGAAAAACTCTAACGGATTGAGGCTATTCTCTATCTGTTCGAGGGACTGATCGATAGGGTAGTATTTTCCCGGTAGGGTCATCAAATAGGTCTGATTATCTCTGGAGTAAAAGTAGGCCACCTCGTCGATGGTCACGGGTTTATACTGTTCGCCAATCTTGATCAGAAAGCGCTTCTTGAAATCCCCGGTGATTAACCTGTGTGTTGATACTAAATCTTGAACCAATGGCTTTGAGGGAAGATTACCTGACGCTTGATACTTCTCTATCGCCTGTACCAGCTCCTCCTCGACGACTGGTTTGAGTAAGTAATCGATGCTCTTGTACTTGAATGCCTTGATCGCATACTGATCAAAGGCGGTGGTGAATATCACAGGAAAGTCATTTTTTAGCTCATGCAGTAGTTCGAAGCTTGTACCGTCACCTAACTGAATATCCAGAAAGGCCAAATCGGGTGGACTGTTATCCCGAAACCATTCTCTTGCTGAAACGAGACTATCCAGAATCGCATCTATCTCTATATCTGCTTCCAACTTAATAAGCATCTTGCGCAGGCGTTCTGCTGAGCGTAGTTCATCCTCTATGATAATCACTCTCATCAGACCAGCCTTACCGTTGCTAATACCGGCATCTTCACTATGAAGCGTCCCTCTGTCTCCTCCACTATCAGTTGCTCACTTGTCTGAAACTCATAGCGGTTTCTAATATTCTCCAATCCAATCTTTGTAGAGCTAACCGACTCACCCTTGCGGCTCACTTTATTAGAAACAATCAGATAGTTGCTGTCGGTATAGACCTTTATCTCAAGCGGTTCATGAATAGAAAATTTGTTGTGTTTGACCGCATTTTCGATCAACATCTGCAGCGACATGCTCGGAACAAAAGCTTCCATTAGTCTATCAGCGATATCCACACTGATCTGAACACTCTCATTATGACGTGTTTTTAGCAGAAAAATATAGTCCTCCAACAGCGCGACCTCCTTTTGAAGTGTCACCATTGACTCATGCTTATTCTCGAGTATATATCGGTAAAGTTTGGATAGGCGAGTTAAAAACTCACTGGCCTTGACGGAATCCGTTTCTATAAGCGACTGCAATACGCTAAAGCTGTTAAAAAGAAAATGAGGGTTGACTTGAGACTTAAGGTTTTCGTATTGGCTAAGGAGTAAATCCTTCTGCATGATCGCCTTATCACGTTCCATCCTCTGCACCTGCTCAAAATTGACCCTCAGCAATCTCGCCGTGATGATGAACCACGCCAATATCTGGCCCTGCGCAGCTCCTCGATAGAGGTCAATTTCCTCAGTCGGACAATAAACCATCGGCATCAAAAACAGGTCATGCAGCAAGGTTGCCAGACACACCAGCGGAAAAGTGATCAGCGTCAACATCAAAACAATCTTAATCTGTTGACGTGAAGAGGAATAGTCATAGCCTCTCTTGCTGAAGTAATTGAATGCATAGTCCAACACTTCCCACAGCAACAATACCACAGCAATCATAAAGCACATTGAGGTAACTTTTGAGATTGGATAATCAAGCACCTCCTGGATGGTCTCACTATGAGTGATAGAGAAAAAAAGATGAATCAGGGCACCTACTAGCACCCTGACACTGTATTTCTTTGCTGTTCGCATTCCATGCATCATATAAAGTTTCCTATTGCTTAGTCGAAATGGTCGCGCCTCGGCTGACAATATCTACCGTCAGCATCGTCGACCGAATCCTACGCCCCCATTTCCGATCGCCATTAATAATCAATGTATGCTTACCATTCGCCATTCCTTCCTCAGCATGTAACGTAAGTAGATATACATCAGGTTGTTCAGTTACCACAATATCGTGGGTAAGCCCCTTTAAAGATGATGCTACCGATGGTGCTCCGATCTTTGACTTTTGAAATCGCTTAGATCTTATTACTTCGATAGCGACAGTCGCTTCACCGCCACTCATCATTTCTATTTGAGTAGGATCTAGTTGTAGCATGGCTCCATCCTTTGGGGCTTGCGCTACCGCAAATAGGCTTACCATCGTAAAGGTCAGTAGTAGTGAGGTTCTTAAGAGAGTATTCATAATTTTTTGAAGATTAGTTTCTCTCATCAACGCGTCATTCATCCTTCAAACCATCTAATCGCTGTGAACTGAAGGCTCCTCATTGTGAATTGATCAATATCATCAGTGAATTGCAGTTATCTTTAGCTCAAAAATCAATTGAGGAAAATTATCATCATCGGAGGTGGAGCAGCAGGCTTTTTTGCAGCTATCAATATTGCAAAGCGAAATCCTGACGATGAGGTGATAATCCTTGAGAAGACTAATAAATGGCTGCAAAAAGTAAAGGTCAGCGGTGGTGGTCGCTGCAACGTCACCAACCAGCGATCCAAGCCATCAGAGCTTGTTGACTTCTACCCTCGTGGCGCCAAGAAGCTTTACAAGTCTTTTGAAAAATTCAATACGGCTGATATGGTGAAATGGCTCAAAGACCATGGGGTGGAAACCCAGGCTGAGGCTGATCTGCGCATGTTTCCGATCTCCAACAGCTCCCAGACGATCATTGACTGTTTTCTCCGTGCTTGTCAGACGTATGGTGTCACTATCCTTAGAAATCAGAATGTCACCAGCCTTCACCAGCTTGAAAATGGAACATGGCAGGTCAACATGACCAGTGAATCAATGGTGGCTGACAAGCTTGTCATATGTACAGGTTCCTCGCCCAGCTTCTGGAATAAACTAGAAGCCCTTGGTCTCAAAATAGCTCCACCAGTTCCCTCACTCTTCACCTTCAATATCAAAGATCCCCGACTCAAGGAGCTTGCCGGAGTATCGTTCCCCCATTGCACCATCAAAATAGCCGGAACAAAGCTCGAAGAGTCCGGCCCTCTGCTGATTACCCATTGGGGGCTCAGCGGTCCTGCCATTTTGAAACTCTCAGCCAGAGGAGCACGCGATCTTGCCGTTATAGGCTATCAATTTGAGATCATCATAAAGTTCCTTGATGCTCCTACATATGAATCCGCCAGAAGCTTCCTGGAAAACAGAAAATCAGAGCGTCTCAAAAAGAATATTGGAAACGTGATGCCGGAACTGCCAAGAAGATATTGGCTATCCTTGCTTGATTTCTGCCAAATAAGTCCTGAAACCAAAATGAACGACCTTGGCAAAAAGACCCTCAACAAGCTCACAGAAGAGCTTTTTCAGGCACGATTCACCGTTGCTGGTAAGAGTACTTTCAAGGAAGAATTTGTAACCTGCGGCGGGGTAGAACTCAGTGAAATCAATATGGAAACTATGGAGTGCAGGAAATTTCCCAACCTTTACCTGTCAGGAGAAGTACTAAATATAGATGCTCTAACAGGCGGGTTTAACTTTCAGGCCTGCTGGACATCATCTTGGATTATTTCTTCAAATATTTGAATTATATCTATTAGTTGTCATTTTTGATTTTTCGCCTGGTGCCATATGATCGCAGTAGAAACATCTCGGCTGTCCCTTCGTGATTGGAGGATTGAAGACCTAAGGCCCTATGCACGTCTCAACAGTGACAAGAAGGTCATGGCCTATTTTCCCAAAATACTCACCTGGGAAGAGACGGAGGCCCATTACCTGAAAATGAAAAGTCACATCGAGCAATACGGATTTGGCTTTTGGGCTGTTGAGGAGCGTATTTCCGGTAGGTTCATCGGCTTTATCGGACTACAGTGGACAAATTTTGACGCTGAATTCACCCCATGTGTTGAGATTGGCTGGAGGCTTGACAAGCGGTATTGGAGAAAGGGATATGCCTCTGAAGGGGCTCAAGCCTGTCTGGATCATGCTTTTCAGAAACTCAACCTCGAAGAAGTCTATTCATTCACTGCCAAAATTAATGTGCCGTCAGAAGGCGTCATGAAAAAGGTCGGGATGACAAAACTCAAGGAGTTCGAACACCCCCTTGTGGATAGTCGAAGCAAGCTCTCAACGCATGTATTGTACAATATGACGGTGGATAGCTGGCTGGTAGCCCAGAATGGTTGATCGACCTGCAGTTGCCTAATTCCGCGTTCAAGATCAACAGTTTTTGATAGGTAGTTTATCATGAAGGATATTAGCTTCGCCTCATGGACTATAAGATCGTGTTTCTTGATATCGACGGTACATTACTCAACCCTGATCATGAGATTTCTGCCGGCACAGCAGCTATTATTCGGCGACTCTATCGAGATCTGAAGATACCTATGGTCCTCGCTACCGCCAGACCGTACCATGGTGCCTATTTTTTCAGGGAGCAGCTCGGCCTGGGTACCCCAATGATCAACTTCAATGGTGCGTTGATTGTTGATCCCGATGGCGGGCATCAGGTCAGTCATCAAATCGATCATCAAACCATTAAAGATGTCGCCAAAGCAGTCGACGATCACCATCTCAATCTGGCCTTGCACGACGATCAGGCTAGCTATGCGGTCAAGCGCGACAACTGGATCACATTAGAGGAAGGTCTCACTAAAACCAAAGCCTTTATCGGGCCAATAAATGAAATCTTCGAAAAGTGGGCTCAACGTGGCAGTCACACTGCCAACAAGCTCATGGCCATGGGAGAGCCGAGCAATATTACCAGGCTCGAACATCACCTCAAGGCTGATCCGAGCATTGATCTGACCATCAATATCTCTCACCCCTCCTATCTGGAGATCACACACCCGCTGGCTTCCAAGCACCTCGCCATCCAGCATGTGCATGAGGCGTTTGGTTTTGACCGAAGTGAGGTAGTGGCCATTGGCGACTCTTTTAATGATCTGGAGATGATCAAGTACGCTGGACTTGGTATAGCCATGGGCAATGCACACCCTGACGTCAAAGCCATCGCCGATCGAGTGACTCTAGCTAATGATCAGGAGGGTGTGAGGGTGATGCTGGAAGAGTTATTCGGTCAATCTAATACTTAAAATGAATCCCAAATGAGCACTTTCGCAGATAAGTTAATGGACTACTACAGTGGACTTACTGCTCCAGAAGGTCTACCTGCTGATGTCAAGGTGATGAACCCTTATCAGAATAGTGACACGATCGCCGTGGCTTCAACCTTCTATCATCAGTACTATAATGATAATGAGGAGCGCTACATCTGTTTCGGCATCAATCCGGGAAGATTTGGCGCAGGGGTCACAGGTGTTCCGTTTACTGATCCCATTATCCTGAATGAAGTTTGTAGTATCGAACACCCTTTTGAACTAAGAGGTGAACTTTCATCCAGGTTTATCTATGAAATGATAGCGGCCTTTGGAGGACCCCAACCATTCTATTCAAAGTATTATATCTCCGGGGTTTCCCCACTTGGTTATTTGAGAGAGGGTATCAACCTCAACTATTATGACATCAAAGGCCACAAAGAGCTTTTCGAAGATTACGCAGTTAATGAAATCCGAAAGCAGTTTGAATTAGGCATCTCAAGAAAGACGGCCTTCAGTATAGGCAAGGGCCAAAACATCAAATTCCTCAATTGGCTCAATAGCAGACATCAGCTCTTCGATGAGATCATTCCATTACCGCATCCACGGTGGGTCATGCAATATCGGCTCAAACGAAAGCATGAGTTTATCCAGAAGTATGTGGATATACTGACCCAATACTAAGGCTGAGCTCAAACGCGCACTAAGCTTACGTCAGGTCATATAGCCACTCTTCACATAAATGTCATTCCGATTGAGGGCGTGGTTAGCTATTTTACATTTTCACTAAACCACAGAATGATGAAACTAGCTTTTCAATTGCTTCTTCTGGTCTTTGCCTTACCAGGAATAGCTCAAGTATCGGACGTTTTCGAACCGATCGACATTTTCAATCTGGAGTATGTCACCGACCCTCAGATATCTCCTGATGGCTCTAAGGTCATCTACTCCAGGAACTTCAAAGATGTGATGACCGACAGAAACCTGTCGAACCTCTGGATCACCAATTTTGACGGTAGTCAACATCAGCCATTAACTACCGGAAATCAGCGAGACTTCCAGCCTGTGTGGTCGGCAGACGGGTCGCAGGTACTGTACAAGTCCAACAAAGATGGCTCGGTGCAGCTCTACCTCAAATGGCTGGATGGAGGCGCAGAAGCAAAATTGACAAACCTGCAGCAGTCACCTGGCCGCATTAGCTGGTCACCCAATGGCAAGCAGCTCGCCTTCACCATGTTCGTACCGAAGAGTGACCCCTCTCCGATCAAAATGCCCGCCAAGCCTGATGGAGCCAACTGGAATGATCCTCCCAAGTACATCGACGATATGCAGTATCGTCGTGACGGGGGTGGCTATGTCAAGAGCGGCAATAATCAGATCTTCCTGTTGTCAATAGATGGAGGAACACCCAGACAGCTGACCGATGTGAAATACAATCTCGGCTCACCGGTCTGGTCGAGTGATGGGCGCAAACTCTACTTCTCAGCCAACATGCACGATGATGCTGAGTTTGATCCCCTCAATAGCGAGGTTTATGAACTGACTATAGCCACAGGAGATATTAAAGCATTGACCAGCCGTCAAGGTCCGGATAGCAACCCGGTATTATCACCTGACGGTAAGATGATCGCCTATACGGGATTTGACGATGAATATCAGGGCTATCAACTGAGCAGGCTCTACACCATGAACACAGACGGGAGCAATGCTAAGTTGGTCTCCGGAGATTTCGATCGTGATATTGGTAACGTCACATGGAAAAGTGACGGCAAAGGCTTCTTCTTTCAATACACCGACAAAGGAGTGGTGAAGATCGCTGAGATGAGCCTTTCTGGTAAGGTGACGGATATCGTGGATGGCCTGGGCGGCACGGCCATAGGCCGACCCTATGCCGGTGGAGACTTCAGTGTAAGTGAGAACAATCGATACGCCTATACTTATGGTAAGACCAATTTACCCGCGGACCTTGGCGTGGGTGAAAAAGGAAGCAGCAAAGTGCTTACATCGCTCAATGCCGACCTTTTTGAGCATAAAGAATTGGGTACTGTTGAGGAAATCTGGTGGGAGTCATCCTTCGACCAGCGTAAGGTACAGGGCTGGATTGTCAAGCCTCCCAAGTTTGACCCCAATAAGAAATATCCCTTGGCACTGGAAATCCACGGTGGGCCCTTTTCAGCTTACGGCCCTACCTTTTCGGCAGAAGTACAACTCTATGCGGCAGCTGGCTATGTAGTGCTCTATACCAATCCTCGGGGCAGTACCAGCTATGGAGCAGAGTTTGGCAACCTTATCCATCACGACTATCCCAACAATGACTATGACGACCTCATGAGCGGAGTGGACGCTACTATCGCAAAAGGCTACATCGACGAGGATCGACTATTCGTAACCGGTGGTAGTGGCGGTGGGGTGCTCACAGCATGGATCGTGGGTAAGACTGACCGATTCAAAGCTGCAGTAGTGGCCAAGCCCGTGATCAACTGGTACAGCTTTGTACTTTATGCTGATAATCCTGGCTACTTCTATAAGTACTGGTTTCCAGGCTTGCCCTGGGATCACATGGAGCATTATATGAAGCGGTCACCGCTGAGCTACGTGGGCAATGTGACTACCCCCACGATGCTGTTGACAGGTGAAAGTGACTTCCGTACCCCAATCCCGGAATCGGAGCAGTTCTACGCCGGCCTCAAGCTCAACAAAGTAGAATCGGCTATGGTACGAATACCTGGTGCATCACACGGCATTGCCGCAAGGCCTAGCAACTTGATTGCCAAAGTCCAGGCTGTCTTGACATGGTTTAATAAATATAATGAGGAGTAGGTCGCACCTCAAATAAATAGGCTTATCTCGAAAGCTTCCAGAATGTCATATTGAGCCTGCCTCGCCCTCAGGCTCAATATGACACTCGATCAGGAGCGTACATTTCGAGACCTAACATTTGGGTTTCAAACGCACAAATTCCAATGACGTATAGTTCCCCAATTTTGGTCATCCTGAGGCTCTCGAAGGATTCTTTGCAGGGTTTCGCAACAAGTCTTCGAGAGCCTCAGACTGACAGCTATAAATACGTCATTGGTAGATAAGCCTGATCACTTATAAATGAGGGCTGCCGGCTATAAAAACTTAATACCAAGATTAAATCCCAGATAAGAATAAGTAATAGAATCTTTCGCCGGAGGCGCAAAATTGTAGGTAATAGAAGGCACGATGGATACACTTCCCGCAGGGATATCCACACCGATTTTAGGACTTAGCCCAAAATGAAAATTCTTTGCAGTAGAAGTGAAAAGTCCAATATCCACTCGATCTTCAATCACCATACCTCCAACTCCCAAGCTAAACAATGGGCGAACATCCAGGTCGTCTGTTCCTACATAATAGGTCACATTTGCCATGATCGGAATCGCATTCACATAGCTGTATCGTTTACCACGAATGGTGACGTCAGCACCGTTAGACTCTGTTTCATAAAGACCGTTATCCGGACCCACATCCTGAAACACGTTCCAACCAAGCTTCAAGCCAATTGCCAATTCATCATCTATTAGGTACTGGTACTCGAGCCCAAACCCTCTTCCTGAAAAATTACCTACAACATCTGAGAGCTCACCCATGGGCAATGCTGTCTGGTAAGATAGCTCTACTTGAGATTGAGCTTGCATAGTTAAGGGCGCCATCATAGCACATACAATAGCCATGACGGCCAATTTAATATTTCTTGTCTTCATGATTATCTGGCTAGGTAAGGTGAATCATCAAAGGCCTGATTGATCCCATCAGTATACCTTCTTTCAATATTTGATCCCTGCAGGAGTCCGTTCATGGCTCCTTCCCAGAGGAGAAGATAAGATCCATTGTCTCCGGTCGCAGGCTGTGAGGGATCGATCATCTCTATGAGTATAGTGCCAATCTGATAGCTATAGACTGTACCACCGCCCCAGCCTGGGTAGCCGGGATAGCCGGGATAACCAGGATAGCCGGGATAACCAGGGTAACCCCAACCGGGCCACCAGCCCCACCAGTCCCACCAGATCACACCAGATCTGTTAGTGTTGATCACTGTGACAAAAACCAGTGCATCCGAGCCATTCACCTCAGGATCTTCTTCCTTTTCCCAGCCATAGCTCTCGAGATTACTATTCACCAAACTCAAAATGCGAAGCTCATCCACTCTACTCAACTCGTCACCTTCATCTCCGATATAAACCACCGTATCCGGCATGAAATAATCATTGTAACCATTCAATGACACATCAGGTCGGGCAGTCACGACTATGTCAAGCTCGTCGACAAACTCCGGACTGTCAGGATAGCATGATGCCAGGAATGTAACAGCCGCGATACACAGGCTGTACTTCCACCTACTTACTCTCATTTTCATCTTTTCTTTAAAATTGTTAATCGTGGCTGCAATTTAGGCACATCAGTGCTTAAAATGTAGTTTTTAAACTTTCAATAAGTCGGTTTTATCGAACTAGCTCAACAGTGAATAGCGAATCAGCCAGTGTCCATCTTTGGCCCATCTGATCCAGCCTTCGCCGACCTTCTGATAGCCATCATCCAGCAACTGCACTTTTAGCCACTCCCTTTTGACCATGATCGGCGCAAGCAGTGAATAATTGACGGACACTTCCGAGGCATGATCCAATGCCTTGACACGTACCGGATTGGTAGTCCGATCAAATGGCTCTACGCTATGTACACTTATCAGGAATTGAGGCCAGTAGCTAAGACCTATGCTGAAAGCATCTACCCATGCTGTTTGACCTGTTGCTCGGTTGACCTCCAACTCCACCCAGTCTCTACCTACCGTAATGGCCTTATGAAGCAGTATGCCATAGTCGAGCTTCATGTACTCAGGGAAATACCATGGAGGCGCATAGGTGATCTGATAATCATGCTCCGTCCGCTGGAAAACGATGCTGTCGATCGGAGTGTGTTCGTCTACTGGCTTCTCAAGATTGGGATTGTAGAAATACAGCACGGGATACTCCTCAAACTTAGGACTTGCAATCCCCAGAGATCGAATGGTCTGGTCACCGTCTTGATAATTTTCTGGTAAGGAGGGCGCACCATCAATCAAACCGTGCGCAGTGGCCTTCCTTATCTGGAGTGCTGCGATCAGCAGTATGACCAGCACGACACTGACTATGTTGATTCTTATGATCTGTGCAGTGGTGGCATTTCTGAAGACATAAATGGCAAAACCCAGTCCTATGGCTGCACCCATCAGAGCTGAAATCGCTGCAGTACCCGCTCCGGCTAATCCTGAAGGTCGCTCAATGGTAAAGGCTACAATAGTACCCCCTACAAAAAATCCCAATAGCGTCAGGATAAGAAAAAGTGTGGCTATGCGCAGGCTTTTCATATCACTTACCTCCTCCCAGGCCTTCTACAGCAGCTTTCATTACGGCCCGGGCATTGGGGCTCCACCATTGGGCTACCGACTGATGAAGTATGCTATCAATGTCGATATCCACCTTCTCAAGCAGTTGCTTTTTAATATTCATCTTGGTGCCTCTCAGTGCGCCATCGTCCGCTCTGAGCAATTGCTGCATCTTGCGCTCTGCGGTCGCCAACAACTCGTCAAGCGGCACCAGCTGGTCCACCAGCCCCATCGCCAGGGCCTCCTGTCCCGAATGCAGCTTGCCTTCCATAAGGTACTGATGCGCCCGACGCTCGCCAATCCAATGAGCGTAGAGATGGAAAATCCCTTCGGTGACCATGATCGCCAATGGTACCTCATTGAGCCCAATGACGTATTTGTCGCCACTCGCCATATATCTGAAGTCACAGCAAATAGCAATAACACAACCTCCCGCCGGACTAAAACCGGATATGGCAGAGATTAAGGGCTTTGAAAATCTGTTAAGCGCCACCACCATTTTCAGGAAATTGCCCCAAAACTCTTCGCTCCCCTTTTCATCAAGGTGATATAGCTCCTTGATATCCAGCCCCGCAGAGAAATAATGCGGCTGCCCTGTGATAATTACACCTCGAACAGCTGTATCGCTTTCAGCCGCATTGATAGCTGCTGTCAACTCACTGATCATCTCCAGGCTAATGGCATTGACCTTGCCATTATTGAGTTGGATGATCTGGTAATCATTGGTGTTGGAGATCTGTAGGGTGTTCATGGCTTTGCAGTTGTACATTCCGCCAGGATAGCGGTGATTTATTTATATTGACAGCCAAATTACAACCAACATGATCAAAAAGCTACTCCTTCTACTGCTGATTGCCCTGCTCGGGTTAGTGCTTGTCCTTTTCTTCAACTACTTCACTTTTAGTTCGAAGCAAACCCAGGTGGACTCGATACCTCCGATGGCGATAGATGATGCCACCCTGCAGCGCTTCTCCGACGCTATCAAGTTCGAAACGGTCTCCTACCAGGACACAGCTGATTTTCGTTCGGCTCCCTTCGAAGGGTTCAATGCCTATCTGAAAGTACAATTTCCTTTAATCGATAGCCTACTTACCAGGGAAGAAGTAGGACTAAGCTTACTCTACACCTGGAAAGGTGCTGATCCCTCTGCCGCTCCTGTGGTGCTCATGTCACACATCGATGTGGTGCCTGTGGATGAGAATACATTGGCGGATTGGGAAGCACCTCCATTTTCCGGTAGGATACAAAACGACAAAATCTATGGTCGCGGCACGATGGATGACAAAATCAGCCTGATGGCCATCTTAGAAGCTGTCGAGCGGCATCTCGCTGCTGGCACGGTACCCAGGCAGACGATCTATCTGGCATTTGGTCATGATGAGGAGATCGGTGGTGAGCATGGCGCTAAGGTGATCGCGGAGAAACTGGCGGGAGAAGGCGTCAAGCCCTCGTTTGTACTGGATGAAGGTGGCTATGTCGCAGATGGCATGGTCCCGGGGTTGGACAAGCCGCTGGCTGTGGTCAACGTGGCGGAGAAAGGCTATGTGTCCTTCGAATTGAAAATCACCACCAAGGGTGGGCATTCTTCTGCCCCTCCGGCAGACAACACTATCGGGTCACTGGCGAAAGCCATTACCAGATTGGAAGAAAATCAATTTGAGACCCGCATGGTGGAGCCTATACGATGGCAGATCGAGCATGTCGGACCGGAGTTTCCTTTTGTGCAAAAGCTCGTTTTTGCCAACCACTGGCTGTTTGGCAGTCAGATCATAGAGGCCCTGAGCGGCTATACCACCACCGCCCCGACCATGTTTAACAGTGGTGTCAAAGACAATGTGATCCCGACTACCGCCACCGCAGTGGTCAACTTCAGGATACTGCAGGGTGAAACAGTCGAGGATATCCGTCAACACATCATCGATGTGGTCGCTGATGATCGCATCACGCTCAGCACCGTCAGCAATGTCAACGAACCCTCCGCTATCTCGACCATTGATAGTGAGGCCTATCGGAATATTGAGAAGACGATACGTCAGATCCTGCCCAACGCCATCGTATCACCGGGGCTCGTAGGTGGCGGTACGGATGCCAAGCACTGGGAGGGGATCGCCGAAAACGCCTATCGCTTTTTCCCTATTCGTATTTCTGAATCCAATAGGACAGGCTTCCATGGCATCAATGAGCACATCGCCGTGGACAACTACAAAGAGACGATTCGCTATTATCATCAGCTGATTGTTAATCTGAGTGAGTAGGTGGGTTGGGGACAGGGTGCATTCGAAATATCATGCACTTGTGTATTTTACATTAATGTTACATGCCATGATCCTAGATGCAGAGAATTGACTATAACCATAAAACGGTAGCTGAACTGCTAACTCTTGATGGAGCTCTAAGAGATATTTTCATCTTGAACTCTACACTTGACGATTGGAACAATGTTCTGCACGGCTTGAAGAATTCAGATTACGGTCTGGAGTTTCTTATCGACTCTGAACCTACAGAACTTCCTAACAGCGCAGAAGAAATATTTAAAATCGAAAACTCAAAAACATTAAAAGTTAAACAGGATAACATTTTCTTCAACTCGTACTTTTTTGTTGATGACGAGATAGATTTTGACATTGATCCGCGTGACTTTGTGACTTTTGAACAAGGTGAGGATCTGGTGAACTTCATGAGATTTCTGAGCACCTTAACCAACAAACCTTGCATATTAACACCTGAACTAGATCAGGAATATATCTTGATGAAGATACTGCCGAACTCATCTGAGATTCAAGTGAGAAAGAGCATGTAATAGACGCTGATAGGGCATATGTCTTAGTGCATTCTGGCTAGTTTCAGTGCACCTCGACCGTGATATATGCTGCTAAGAAAGGTCGGAGCTTTCTACAAAGTGCTGTTAGCAGGATTTTTAGATTTTCAGAACCCAGTGCCATTTGGAACGGTTGTGAGCTTCGGCAGATTTCACTACTTTAGTTTTATTCACAAGCTGTTGGACATACGCCCGACATCTGTGTTAGCTCTATGGACTTCAGAGTGCTAATTACTAACTTTAAGATATGACGATTGAACAACGAAAAATATCCTTGATCAACTGGATAACCAATCTGGATGACGAAAATGTAATTAACAAAATTGAGGGTTACCGAAAAACTTCAATTAACTCCCTACCAAAAGAGATAGTGCAACTTCTTAACAATTCAGCAGCTGAACCCATTGAGGATTGTGTCGAGCATACTTCGGCTCAAGACATCTTAAATATGAAAGAGTAATGAAAAAGGTGATCTGGTCTCCAACTGCCAGAAAATCACTCAGACGAACATCAGCTTTTATATCCGAACTCTGGAATGAACGGATAAAAACGGAATTTCTGAACCAACTAAACTTTCGGATTGCTCAGATAAGAAAGAACCCCGAACTTGCTCCTACTTTCGAGGATAGTGAAGTCAGGAGGCTGGTAATTCATAAGTCAGTTTCTCTCTACTACCTGAATTTACCTAAACATCTGAGGCTTCTTTTAGTCTGGGACAACAGACAAGATCCTGCTAAACTTTACCAAGATTTAACAGATGCGAACCGACGCTGATCTGGCATATGTCTTAGTGCATTCTGGCGGATTATAATGCAACTCGACCGTGATTCCTGCCGTTGAGAAAAGGCAGTACGTTCTACCAACTTTTCCTCGCAGGAGATTTTTATTTACAGAATGTAGTGCTAATTAGAACCGTTGTGAGCACCGGCGGATTTCACTATTTTAGTGCTGTTCGTTAAGTGAGAGCACACGCCTCATACATGAACGTTGTGCTCAATTAGCGTACTACCGAAAATGAGTCATAAACTGCAAGACATAACTTTATATTATCCAGAATCAAGTGACGCTGAACTAAAGAAACAGTTTGCGGGAATATCACATGTAGTGACTGATCTTTACATTCACTTTCTTGATTCATACAAACCACCCAAAACGAGTCGAATTTTAGTAAAGCTTGGTTATAATATTGAATTGATGGATTACGCAGGTAGTATTCTTACAATGTACCATTCTCCATTTGATGGCGAGGCATTTTGGGAACTATCTGAACAAAAACAGAAACTACGGATACTTGAAATTACTCATGAGGCAACAAGAAGATGTTGTGACAAATTCGGTTGGGATCGACATGTATTTGAAACTGCCTACAAGAAAGTGATTGGGGTCGACTTTCTATACGAAATAGAACTTAAACATAAACTATCCCCAAACCGAAAAAAGAAAGCATGCCTAACTCTGGAGAAGAACGGTAAGTGTGCAATAATTTCAGCTTTATTAATGAACGTAAAAGGTGAACGACTAAATAAAGTTGAACTTATCCGATTGCCTCAGCACGAAATGTTTTACGGAACAATAATTAAAAGAAACAAATGGTTTGGAGACGAATTCGGCGTTTATGATAGTGACGGGGAACTTCAAATTCTGGCTGATATTGAATCAACCGAACGGATTTTGAAATTTCTTCCTAACAAGCATTCGCAAGAACGACTAGAGAAAGCTGTAAAACAACTGACATGTCCTGAAATTAACAGCCGAGAGGAATTTGAAGCCTGGATGAAAGGAGAACTTAGCGCAAAAAACGCTGATGATTGAATGGGGTTTTATCAGTCAGGATACTGTTGCGGAGGTTGGAAAGTCCGCCACACCTGGTTGCCCGTTAGATTAAATACCACAGCACTGGCAACTATCATCTCGACTTTCTAAATTTCTGCATATGAACGTCAAGGAAAGCACAAAGAAGCAAGTCAATGACATTAGTCACCCTCGTCTTAAGCCAGGGTTTCACTACCTCTTGCTGTCCTTCTTATTGACGCTGGTTACCGCATTTGCTTTCGCCCAGGAAAGCGCACCTAATGCCACACCCTCCTTGCTGCTCGGTCAAGGCGATCAACTTCCTCGGGTGAAAGCGGAGATTGCAGCGGGCAACCCAGTGTTTGTAGCAGCCCTGGGAGAAATCGTCGAAGAAGCCGATGAAGCCCTAGGACAACCTATGGTCAACGTAGTTGACGAGGGTGCCTTACCTCCAAGCGGCGACCCACACGACTACTACAGCTACAGCCCATATTGGTGGCCGGATCCTGAGAATCCGGATGGCCCCTACATTTGGCGCGACGGAGAAACTAATCCTGATCGTAATACTTCAGACGTCTCGCGGATTGAAGCCATGGTTGATAGAGTCACATCGCTGGTACCCGCTTGGTATTTCACCGGGGACGAGCGCTACGCTGAAAGCGCTGTTGAACAACTTCGTGCCTGGTTCCTCGATCCTGAGACGAAGATGAATCCCAATGTGGATTTTGGCCAGAAACGTCGTGGACACAGTTATAATAGCCCATCGGAAGTCCTGGAGGCATGGCGTATGCACTGGGTGATCGATTGCGCGATTCTACTGGAATCCTTTCTCGGATGGACAGAAGAAGACGCAAAGGCATTGCGCGGTTGGTTTAGCCAATTCGCCACCTGGATGGTGGAAAGCCCTACAGGTATCGAAGAGTCCATGCAGCCCAACAACCATGGTTCCTGGTATAACGCCCAACTCATTCTTTACGCGCTCTATGGCGAAAACTTGGATCTGGCCCGCAAGCAACTTGACGGCATGCCCGCACGCATATTTTCACAAGTCTTCATCGATGGCCGCCAACCACAGGAGCTCATCCGCACCCGGTCACTGAACTATAGTATTTACAATGCCCGGGCGCTAATCACGGTGGCCCGACTCGGTCGCCATCTCGACTATGACCTCTTCGCCTATCGCAGTTTAGAAGGCCGTAGCATAAGGCTGGCAGTCGACTATATGACACCATTTATACTCGGCGAACAAGAATGGCCTATTGTGCAAATTAGGAGCCACAGTCATGAAAGTGCAGCACAGTTATATTGGAATGCAGCCAAAGGTTTTCAGGATCGCGAATATGCTGATTTGCTGCGCAAACTTCCAGAATCTCCTCTTCCATCGCCCATCGTTCAATTACTCGATCCACTACCGGAAGGCTGGTAAATCTTGTCTGCTCCACTACCCATTCTGAGATTTTATCTCCTGCCCCACCGTCTTTCTCGCTAAAGACTTGTGGAATGCAATGTCATTGGGAACCCTTCCTGAGGCAAGCAGGCGATGTGAGCCTCCCCTTGCCGGGCGCGGCAGACTTCACTAGCTTAGTATTGCACAGCTGGGGTGCCATTCACTGTCGGCTTGTGAATTAGAAGCATTTAAAATAAGTCAAACCTAAATGAACTTAAAGCATATCATACCTCTGTCACCGCTATTGGTTCCCGTTCTTTTATTAATGCTTAATAGCTGCTCCAATGCCACCAAAGAATCTAGTAAAAAAGAAGAACCAAAAACCACCTACCCAAGTGACATTATTCCATTTTTCCAACATTGGAATCTGATATTAGGTGATGGTTCCAATGCTGGTCAAGCAAACAACTATGAGCATGAGGATTTCTTCTATACTGCCAATGATGAGCGTGGGGATTGGGTAGTTTATAAAGCTCCCAATGCCGGTGATACCCATGGTACTTCAAACAATACAAGATCAGAATTGGCACAGTTGAAAAAATGGTCTCCTATGACGGATGCTAAATTGACGGCTACACTCAAAGTGATGAACGTGTCAGCTACGGGTGATGCTCGGGTAGCATCGACTCATTCGGTAGTTGTGGGTCAGATTCACAGTGCAGATGGGCATGAAAACGAACCCCTCAAGATATTCTACAAGAAGTTTCCCGGTCATACCAAAGGATCTGTTTTTTGGCATTATGAAATAAATACAGCCGGTGATGACAATTCCGGTAGGTGGGATTATTCAACTGCCGTCTGGGGAAATGACTTTTCCGTTGTTGGTACAGAAGAAAACAGCTACCCCGAAGAGCCTGAAGAGGGTATCGAGCTTGGGGAGGAATTCAGCTATGAAATCGAAGTTAAAGAAGGAATGATGTACCTAACCTTTAACAGCGAAGGGCATGAAACCAAAACTTTTACCAAGAACTTAATTGAATCAGAATACACAACACCGGCTGACATCCCACAGCAAACGCAAAGGCTTTTTGTGCCAATTGGTCAGGATGGAGTGGAGCGTGAAAATGCTTACGCAGATGAGGGCTTATTCTTCAAGCTAGGCGCGTACAATCAGACCAATGGAAAATCTCCTGAAGAAAATATGAACTGGTGTTCTGGTGCCGACACGTATGATGGTGATATTCAAAAGCAATATGAAACCGGAAATTACGCTGAGGTTTGGTTTAAAACTGCAAGCATATACGTAAGTGATGCAGCAGTGTCCAATGAAGGCTATTTCAAGAAAAATGATTGAGCCGGGCTTGATACTTCTGGGTCCTGAATCATCGGAGTTGGAATAGTGATTTAGTGTCAGGCATAAGAGTTAACCTACTACAGATGAACACGATACTTGTAAAGACGAGACTTGGTCGATAAATTTATGTTTATTGAAAAGATCGGCCTGTATAGAAAAGTCAGCGCAAATAAATGAATCGATTCCAGAATTTAAAAACCCATTAAAATGGCAACCACTCCTGAACACGATGAGCGAATGGCAAAATTGACATTTGCGTCCGTTTATCCACACTACATCACAAAAGTAGAAAGTAAAGGGCGGACAAAGGAAGAACTACAAGAGGTGATCACATGGTTGACTGGCTTTGACGACAAAAAACTACAAGAGCTGATCGACGAAAAAGCTACGTTCGCTACATTTTTTGAAAAAGCCAATTTGAACCCCAACGCTGGGTTGATCAAAGGGGTAATCTGTGGTTACAGAATTGAAGAAATTGAGACTCCTCTCACCAAACAAGTAAGATATCTGGATAAGCTTGTGGATGAATTGGCCAAGGGTCGAAAGATGGAGAAGATACTACGCGTGGCGTAAACCGGATCAAAGATTTACCAGGATATATCTACATACATGGTTTGGTTATAGATCGATCAATATTGACCTCAACCCCACGATTATTTGTAATTATTTCAGACAGTCGAAAATTTCCCGCACTCTATTACAGATTTAACCAGTAGGTCATCTTAAATACAATAGAGCGATTCTTTGTTTGCATGAACATGGGATTGTCAGCGAAGTAATTGTCCGTATACACGAGGAAGAAATCCGACACGGGCTTGAAGCGCCACTGTAAGCGAGCGTTGAGGTTGATGTTGTCAATCTGGTTGTTATATTGAATGAGTGTCGTGAAGAAGAAAGACCGACTGAAAGTAAGGTCAAATCTCGGACCTACCAGGATCAGGTCGGCATCATTGTAAGGGTCAGGCAGATCTATTCTGCTAATGTCATAATCCAACGACAATATGGCATAGGGCTGGATGCGATAGTTAAAGCCACCTCTTAGCCGCTTGATGGAGCCGTTAAAATACTCTCCAATCTCCCCATTGAGGGTGATGAAAAACAGCTTACGATTGTTAGACGAGTATTCGAAGCGCAATGCATAGTATTCATAATCTGTATCTGCAGCTAACTCTTCACCATCCGTATTGGTAGGGTCAAAGGAGTCAAACAGATAAGTATAGTCATACCGACCCTGTAGTCGGAACCTTGACTGATTCTGTAATTCTACTTCATAGATGACATTCACATCATGATCGGTCTTGCCATAGGTATCGTTCCATCGGATATCTGTGTCCAGCAAAGGTCCATGCCGATTGACCACCTTTGATCTCGGATAGAAATATCTCCTGAAGTTGCCTGCATATCGCTTGTAGTCTACTCTGGGTACAAAGCCTACCTCAGCATCATAGTTTTCTCCGATATCACGTACCATGCTAAATAAGCTCCACTCAGGCGTCTGAAAATTGATACTCGCACCCGCAGAATAGTCATTGGACAAATTTTCCTCAGTGAAAGATTTGTGGTAAAAGATAGACGACCTCCATTTTCCGTTAGGCGTCCTCAATGAAGTCTCGACACCCACCACTCTATTGTAATGATCCGGTGAGACATTGTATTCCTTATCAGGATTGTAAAACAAGGCTTGTTTGTTGACCAGAAAGGCCGAGACATTACTATTGCCACCAATCTGTCGCTGTAATACTGCCATACCATAGTTGGTAGCAGGAATGCCCCCCTCCTCTACTTCTGCAGTTTGCATATTGAGCAGTCCCATTCTCCAGTTTTGGTTGATTTTTCCACTCAGCCTCATACCAAAATCGATCTTGTTTTGGATGTTGGTATCATTAATAGTGTCCTTGGCAATACCAATCCTCCTTGAGAAAAATGGACGTGTAAAGCGCCCCCCAAAATCACCGAAGAGGTCGGCATTCTCTAAGAAGAACTGCCGCCGCTCAGGAAAGAAAAGCTCAAATCTTGAAAGGTTGGTCTGCTGTCGATCAACTTCTACCTGGCTGAAGTCAGGGTTGAAGGTAAGGTCAAGATTGAGCGAAGAGGTCACAGCGATTTTCGCATCTCCTCCAGCGCTGATGGAATAATCAGTAGGTACACCATTTTCCTGATCAGTGATACTACTCCCTGCCACATAGGGAATCACAGCGATGTTGGCACCCGGCTTTTTGAGTGGCGTTTCGAAATACATATCGCCCGAGAATGCCAGCGTAGACGGAGAATACCCGCGAGGAATAGGCGACCAATTGGTCAGTTCGTTGTGCTTATTGTCAATCCTCAGAAAGTTGAGCCGCCAGTGATCTGAGCCGTCTTCATACCTGATGGTTTTGAGGGGTATGGCAAATTCAGCAATCCAATATCCGTCATATCTTTTAACCTCAGAGAACCACTTATTATCCCAGCTGACATCTACACGCCCATTCCCGCCATTGGATACCAAACCTTCCCGCTGCACACCGTATGGGTTTAGCGCAAAATTGAAAGCATTACTGTTATCGGCAAACGTGTCGAAGATCAAATGGAAACCGTCAATTTCTCGACCTTGAAAATCTCGCCTCAGTGAGGTGATGATGTTCTTGCCCGGGATACTATCGTACATCTTGCCAACAGCATAGATAAAATTCTCGTCATAGGATATACGTACTTCGGTACGCGCCAGTGCCGGTGTATTGTCGTAAGGAAAATTTTGATAGAACTGGTCAGCGATATTAGCTTCCATCCAGGTCGCCTCGTCCATCACACCATCGAGCTTAATTGGATCTATCGCCTTCTTAACATAGAGTTCCTTCTTACTATCGATTTGTGCTGCTACCGTGAAAGGAATAAAAAGACAGATTGCTGAAACGCAAAAAATATACTTCATCATCGGCGGGCAATCTATCGTGATCGCCTAGCGGAAAAAAACAACTTATGATCAGTGCGGAAAAGTAGATTTTAGTGGTTGCCTATGGTGTAAATATCAGGCGTGCGATTAATTCGTATGAAAATATAACAGTGGTGTAGCACACCTATATGAAATACTCAAACAGCAACCGGAAGGCTGGCCATATACGCCTTGCAGCGCTCCTTTGAGCCGGCATAGACAATGCTGTAATCATGCATCACCACCCAGTGATCATCCATCTTTACGAGTTTGAAACCACGGATACTACTCTTGGAAAATAGTTGGCTAAATAAATTCATAATGCTCAGGTTTATTTTGCTTTCTATAAACAAGACGCATAGCGGTGTGGTCTACCCAACCCTTCTTTATGGAAAAAGTGGATCGCTATAATTTTTCCAGCTGTTGCACACGATTGTCTCTAAACCCTCCTCGAAATCCAGTGACATAATAAAAGCGATCATTCTCACTTGGATAAGTCATGCTGCCAGGGATTAGCTCTCATCAACTTATCGAAACATTTAAACCATTGTCATCTCTTTTTCGTGATTCGGCCTCTAACTATCACAATGGGCTGGTTCGGATCAAACCGTACCTTTTTCTTAAGTTTTACGTACTTTGTACCCGATGATATCTTTGCTCCGTACTATACTCTTCGTCTTACCCTGGGCGCTCCTCATTGGGATACTCTCCTGGCTCCTGGTCGAAGAAAAACTCACTGTTGATAACTCAGCACCCTCAAAGGAGATTTACCAATCGTCAATACTGACAAGGGTCGAGCAGATGGGAAACCTTGAGTTGGTGAAATACAACTTCCAGGAAGTCACTGAAATCAAAAAGGTTGCGGAGACCATGGACTTCAAGTTCTTTAAATGGAAAGCGCAAACCGACTCTAAAGCAGTATTGATCAGTAGTGGATCCGCCGTGGGCTGCATTGACCTTACTCAGCTCAAACGATCCGATATCAATGATATCAGTGATACGCTCTATATAAAGCTTCCAGCCCCAACCATGTGTTTCTTCAAGGTAGATATGGAGAAGTCTCGTATCTACGATCTCCAGATCGACTATTTACTCAAAGAGGATCGCGCGGCTTTTATGGATCAACTCTACGATGAAGCTGAGCAAAACATTAAGAATACTGCGCTGAGCATGGGCATACTTGACCAAGCTCGGGATAATGCCCAAACCTTACTGCGACCACTTTTCGAGGAGATTTCTGGTAAGCCAGTGGTACTTTCCTTTGCTATGGAAACTAAGATTTCTTCCGATAGGTAAATCCAATAGCGATGATCACTTCGTAAATCAGTCATAGCGTCATAAACAAGAGAACCCGACGCGTGTTATTAAATTAAACTATAGCTATGACAAGCATACAAACACCAGCATTACAAAACATTAAATGGCCTGAAATCATCAGCCTGGCGGGCCTCAATGCAGCAGTAGTCATCAGTTGGATTGCGTACCACGAGTACCTTCCCGTACTAGTTGAGACTTTTGACTATTACGCGTTGGTTGACTTCATCATTGCATCGAAGGCCATCATTTTGGTGGTCATTCCGCCATTAGCCGGTTGGTTAGCTGATTATTTGATGCAGCGCCAGGGAAAGTACTTCACCATGTACACTATCGGAATAGGTGTGACCGCCATGATTTTCATGGTTGTGGCTTCATTGCTTGGTGCCGCAAGTTTTGAGACGGCTAAGCCCATTTTGCCTGTTATGATCATACTATGGCTTGTAGCGATGAACCTATTTATTAGTCCTGCCAACTCCATGATAGAGGCTTTTGCGCCCGTAAAAAAATTACCCGTTGTGGTAGGGTTTCTGTTTCTTATCACCGAACTGCTATATGCACTCGAGCCAGTAGTTGTTGAGCTGGTCAGATTTTTTGGACCTACGCTTACCTTCGTTGTTGGCGGTATTCTTATTGGTGTATCGGGCTTTTTCTTTCAAAAGGTATCTTCAGATGAAGTGATGCTCCGTAAGCAGGAAATGGTAGAAAAACCTGCTAAAACAGTCAGTACATTGGCTTATCTATCGATCGTAATTGTAGGAATAGAATTGGGTATTGGAAAAGGGTTTTTGGTAGAGTACTTCCCTCATGCACTTGATTTGCGTGTGGCTGGTGCTGAAGAGTATTCATCAATCATTGCACTTTGCTTGTTAGCTTTCGCTGCAATATTTGGCTTTGCCATGAGTGGAAAAGTATCAAATATGGACTTAAAGCAAGTAATCGTCCCAAGTTTTATCATTCTGCTGATAGGAGTTATTCTTATCATCGTAGGCACTAATCTGACGGTCATGGTGATCGGTGGCGTCATCACAGCCGGAGCTTTTAGCTTACTTAATATCAGCGGGTTACCTTATGCCTTCCGACACTTATCAGTAAAGCATATTACCTACGGTATCGGTATCTATCTTGGCGCGTCAGAACTCTTCACCGGATTCTTCGAGTATGTTCTCCGATAGGGAATAAGATAAAACTCAACCCACCAGAACCCTTTCTAATGACTTGGTGGGTTGATAGATTTTTAAACCTTAATCAGAAGAAATCCCTTCGGATTAGGAATGAGTTGTCACCATTGTGAAGCATGAATGCGTGATACTATTAGTCACTGTGCAATGGAAACACCATCCACCGAAAATGAAACACCCTGCTGACCATTGGTTGAGATCATAATGGCCTGTATGACTGGTTTCATCTCAGGATTATGAGCTGACCAGATCACGATGAAGTTAGCCCCGCTACCTCCCAGATCATCCTGCTCATCGACCACATAGTCTATGGTGGCCATAGGATTGAGATAGAATGGCTGCTCCAGATACTTTCGAACCAAGGCACCTCTGGTATCATAATAGTCTATTGTGCTCACGAATAAGGTATCCTCGAAACTAGTGTTGCGAATACTCAAAGTCGCCGTGAGTAAGAACTCCGTATCCTTCGTGCTACTGTAAATATGAGAATAGACGGGTACGTATACCGTGTCTGCAACATTGTAATTATCCGGAACTGCTTTTGAAACTACGTTCTGTCCCATCACTTGCTCCGTGTAGGTGTCTTTGTTAGGGTCAGTGTTGAAACATGACACCATAAAAAAACATAGGGCTGAGATTATTATTCTTATTGCCATATTGCTACCACTAAATTAAAATTGATTCTCTTATATACCAATGACGAATATTATACTGTCAGTCTGAGCTTGTCGAAGACTTTTGGCAAGGTGCTGCCAAGTATCCTTCGACAAGCTCAGGATGACAGGTACTTTGGAGCTATTCGTCATTTCAATTTGTGCGTTTGGGAATCCAGATGTTAGGTCTCAAACTGACGTTAATATACAAATTAATCAGCTCGGGATAATTCAGCGCCATTCCGGGTAGTTTCTTGACCGTTGGTATTCAGTGTCATCTTTGACAATGTCTTGCCTCCTTTGATACCAAAATCGAGGGTACGAATAGGGAATGGAATCGTAATACCATTTTCATCAAACGCTTTCTTGACAGCCATGATAGCATCGCTCTTCGCTGTTAAATAACCCGGCTCATCAGGATAACGAATCCATATCATCAGAGTGAAATTGATTGAGCTATCAGCGAACTCATTGTAAACCAACTGAACTTCTTTATCCTCTAACAAGTACGGAAGTTTAGCTACAGAATTAATGGCCACTTCTTTTACAAAGTCAAGGTCTTCTGCGTATGACACTCCGATTTCAAGGTCTATCCGACGATCATTCGTCTTAGTAAAGTTGGTCACTGGAGACTGGAATACGTCCTTATTGGGAATAATCACGTGCAACCCCTGAAATGTGCGGATAACGGTCACGCGCAAATCAATTTTCTCTACCGTGCCGAAAAAATCCTTAGTCTCAATGATATCTCCTACCCTGATGGGCTTTCTAAAGGCCAGAAGAATACCTGATATAAAATTGGCAGTGATATCCTGAAAAGCAAAACCAATAGCCAAACCAATGATACCGGCACCCGCCAGCAGCGAGGTGACCGTCTGCTGAAGATGCAGCACATTGAGCGCCATGATCAGGCCAATGCTCAGGGTAATCAAGTAGAATACATTGGAGAATAAACTGCTGATCGCTCCTCGGTCAGAGAATCTCTCGAATAGTTTGGCCGAAACCATACGAACTGCCTGGGCAATTCCATAAAACACCAGTAGCACTATGATAGCGACAGCCATATTGGGAAGCATAGCAGTTAATGCTTCGAGCCAATGCTCAAACTTTCCCATCAGGATGTCCATCGCTTTATTTAAGTCAAATTTCATATCTCAGTATAAATTGATCAGAAAAAAAGCCTGCCCACTGGTCTGCAGCGGCAGGCTCCTAACACAACAAATAATCTTAAGTTACATACTAGCTGATTGCGTTTTTCAGCTTCTGGACATATTCCTTACCTTGTTCGGTTTGCTTGTCCATAGTTTTGGAGAGAATACGCTTAGCCTCATCGAGTTTATCAGCTGCCACGTCTTCCAGCTCATCTTTTCTATTCTCAAAGTCGTTGGCTAGTCTTTTGCGTGTTGTCTTTCCTTTTCTGGGAGCGGTTAGATAACCTACACTTAGTCCTGCACCTGCTCCTATAATGAATGTCAATAATGTTCTTGCAAATTTCATATTCGTATCTTTTTAGTGTGTTGTTGTTCTGAGACTTTCAGAACATTTTCTATTTGGGTTTATGAGTTTTTAGAGGAAAAAGCCGTCATCATCCAGTGATTTTTCTCTACTGCTTTTACAAAGCCTTTGGCCAGGTCCTCCGTACCACTGTCGCCATGATCTATTGCTACCTCAATCACTTTAAACAAGTGCTCAAGCAAGATTTCATAGTCTTTCAGTATTTCCTGTACCATCTCCATGGCTGCCAGATCTGTGCCCGACTCTTTGATATCTGAAGTTTCCAGATATTCTCTCATTGTACTCAATGGAGTCTGTCCGAAGACTCTGATTCGTTCCGCGATATCATCAATCGCCACTTTGGAAAAGTTGTATTGGTCTTCGAATTTTTCATGTACGTCGAAGAAGTCAGCACCCTTCACATTCCAGTGAAAGTTTCTTAGCTTTTGATAATGTACTGAGAAGTTGGCCAGTAATCTATTCATGGACTCCACCAACTCAGCCGTTTCGAGTTTTGAATAGCCAAGTCTTGCAAAAGATCTTTTCTTCAATTCTTCCTTTGGTTTTTTCAATTGGATCGTTCCGTTACTCATAGTTTTTGATTTTAATTATTCAGTTGCCCACAGTAGTACGAACATCGCGCCAAATCTCGAAAGCGTCCTAAAGCGGAGATTTAGAGTATTCTGATAAGGAAAATAGGGGAAGAAATGCTCGATGTGTGGAGAAACCTCCCCGCCTACCTGGGTAGCGTGATGGTAAACGTGGTGCCTCGGTCCAGTTCGCTCGAAACATCAATCTCACCACCATGGCTATTGATGATGTTTTGAACGGTAGTGAGGCCCAAACCCGTCCCTTCCTTCTTGGCCGTATAGAATGGCTCGAAGAGTTGGTTGATATTCTCCTGAGAGATACCCCGGCCGTTATCACGAATGACGATCAGGATGACCTTTTCTTCTGCCAGGCTTTGTACCGTAAGGTGACCCTCGTTGGGCCGCATGGCCTCAATGGCATTAACAAATAAATTGACCATTGCCACACGGAACTGATCAGTATCCAAAGGATATTCGATTGGCTCGTCGGTCAGATCCAAGGTAAGTTCCATATCCTGAAGCTTAAGTCGATCAGTGACCAGGTCAAGTGCTGCACGAAGTACCTGATTAACCGGCTGTGAGAGTCTGTTCAGGGATTTTGGTTTGGAGGAGTTAAGCAGGTCTGAGATGAGCTTGCCGATCCTGTCAGCGTTGCGCTTAATGATGCTAAAGTAGAGATCAGCATCCTCTACCTCCTCAGGGACCTCATCCCTCAGTTGATCCAGCGCCAGTGTTAAATTGGTAAGCGGATTTCTCACTTCGTGGGCAATGGACCGGGCGATCTTACCTGTGACAGCCAACTTTTCCGCTCTCAGAATCCCGCGCTCAGCCAGCTTGCGCTTGGTGATGTCACGTATTACGCCAAGGAAGATGCGATGACCGAGTGCTGCATCTTCTAACAAAACGCAGTTGATACAACAAGGCTTGACCTGGCCATCTTTAATGATGAGGGAGAATTCCACCTCATCCACACCCTCACTTTGATTGACAAGCGCCTTAAATGAGCTGAAGTCATCTTCGCTTTGAAATAATCGACGAATACTAAACTTCTTGAGCTCATTGACTGAGTAGCCAAATAAAATACTTAGTGACTTGTTGGCATCCATCAGTTCGTACTGCTCATTGGCGGTGAAGATCGGATCCATGGACTCTTCAAAGAGCGTACGAAAACGCTTGTCGGTGCTATCTGCTTCGACCAGTGCTGTCTTATATTCAGAAATGTCCTGAAAGGTGACTGTAAAGCCGTCTTCCAGCTTCACAGCGGATATTTTAAACCATTTATCTTCTTCCAGGCCAGGGTAGTGTTGTTCGAGTACAACCGAATTGCCGGTTTCCACAACAGATTTATACTTGTCGAATAAGCCGGTCTCTCTATTCTCCGGCATGATGTCGAGCAATTGTTGATTGATCAGTTTTTCCGCCGGTAGACCAACCATACTGAGCGCTATTTCATTGACATAAACCCAGCGAAAATCCTGAATCTCCCCATCTGCTGAGCGTACACTTTGAAAGGACATGATACCGTCCAACGCACTATTCAAAATGCTTTTTAGAAAGATTGGACTCTCTTCAAATTGTACTTCTCTGGATTTCATCTGATCAATGGATAATACTTAAGCCTCAATACCGTAGGCTTTCATTTTATTGTAAAGGGTTTTGCGATCTACGTCCAGTAGCTCTGCAGTCTTAGTCTTGTTACCAGAGGTTCGTTCCAGTACTTCAATGATTGCTTTCTTCTCCGCTTGCTCAGCCACTTCCTTTAAGGTTGTCGGGGTACCATCGCTCGCACCGCCATAATATATCGCACCGTGATCAGACATAGCAATTTCCTGAGGTAGATGCTCAATCTTAATATTGTCATCACCACAGAGCAGAACGGCCCGCTTAACGACATTACTAAGCTCACGGAGGTTGCCATGCCAGTAATGCGACTTGAGGGTCATCATTGCAGACTTTTCAAAGCCCAGAATGTTCTTGTCAAGTTGCTCATTGGCGAGCTTTAGAAAATACTGAGCAAAAATGGAGATATCCTCCTGCCGCTTGCGCAGTGGACTTAGCTCAATGGTAAACTCACTGAGTCGATGATAAATATCTTCACGGAATTCCCCCTGCTCTACTGCCGTTCTCAGGTTTTCATTCGAAGCAACGATTACTCTCACATCTACTTCTATCGGCTTGGCATCACCCAATCTCTTCACCACACGCTCCTGTAATACTCTGAGCAGTTTAACCTGATTGTCATAGCTCAGATTGCCAATCTCATCTAAAAATAGCGTTCCGCCATGTGCCAGTTCAAAGCAGCCTTTCTTGTCCGCAATAGCTCCTGTGAAGGCGCCTTTGATGTGCCCAAAGAGCTCACTTCCAGCGATATCTTGCGGAAGTGCTCCACAGTCTACAGCCACAAATGGCTGCCCGGTGCGCTTGCTATTGCGGTGGATTGACTTGGCCACATATTCCTTACCCGTGCCTGTCTCACCCTGGATGATCACGGACATGTCCGTAGGAGCGATCAGATCGATGTGCTTTTGTACTAACTGAGCCTGCTGACTACTCCCTACGACATAGGCTTTATCTGCTTTCGCTCTTGTCTTCTTTGGCTTGGAAGTGTCCGACTTGTGTGCTGAATCAGTTTTACTGCTAAGGGCTCTTTGCACTGTCAGCAGTATCTCATCGGGGTAGAGTGGCTTGGTAACATAGTCAAATGCTCCCCGCCTGAGTGCATCTACCGCAATCTTGACATCAGAGTAACCGGTAATGATAATCACCTGGGTCGATGAAGAGATGATCTTAATCTTTTGTAGTATTTCCAGTCCATTGTAGTCCGGCAATTTAAAATCACAAATCACCAGATCGGCATTCTTCTTCTTTAACAGGCCTATGCCATCTTCACCGTTCAATGCCGTATCTACCGAAAACCCTTTTTTAGTGAAGTACTTCTTGAGCAAGAGGCAAATGTCCTTGTCATCATCGATAATTAGTAGGTGCTCCATGTATTAACTTAAATCCGCTATTGTTTGTAAGACTTCTTTTTTTGAAAATGGTTTTCGAATAAAGCGATCAACTGCTAATTCTCTTGCTCGATTCATCTCGGCAACTCCGTCGTAAGCACTGATCACGATGATGGTAGCAGATGCGTTCTGATCGCGGATTGACGGGATCAGATCAAAGCCAGTACCATCAGGTAAGTTGAGGTCAAGAAGATAGAAATCGAAAAACTCCTGTGCTATCATTTTCTCAGCCTTCTTGATACGGTCGGCATACACGGTCGTGATCCCTTCTCTACCGAGAAATCTCACGAGCATTGCCCCAATATCCTCCTCATCATCGACGATCAGCGCATTCAGTTTACCTTTATTTTCCGTATTCATTAGATTATAAGATACTATTACTCATTGCCAATATCAATCATAGCTAATTAGATTCAAACTAAAGCTTATGTACTACCTTGCCTTGTGACAGGACTATGCTGATCTTTATTCAAATTTTTCTATTGCTTCTTTGTCTCTTTACGGGCCTTCAAATGGTCAGATTAGATCAATGGTGGATCCGTGTCTCTGACTTCACACATATCCAGGTCTTACTACTCACTTTCATCTGCCTGGTTGCATTACTCATTGTCGCCCCGTTCAATGATATCATCAATATCGTTTTGGCTACTCTTGGTGTTGTGACCCTGCTATACCAGGCGATCATCGTTTATCCTTATACTCCTCTCCATACCAAAGCAGCCAAAGGCATTAAACGAGTTTTTGATGAAGAGCGCATTTCCATACTAGAAGCGAATGTCTATATGTACAATACCAACTACCAGCTGTTGCTTGATCTCATTTCTAAAGAGAATCCTGATATTGTCATTACGCTAGAAACCGGAAAAAAATGGTCCTCGGCATTATCAGCGTTAGACCCGGAGTATCCGCACTCCGTAAAAATTCCGTTAGACAATACCTACGGGATGTTGCTCTTTTCCAAACTTCCCCTGACCGAAATCAGCGTCAATTACCTCGTCGAGGAAGAAGTCCCGTCTATTGAAACTACCGTTGAGCTCGGACCTGATACGAAGGTTAAATTGCATATCATCCATCCCAAGCCGCCGAGTCCTTCTGAAAACTACAGATCTACTGAGCGAGATGCTGAGGTCATCATCGTTGGCAAAAAAGCCAAAAATGAAAAACTACCGATAATCGTCGCAGGTGACCTCAATGATGTGGCCTGGTCTCACAGCACGAGGCTCTTTCAACGGATCAGCCGACTGCTGGATCCACGCATAGGTCGCGGCTTTTTTAATACCTACAATGCCAAGTATTGGCTTTTCAGATGGCCGCTTGATCATGTGTTTCACTCCGATGATTTTCTGGTAAGTCGTATATCTCGCTTGCCACATATCGGATCTGATCATTTTCCCCTATACATTGAGCTTGTCTACAAACCTATCACAGGTCCGGCACGTAATACCGCACCTGAAGAAGCGGATGCTCAGGATAGAAAAGAGAGCAAGGATAAGTTGCTCTCAGTCTAGGCGTCCTGAATATCATATTCCTCGTGGAGCGCCTTAAGTTCGTTTTTTAATCTAATAGAATCGTCCACCTGGCTCTTTAGCGTGAGTTTAACGTGATTATCAAATCTGCTATTCTGCAGCACCCCACGGTAAGCATTAATTAACTCCTCCTCTCTATTCAAACAAAAGCTCAGTACTTCCTTCGCATTTTGTCGTAGGTAGACATGGTCTATCTCTATGCCCAATTTCTCGAGTTGAAGCTTCAGGCGATCGACCATACCAGCTTGATGATCTTCCAGGTTCAGATTGAGGTGATAAGCAAGTTGATCAATATAAGTAGCCTTCCGTTCGGCCTGAAGTCCAAACTGCTCCTGCATCATCTTATTATGTACCCTCTCTGCTGCTTTTCGATATAACTCTGCAGACAGAGTCAACTTATCCAATAGAATTTCGATTTTCGGTTCTACAATTTTCATTTGTCAATTCTTTAAAGTGAAACTTTGTCCAGATGCAATAGAAAAGGGCGGCAAATGCCACCCTTCCTAACCCAAACTCAAATTTGTACTCAACATAACTATTGAGCTTAGGTGTTATACTCTATTAGGCTGATTCCTTGTTGAAGAAAGACTTAACATCATCGGTGATCTTGTTCACTCTTTCTTCAGTTCCATCCACGATCTTCGTTGTACGATCTTTGACATCTGACCAGGTATTTTCAGAAGCTGAGGCTACATCTTCTGCCATTTTTTCTAGCTTCGACCTTTCTCCTGTCAAGCTCTTCCTAGCTGCCTCTAAGCGTTCCTTAGTTTCAGCTGAGGCATCATCCATATTTTCATCTAGTTGATCAAGCTTAGCGTCAATATTGCTAATGGCCTGATCTATGGAGTTGGTCATTTCCTTCTTTGCTTTTGTTAAGTCTTGTACTACTTCTTTTTCTATCTGTTCTGTATTCATTTTTTCTTCTTTTTTGCCTTCACACGCTGATGCGATGAAGATCAGTGATAAAATACTATAGGTGAAAATGTTTTTTAATCCAGTTTTCATATTTCAATTGTTGTTTTCGTTTTAAATTTTACTGTGAGTCTTACGAAAACCGATCCAAATTCAGAACCCGGTCTGAATAGCTCAAATCATCATTTCGAAGTTGATCATGGGGAGAGGATCACTCATTTATTAGAATAGTGGGGATAATATTCCCCAAATACCCTCTGGCTGCAAAGACAGAAAACCGGAATCGAGTAGGAGGAAAAGATAGTTGATCCTACTATCTTTTCCGACCTCTCACAC
>CAYGOT010000047.1:0-35248 GCA_964351595.1 uncultured Roseivirgaceae bacterium | reverse complement strand
CCGCTATTGGTATTGAGGAGATCGGCGGGCTTGCGCTGACCGAGCATGAAATTGTCAGTATGTAACCACTGACCAAAGCGCTGGCCATCACCAAAAACAGCTACTCCGTGACGGGACAGTGAGGTAAGCATCACCAGGTGCTCAATGACATCAGGCTTGAGCCCAGCCTTGCCATCTCGATAGCTACGATAGGTCTTGACATTGACATTGAGCCAGTAGGCGATCATATCATCAGTGGCCGTAGTGAGCTCCTTGAGCCGGGCAAAATGTGACCCTGGCTCTACGAACCCCTCAATCTGATCTACTAGTGAGGCAGGATTGAGTGTAGGAGCCTTCTCATATGTGGCAATAAAATCAGAAGCTATCATAGGTAATTATTCTTTTTAGATAGAGTAAATTTACTTTATATTTAGTTAGTTTCCAAATGATTTTTACAGCGTAAGAATCTCCCATTCTTTAACCATCACCTTTTTATCTATCTTGATCAATGCTGTCATGATCTTTCAAGAATAATACCCATTGAACAACCAAGCTTCTAAAATAGGCAAGTGGTCCAGCGTCTCGCTGGTCGTCGGTAATATGATCGGTGCGGGCATATTCCTCACACCTGCGGTGCTGGCCAGTTATGGTGGTATCAGCCTGCTCGGTTGGTTGATGTCTACATTGGGCGCTGTTTTTATTGCTCTACTTTTCTCAAGATTGAGTAAGCTTATTCCCAATGCGCAAGGGGGCATATATGCCTACACGAGAGATGGATTGGGAGAATTTCCAGCATTCATGGTATCCTGGGGTTACTGGTTTTCGAACCTCACAACGAATGCTGCTTTGGCGGTTGCCTTCATTAGCTATCTCAGCGTGTTACTGCCGATTGTAAACACCTCAGTAGCAACCTCTGCGGCTTGTGCCATATTGACCGTATGGCTCCTTACTTGGATCAATACCTTTAGTCTGAAGAAAGTCGGACAGCTCGCAACGGTCACTACAATCCTCAAAACCTTGCCCATTATTGCCATCAGTGTTGCTGGCCTATTCCTATTCCAAGCTTCTCATTTTCACCCCTTCAATCTAAGTGGTCAATCTGATTGGCAAGCGATAGTTGCGGCGACTGCTGTCACTTTCTTCTCTTATCTTGGTATTGAGAGTGCCACGATCCCCTCTCAGGGCATTCGAGATCCGGCAAAAACCATTCCGTTTGCAACGCGCTGGGGAACGACTATAGCAGCCCTTATTTATATACTCAGCTCATTTTCACTAATGGGGCTTGTCTCCCCCGTCGACCTTGCTTCATCAACGGCTCCATTCGCGGATGCTGCCGCCGTTATTTGGGGTGAAGAGGCCAGGTACATTGTTGGTCTCGCTGGGGCGATATCAGCCTTTGGGGCGCTTAATGGATGGATATTAGTCATGGGCCAGGTCCAGCAAGCTACCGCTAATGATGGGCTTGCACCGAGCATCTTCAAAAGGACAAACAAGAATCAAATGCCAGCTATCGGCTTATTAATTTCCGCCGTGCTCATCACCTGCTTGATCGTCACCAACTACTCAGGAGGCCTGCTCAAAGTCTTCCAGTTTATGATATTGGTTTCTACCGTATCAGTACTCATTCCCTACTTGCTTTGTGCAATCTCCTATGCTGCCATTGTCAAAAAGCTCAACCCTTTAAAAGCCCTCAGTAGGGATACATTACTCATCGTGATCCTTTCTTCAGCCTTTTCGCTCTACGCTCTTTTCGGATCGGGCTTTGATTCGGTATTTTGGGGACTGTTATTCCTAGTCGCAGGTATTCCAGTATTTCTCTTCCTTAAAAAACGACATCATGAGTGAAACCCATCATTCCGAATACGGTCAAATCAAATCCATATACCTCAAACAGCCAGGTGCTGCCTGGAAGAATCAAGCATCGATAGCAAGACAATGGGAGCAGCACAATTACCTGGGTGAGCCTGATTTTCAGAAAGCCGAAGAGGAATACAAGGTTTTTGAAAAGGCGATCAAAGAAACTGGTGCCAACATCAGTTATTTCCAGGAAGATGAAACCACTTCGATGGACTCTGTATACTGCCGAGACGCCTCTATCGCGACAGACTTTGGAGTGATCCTATGTCGGATGGGCAAAGATGATAGAGCAAATGAGCCTGCGGCATGTGCATCTTCCTACCGGAATAATGGCGATGTGATTCTCGGTAGCATAGAAGCTCCAGGAACCCTGGAGGGTGGAGATGTGGCTTGGCTGGATCACAAGACATTGGCGGTAGGCAGGACCTATCGCACCAATGATTCAGGTATTGCTCAACTCAAAGCGTTGCTCAATCCACATGGGGTAGAGGTGAAAACTGTAGAGTTACCTCATTATAAGGGCAAATCGGATGTATTTCATCTCATGTCAATATTGAGTCCTGTAGACAAGGATTTAGCGGTAGTCTACTCACCACTGATGCCGATTACTTTCAGAGAGTACCTATTGGACAGGGGCTTTCAGTTGGTAGAAGTACCTGACGAGGAGTTTGAGTCGATGGGCTGCAATGTGCTGGCACTATCACCAGGCAACTGCCTGATGGTAGATGGCAACCCAATCACGAAACGGAGGCTCATGGCGGCTGGTGCCGCGGTGCACACTTACCAGGGAATGGAGATAAGTGTCAAAGGTGGTGGTGGCCCAACCTGCCTGACACGCCCTTTTCTGAGACACTTTGAAAAGTAACTTCATCCCATTCATCAAGGAGTATTTTACCCAGCACTCATCACTAGAATATTGACAGATTGAGTCCTTTTACCTTTTCCTGGTAGCTGTTCCAGTTATCCGAGAACCAAGTGTTTACCGTATTCACAAATTCATCAGTTGCGGAGATAGACTCTTCCAGAACCTTGCGCTGTGAAGGATTAGCCGGCACCAAAGGCGACTGTAGGTATCGCGCTGCATTTCCCAACTTGGCCTCAATTAGCTCAGGGTTGACAGAGAAACCTTGCACCTCTTTGGCAATCGCCTGATACAGGAGCTCGTCCAACTCTTTTTTCATGGATTTGTGCAGACTGTCTATCACGTCATTAGCAACCTCCTGGTCTTTCATCAAACCCGCGATCTTCGCGATATCTGCTTTGGCATCTCGGATCTGATCTACAGCTGCAGTGGCACGGGCTACATTGGCGTAGTGTTGATCAAACAACTTTGATTTCTCCTCCATTTGCTCGGCAGTAGTCGTGATCTTTGGATTTACACCTACCGTTATGGTTGTACTGGCTACCTCCCCATTATAGGTTAGTTTGGCAGTATACTCGCCGGGTACGACTAATGTACCTCCTCGTGGGTCTTCATATTTTTTTGGGGCTTTTGTATCTGGGTATCTTACTCCATCCCGGTCAAGTGACCATGTAAAGCGATTTAAACCAGACTTAACATCTTCGTGAAAAGTTCTCACCACTGTGCCTGTGCTATTAGAAATCTCAACTTTCACACTGTCGACTTTCTTGTCATCTACCTCAGCCAGCTGGTTCACGTAAAAAGAAAGCAATGCACCCAACTCCTTGTTTTCACCTGCGTACAACGCATCTCCCGTACTTCTATAACCATTAGCCTCGCCAATAAAAGCAAGATAGGCTAGCGGCGCATCGAATACTTTGAAAGAGCTATTGAGCATGCCCGATCCCTCAGTCGCCAAAGCCCTCAAGGGTCGGATATCATCCAATATCCATACGGCTCTGCCAAATGTGCCAATTATCAAATCATGCTCTCTGGGATGAATCGCCAAATCCATGGCACTGGTATACGGGAAACCATGTGTCCAGACCTGCCAGTTGCTGCCTCCATCAAAACTCACATAAAGTCCAAATTCACTTCCTAAAAACATCAATCGCGGCTGTACCGGGTCTTGTGCAAATGACATTGCATAACCATAGATCTGATTGACATTAGCGATATTCTTCCAGCTTTTGCCATAGTCGGTGGTACGCATTAGGTAAGGTGTCCAATCATTTTCGCTTCGGTAGTAATTTACAGTAGCGAACGCCTCACCGGCATTATAGGTAGAAGCGGTAATCTGATGTACCCATCCACCCGCCGGGATTTTCATATTCTTGGTGACGTCCGTCCAGGTGCTGCCTGCGTCTCGGGTGAGTTGGACATTGCCGTCATCCGTCCCTACCCATATCACACCTTTCTCCAATGTGCTTGGAGCGATGGTCAGTATGGTAGTATAGTTCTCTGCGCCACTACCGTCGAGTGTCAGACCTCCTGACATGGGCTGCTGCTGCTTCTCAGGGTCGTTGGTCGTCAGGTCAGGTGAGATAATCTCCCAGGAGTCGCCCTTATCTGTTGACTTTAGCAAATGCTGAGCACCAAAATAGATGATATTCTTATCGAAGGGATCAAGCGCTATACCGGCATTCCAATTGAAACGTAGATTAGTATCATCCGGCGCTACAGGCTTGATGTTTCGAAGTTCACCGGTCTCGCTATCATTCCTCAGCAGGCTACCCTGCTGTAGCTGGGAGTAGCTATACCTGGGATCAAATGGATCGGGCACAGCATCAAACCCATCGCCATAGCCGATTCTATCCCAATAGTGATTTCGGATATCACCCCGTCTCCAGACCTGACTCGGTCCACGCCAGCTGCCGTTATCCTGCAGGCCGCCGTATACGAAATAAGGTATCTGATTGTCTACATTGATGTGATAAAACTGACCTAGCGGCAAATTCTCTGAAGTCTTCCAGGTCTTCCCTTTATCTCTGGTGATTGCCAAACCTCCGTCTCCTCCATTGATGATAAACTCCGGATTCGTTGGGTGAATGTACAATGCGTGATGATCGACATGCACCTTGCTTGCATCTATGAATCGATTGAAGGTCTTTCCACCGTCTTCACTCACATCAACGTGCGTCCAGACGTTGTAAAGTCGATTTTCATTTGTTGGATCAACGAAGATATCCGCGTAGTAAAATGGTCTGCCTCCGATATTTTTTGTGGTAACCAATGACCACTTGTAGCCACCATCTGTTGATTTGTATAATCCATTTTTCTTTGATTCTACCAAGGCATAAATCACGTTCGGGTTTGAAGCTGCTATCGCTAATCCTGTCCGTCCTAATTCACCACCGGGTAGTCCATCATCTTCACCGAGTTTTTGCCAGGAGTCGCCTCCATTTACCGATAGGTGTATGCCTGAGCCCACACCACCAGACTTAAAAAACCATGGATCGCGCTTGAACTCCCACATCGCCACAATCAACTTATTGGGGTTACTTGAATCCATCACCATATCTGCCACTCCTGTGCGATCATTGACGGATAGTATCTGTTCCCAGCTCATGCCACCATCCTGTGTGCGATAGACTCCCCTATCGGAATGTGCTCCCCAGGCCGACCCTTGTACACCAGCGTAGATGACCTTCGGGTTTTGTGGATTGATGAGGATTCGGTGGATATTCCGGCTATTCTCCAGCCCCATGAGCTCCCAGGTCTTACCCGCATCCAGTGAACGATAAATACCATTGCCACTCGATTGGCTATTGCGTGGGTTTCCCTCACCAGTTCCTACCCATACTTCACTTGGGTTTTGCTGGTTGATGGCCACAGCTCCGATGCTGTGCGAGCGCACATTATCAAACACTGGCTCGAATGCTATACCTCCCCCAGTTGATTTCCAGAGGCCACCACTGGCTGATCCTACATAGATCACATCAGGATCAGCGGCAACTACGTCTACTGCTGTGACCCGACCACTCATACCCGCCGGCCCTATGTTTCTCGGCTTCATCGCACTAAAGGATGACAAATCAATGGTCTGCCCGATAGCACTGGAGGCTACCAATAAAGTGATTAGAAAATAGGGTAGGAACGATCGTTTCATAATAATAAAGCTTTGAGGAAAGCTACTTTATTGCGGTAGCTAACGCCAATATATTTACAGGTATGGCAAAAAAATACCCCAACCAGACAGTCGGGGTATTTAATACTTAAGCAGAATACTTAGATAAAAATTATCTGTGCGCCCTGCTCATCAGCTCTATTGTAAAAGTCGCCTACAGTCAAAACACCATCCAGATCATCGATGAGATCTTTCTCCTCCAGGTGGAACATCTCCATGGCCAACTTACATGCGAAAACTTTACCTCCTGACGCTTGATATATCTCGATAAACTCATCTATCTCAGGAATATCGAGTTTCTCCATTTCCTTCTTCATCATATTGGATGCAAAACTCTCCATACCGGGTAGTCCGCCAACCATGGTAGGGATATGCATCCCGGGATTGCCGACCGTTGCTACATGCAGATGCTTCATCTTCTCCTTGGTGATCATCTCCAGTCCAAAAAAAGTACAGAACATCTCTGATTCAATTCCCTCCATTCTAGCGCCATTGGCAAGTATCAATCCTGCATAGGCTGCATCTATAGTTGCTTTGGAGTTGATGATCATTATTTTTCTGAGGCTTTTCTCTTTCTTTACTTTCTTCTTTGCGGGTGCTTCTAAAGTTGCCATGAGTAATAAGTTTTGAGGTTAACTAAATACAGCTTGCGGGCTTTGGAATGCCTGCGATACGTGACGCTTTCTTCAGCGGACCATCAGGAAAGAGTGCATAGAACTCTTTGATGTCCACAACGCCTGACTTACCAATACGCCGGATGGAAAGTGCCACTCCTTTGTCAAATTGATCCCGGATGAAATTGATCACCTCGAAATGCCTATCTGTGAGAGAAATGTCTTCTTCCTCTGCTATCGCGTGGGCAATCTCTTTGTCCCACTGCTCTGGTTTGATGAAGTATCCTTCTTCATTGACTTCTACGGGTCTATTTGCGATTACGGCTTCCATAATATTTTCATTTAGGTTATACTGATTGAAGTTTTTTTCCTTTTTTCTGCATGTGCGTTGATATGAAGGGCACTTTTCTGCCTTTCATGAGCATATTCCAGTACACCCAGCGAAAGGCCAGTTTGCCCCAGTGATTCATTCTATTCTCTTCCAATAGCTTCATTGGTCCGATACCTTCGAAAGGAAAAACACCTTCCACCGGCTCCTGGTCATAGTTGAAATCGATAAGCATAGCTTTGCCATTGCCCGTCTCTATGAAGCAGTTGGCATGACCATCAAAGCTCTCTGTAAGCGGTTTTCCATTGATATATGACAGTATATTTTCAGTAAGTATTTCTGATTCAAAGTGTGCAACCGATCCCGCTTTGGATGCAGGTACGTTGGTGGCATCTCCGATCACGAAGATATTATCATGGGCCTCCGACTGAAGCGTATGTTTATTCGTAGGTACGAAGTTTAGATCATCACCCAGCCCTGAGCGAGCAATCATATCATCGCCCATATTGGTAGGTACGGTGGCTAGTAAGTCAAATGATACTTCCTTATCGTCCCAAGAAATCAGTTTCTTGTTATCATTATCGATTCGCTGAACTGCGAAATCTGTGATAAGCTTGATGTTCTTATCATCAAGCATATGCCCCAATCTTTTTGATGATCGTGGTTTGGTGAATGCTCCGGAAAGTGGTGTCACATAAGTGATTTCTACTTTGTCCCGAATACCTTTTTCCTTAAAATACCAATCGGCTAAAAACGCAAATTCCAGAGGTGCAACCGGACATTTGATAGGCATCTCTGTGATATGCACTACCAGCTTTCCACCTTCCCAAGTCTTGAGTTTTTCAGCAAGAGCCTTCGACCCTTCAAAGCTGTAGTAGTCAAAAACTGACTTATGCCAAAGATCGCCATTCATACCATCCACCTCTTCCGGTGCTATACGAGACCCGGTGGCGACTATCAGCAGATCATAGTGCAACTCGGGAAAGTCCCCTTTAATCAAAATTTTATTTTCATCAGGAAGAATACGATCTACTTCGACCTGTAAGTAATCAGCGTGTTTAGGGATGTAATTTTTCTTTTCCTTATATAAATCCTTCTCCTCATAGATGCCAAAAGGTAGAAACAAGAACCCGGGCTGGTAATAATGCACAGGATGTGGATCCACTACCGTAATCTTCCAGTCGGCCGGCAGCCTTTGATGAAGGTGATTTACCATCATAGTACCTGCTGATCCTGCTCCGATAATGACTAGATTTTTCATGATATCTGGGCTTTGTTGACCTTGCTAAGGTATCTGCCCACCACTCGCACTCAAATGACGGTCGTCAGCAAGCTTCATGATTATTACACATGTAAAAACTATCATATGAAAGTATGTTCATGAGAATTTCGAAGACTTACAATCCATATATTTACCTTATGAAGCTTCGGATAAGTAATCAATCTCTGAGAATAAGAATCAATCAAGAAGATCTCGCTCTATTGGCCACTTCAGGCAAACTGGAAGAGCAGTTCGGTAATGACACCATCGGCACCTTTGGATACGCGCTGGTAAGTAATGAGGCGGAGGATATTCAAATCAAGGTTGAGCGCAGCAATATAACTGTGTATCTACCCCATGATTATGTCACTGAGTGGAATGATACAGACCGGGTAACTTTTGAGGGTACAGTCTCAGGTCTCAGAGTCTTATTGGAAAAGGACTTTCAATGCCTTACTGCACGTCCTCATGAGGATGAGACTAAGAATTTTAGAAATCCAAAAAAGGAGCACTAGTTACTATAAATTTCTCCCTTATCGGCTTACTGAGAGTTTAAGAGGTACAACCTGCGAAATACTTAGAAGCATCTGTCAAGGAGATAAATACCTAACTATTTCATTATCAAAACTTTGTTTGGATTTCCGCAATCAAAACCTCTGATTCGTCTATTTCACAAAAATCAAACCAAGCCAATTGGAAGAATCTTTGGCCACATATTTATCACTTTTTATTATCATTAATTGCACTATTACAAGAAATAGAAATGTGCAAAACACTCTCCTTTTGCGGTTTACAGCGGTGATCTTGTATTAGAGTCACCACAATTCTTCAATCAAAATTTACTATCTCAAAAAATTCATTAAGAAAACCGTCACATCTTTAATATTCTCCCAATAAACAATTCCCGCAAAAGCCAGTTTTAATAATTATTCAATTCATAAAAGAGTTATACTTTTCAAAGTCCAAATTCTCACAAAAACCTTTTGATTTTTAGAGTGGATTCGGATATTTGCAAAATGTTGAAAAGAACATTTTGCTTTTTTGAGTTGAAACCAGAGTTTTTGATTGAAATAAACTAACCGTATGAAGAGATTATTACTGATTCTAAGCATGGCGTTTTGTGTCTCATTTGGCGGATTCAGCCAGAGCGCAGACGAAGACATTTTCTATTTCGACTTTATGGTCGACAAGATTGACGATTCGGGAATTGATGTGACGTATTTGAGATCGCATCCACTTGGCCTGGATGTAGCTAAAAAATTGGAGCTCCTGAGAGAGTCCTACACATGGAAGGAAGAGGCAAGTGCCACTGTCCCGAGAGACAGGACGATTGTAGAGAAGCCGGCCATCTATTATTCAGTGCAAAAGCTGAATGGACATTATAAGAAAGCGGTCAAACAAGGTGTAATGAATGAAGAAGAGGCTAAAACGGCGTTGATTAGCGCGATTGATATAGCACTTGTTATTCGTTATCAGCAAACTGCCGAATTTGAAACTAAGTTGAGAGACTTCAAAAAAGGAGAAGAAATAGCATCAGTCTATTCTGAAAAAGTCAAAATGCAGTATTAAACCTGCAGACCATAATAAATTTGAGAGGGCCATATGATGGCCCTTTTTTTGTGCCCAAGATCTAATTATAGTTTTTCCAAAAGCTTTTACAACACTAAATACAAAGGTACTTTTCAATGCAAAGGTTTGATTTTTAATGAGTTCGTATTCTAGTTGCTAGAAACTCCACTTTTGATATACTTTTAGCAACGAGCAATCATCGGTATCATGAAGAAGTTACTGGCATTCCTATTTCTCTCCTCCTCCGCTTTCACAGGCTACTCGCAAATAGTAGTGATGGAACCCACAGAAGCTGTGGGTACGGACGAAGTGAAAATTATATACAATGCGACAGAAGGTACAGGCAGTCTGAAAGGTGCCTCTACAGTGTATATACACACTGGCGTCATCATTAGCGGACCTACAGGCGAATCGTGGCAGAATGTAGTGGGCAACTGGGGTCAGGATGATGGTGTAGGTGAAATGACCAAAGTGGATGGCGAAACGGACAAGTGGGAATTTACGATAAATCCCAGCATCAATGACTATTACAGTGTATCAAGTGGACAAACCGTCTTCAGGCTAGGAATGGTATTTAGAAATGCTGATGGAAGTGCAGAGGGCAAGGGCACTCCCGGTAGCTTTGAAGGAGGAACTGTTGGCAGTAATGGGGATATCTATATTGACCTGGCAGTAAACCAGTTCGTTACGATTCAGTCTCCCACTACAGATCAATTTGTTGTTGCCGGTGCATCTTTTCCAATCTCAGTACAAGCATCAGATCCCGCTGATAAGCTGGAGGTGTTCGTTGACGAAGGTGCTGGCTTTGAACTACTTGAATCAATCTCCAACTCAGCGACCCTTGTGGCCAGTTACACAGCTTCAGCTGATGTCAGCTTAAAAATTAAAGCTGTTGCGACGTTTGGATCAACAAAGGAAGAGGATATCGACGAGATCGAAGTGAAACTGAGAGGACAGACCGTTGCGGCCCCTTTGCCGGTAGGCACTGTCGATGGCATCAACTACATCGATGGAGATGACACCAAAGTGGTGCTTTCACTCCTCGCTCCAGACAAAGATTTTGTGTACGTCGTTGGTGATTTCAACGACTGGGAAATTGACGATGGCTATCTGATGCAGGTAGATTCCAATGACTCCTCAAGGTTTTTCATCGAGATCAATGGCCTAGAATCAGGCAAGCCGTACGTGTACCAGTACTGGGTAGAAGGTGTCATCAAAGTTGGAGATCCATTTGCAGATCAGGTGGCTGACCCTTGGAATGATGATTTTATCCCGAGCAGTGTCTATCCGAATCTACCCGTATATGACGAAACAGAGTATGGTGTGGCTACTGTCCTTCAAACCGCGCAACAGGACTATGAATGGCCTACTTCTGAAGATAGCTGGGTTAAGCATGATCAGGAAAAGCTTGTGGTTTATGAATTGCTGGTAAGAGATTTTGTCGGGTCGCATGACTATAAGGATGTCATCGACTCTTTGTCCTATCTCAAGCGACTGGGCATCAATGCTATCGAGCTCATGCCCATCATGGAGTTTGAAGGCAACAGCAGCTGGGGTTACAATCCCTCCTATTATTTCGCCCCTGACAAATACTATGGCACCAAAAATGATCTGAAAGACTTGGTAGCAGCCTTTCACGCCGAGGGCATTGCTGTCATACTCGACATGGTTCTCAATCACAGCTTCGGTCAAAGTCCTCTGGTCATGATGTACTTCGATAGTGAAAATGGCAAGCCCTCTACCGACAATCCCTGGTTCAACCCCGACGCAACGCACCCCTTCAATGTAGGCTATGACTTCAACCATGAGAGTCCTTACACCCAGGACTATGTTGATAAAGTCAACAAATATTGGATCGAGGAATACCACTTCGATGGCTACAGATTTGACCTATCCAAGGGATTTACACAGACCAATAACCCTGATGATGTTGGTGCTTGGGGACAATTGGACCAATCGCGTATCGATATACTTACCAGAATGGCCGACAAGATATGGGAGACTGACCCTTCAGCTTATGTAATCCTTGAGCATTTTGCTGATCAGGATGAAGAAACCATCCTCAAAAATGAAGGTATGATGGTCTGGGGAAATAGTAACAATGACTTCAGACAGCTCCTAGCGGGCAATGGGTCTCCGAGTGGAGATGCGGTCAAAGAGGCGAGTCGCGTATCTTATATAGAGAGCCACGATGAGGACAGACTAGTCTATGAAATGACCGAGTTTGGGCGCTTATCCGGCACTTACAATACCCAGGAGCTCTCTGTTGCGCTCAATCGTTCTAAGCTAGCCTCCGCCTTCTTCTACACGCTACCTGGTCCTAAGATGCTTTGGCAATTCCAGGAGCTTGGATATGATATTGATATCAATTTTGCCGGTAGGACTGGTGAGAAACCTCTGCCATGGGGAGCGGATGGACTTGGCTACTATGAAGACGAGCAAAGGCAAAAGCTCTACAATACAACAGCCGAAATCATCAACCTAACGAATACCTACGCAAGCGCTTTTGATGAAGGTGGCCTGACCACTACATTATCCGGCGACTTAAGAACAATAAGTATCCAACACGAAGAGCTGAATATTGAAATTCTGGGTAATTTCTCTTTGACAGAGCAATCCAGGAATGCTTCTTTTTCTAAGTCAGGAAATTGGTATGAATTCTTCACCGGGGATACTCTTGTCATCTCAGGCTCATCAATGGAGTTGACTTTTGCTCCCGGGCAGTTTTACTTTTTCACAGATCAGCCCGTGTTTTCCGCTACCGCAAACCTTGTTGATGTATTTAGAAGTATAGTCACTCCCGATCCCAATGAGTTCAATGCTTTGCAGGAAGTAAACTTCACTCTGGATGCAGAGGCCGCAGATGCTGCCGGTACACAAGGGTTATCTGATGCAGAGCGTATTTTCCTCTACGCCGGAGTAGTACTCGAGCCAGGTAGTAGTGAAGTTTCAAACTTCGTGGGCTCCTTAGATGGCACTGATCTAGGCCTAGAACTCACACCGACGGAAGGCCAGGATGGAAAGTGGGCGTTTTCGATTACTGCCCGGGAATACTTTGGGGTACCTGCAGAACAAAGAATCTACAAGATCGCCATGAAATTCAGGGATGAGGCAGGTGCAAATCTTGGAACTAATACCGGCGGTGATTTCATCTATTTCGACGTGCTACCGGATGAAGAGCTGAGCATCGTGACTGTCTCCCCGACCGAGTTTGGTAGCACCAGCAATATCACCATCACCTATGATGCTGAAGCTTCTGAGCCCGCCGGGGCGTTGGTTGGAGCATCAAAGGTGTATATGCACTCAGGAGTGATTACGGTAGAGAATGGCACGAGCTGGGAGCTGGTCGTCGGCAACTGGGGGCAGGATGATGGCATAGGTCAAATGACCAAAGTACCCGGAGAGGCCAATAAATGGGAGATATCTATGACCCCAAGGAACTACTATCATGTGCCTGCGGGAACTTCGGTTTACCGTCTAGGCATGGTTTTCCGAAATGCAGATGGCTCCAAAGAAGGTAAAGATGAAGGTCTCCAAGACATTTTTGTTGATGTGCCGATTATTGATGACGGAGTACCTACGGGCATTGCCGATGATCTCGTTAGCAATTTCTCAACTTACCCCAATCCAACTTTTGATCAGTTGAATGTCAGGCTCACGGGAGTTAATGCGATCTCGGTTGCCCTTCTTACCGATCTTTCTGGTAAGAAGGTAAGAGAATGGAGAAATATGATCACAGAAGGGGGAGAGTTTCGATTTGGCCTGTCCGGGCTAGAGTCAGGAGTCTACTTCCTAACTTTCACAAGTGGATCGACGCAGTATGGCACCCGGGTAATCAAGCAATAGTTATTTGGTGCTCAGCCATTTCACTGCTGCACCTGCTTTCTCGAAGTACTTTACTTCTGTAGTTGCGGTAGTGAGTAGTGCCTCTTTGATGCGGTCGACAGAGTGCTTCGCAAATTCATCCTCCGGAAGTACAGTAGCGGTAAACTTAATGCCCACCTCTCTCATCTGCCTGGCAAACTCGGTAGACACATATTGCTGAGATCTTTCATCCAACACCTCCATGTTACGCGTATCGAATAGGGCTTTGGTCGGTTTCTCAAACAGGGCCGCATCCAGTGTCCGCTTGCCTATCTGCAGCACTTCCTCAAAAGACGCAAACCCATTCCAGATGTTGAAAAGAATGCCACTCAATGGATCAAATCCTACCTTTATATAAGGTTTATCCAGATAATATTTTGCCTGACCAAGCAGTGTTTTCATAGATTTCATCTTAGCGTAGGGTCTAAAGTAGGAATTTGCTTAGACTAAGAAAAAGAGATGATCAAAATAATGAGTATGGTAAAAAACTAATAATTTAGTTGTTAAACTATCTCATTAGTTTTACTTTCGTTACTATGAAAGAACTAACCAAGGCGGAAGAACAGATAATGCAGATTCTCTGGGACATGGAGAAGGGATTTGTGCATGATGTCATTGATAAGATGCCAGCGCCCAAACCTGCTTACAATACCGTATCGACCATCATACGTATTCTTGTAAAAAAGGGATTTGTCGACTTCAAAGCCTACGGAAAAACCCACGAGTACTACCCGATCGTGGCTAAGGACGAATACCGCAGCTTCTTTCTTAATACTATGGTCAGCAACTACTTCGGCGGATCTATCGAGAAGGTGGTCTCATTCTTTGCTAAGGACAAAAACCTGAGTATCAATGATGTAGAGCAAATGATGAAGACCATCGAAAATGACCTCAAAGACGAATAGTCATGGAAATCAACATTACTAAAATTCTCCAAATCATCGCATTGCAAGGCGCCTTCCTAGGGTTCTACCATTGGTACCTATCATCTCGTGTTGATTTTCACTTTGCCCGTTGGTATCTGCTCATCACCTTGTTGGCTTCAATACTCATACCCTTCACGTCACTCCCTATTGCTGCTGAGCTCGGCTTTGCTAGTACCTATCACCTACCGGAAATCTCAATAGCCGGAGCGGACCAGATGTCCACCAGCATTTTCAGCCTGTCGCTCAACCAACTACTGTTTGGCCTTTACATGATCATTGCGACTGTCGCTGCGATCAGGCTAAGCACAGCACTTATCAGAATCTTTCACATCATCTTGAGTGAAGCCAAATCCCGCGCTGATAATTATTATCTGATCACCACCAACAAAATAGCTACGTCTTCCTTCGGCCCGTTCCTTTTCTGGAATCCTCAAGAGGAACTGAGTCAGGAAGAGTATCAGCTCATCAAACACCACGAGGAGTGCCATATCAAAGAATGGCATAGTCTGGATATCCTATTAGCTGAAATCATCGCCGTGCTCTTGTGGTTTAACCCATTGGTCCATCTGTATAAGAGTGCCATCGCACAAAATCATGAATTCATTGCAGACCGGTCCAGCGCCGATACCAAGAAAATGGCCTACGCCCAATTACTGTTAAAATCCGTTCTGGACGCCCCAAGCATATCATTTACGAGCCATTTTAGTCGTATCAACACAAACAAAAGAATCATGGAACTATCTAAATCAAAAAATAGAACGAATACCTCGGTTCACTATCTACTCACATTGCTCACTATGAGCATCATGGTCACTGCCATATCCCTAGCCAGTCCCACACAAGCACAGCAACTGGCAGACAACAGTCCTGAAGGTGATGATAAAGTATATGTCGAAGTAGACCAGCTCCCCAAGTTCAAAGGTGGCATGAAAGCGCTGATCGCAGAACTTCAAAAAACCATCATATACCCAACCGAGGCTAAGAAAATTGGTACAGAAGGTCAAGTATTCGTAGGCTTTGTGGTCACCAAAAGTGGTGAGGTCACTGAGGTAGCAGTCGAAAAAGGATTGACCAAGATATGCGATGATGCCGCAGTAGCCGCCGTTTCTCAGCTCCCCAATTGGGAGCCTGGCGTGCATGAAGGCAAAGTGGTCAATGTAAAACTCGTTTTGCCTATCAACTTTGAGCTTGATGATGTAGAAGAAGGTCAGTAAATCACGGGCACTAAAACAGAAAACGCATGATACAGAAAAGAAAGTATCATGCGTTTTTTTTGAGTACTTCTATCTTATCAGAAATGCTTCCAGCCCTGAGCCTTCAATTCGACCGGATTGCCGCTCTTGGTAATCAAAAGGCGCCCATCATCTTCACTTTGCACAAAACCAATCATCGATATGTCATGGTGATTTTTCAGTTTATCGGCATCTGACTCGGCTATAGTGAAAAGCAGCTCATAGTCTTCACCTCCATTGAGTACGCAGGTAATCGGATCCAGATTGAGCTCTACGGCAGTATCATAGGCTGGCGTAGCAATGGGCAGTTTGTCCTCATAGATCCTCACTCCTACCTTGCTCTGCTTACAGATATGAAATAGGTCTGACGCCAATCCATCAGACACATCGATCATGGACGTGGGCTTGACATTCAGTGCCTTCAATTCATGGATAATATCTGTGCGCGCCTCTGTCTTGAGCTGTCGTTTGACGACATAGTCATAATCCTCCAGCTTAGGTTGCATATCAGGATTAGCCATGAACACCTGCTTTTCACGCTCCAATATCTGTAGCCCAACATATGCACCACCGAGATCACCGCTAGCGCAAATAATATCATGCACCTTAGCCCCCGACCGATAGGTCACGGCATCTTTGGCCACCGTACCAATCGCTGTTACCGATAGGACGAGACCGCTCGGAGAGCTCGTAGTATCTCCACCCACGAGATCAACATTAAACGCTTTGCAAGCGCTCTTAATACCCTCATACAGGACTTCCACAGCCTCCACGGAAAATCGATTACTCAGACCAATACTCACTGTTACCTGTGTCGGAACCGCGTTCATCGCTGCGATATCCGAGACATTGACCGCTATAGCCTTGTATCCCAAATGAGCCAGCGGCATATACGCCAGATCAAAATGAACACCCTCGATCAGCATGTCCGTAGACACCACGGTGAAATGATCTCCAGAGTCAATGACCGCCGCATCATCACCTACTCCAAGCACAGTAGAGCGCTGCTGATTGTCTAACGATGAAGTAATTCTATCTATCAGGCCAAACTCGCCCAACTCCCCTATCTCGGTTCTCTTTTCTGACATGTACTATGATTTTATTTCCTGGCAAAGCTCTACCAACACACCATTGGCAGATTTTGGATGAAGGAAGCAGACAAGCTTATTATCAGCGCCCCTCTTTGGTTCATCATTCAAAACTATAAAACCTTCCGATCTCATCCTGTCCATCTCTTTATAAATATCCTCTACCTCAAACGCCAGATGATGGATACCTTCCCCCTTCTTTTCAACATATTTTGCGATAGCGCTATCCTCACGTGTGGCTTCCAGGAGTTCAATTTTGGTTTCCCCTACCTGAAAAAAAGCTGTACTCACCCCCTCACTCTCCACCGTCTCCACTTTGTATTGAGGCTTGCCGAAGAGCTTTTCAAAAAGCTGACCTGAGTCATCGAGTGATTTCACTGCTATCCCAATGTGCTCTAATTTCTTCATCATGCTATCGTTTTTGTCTGTCCTTCAATTAATTAGATTAAATGAACTTTTCAATCCTTTGTTAAGTTTCCTTTTGTGATCGAACTTTGCATTAAGTTAAGGAAATAGATCCATGGATAGTATGACAGAAGTCCACGTAGAGGCTGCTAAAATTCAGAATGACATTATCAGTTTTCTCGGATTGAAAAACGATGAGCTGATGTTTGAGTATTCGCCTCATGAGGGCAATGTCAAACTGGACCTGATTACCATCAATCCCAGACACAATCAGTCGTTCCTCTTCAGATCCGAAGTAGGTATTGACAAAGTAGACGCGCTTAAAAAAGCGATGGACTACCTACAGCACCATCGAGAAAAAGAGGGCAGCTACACAGTGCAGTGGATGACCAAAGGTGTCAGTGGACTACAGACTTCTTATTTTAGTGCAAAGAACATCTACGATACCTTAGATAAATTGTATTACGGTAGGGACATGAACACCATCACAGTATTTAGTGTTGTGCTCAATCCCATTGCATAATAGATAGACACATGATTAGCGTTACAGATAAAGCCAAAAGCAGAATATCAGAGCTCAGAACAGAAGAAGGACACACACCTGACTACAACATTCGTGTCATGGTCAAGGGTGGCGGCTGCTCTGGATTGATGTATGATCTGGACTTTGATAATGCCATCAAAGACACTGACGATGTGTTTGAAGACAAAGGTGTGAAGATCATCGTGGATCGTAAAAGCCTTCTCTACTTGCTTGGTACCACACTCGACTTCAGTGATGGTCTCAATGGCAAGGGATTCCAGTTCATCAACCCAAACGCTTCACGTACCTGTGGTTGCGGAGAAAGTTTTGCTGTCTAGTCGACCTTTCGCTTCAGCTTATACTCGTTTCTCATAAAAAATTCCCCTCCGCGATAGCGTACTTTCTTAGTGATAAGAATGTCGTGGTTGGTCACTTTCATTATTTGCAGAAAGTCTGACTTGAGGTTGTTATCCATACCCTCCTTCGACATCTCTACTTCCCAGTGATTGTTGTCTTGCACAGTATCATCTCCCAAGTCCCAGTCCCCACTAAAGACGATCTGATTCTTCTTGAGTTTGATTTTGTCGGTTCGCCGCTCCGTACCTCCACCAGGTTCTTCAAAAATCATAATGAGGTCTATGGATTTTCCGGCGCTAGTTGCAGTCACCTCCACGGGTAGTGTCACAAGTGTTTTATCGTCGCGATAGTTGAGATAAGTAAGTGTGCCTGTCCATTCCCCGACTATCGCATTGAGATTATCCGACGTGAGTTGAGCTTGAGCGCTTGCACTTACCAGAATGAGTAGTGAGATGAGTATTCGTACCATGATTGTTGCGGAGTTTTATTTTTCGCCCTACCGGAATAAGATGAGCGGGTATGTAGGACAACAAGATACCACAACCATCGATCTACCCACATGATACTGAGCTTTATCTGATCCCAGTAGGTACAGTTACCTGGCAAGCTGAGGAACAAACCACGACAATGATTAGTTTTGAAGGCTAAGACCTAATACATCAAAGGCAGCAATCAATTAGAAATTTATGGCGGAGACTACCTACTGGACGGGATCAGAAAAATATTTGTGTGATACTTCACTAGCTCAGGCCTTTCATATGGCACGAGTACTGGGTATGCCACTACTCATAGAGGGCGAACCTGGTACTGGTAAGACCGAGCTCCCCATCCATTATTCCCATAGCATGAAGCTTGACCTACATGTTTATCCGGTAGGGTCTAAGAGCACTGTTGATCAATTCGTGGCAAAGTTTGATCACGTAAAATATCTACGAGACTCCCAAATAGAAATCCTTAACGCTCAGCGTGAAGAAAAAGGACTGGATAGTCGACTGTCAACAGGCGGTCGCAATCCTGAGGTATTGGCGGACTATGTCGCTAAGGGTCCCGCTGCACTGGCCTACAGCAGTCCCAACTCCGTGCTGTTGATAGATGAGATTGACAAAGCGCCCCGTGAGTTTCCAAATGATCTGCTCTATGCGCTGAGCCATCGAAAATTCATCATGCCTGAGTCGGGTGAAGTAGTAGAAGTCTCAGAGGAGGATATGCCAGCCATAGTCATTACCTCCAATCGGGAGCAGGAGCTACCGACCGCCTTCAAAGGCCGGTGCATTTACCACTACATCGATTTTCCTGATAAGGAAGTGATGGCCAAAATCATCGAAAAGCATCATCCGGATGTCGAAGATGAAGTGGTCAATGTAGCCATGGATGTCTTCTATCATCTCAGGAAGCTCGGCCTGGAGCGCGCACCTACCACACGCGAGATTCTCAACTGGCTGAAGTATATCAAGCAGTCTGCTTCAAAAGAAGCGATAGAGAAAATCGAGAAATTGGAAGGGCTTGGTGCGTTGATTAAAACGCAACAAGACATGGATAAGGTGCAAAGACTACTGCGCGTTGATCCGAATAATTTTTCTGGCCCAAGCCTCAATTAATCATGCTTAGCTCTTTACCCGCCAGCTTCAGAGAATACGGACTATTAGCAGATGTGCGAACCCTACTACTCTTGCGTAAAGCAATTGATAGAGGCCTGGTAAAGACGCTCGGCGATATGTACACGGTGCTCAGAGGTATCGTGGTGAAAGAGCCCGCAGATATGGGACCATTCACCAAAGCATATTACAACTACTTCCTGAATATAGATGTCCAAAACGGCGAGAGTCTTGAGGATGCTATACTGCGATCGGAGACCTTTGAGAAATGGAAGACAGAGTTTCTCGAAGAGGCTGACAAGGATACCCATTTCACTCAAGAGGAACTGATCAACACCTTCCTAGATCAGGTACACCTCACCCACTATGACATCAAAGAGATCATCAATGGCAAGGAAATCTTCGATAAGGATGATCCTGACTTGAAAGACAAGGATGCGGAGGGTGAGTTTGATATTACCGAGCGTGAGGCTCGCAAGCTTGAGAAGATGGCAGACTACTCAGACTTATCTCTTGAGGAGCTGCTAGAACGCCTGGAAAAGGTCAAAGACCAACAGAAGTCACGACATGAAGGTGGCAGCCACTGGATTGGTACAGGAGGCATTTCCCCATTCGGTCATGGTGGAGCTGCAAAAAATGGCATTCGAGTGGGCGGTACCGGTGGTGGCAAGATGGCGCGCAAGGTGATTGGTGACCGCAACTACTACCCTGTGGATAGAGATGCCATCATCAATGACAACAATGTCGATGCTGCTCTGGCAAGCATCAAAGGCGTGATTGAAGAGAGTGCCACCGAGAACCTCGATATCCCCATCACCATACAGTCTGGATTGAAGCGCGGTGGGCTCTTCCTACCGGAAATGCGCAGTGATAAAAACGAGAAACTGCAAATCATCGTGTTGATAGATAACGGCGGCTACTCGATGAGCCCTTTCGTCAAGACCGTTCAGGAGCTTTTCAAAAAAATGAAGACCCGCTTTGCCCACGATCTTGAGGTCTTCTACTTCCACAATACCGTCTATGACGTGGTGTATAAAGACGCACGACGAACAAAACCATTTGATGTCAAGCGCCTGCTCAAATACGACAAGAACTATAGAGTTTTCTTCATTGGTGATGCCTCAATGGCTCCTTATGAGCTCGACTCAGAAAGCATTCAAAGCCTTCAGGCCATCGTCAAGAAATTCAAAAAGACGGTATGGCTCAACCCTGAGCCTCTAAAGTACTGGGGCTTCACCTATACCATCCAAGTGGTACAGCAGATCATGGAGATGTTCCCGCTCACTCCAAACGGAATCGAGCGAGCTGTTCAGCATATGAATAAGAAGTCGGTAGTTTAGCTCACAAACTGATTGACCCATCTATCAGCACAAGGTTATCTTGAATTTGGTCCTTAAAAACTAATCTCAAACAATCTTTGACTCCCCAGGCAACCTCTGCCCAAATAGCTGGGTTCTGAGGGTGAAAGGTTTAAAGAGATGCAGAATTGATACTGGACGAAGAGGAGCTGATACGAAAATGCGTAGATGGAGATCGGCATGCTCAGACACTACTCTTTGATAATCATTATGAGGAGTTTTACCTCATTGCCATGCGCTATCTCGCAGTGCATGAGCAGGCACAGGATGTAATTATCAAAGCCTATACTCGCATCTTCAAAAACCTCTCAAAGTTTCAATCCCAGGGAGTCGGCAGCCTTGGTCGATGGATGCGTACCATTCTCATCAATGAAGCAATCCGGCTTCTGCAAAAGCAAAAGACGATCCATCTCGAAGAAAGCACCGATCATCTTGAGATTGAAAGTCCTGCTGCTGATGCGCTACAGCAAATGAGCGCGTCAGATATCATGACTTTAATAGAAAGGTTGCCCCCAGGATATCGAACCGTCTTCAACTTATTCGCGGTAGAGGGCTACTCACATGCTGAGATCGCCGACATGCTCGGGATCAGCATCAGTACATCGAAGACACAATTGAAAAAAGCACGGCATCATCTGATGTCCAGCATAACAAAAGAAGAAGCATATGGAACCATCTGATTTTGATAAAGCCGTACGAGACAAACTCAGCCAGAAACCTGACTTGCATCGACAGGAAATAGCAAATGCGAAGCTGGCTGTGTGGTCGCAAGTGGATCATAACCTATACCGCAGCAACAGGACTCCCTGGTATCTGATGGTTGCCGCGGCTCTGATCCTACTCATTGGGTTTTCTGTCTTATTCGTTCAGTATCAGCAGCGATATGAGCAAGAGCTTACCAGCCTTCGGTCTGAGTTAAACAAAGTTCAGCAGCAGTATGAAAGCCAGTCAATTACCTTATCTCAGCGAGACCAGCAGCTTTCACGTTTGGAAGGTCAGCTATCGCAAAAAGAGGTACAATTGGTTGCTTTCAGAGAACATCAACCACAGAAAGTTAGAGAGCGCATAGTACATCGAACAGACACGGTCTATATGACTGAAGTGAAATACCTGACGGTGGAGGCTGCTTCAGTTGATCCTATCGGAAATGAAGCTCAAGAGTCGGATTCAATACCCAGTGATCAGGATCAATCAATCACTAATTCCAGTGAAGCCAGACCCACTTTCATCTCAATCTCGTCTCCTGTGAATGATCAAAACACGAATCAGAATCTTAAGGTGAGATTTGGGTCATTCGCCAAAAAACTACAGAACCCTTAAAACTCAAAACAATGAAAATCATCCTCAAAACCGCAGCAACGTCCATTATTGTAATTGTCATGTTAAGCATGCCTCAATCGAGTTTCAGTCAAGCCATTGGAGATACGGTCATCTTCTATGTCGACCGGATGGTAGAAGTCAAAATCTCAGTCCCTGACTACAACCAGCTTGAAGCCAATGCGGAAATCCCACAAGTGCTCAGGACTTTTGAAAATGCTCTACCAACATTAAAAGAAAGCTTGCTTGTAGATCAACCTGAACTCATCCGATTTCAGCCGGATGGTGGCATCTCGATTGAGCCCGGAGATCCAGGCATCATCTATCAACAAGGACCAGGAGGGTTAGTTAATACGGGGTTCAGAGACCGGGCGGTTATCGCCAGAGAGGATTTCGAGATCACCATTTCCTCTGGTGATATATCAAGCATAAGTGAGCTGGCACTGGATCAGTATCTACTTAGTGTAATAAGCAAGCTTCCGCCGAAGACCATACGTTCAAGAACACTTTACTTCGAGTGCTTAGGTCAGCAAACCAATGAGCTGTCTGACCGTCATGTGACTAACCCTCCGATGGAGTTTTTAGAACTAGAACTTGGCGCTGGGGCCGGGCTGGTTCGAAATAATTGGGTGACAGACATTTCTTTAGGCGTGGGTGTAGACTTCAACAAAAAGGGCGCGCATCGATATCCGTACATCTCAACTAACATGCTCTTTGACTTTTCCGAGAACAAGGAGATCAATGTCAACACCTTTCTAAACCTTGGGTATGGCTGGAACGTCACCAAATTCTCACCCAGAAAAGACAAGCTGTTTGTTGAACTCGGCTACCTGATTTCACGTCAAGGTGACCTTTTCGAGGAAAACACTTTCAGGTTCGGCTTCAAATGGTCACCAGTGAAGGGCGTGTACGTCAACCCTCACATCTATGCCAGTGACGGCTTAAGCAACATTTATCCCGGCGTAAGGATTGGGTTTGGGTTTTGAGACGAACCAAATATTAACCATAATAAGTATATTTAATTTATGATTATCGAAAGAACTGATAAGGAAGTAATATTCAGATTACCAGCTGATATGAATATTGAAGGTCTTCAAAGGGTATTTGACTATCTACGATTCAGGGAATTGACTAACGATAGCAAAGCTACCTCTGAAGAGGCCAATTCATTGGCTGATGAATCAAAGCAAGCTTGGTGGGCCGAAAACAAAAGTCGATTCATCAAGTGAAACTGGTAGTAGATACCAACATCATATTTAGTGCCCTCCTTAATACCAACAATACAATGGTGGAGATTCTTCTTCACCCTGAAAACAAGTTCAAGTTCTTTGCACCAACCCTACTAAGAGTTGAAATCGACCGATACGAAGAAAAGTTAGCCAGCACCTCTAAACTTAGTACTTGGGCACTCCACGAGGCTTCAAGCAAAGTGATGGAGAAGCTCACCTTTATATCAGAAGATTTGATTAGCCAAGAATCATGGATTCAAGCTTTTGAACTGGTGAATCAAATTGACGAAAGCGACACTCCCTTTGTAGCATTGGCACTTGACTTGAAATGCAAGCTCTGGACTGGTGATAAAAAGCTATCGCAAGGTCTACATGGTCGGGATAATTTGATAGTCAAAACCTCCGACTTGGTCTACTAACTCGTCATTGCCATCAACAGGTCACTCTGGGTGATGATATGCACATCGTTTTTATGATCACGGACGAGCAGCGCTTTGTTCTCCTTGTTGATGAGTGAGCTAAGGACATCAAGCGAGTTGTCCATCGCGACAAATTGAAAGGACGGATCCATTACTTCCGACACAGCCTGAGATTTCAATTCAGGGTTTTCGATCAGCTTACCCAATACTTTAGAGTCCGTCAGGCTACCCACAAACTCATTGTCCTTGATCACCGGAATCTGATCAATTCCCTTGTCATTCATGTATTTGATCGCTTCTCCGACGGTCAAGTCTTGCTCTATAGTATAGAGCTTACTGCTACCGTTTCTATTAGTCACTATATCTTTTGCGCTAGCGAAGTGACGCGCCACAAATCCATGGTCTTTCATCCAGTTGTCATTGTAGATCTTACCCAGATAGCGTGTGCCATGGTCTGGCAGGATGACGACCATTACATCATTTTCCGATAGGTGCTCACGGGCATACTCCAGCGCACCATGTACAGCAGAACCACAAGACCAGCCACAAAAAAGACCTTCCTCCTCGGCCAATCGACGGGTCATGATCGCACCATCCTTGTCCGTCACTTTCACAAAATGGTCAATCACACTAAAGTCCACATTTTTCGGTAGGATGTCCTCACCGATCCCCTCAGTCATATAGGGGTAGACCTCCTTCTCGTCAAAAACGCCCGTCTCCTTGTACTTTTTAAATACCGATCCATAGGTGTCAATGCCGACAGAGGTTACTTCCGCATTCTGCTCCTTGAGGTATTTTGCGACACCACACATGGAGCCCCCCGTACCTACACCGGCTGCATAGTGTGTGATTTTGCCTTCAGTGTCGCGCCAAATTTCTGGGCCAGTCGTTTCGTAGTGGGCCTTGGTATTAGAGAGATTGTCGTACTGATTAGGGTAGAACGAATTGGGGATATCCGCATTGAGTTTTTTGGCTACCGAGTAGTACGATCTTGGATCTTCAGGCCCTACGTTGGTAGGACAGACAATCACCTCCGCACCGACAGCTCGTAGTATATCGATCTTCTCCTGACTCTGCTTATCAGCCAATGTGAAGATACATTTGTAGCCTTTTGCGATAGCTGCAAGCGCAAGTCCCATACCTGTATTGCCACTCGTACCCTCAATGATCGTCCCTCCAGGCTTGAGTCGGCCATCCTTCTCGGCATCCTCCACCATCTTCAGCGCCATTCGATCCTTCATAGAATTGCCCGGATTGAAGTACTCCACCTTGGCGAGAATCGTGCCTTTGATGCCTTTTGTGACTTTATTGAGCTTAACCAATGGTGTGTCACCAATGGTATCGATAATGGAGTTGTAGTACTTCATGTGGCTTTTTGTTGTTATGTTTGAATGGGCGCCTTGCAGCCTTTGCTGCTGCAAAAGTAACCAGTCGCCAGATCACTAAAAAGAAATACGAAAGGCTTGCGGCTGAGTTAGTGCTGAGCCCGACAAATTATACGAATGGGAATGGAAAGAATCAACCTTAGCGGCTCGCTTGAATTGTCACGACTTGTATTTGGGGTATGGAGACTCGGAGATTGGGGGATGTCTACCGACCAAATACAACAGCTCATTGAGCAGAACATCGATCTGGGCATCTCCAGCTTTGATCATGCGGATATCTACGGCGACTATACTTGTGAGGAGCTTTTCGGTAGAGTGCTAGCGCAATCGCCTGATTTGCGTCATAAGATGGAGATCATCACCAAATGTGGAATCAAACTTATCTCCAACAACAGACCGAAGCACAAGATCAAATACTATGACACCAGCAGAGACCACATCATCGGATCTGCGGAACAGTCACTAAATAACCTTCACACGGATCATATCGATCTTCTCCTGCTTCACCGACCAGACCCATTGACAGATCCGGAAGAAGTGGCTGAGGCATTCAGAATACTAAAAGCGGAAGGAAAGGTGCTCAACTTCGGCGTTTCGAATTTCTCGCCTTTGCAGTTTGATATGTTGAACTCCTATTTGGACGAGCCACTCATTACCAATCAGGTGGAAATCTCAGCGCTATGTCTTGACCAATTCAAGAATGGTACGATTGAGCACTGCCAGCTACACAGCCTCTATCCTATGGCCTGGTCTCCACTGGGAGGAGGATCGGTGTTTACAGGCCAAGATGAACAAGCAATACGGGTACGAGAAGTCCTCGAACGCTGGTCAAACGAAAAAGGCAAGGGTATAGATCAACTACTCTTCGCCTGGTTGCTGCGACACCCCTCCAAGATCATCCCTATTCTGGGTACGGGCAAAATCAATAGAGTCCAAAAAGCCGTGGAGGCTTTGGACATAGACATCAGCCGTCAGGAGTGGTTTGAGCTATGGCAGGCTTCTGAAGGTGTGGAAGTGCCTTAACGTTCAATAAGGTTTCTTTAAGCAGATTAGATTGCTTCTGTCGTACCTCCATCGCAATGACATGTAGTGGCTTAATGTTTGAACTGGAACTTAAAACCCGATCATCACAAACGGGCCCCAATAGATAGGGTCCACATACTCTGCTCGGATCTCTTTCTTCGCATCAACGAAGCTCTGACGCATATCTCCCGTCTCCAGCCACTTGTTGTAAAAATTGATCATCAGTTTTTGGGTGGCATCATCTGAGACTTTGAAAAGGCTCATAATGATTGTCTTGGCACCTGCAACTAAGAATGAGCGCTGCAAACCAAAGACGCCCTCACCAGCCTCTACCTCACCCAGCCCTGTCTCGCAAGCGCTGAGCACGACAAGCTCCGTCTGATCAAGGTTGAGGTTCATCGCTTCATAGGCGGTTAGTATACCGTCATTGATGTTGAAGTTGTAGTCAGTCCTGTTGAGGATATCTCCAGCACCAGTCAGCAGTAGCCCACTTCTCAATAAAGGGTTTTGGGTGGCCCGACCAGTAGCTGCTCCCCTGCCATTATCCTCTTCTTCTTTGAAGAAACCATGTGTCGCAATATGGAAGACCCTTGGGCTTTCGATTGTTTTTAAGGTGCTTTCGTCGGCTTTAGTTTCGGTAAAATGATCCGCACGCCAGCCATTTTCCTGCATCAACTCCCGCAATTCATTGACCTCAATCTCCGTACCCGGCAACTGGGAAATAACATCTGTCGTAGATCTTGTCAAACCATCCGAATCAATTTTCTTTCCAGGCTGAGTGTCGACATAGAATGTTGGGTTACCAAACATTGCGACGATCTTGGACTCTCTCACACGATCCTCTTTCAATCGCTTCAGGAATATGTCCTTGGTATTACTTACCAGAACAATATTAGAATTGTCCAGCACAAACTGCCCATCACCTGTGGGAATAGACTCCAGATTGATCTGATTGTAAACACCGTCAGGCGAAAGATAAACTGTCGTCGATATTCCCACCTCATTCTGTATTTTTCGCCAGTAGGCATCATAAGACTGAGTATCCTCTACACGGTATCTTATACTATTTCGATAGATCTTAAGGTTTCTGTTTTCTAAGTCTGAGCCATTCTCCAACAGCACAAGCTGCGGCTTGGTCTTCTTATCCGGGTTGACATAGAGCACCGCGTACATAATAGAGTCAGAAAGCGTGTGCTTGAAATGACGGAAACGAATCATTTCAACAGCAACTTCATTGGGTTGAAGTGCATTCTGTACCTGATCCCAGGTCACCACTCTCGACTCAAAAGCACCAGCAAAATCCTCTGATTTCAAGCTCAGTTCCTTTTCAAGATCGTTGACCTCATTCTGTAAGCCGCTTACATTGAGTCCGGCAGAAGCAATCTCCTCGGTACTCATGGAGAGCGCAGCTGTCAGCTGCTCCTTGCTCTTGATCCATTCGTTGTAAAGGTTGATGAGCGACGTGTTTCCGCTACTCAATATGCGTTGGCGAACTTTGATGGATGAGCTTAGTAAGAGTGACTTAGTGAGCAAAGCGTTGTTATACAATGAGCCAATGAGGTCATCATTGAGTCTATTATGACTTACCACAATTGAGTTGTAGAACTCATAGTCCACTCGGATGGTATTCCAGAATTTCGCCTTTTCGCTTTCGCTCAATGCGGGAAAATAGTCTTCAATAAAAATCTGGTACTTACCCAATACTTCTTCTAAGGAGCGCTGCGCTTTCTTGACATCACCTTGCATATAGTAGGCCTTACTCAGCTTTGACTGAACCTTGAGATACTCCGGATGTTGATCATTGAAGAATTTCTCAAATCGAGCCTTGGCTTTGTTATAGAAACTCTCGGCTTGATTGTATTGAAACTGATTGTAGCGAATATCTCCCATGAGCAGGTCAATGGTCGCCGCATTGATATTATTGCGCTTCCCAATTTTGGATTCCCAGATTGTGCCTGCCTGCTCGAGGTAACTTTCAGCTATAGAGTAGTTGCCAGATGCTATGGAGATGATAGCGGAGTTCTTGAGGAGTTCGGCATAGATGGGTGTCGATGCACCGAGGTTATTTCCAATGATCCTTTCAGAAGCGGTCAATATCTCCTCTACTTCAGATACGGGATCACCTAAGTAAAACTTAGCAAGTGCCAAATCAGCGTTTGCGATAGCAACATCTACATGATTCTCACCAAGCTTGGATTTTTGGATTTCTATTGCGTTTAGAAGAATCTGCTCTGCTCGTGCATAATCCCCTATGGAGGAATAAATTCGGGCTAGCGCTCTTAGCGGCGGTACGAGTTTGGTTGACTCATCTCCGAATATGGTCTTGGCCAGATTGTAAGCTTGTCGAGCATAGGTCTCAGACTGAGCATAGTCACCAATGAGCAAGTAGAATTCCGCCTGGGTTACCAATGGCTTCAGCAGTTGTCGGCTATTTTTCCCGAATCTCTTTTCTTTGGTAGCAATAGAGCTGGTCAAAATCTCCTGAGCCTGAGCGTACAGTCCGATTTTGATATAGAGTGCAGCCAGGTCGTCTTTTACATTTTCACTATCGACTACCTGGATGTTGTTCTTTTCCCGGGTACGGAAAGCTTCATCAATGCTCCCCTCAGCCGCGTCGTACTCCCCATAGATGCTGAGTAGTGACGCCTCTGTGATCAACATAGCACTGTAGTCCGTCAGGCTCTCCAGTGTTTTTGATTGTAAGACTATTTCAAACGCCTCTTCCAGTGCGTCTGTAGCCTTTTCATAGTTGCCAATTTTGAGCTGTAGCCCTGCTATTAAATGCAGCTCTCTGGCATAACGGATATCCCTATTGTCCCACTTGCGGCGTGCCTCGAGTAGTGCTTTGTCGAGGTAAGCAGAGGCCTTCTCGAACTCATCATTCTCCGAATAGAATGTAGCTACGTGATTAAGAATGTCTGTGTAGAGTGGATGACCTTCAGTAATCTCAGGTTCGACAATCTCTATCCAGCTTTCATCATAAATCTGCTTTGCTATATCAAAATTGTCTGTGTGATCGATGTAATAGTTAGCCAGTCTGACTTGTGTCATATGATAGCCCGGCGCATCTTCACCGATAAGCTCTTTTTGGATGTTGAGAATAGCATTAAGATAGTTCTGGGCATTTTGAAGCTGATTGGTAAGAATGGCTACACGATAGCCGATATCCAGCAGTTCTATTCGCTTAGCATGATATTGCGGTAGCGTGGACTTCTTCCTAAGCAAAGCAGACAGGTCTGAAGAAAGACCGTCCAGATCCTGATCCTCAATTTGGTTATCAAACCTGACCAACTCATCTGACATGGAGTAGAAGCTGCGCTCGTCATGATACTTGTTCATGGTCATGCGTAACTCCTCGCTAGTGATCTTGTACTTGGCCTTGTTATCATTTCGAAAGTAGGCGCCCAGGAGCTTATTGCGAAGCTCCATGACGATATAGTGAGAAGGGGCATAGTCTTTAAGTGCCTTCAGATAGGCCTTCTCATAAAACTTCACCAAAGGATCAACATCCATACCACTCTCCTCAAGCAATAATGCGTTGTAGAACTGATTCATGGCATAGGTCAGATCCTTCTTGCCAAGTGCCTCATCAATCCACAGTTCATTGGACACAAACGCCGAATCTGCACTCAGATAGTCTCCCATCAAACGCTGCGCATTCGCTCTGTAGATCAAGAGTTGAGCGTACTCTTGAGCATTAACCTCCAGCGTCTTCTTGTCACCTTCACTGAGTCGTGATTGAAAAAAACCAATCTCACTGTCTATGGTACTTATAGCCTCTGCATAGTATCCTTTACCTACCAGAATATTAGCGCGGTTGACCTGAAACTCCGCCTTCACATCATCATTGAGCGCACCACTGGATTTGAAAATCGCCTCCGCCTGATCCGTATATTCACCAGCCTTGCGATAGTGCCCATAAAGAAGATAAATCTGCGAAGCATCACGCAGCGTGAATCCGTGCTCGATGGAGTTTTCTCCGTGTAGCTTGATGCTCAGTTCTATAGCCTTATCAAGCTGTGACAGGCCATCTTCTAGGTACCCCAATGCCACAAAGCACTTAGTCTCTTGTAATATGGCCTGAGCGTTGAAACGGTTATCTTCTCCAAATGACTTGATCGACTTCTCTTTGATCTTCTCTATTTGTTTCAGTGCCTTATCATAGTCACCATAGAGATAATCTTCCTGGATTTTTTCGAACTGAGAATCGTAATCCTGCGCAGAGATTGTAATTACAATTCCCTGCAATAGAAATAAAGTGAGGAATAATTGTAATTTTTTCATATTCAAAATAACAAAAATTCAACGTTAGTTACAAGGTGTCTTCGGGGCTCATGAGCTTCTGGATGATTTCCTTTGCTGCTTTGGGTATGACCGTACCCGGCCCGAAGATGGCTGACACACCTTTTTTATATAAGAAATTATAATCCTTCTTAGGAATTACACCACCTGCTACAACCATAATATCACCGCGACCAATCCTGTTAAGTTCTTCTATGAGCTTCGGCACGAGTGTCTTGTGTCCTGCCGCTAAACTTGAAGCGCCAATGACATGGACATCATTCTCTGCTGCCTGCATGGCTACTTCTGCAGGCGTCTGGAACAACGGTCCGATATCCACATCAAAGCCAAGATCTGCAAAGCTTGTGGCTATTACCTTGGCTCCACGGTCATGACCGTCCTGCCCCATCTTAGCTACCATGATTCTCGGTCTGCGGCCTTCCAGCTCTTCAAACTCATCGGCTAATGCACGTGCTTCTTGATACACACTGTTATCAGCGATCTCTTTAGAATATACACCAGTCACTGACTGCACCTGAGCCTTATGTCTACCGAACACTTTTTCCATGGCCATGGATATTTCTCCTAAGGTAGCTCTTTTTCGTGCTGCTTCCACGGCTAGTTCCAGCAGATTGCCCTTGCCTGATGCAGCCGATTCGGATATGGCCGTAAGGGCCGATTCTACATCATCAGCGTTCCTTTCAGCCTTCAATCGGCTCAATCGCTCAAGCTGAGACTTCAGTACCTTGGCATTATCCACTTCCAGCGTCTCCAGCTGTCCCTCTTCCTCGACCTGATATCTGTTAACGCCTACTATAATGTCCTTACCCGCGTCGATTCTTGCCTGCTTCCGGGCGGCCGCTTCTTCTATTCTCAGCTTGGGCATCCCGGTTTCTATCGCCTTTGCCATGCCGCCCAGTGACTCGATCTCTTCGATGATTGTCCAGGCTTTTTCAATGAGTTCATTCGTCAGTGACTCCACATAATACGAGCCTCCTAGAGGGTCGACTACTTTAGTAATGTTGGTTTCTTCCTGGAGGTAGATCTGTGTGTTTCGGGCTATCCTAGCGGAAAAATCTGTGGGGAGCGCAATCGCTTCATCAAGGGCATTGGTATGCAGGGATTGCGTATGTCCTGTCGCGGCGGCCAGTGCTTCTATACAGGTACGGGCAATATTGTTGTAAGGATCTTGCTCAGTAAGACTCCAGCCTGAGGTTTGGCTGTGGGTCCTCAAGGCCATCGACTTGTTATTCTTGGGATCAAACCGCTTGATGATTTTCGACCAAAGCACTCTGGCCGCTCGCATCTTTGCGACTTCCATGAAGTAGTTCATTCCGGTAGCCCAAAAAAATGAGAGCCTGGGAGCGAACGCGTCTATATCCAGACCAGCATTGATCCCGGCCTTCACATATTCCAACCCATCTGCGAGTGTGAAGGCCAACTCGAGATCTGCTGTCGCACCCGCCTCCTGCATGTGATAGCCACTAATACTAATGCTATTGAACTTCGGCATGTGCTGAGCTGTAAACCGGAAAATATCCGAAATGATGTGCATGGAGGGTAGCGGTGGATAGATGTAGGTATTCCGCACCATGAACTCTTTGAGTATGTCGTTCTGGATCGTACCAGACAGTTGGTCGAGTGCCACACCTTGCTCCTCGGCAGCCACTATATAAAATGCCATAATCGGTACTACTGCACCATTCATTGTCATGGAGACGGACATCTGATCAAGTGGGATTTGATCAAATAGCAACTTCATGTCCTCCACCGAGTCAATCGCGACACCAGCTTTGCCCACATCCCCCTCGACTCTTGGATGATCGGAATCATAACCTCTGTGTGTGGCCAGGTCGAACGCAACCGAAAGACCCTTTTGCCCGGCAGCAAGGTTTCTTCTATAGAAAGCATTGGACTCCTCAGCAGTCGAGAAGCCAGCATACTGTCGAATAGTCCATGGGCGTAAGGCATACATGGTCGCGTAGGGACCTCTGAGGTAAGGCGGCAATCCGGCCGTGGACTCCAGGTGTTTAAAACCTTGCATGTCTCCAGCATTATAGTGGCTCTTGACTTCTACTCCTTCCGGGAAATGCCCCACTTCCGTAGCAGCATTATTATCAGTTGGAAGTGGCTCTGTCTGGTCATAAGATAATCGTGAAAAATCAGGAGTCTTCATATCAAATCGCCTTTAACATTTTGAGAATGTGCGTATTAGTTGCGAGCACATCAGATTTCAAATGGATCAAAACATCTATACCCATATCCTGCAAACTGTCAGCATTCTTAGGGTTTCCAGCTAAGATGACCAACTGGGCATTCTTGCGCCATTGGGCAACTTGGCTTTCATCAATTCTGGCATAGTCATCATCAGCTCCGCAGATCACAATAGCAGCTGCACTCAACTCTTGACTTGACTTAACTTCCTTGAGTATTTGAAAACCACCGCACCCAAGAAAGTTAGTAGCGAAATTCAATCTGGCAGTAATCATCGCCACATTCTCCCCTACCGTAATAGGTTGGACGGTGGGTATTCTCTCTAATTTTCGAGACTTTACTGATTGATGCAGTTGGTATCTAAGTACCTCAAAGTTCTTGGAATGTCTGAAGCCGGGGCGCAGACTATCAAGCCGTGCTTCCTCAATTCTATTGGGATAGTCGTTGACTCCAACTAGTGTTCTGTGCCTGCTGTTAACCTCCTTCCATATTCGGTTTTGATCCTGGTCTATATCAGCAGATAAACGACCGTCCGAAATGTATTCCAAGAACCCTCCTTCTGCTTCTATCTTCTGGAACTTCTCCCATCCAGCTTCGCATAATTTTTCTGTTAGGGACTCTACGAAATATGAACCTGCCAAGGGATCCTGAACCCAATGCCCGTATGACTCTTCCTTGATGAGATTGCCTATGTTTCTCGCTATCCTTCTCGCATCCTCACTATAACCATTTGTCTCAAAAGGTGTAATGATCAATCCATCTGCAGTACCCAGGACAATCGACAATGCCTCGGTCGTTTTTCGTAAGTAGTTCGTATCCGAATCAAGAGAAGAATCGGTTGATTTTGAAGTTCGGCCAACCACCGAAAAATCAGCCACTGAACAACCTATATCATAGGCTCTGAATAGCTTGAACGCTAGCTTGCGGAGCGCTCTGATTTTAGCGATCTCATGGTAAAAATCTGTACCTACAGCCGTAGAAATATGCACTTTTTGTGACAAGGCATCAATTGCAATATTTTGATCCCTCGAATTCTCAATAACGGTCTGGAGTATACCGAGCATAATAGCTAGCTCCGTCGTGATCGAGGCACCTTGCTCTTGGAACAAGTGGAGCGGAACGTCCACCGTCCTGATGTAATTGTAGCTTGAAAAAGCACTCATGCTCTGATGTAGCAGCTCCAGATCAATTTTGAATTCGCCCTGAGAGTCTGAACGAATCAACCATGGCGTACCAATAAAACCTTTAAAGCTTTCATTTTCAGCATTCCTGCTTTTAAAAAATGAAACGATCTCTGAGAGGCCTGCTACGTTGCTCGTCATCCCAAACCAGCAGTGCTCAGGCCATATTGAGCTTATTGTAGAATAATCGGACAATTCAAGCGCTGATTCGATTAAAACCCCTTCAGCACCCATATTAAGCGCCTTTTGACTCCTCTTGTTCGTTTCTTCATCCAGGTTCAGCAGTTCGATCAGCCTTACTCCACTAGTTGAAACTAGATTGCCTAGTGGGCCAGTCTCCCCTTGCGGCAAATCGTTTTTATCGTAGTAGGCTGTCAGCTCAAGACCCTGCTCAGATCTCCAGTCGAGAATAGACAAAGGTTTTCCTCTTAGAAGCCGTTCGGCCTCAGTAGCCCAGGTCCCTCGATCCGCGCTTTCAAATTCATCAAAGTTGATCATATTAATCGCCTTGGTTAATGAAAGTTGTAAAATAGCCCTCTCATCTTTTTTAAAGAATAAACCTCATCAATATTTGAAAATCTCATGTGTGATAATTATCATGCAGTTAGAAGGCATAGGTGTCAGAGTTAATTGTACTATTCTAAGAAGATGAAAAAAATTTAGCTCCTCCTAAGCATCTCACATCCAGCTACGGCCGATTTTAGAATATCAAGAGATTTGTTATTTTTTTGTTAAAAAATTTTATGACAAATTTGATGCCCTGCGAAAATCGAAAGGGTCAAAATTGTCCAAAACTTAGTCTTCAAAAAGAGTCGTTTCCATGCACAAAGATTTGTGGGATAAATGTTTGCATTTCATAAAAGGTGAAATACCTGAGCAAAGTTTTAAAACTTGGTTTTCTCCTATTATTCCACTAAAGCTTGAAAATAGTGCACTAACTATTCAAGTTCCTAGCCAATTCTTCTACGAATGGCTGGAAGAGAATTATGTCCATTTACTGAAGCAAGCCATCCAAAGAGAACTTGGAGACGGTGGTAGGTTAGAATATTCGGTAGTTATAGATAGTGGAAACAGTGTAAATAAGCCCTACACGGTCAATCTTTCAGCCAACGGTCATGGTAGCAAGTACGGACAAAACCATGATAATGGTCGTCATGAGATTAGAAGCCCATTCGCACTACCTACCGTAGACCTCCACAATCAGTTCTGTAATCT
>CAYGOT010000046.1:0-35625 GCA_964351595.1 uncultured Roseivirgaceae bacterium | reverse complement strand
CGCTGATGCCGAACTGGAAACATGTGCCGGTAGGCTATCACGGCAGGGCCTCATCGATCGTCGTTTCTGAAACTCCGGTGAGAAGGCCAAAAGGGCAAGCTAAAAACCCGGATGAGGAGGTACCGCATTTTGGGCCATCATCAAGATTGGATTTTGAATTGGAGATGGCTTTTGTGACTTGTAGCAAGACAGAGCTGGGTAGCTCGGTATCTGTAGCTGAGGCGGAGGATCATATTTTTGGGTTTGTGTTGTTCAACGACTGGTCAGCACGAGATCTTCAGACATGGGAGTACGTTCCGCTAGGCCCATTTCTAGCTAAGAATTTCGCCTCATCGGTATCGCCCTGGATCGTAACCCTTGATGCATTGGAGCCATTTAGATGTAAGGGCCCGGAGCAGGATGTGAAAGTACTGCCTTATCTAGAGTACAGTGGTGCGCGCAACTATGACATCAATCTACAGGTCGGCATCACGCCGGATGGAGGCACTGAGGATGTAGTTTGCGATAGCAACTTCAAGTATATGTATTGGAATATCGCTCAGCAATTGGCTCACCAAACGGTGAATGGATGCAATATCAACGTGGGAGACATGTATGCTTCAGGAACGATCAGCGGACCTACACCGGACTCTTATGGTTCTATGTTTGAAATCGCCTGGAAAGGAACGAAACCCTTCAAGATGTCAGACGGTACTGAGCGCAAGTGGATTTTAGATGGAGATACTGTTACCATGCGCGGATGGGCAGCAAAGGATGGTGTTCGCATCGGTTTTGGAGGGGTTTCGGGCAAAGTTCTACCTGCCAACTGACGCAGCGTGCTATTGACTGGTTTGGGATAATTGGCTGAAGATATTATATTCCCGACTCGTTCGGGAATCTCAAACATTTAGCTGAAGACTCTCGTTAGCTTTTCAAACAAATTAAAGAGACTTATGGGGCTCAGAAAGCTTCCAAAAGAAGTAAAAACCAGTGAAGTATTGACAGGAGCGGAAATTGAGCTTCTAAAATCTGTTGATCAGTTGCCAGAAGATGCTGATCTCGAGGCTTTTGCCAAAGAACCTGAAGTCAGTGCCATACTGGAAGCCTTCGATGATGATGACAAGAATAGGTTGATCGAACTACATAAGCTCGCTCACAACTTCATCAAAGAGGGCGAGCTGCTCAAGGCCTGGAAAACAGTGCTTCAGTAAACCTCAATCATTCATTCAATACTGCGATTATTCCTGAGAGGAAGGCGTTGAAGTCAAAGTCGGGCTCATTGTAAGTAAGTCCCAGACGAACGATTACCAGTTCTTCAGACGGGATGATAAAGACCTTCTGGGCGTGGAAACCGTCCATTGAGTAGATATCGCGCGGAGCATCCGGATATCTACCCCCGTCATTCAACCAGAAATGTCCACCATACCATCCATCTGATCCTGCTGTAGGGTCCTTTACAAAGTCGATCCATGCCGGATCCAGGATTTGCTCTCCAGCCCATTGACCATTATTGAGGTAGAGCTGTCCTATCCGCGCCCAGTCTCTGGCAGTCGCCCACCCAAAAGAACTCCCCACATAGGCACCTGACCCATCAGGCTCTATGAGCACAGAATAGGCCCCTATCTTGTCGAATACCCGAGTGTTCAGATAGTCCAGATATTCCTCCTGGGTCCTGAATAGACGCCTGGCCATCGTAGCGAGTATATTCGTGGTGCCCGAAGAGTAATACCATGGACTACCCGCAGTACCTTCGAGTGGTTGTGATAAGGCATAATTGCCCATGCTATCACTTTCCCAAAGCATGATATTCGCATCTGATCGCTGCTCGTAGTTCTCCCAAAAGGAGAGTCCACTGCTCATATTGAGTAGGTGTTTTGTGGTGATCGTGGAGCGGTTGTCATTTTGCCATTCGGCAATGGGGGCTGGTTCATTGATGTCTAGCCGTCCTTCCTGATCAAGCAGGCCAATCATGGTTGCCGTGAGGCTTTTGGTCATGCTCCATCCCAGTAGCCGCGTGTCTTGAGCGATACCCTCCGCGTACTTTTCCGCAATCAGCTGACCTTTGTGCAACACGACTACCGCTCTGGTATTTTTGAGCTTCTCAGGATCGTCTTCTTTGAATGCCTGATCAAGAATGGCCTCAATTTTCTGCTTTTGTTGATTGCTGACCACCTCAACTGTATCATTGATTGAGAACCAACTAATAAGGCTATCCTTCATAGTTCTGGACGGGGTGAAGCTTTGACCAGCGAGAATGGCTTCAGGCACTTCGTTGATCAGCACACAGCCCAGACCTTCACGATAGATGGCCTTACGCTCTGAAAGCCCCCAGGCATTTGCGGTAGCGGACTTAGACGCATAGTCGACTGAAGCAGACGCCAATGTAATCGGTGAGAAACCGAGATCTTCCGCCTTTGCCTGGGCCTCATCGATACCGGCTACAAACACACAGGAGCACAGATTTTTGGCAGCATATCCCGTCAGGACGGGTAGCATTGGCTTCAGATACATGTTGAAAAGTCCAACAAGGGTTCCTGCAATGATAAGAATGATGATGGCCGCCTTTTTCATAAGTGAATTATTATGCCAACAAATTAAGTAATTGGATAAAAAGAATCCGGGAATTTGCTAGAATACAGCCTTAAGCCACTTTCTGGTATGGAGAAGAAGAACATTGTCATCATAGAGTTTCATCAAGAGACTAATTCTTTTTCCAAGGTGCCAACGACCATTCGTGAGTTTGAGTCACTCGCGCTTTTCTACGGAGAAGATGTTCTTAAGAAGGGGATCAAGAAGTATAAGCGCTTTCAGCTGGCGGGCTTCATGAAGGCAATTCGGAAATTCGGTGAAAATCAAATCAATGTGATACCTACCGTTACTGCCTGGGCTACCTCTGGAGGACCAGTGGCTATTGATGTCTACCTACACTTCAAAGAGTATATTCTTGATAAGGTAAAGGCTGTGGACAGGGTGGATGGGGTGTACATGTCCATGCATGGTGCTATGGGCGTACAAGGCATGCGCGATCCGGAGAGTGACATGATCAGGGCAGTCAGGATGGTGGTCGGCGAGGAGGTGCCAATAGGTGTGTCTTATGACCTCCACGCCAATATCACCAGGGAAAAAGTACGGCTAGCCACGTTCATCATTTCCTACCGGACAAATCCACATCGCGATCATTTCAGGGTGGGGTACAAGGCCGCTAAGTTACTGCTGGATACAGTTTACGGTAGGGTCAAACCGGTAATGGCGTTCGAAAAAATGCCCTTGCTGAAGGGAGGAGGGTTCACGATTGATTTTCTGGCGCCCATGGCGGGTATTTTTCGTAAAATGAAGGCTATGGAGCGTCGGAAAGGCGTCCTTAGCGTCTCAAACTTTATGGTACACATATGGCTGGACGATGAAGAGCTGGGATGGTGTACGCTGGCAGTGACTGATGATAATAAGGAACTGGCTCAGCGCACAGCACATGAGTTGGCAGAGCTCAACTGGGCCGTCAGGGATACACCGCACCCCGAGCCCTACACCATTGAAGACGCCATTGCCAAAACTAAAAAATTGTGGTTTAGACGGCTCTTTGGTACATTGGTCTTCTGCGACACCTCCGATGTGGTAGCTGCCGGAGCTCCCGGAGAGAATACTCTCATATTGCAGGAGTTGGTCAAGGAAGCTGATACATTGAAGTGTTACCTGCCATTGCGTGATGCAGAGATCGCCGGGACTTACTTTGACGAGCCTACCGGAAATACGGTGACACTTGAGCTAGGCCGGAAGCTGGAGACCTCCTACAATCAATCCACCACGGTTGAAGCGAGGTTGATCAAAAAGCAGGAAACAGATTTTGGGAAGACACTGGTCTTCCAATACAAAAAGCTTTCGATAGTGATCACTGAACTGCCGTGTCCCGCCTTCTGGCCTTCCTTCTTTTCGAAGTTGGGTTTGTCGCTCTGGAAAGCGGATATAGTGGTAGTAAAGAATTTATTTCCATTCAGACTTTTCTACGCCCTCTACAATAGGAAGACATTTAATGTAGCCACAGCCGGAACTACTAACCTTGATGTGCATCAGCTGGCTTATGAGAAAGTACCCCGACCTATCTATCCGCTTGACGCTATAGAGGATTGGAAGTCTGTTACAAACCGTTAAAACGGTTGGATGCACATCAGCAGATTTAAAGCCCACGGTTTAAACCGCGGGCTTTAATTGGGTAATTATATCAATGGTTTCAACCATTTTCATGGTTATCTATAAAAGTTGCTATTGGCTCATTCCATAAAGCTGAATAAAATCGTCATACTCCTCTTGAAAGGTTCTTTTAGAGTGATGAATCTTTTGATTTTTGATATAATCAAAGACCTTGTTTTTAGCAGACTCACTTACGGAATAAGCTGCATAACCAGTTTGCCATCCAAATTTTCCTTTTAGCAGGTTAGAATGATTGATGGAATATGAACTGGCGCCTTTTACTTGTTTTATAACCTCAGCTATTGATTTTTTGGAATTTAGTAAGAATAGCGCATGTACATGATCTGGCATACCGTTGACAATAAGCGGAGTACATGCTGATTCCATAAGCTCACCCTCAATCGTTGCGTGTGCTTTTACCTCAATCTCTGATTTTAGAAGTGGGAGTCTATCCTTTGTCGCCCAAATGGCATGAATCCAAATTTTGGTAAATGAGTGAGACATATGAATTGAATTTATCAAGAATCAGAGGCAATCAAAACCCGAAAAGCAAAGAAAGGTCAATCTTTGAATTATTTCTTTCTCAAGTTAACTGAGAGTAGTCTATGCTGAATTAGTTCAACATTTGGTGGGATATGGGATTTTCAAAGCCGTGGTTCATGTCTCCAAAAATACCTCTAGTTTGGATCCGTGAGGACACGAACCGGGGTAGATGGTGCATATTTTCATTTTCTAAAAATGAAGCTAGAAGTCTAGAATAAACCGTTAAAACGGTTCGATCAAGCAGCGGATTTAAAGCCCACGGTTTAAACCGTGGGCTTAAATTGGGTAATTATATCAATGGTTTCAACCATTAACCATAGGTCTGATTAATAGGCTTAAGCGTTGGTCTGCCTTTTTGGTTTGCGTTTACCAAACCCATGGAGATTTTGTCCAATGAAGTCTTTCGGAAATGATTCCAGATCATCAAAACCCAGCGGAATCTCACCATCTTCTTTAGGGATATAATTGGTCTTGAAAATGTAGTCCCAAAGGCTGAGGCTAATTCCAAAGTTGACACCCATTCTCCTTTGCGCGGGCAGATTTCTGGCATGGTGCCAAAGGTGCATCACAGAATTGTTGAAAAGATACTTCAGCGGTCCCCATGTGATCTTCACATTGGCGTGATTGAGATGACCGATGGTGATGGCCAGGAAATGCACAATGAAGGCTTGCGAGGGCTCAAATCCGCCCAGGATCATTACCCCGAAAGTCTTCAGCGGCTTATACAGGATGTTTTCCATCCAGTGGTATCGAAGATGCGCTGCAAAGCCCATTTCTTCTACCGAGTGATGCACTTTATGATATTGCCAAAGCACAGGAAACCTGTGTAGCATCACATGTGTAAACCACTGTACAAAGTCCAGAATGACGAAGAAGATGAGGAGCTGTGCCCATGAAGGAAGCTCAGACAAATTCACGATAGTGAGGGACTGCATCGAAAGGCCAAAATCGGCCATGACTTGCTCAAATAGTGAGTAGAAACCACTAATGACTATCGCAAAAATGAAGAAGTTGAAAAACATGTAGAAGCCGTCTAACCAGAAGTCTTTGCGGAAAGTGGCTTGATTTTTTCGCCAGGGAAATGCCAACTCCAATCCCCAAACGGCCAGGGAAATAATAATAAGCCCCCAGAAGTAATTCTCAGTCCAAGGGGTGTCAAAAGTAATCGTTCGCCCGACCCAATTGAGCGTACCGAGTATTGATTGAATGAATACGTTCCAGTAGGTTTCCATAATTAATTCATAGTAAGGATCAAGCTGTCTGTTTCAATAGGCAAGTTGAGGTTTTGGCTCCATTCTATCCAACTACCGTCATAGTTGGCCACATATGGATAATTCATCAGCTCGTGCAGCACGAAGCTAAGATGAGAAGAACGTACGCCTGACTGACAGTAGACAATCAGTGAATCCTCAGCACTAATACCATAACTTGAAATCAGTTCGATTAATTCTTCAGACTCCAAAAACTGGCCGTTCTCGTCTAGTGTTTGTGAATACTCGAAAAAGATACTGCCAGGAATCCTACCGGAACGCTGTGCGCCGGATTTCTGATGTTGTCCGGAGTATTCTTCAGCTGATCTTGCATCAATAATTTTGTAATTCTTGTTTCCAACAGCCGCCAATACTTTTTGATGATCGACTAGGAACCTGTGGTTTGGTATTTCGAGTTGGATGTTTCCGTTTTGCCGCGTTTCCTGAATTAAATTGGTTAATTGAAATCCATTACTTTCCCAAGCTTGTAGACCGCCATTCAACAGGGACACGGTATGATAGCCGTAAAGCTTGAGCAGCCACCAAAGCCGAGCCGCATCAACGTCCCCTTTATCATCATAGATTACAATGTGATCTCCCTGATTAAGCCCCTTCGACTGCAGCAGATGCTGTAGTTGTGAACGGCTTGCTCGAATGCCACTTGTGCTATGCGTGCTATCCTGGATATCAGGACGCCATAGCTGAATCGCTTTCGGGATATGGCCATTCTGGTACACTTCAAGAGGTCGTAGATCGACCAGTTTGATGTTTTGGTGTTCGAGTACCTCTGACAACTGTCCCACTTCGATCAAAGGCCCAATGGCACTATCCTCTCCTTGCTGAGTAGGTTGACAGGCACTCAGCGCCCATAGCAGGGAAATGCTAAGTCCGATTATTGGGACAACTCGTACCATTCGATGTTTTCAAGTGGGGTCCTTCGGCCTTTACTCTCAGGCGCGTAGTTCTTCGCGAGATAGTCGAGGATGATGTCTTCATTTTTGCCTAGCTCCCACAAGTTTTGTGTCTTTTGCATCCATCGGATCATGGATTTCCATCCTTCGCGTGTGGCTCTGTTTTGAGTGACCAGCTTAGCAGAGTGGCATGCAGTGCAATTGGCAGCAATGATCTGAAGGTTGGGATCGTCAGCCAGGCCGGTTATGTCGAGCACCGACTCTTGTGATTCAGGCGCTTGTGCAACATTAGGTTCAGCCTTCACTTCGGCGACTTTAGTTTGCTCAGGGGTATCAAAATAGACGGCAAAGATGGATACCAATACCATCGTCACCATGATAGACATGATCCCTATAAGGAGCGAAGTTATCTTCTTCAGGCTATCGAGTATATCAAGGGGCTTGTTATCCATATCAGCTCACTTTGACAGCAATTCTATGACATGCATTATTCAAGTACCCTTTAGGGTTCCAGCCGGGTACAACCATGGGCTGCATACTGCCATTTTCGTCCATCGCTCTTGCCCAGACTTCATAGTATCCATTTTTAGATAAGGTCACATTCGCTTTCCAGTGCTGCCAGGCAAGTCGGTTTTTTGGCGGTTCCAATGCACATGTTTGCCAGGTGGCACCAAAGTCCACGGAGATTTCTATTTGTTTGACTTCCAGGTCACCGGCCCAGGCATGGCCTCTTACTTCAAAGCTTTGCCCCGATCTCACAATAGCTCCGGTCTTGGGCCAGGTGATCAATGACTTGACTGGCATGGACTCAATAATGCACATATCCTCATCATCTACCTTGCTGCCTGGCGCTACTGTCTCGCAAGGTACTCGGTAGGCATCACCAGTCATTTTGGGTCCATCGTGTACTATATTCCTGATCACTAGTTTATGCAACCACTTACCAGAAGCGGACGCTGGCCAACCTCCAACTACGAGCCGAAGTGGATAGCCATGCATGAGCGGAATATCCTCACCGTTGAGTTGAAATGCAATGAGCGTCTCATCTTCCATGGCTTTGGCCATAGGTACACCTCTTGATATCACAGTCTTGTTGACATCTCCACTCAAGTGCGTATCCTTACCATAGTAGCCAATATAGACCGCATCATTCTTGACCCCAACGTCATTGAGTACATCTCTCAACCTTACGCCTGTCCATTCTGCACTGTATACTGCGCCGGTGGTCCATTGATTGCCTTTGGCTGGGGGGTTGAACTCCGACCGTCCATTACCGCCACATTCGAGCGTAAGCTGGTAGGTGTAATGCTGAAATTTGGATTTGAGTTGATCAAGGGTGTAGGTCTTGGTTTGGCTTGCTGACTCACCCTCTACAGTTAGGGTCCAAGAATCGACATCAATTTCCTCGGGCACCAATCCATTGTTGCGGATAAAGATTCGATCCTTCGGAGTAATTGGATCATCAAGTAAATGCGGGGGTGTCTCTATATTCCAGGGTCGATAATTGAGTAGGGTGAGGTCTTTGTGCTTGCCCGTTGGGAGCGAGGGGTCTTGCTCAAAATTTGCTAATAAGCTTATTTCAGATGGCAGGTGCTTCGAGAATACTACCGGCATACCCCAGGCTATAGCCAGGCCAGCTACAGTTGATTTTTTAAGAAACGCTCTCCGTTTACTGCTCATAATCAAAACTCAATTCTACTAATGGGTTAAATATATAGATATATAAACATATGAACAAATTACCATATGTTTGTTGTTCGTCTTTTTCTGGTATGAAGTTGCAATGCTAATCTTTTGATAATCAGCTCATTCATGAAATAAATAAATAAAATATTGAAATAGTTTAATTTAGGTGTTTACCTTTTTGGTACTAATCGTATATACACTTGACATATTTCCATAGCTGGTTGTTAAACCCCGTTCTCCAAAAGGGAGATCGGGGTTTCTTTTTGCCCATTTGGGTACTAATGCTGATTATAAAATGTAAGACTCAACTGGCCAATTCGTTAATGGCAACCGCCATGCGATCCAGATCGGCTATGGTATTATGAAAGTTTGGTGCGACCCGTACGCCTTGAATATCCGCTTTGTCAATCGCTACCGTAAATATTCCGTAGTTATCAAACAGTGCTTTCGCAAGGTCTTTTGGAGTCATACCATCTATCCCGACATTTGCGATAGCTCCACAGAACTCGTCCTCAAGAGGAGTATAGAAACGCACACCTTCGGTATCCTTCACCTGCTCTGTCCAATATCTTCTCAGGTACTTGAGTCGTGCGGACTTTTTGGGTACACCAATCTTTTTGTTGAATTCGAGCGATGACAGCATAGCTACTTGATTAGAGCAGGGCATTGTTCCAAAATGCGATAATTTTCTAATATCGTCAACGGCAAAGTCACTATCTCCGAACATTGGCCAGAGCCGTTCTGCTTTCCCCTTTTTCACATAAAGCAGACCATTGCCCAGCGGTGCACCAAACCATTTGTGGAGAGAACAGCCATAGTAGTCGCAATCTATTTCTTTGATCGACTGGTCAATGTGGGTGAATGCGTGTGCACCATCTACGATGACTTCAAGTCCTCTTCGGTGTGCCATAGCAGTTATTTCTTTTACCGGTAGGACCTGACCATTGAGATAAATGATATGAGAGACCAGCAGCACTTTGGTTTTTGGTGTGATGCCCCTTTCTATAATATTGACGATCTGTTCCGTGGAGTCTGGCTTCAGTGGGATATCGACCACATTGACTTTGGTGCCGTATCGCTGAGACCTTTGATCCAAAGCCTGGATCATACTGGGGTACTCCCTGTTGGTCCGGAGGATTTCTTCACCTTCTGACAGTTTCAACCCTTGAATGACGATGTTGAGCGATTCAGTCGTATTTCTGGTAAGAATTATTTCCTCATTAGAGACGCCAATGAACTCCGCCATTTGGTTGATTAGCGCTGTACGTTCATCAACTTGTTTGGTCCTCATATAGTAGGAGGGGGAGGCGTTGATCTCGGTCAGTCTTTCGATCCATTTGGTCTTTACCGGCTCGGGTGATGGGCTAAAGTAGCCAGATTCAAGATTGATAAAATCCGGATTTTGGACGTACATGCTTCTGATCTCATCCCAGAAGGATTCATCGCTAGCCAGTTGATTTTCACTTAATGCCGAGTGATCAGGAATACTTGAGATGCCTGCACTTACGTCCGTAAATGACAAAGGAACAATCATTGCAGCACCGGTCCTTTTAAGAAAGGCTCGTCTTTGGTTTGGATTCATAGCATTCGGATTTACTGACAAAAGATACAAATTTTATGAGGTGGATTAGGGAAATATTCCGTGCATGGCAATTTCAATACTGCTGGTGAAAGAATTGGCCATTAGTTTTGGGGCGGAACCAGATATTTCAGAATGAAGAAGATCTTAAAAGGAATTGCCATAGTTGTTGCGCTAGCTATAGCTGTGCTCGTAGTACTATTTATGGTTTACAATGAGCCAAGACCTATCGGAAAACAAGGAGCAGCCGCTGATGAACTAGCAAAGAAAATGATAGCAGCAGTCAATGGGCAGGCTTGGAATAGGACAGGGGCTGTTAGCTGGACATTCAGGAATCCTCATTATCATATTTGGGATAAAGAGCGACACCTGGCCAAAGTGAGTTGGGAAAATCGCGAAGTGCTCATCGATATCAATAACCGGAAAGGTGTGATTCTTAGCGATACAGAGGGTATGAGTGAGTTGGATAAGGGAGAACTGTGCGAAACTGCCTGGAAATATTGGGTGAATGACTCCTTTTGGCTCAATCCGGTGGTAAAGGCTTTTGACCCTGGAACCAGTCGAAGTAAAGTAGAGCTAGAGAATGGTGATGTAGGATTGATGGTGACCTACGCTAGCGGAGGTGCTACCCCCGGGGATTCCTACTTGTGGATACTTGATGACCAGTACCGACCGATGGCCTGGAAAATGTGGGTGAGTATCATTCCGTTAGGTGGTGTCTCATTTACCTGGGAAGACTGGATAAAGACGAAGACCGGGGCGTGGATAGCTACTAGGCATGAGGGATTAATTAGTATCCCAATAGCTGATGTGAAGACGGCTAATACATTGGTTGAGCTAACAGGGACAGAGGATATCTTTCAGCGACTTTTCCAATCAGACCAGGAATTGATTCAATTTTGACATAAAAAAAGGTTGGTCACAATGACCAACCTTTTCATTACAGCAAAAATATTGTTACTCTAGCCTGCCGGAATAGGCAAGTCGATAGAAGGATAAGCGCTGATATTTACTCTTGGAACAGTAGCCCCAAAAGTAGAATTGATAGCGTCTATGAATAGATTGGCAGTTTCTGCGTAACCTCTGGTGTTCAAGTGCACACCATCAGCGGAAAACAATCCTGTTGGAGGAGCAAAGTCAGGTGTAACGATCACACCATCAATCAATTGTGGCCCTCCCAGTGCAAGCTCAAGTAATCGAGAGTTTGCATCAGCAAGGGCAAGTCTTCCACCAGAACCGTCAACAACTCCCTGAATGGTCGCGTTATAACCTGCGATCGCAGTGGCTATGGCTACCTGCTCACTTTGAGTCAACCAGTAGCGATCTGCTAGAGGTACCGCGACACCCACCGTACTCAGAGGATTACCCGGCTGTAGTTCGTTTCCTATAACGCCTGCTGCGGGGAGTGTTCCCTGCTCACCCTCAACAGACTGTCGAGCAAACCTTAAGGGCTCAAAAGCAGCTCGCTGCTCAGGTGTTACCTGGCCAAGTGCAACAAGGCCATCAAGCAAAGGCCCCAAGTCTGTAAGGTCAGTATCCTCGATCACTATTGGATTGGCTCCTAAAGCAAAAGATATTTTGCGAGCAGTTGCTTCGGCAGGATCTAAGAAACCAGCACCGGCCAGATTATCTAAGAGAAAGTTAAAACCGCCAAATGCATCGATACTGTTGAGCAATTCAACAGTTGCAGGATCATCCATGGGAATGGCATTGTAAGGAATCAAGTTGAAATAGGGTACAGCCAACACGTTTGGAATATTACCCACGACACCTTTGAGATCAGGGTAGGTACCTAGCATGGTACCAATAGACGCGTTGTAGCGGAATGCGAAATCCTCCTGAGAGGTAATCGGCACACCATTGTCATCACCACCGCCGGCAGCAAAACCAAGTACGTCATTGTTACCTAACCAAAATGCAAAGAATGTTGGCTGTGCAGCAAGTACGTCACCTATCAAAGTGGAAGAACCTGGAGCAGAAGCAAACCTCGCATACAATGGATTGTAGGCAGGGTTTTGAGGTACATCAGGGCCACCCGTTTCGGGGATCAGAAATTGTCCAATTTGGATACCAGGAACAGCGAAATTATTCAATGCCGCCTTATCTCCTGTAAATGGTCCGGGTACTACACCCGGTACGACAGGTGCAGGAAGCGTACTACCAGCAGCATTTGTCTGTAATATCAACTTACCTAAAGGCGTCACACCATCGGGAGCAATTCCGGTAAAACCTGCTTCGCTTCCTATGTCCGGCTGATTGAAGGTGGAAGTACCACCAGCAAGTGCCAATCGGCTATTGATGATTGCAGACAGTGAATTTTGCTGTCCTGATGTGAATAGTGCATTTCCTTGCATCCCGGCCATCAGTGAGTTGCCAATAGTCACGAACTTGGTGAAGTCTGCGCTACCGCTTGAACCACTAGGTGTTCCGGGATCCGTTGGAAATACTTTTACAGTATCGATTGTTTCCTGTTCGCAGGCAAGAAATGACCCACAAACGAAAAGTGCTAAAAATGTATTTTTAATTTTAGTCATTGTCATTTCTTTATTAGTTCAAGAATTCGTCAAAAGTGATAGAGATGTAGTACTGCTGTCCTACAAATGGTGCGCCGGCGTTTGTTCTGTAATCACCACCACCAATATTTTGACCACCCACTTTTACTATCGTCTTGATAGATTCGATCTTATAATTGACCTGAGCATCAAACACCCCGAACTCTGGTACTAACCAGTCTCCAAATGAGGATTGCCACATGAATTCTTCTTGCCATCTGAAGCTGGCACTAAATCCAAAATTGTCGAATAGTTGTCTATTAGCTACCGTCACACTGAATCTGTTATTAGGAGTATTGAAGCCAGCGATGAAATCGCGACCTGCAACTCGCTCCACGTCAAAGTCAGCATAGCTATAGTTACCGCTTAGGGTGAAATTGTCGAACCAGCTCCATGTCGCACCAACCCCAAAACCGTAAGAGTTGATGGTCTCAGGAGAGTTTACATAAGGTCTCCAAGGTGAGCCTGCTGCAATTGTATTACCCTGGTGTTGAGTTGGGTTTTTAGATCTGATATTTTCAGAACCCAAGAAATCGGTGTAGGTGGTATTGTAATAGTTTACATCAAGGAGCAGCTTATTGCTGATCACACCCTTATATCCGATCTCGAATGAAGTCAATTGCTCCGGTTGTGCATAAGGAACATTGGCAGTTTCCAGTACTGAAGGATTACCGCCAGTAGGAGTACCATCAGCAGCCAGACTTCCACCGGAAGCTATGTAAGCCTGATAGGAGTCTTCCGTATACGCTCCACCATTATGGATACCATATCGTGCAGCATTTTCTTCAACGCTACCAACCAAAGTTCCGGCACTACTCGGGAAGTAAATGAACTGTGCCTGAGTATCAGGGTTTCTGAAGCCTGTCTGGAAACTAGCACGGAAGTTTTGAGTTTCGCTTGCTGAATAGACAGCAGAGACTCTTGGCGTTACCTGACCATCAAAGTTCTCATTCTTGTCAAACCTTAATGAAGCAGTCAGCTTCAATTTATCCTGAGCTAAGCGCTTACCCACCTGGCCATAAAATCCGAATTCGTTGATACCAATTCTTTCGAAATTGATACCATCTTCAGGGCCTTCATTAAAGATGGTACCGTTAGAGAATAGATCATATCTTCTAAAGTTACCACCCACTTGAAGCTCTACTGCAGTGATCTGATTCTTGAAATTATAGTTAAACTCACCATGCCACAGTTTTGAGTTATCCTCAAAACCAGCACCCGGTGGGTTTCGCTGGAACAAGCCGTTCCTAACTCCTTCTACTGCGCTTTGAAAGGCCTGAGTACCTGGAGCAGGAATATTACGATCAGCGTAAGCTCGTGCTACATCATGAGCTACGTCTTCATTACCCGCTGGAGTTGGTCCACCAGTGAAATTACTTCCGTAACCTTGAATCGTCAACAGATAAGCCTGTAAGTAGTCTGGTACCCACTGAGTAGCCGAAGCAGAAAAAACTTCATTGGTGAATCCACCTAGAGCGGAGGCATTCCAGGAGTCACCATCGTCAGTTACAGAATGATAGCCTCTCACAAAGAAGTTGTCAGCTTTTAATTCCAGTTTATAAAAAGTCTGAGAAAAGTCTCTCAGCGCATATTTTTCAGCTCCCTGGTAGATTGAGCTACCCTCACCTCTTCTATATACACCGATGGCCTCTATATCATCCGTGACCCTGTAGTGAAGGGCGACATCATATTTGAGGTTTTCAGCAACATAGTCATCCATTAAATCTTCTTCTTTAAGACCTGTTCTTCTGAGGTCGAGAACACCTAGCCCGGCGTACTGAGGACCGGCAGCCGCCATTGGCACTACGATCTGAGTCTCATCGCCGTAGAGATTAAGTCCATCAAAATTAGGCTCCCCTGTAAGATCAATTTTTGAGTCCGAACGGAATCGATCTGTGGTGTAGTCGTTACCGACCCAGTCCTGAGCATCAGAATAGGAGAAATTCACCTTAAAGGCGAACTTGTTATTGAATGCTTTAGCGTATCGTACTGAAAATGAATTCATACCATAGGTCTCATTATTCTGAGCATCCGAGGTAGTAATACCAGTTTTGTATTGAGCGCTCAACCCCTGGTACTCAAAGGGACTCTTTGAAGTCATCAATAAGATACCGTTGAATGCATTCGGTCCGTAAAGCGCTGATGCTGCTCCGGGTACAAGCTCCATGCCTTCAGCATCTAGTTCACTCATGCCCACCAGGTTTCCGGTAGGAAAGTTGAGGAGAGGAGCAGAACTGTCCATACCGTCAACCAACTGCACGAATCTGACATTGGCGATAGTAGCAAAGCCACGGGTGTTGACCGATGGGAAGTTGAGGCTACCGCTGTTGACGGCAACTCCTTTTACATTGGCCAACGTCTCGTAGAAGTTAGCTGTCGGTGCTTGCTGGATGGCGAGGATATCTACTCGCTCCACGGTCACAGGAGACTCGAGAAAGCTTTCCTCGACTCTGGAAGCCGAAACGACAACTTCCTGACCCATGAGCACTGACTCACTCATTGAAATATTCAGCCCTGAGACATTTTCACTGGTGATATCAATTTCTTGTGTTTCATAGCCCACTATGGAAAATACCAGTGTGATGGGCGGGGGGGAACCAACGCTTAATTTGAAGTTTCCCTGCGTGTCTGAAATAGTGCCTGTCACCTTGCCTTTCACGATGATGTTAACACCAATCAAGGCTTCATCGCCATCGGTCACATTACCTGACACCACTGTTTGTTGTGCCATGGCTTGATAGCCGATGAAGGTGATAAGCGCTAAAAGACTCAACGCTTTGTTAGTAAAGTTTTTTATCATACTCTTCATGCTTAATGGTTTTGTGTGATTATTACTCGCTCCAATATCAAATTATTTGATTTTCAATATCATGTAAAATAATTAAAAATGCATCATTACAATCGATCTCAATGCCTATTTCTTGCATTATTTTCAAAATACTCGGCATACCGAGTTGTTTAAAAATTCAACCAAATGGCTGCATTGTTACAGAATTCGTAATTTCCGCAAACAGTCTTTTTGTACTTTTCAAATTTGGCACAAAAAAAGCCTGACAAGCAGGCTTCAATTTTTGATTAAGAATAGGGTTAAGATTTTGGATTCTCCTGGATATACTTCACCAGTCGATCACACAGAGTATTCATTTCTCCTGACATGTATTCGTCCCCGGTAGAGGACAATAAGCTTTGCGCCAATCCTCCGATGCAGTCTATATAGAACTTTTTCATATCATCTACGGGCATGTCTTTGGACCAAAGGTCGATACGCATGGTGTTTTGATTGAAATGATCCCAGAGACCGATGCTTATTGCTTTAGTTTCACTCGGTCCATCACCGCCTTTGTCATCAGCGTCCCAGCTGATTTTTTCAGGGACGTTATCGTCATCAAGCTCTACCGTAAAATTGATATTGGACTTCTTCATTTCTTTGTTTTTTGAACGACTCGTAATTTTATCGAATAGTAAATAGCATAATCTAGTGGCTCAGGATGGCCTGGGCTTTCTGCTTATCAAGGGAAAGCTGGGCACGCAGACCACTAAGATCGGAAAACTTAGCTTCTTCTCTGATCATCTCAACGAAGGAGACAGTAATATCTTCTCCGTAAATATCCTTTTGAAAATCGAATAGATGAACCTCAATAGTTCGCATTGACCCATTTACGGTAGGGCGAAGGCCAATATTCAACATTCCGTCAAAAGTGTGACCGTCAACTATTGTCCGCACTGCATACGCTCCGTCCGCTGGGATTAACTTGTACTTTTCCTGTATCTGAATGTTGGCGGTAGGGTAACCCAATTCCCTGCCTAGTTTCGCGCCTGTCACTACCTTACCAGTAATAGAGTAATTCCTGCCCAGATAATTGGTAGCATTTTTGATGTCGCCTGTAAGTAGTGCAGCTCTGATTTTTGTCGAACTAACACTCACATCATCAATTTCCTGTTTGGGAATCTCCTCTACCTGAAACCCAAACTTTGTTTCGTTGGCTTTGAGGTAGTCAAACCCACCTTCACGGTTTTTTCCAAACCTGTGGTCGTATCCAATCACCAAACGCCTCGTACCGATTTTATTGACCAATACTTTTTGAGTGAACTCCTCGGAGGTTAGCTGACTAAACTCCGTAGTAAAAGGGATCTTGACAAGATGGTCGATACCTACAGATTTCATCAATTGTGCCTTCTCTTCAAAGGTGCTTAGCAATTTGAGTTGGTCATCATCCGGGGATAGGATGAAGCGCGGATGTGGCCAAAAGGTAACTAACACACTTTCACCCTTATGTCTGGCAGCCAGACTGGTTACCCTTTTAAGTATTTTTTGGTGACCGAAGTGCACACCGTCGAAGGTTCCAATGGTTACTACTGCATTATGCGGTTGTTGGAAATCCTTCTCTCCTTCGATGATATTCATGCAGGGGTGTTTATCTGATCAACAAAAGCTTCCAAGTTCCATGCATCATCTAACCTGTATTCGCCTATTCTTGTTCGCTCTAACCTGCTCAGGTGTGCTCCCACACCCAGTTTCTCCCCAAAATCATGCGCCATACTTCTAATATAGGTGCCTTTACTACACACGATTCTAAAGTCTACACGTGGCAATTCGACATTGGTTATCTCAAACTCCTTGATCTCAACCGAGCGTGGCTCCAGCTTTATTTCCTTTTTCTGTCTTGCCTTTTTGTATGCCGGCACGCCATCTTTTTTGATCGCTGAGAAGATTGGCGGAACCTGCTGTATTAGTCCCGTCATTGAAGTGACGACAGCATCAACCATGTCTTGTGTAACATGTGCATATGCTTGTTCACTATCAAATTTAGTTTCCAGATCGTAAGATGGTGTGGTTTTACCTAGTGTAAAGGTGCCTTGATATTCCTTCTCGGCTTCCTGATAAGAATTGATCTGCTTGGTCATTTTGCCGGTGCATAGGATCAGCAACCCGGTAGCCAGAGGGTCCAAGGTCCCTGCATGGCCTATTTTTTTCACCTTCAGCAGATAACGTAGCTTTTTGACCACATCAAAACTCGTCCAGGTTAATGGCTTATCAATGAGTAGGGTGGCCCCAGAGCTATATTCCTCGAGAGAGAGTGGTTTCATAAATGCGGTGGGTGAATCTACTCCTGCTCCCGCTTTGGCTTGTGAAAGATGGCAAAGAACTCTATCACAAACCCCGCCATCACCACAATGGGACCAAGGGTAAGGCCAAGAAAACCAAAACCATAGGGCTCGGTATCCAATGTCATAATAATGAACCCTACAAATAAGGTGGCAATACCTGCCAACATGATCATATAGTTAGTCTTGCCAAAAGCTAGTTTGTCTTTATTACTCATAGTGTTTAGTATAATTCGTCCAACGACATTTTCAGGTATTTCTTGATTGCCCGATAGGTACTCAGGAAACCGACGAGCATCCCGATCAACAGGAGTCCCCCCATCAGCATCAATAAACGTCGATTGTCCTGCAGCTGTTCCAAATCTTGAATATTAGCATTGGCGGTAGTGAGCAGTCCAAACAGTAATGCTGATGCAAAGAGTCCGGCGAGGAGTCCATAAAATGCCGCCCGTGTTAAAAACGGCTTTTGGATGAAACCAGCTGTTGCGCCGACAAGTTGCATACTCCTTATCAGAAATCTCTGTGAGAACAATGCCAACTTGATGGTATTATTGATCAGCACCACTACCGTAATGAGCAGGATAGCAGCAAAGCCCAGGAGGATCAGGCTCAGCTTGGTCATGTTCTCATTGATACTTTCGATGAGGCTCTCAGCATACACCACCTCATACACGCTCAGTTCCTTTTCCAAATCTGACTTAATGGTGGAGAGCTGATCTGCTCCATGAAAATCCGGATGAACTTTCACAACATAAAGATCACGGAGCGGATTGTCTCCAAGGAAGTTGACAAAGTCTTCTCCCGTCTCTTCTACAAACTGCTGCGCCGCTTCTTGTTTGGAGATGAATGTAATCCCTGAATTTTCCTCTGAGTTCAGTATGTACTCTTTGGTGGAAAGTGTTTTTTGAATTCTGATGCGATCGTTTTCCGATACCTCCCTGTTCAGGTACACCTGTAGCTCGATGTTCTCGGTAATGATCTCTTTAAGCTTATTGGTATGAAGTGCCAGCAGACCAAAAATACCAATCACGAACAGCGCTAGCGTTATGCTGAAAATCACACTGGCAAACGGATAGCTGCCAAGCTTCTTCTTTTTTTTGTATTTGGTTTCTGCACCCATAAATCAACTTTTCAAAATTAGCTGAAAAAAATGGGCTAGAATAAAAAAAGGCGTTTGATCAAAACGCCTTTTCCTCTTTAAGTATTTCTAATTCTTTGATTAGGTCTTTATCACCTATCGGAATAAGTGGTTTTACTCCTTTGATTGGATTCTTTAGCTGATAGAACTTCCCTTGATAAGAGAGATAAGTTACCCTGCCTGATTTACCATGAACCTCAAGGATGTCGTAAGGGATTCCTTTAAAATCTCCATACAGATAAAGCTTGTTGCTATAGTATTTGTAATGGAAAGGATACTTCTCATCCTGTATATTTTCAATCTCAGTAGCCTCATCCGAAGGGTTAGAGAGAACCTCCGGATTGGTGTCCAGCTTAGGTGAATTAATAGTCTCTTCCTCAAAGAGTTCCGTAACATTCGGCGGTACTACTTCAGGCGCCATCAATTCAGCTTCAGCAGCCTCCTCAGCGATTAGCGGTTGAGTCTCTGTCGAAGCAGTCAATGGAAGACTTTGAATCCCTTTAAGCTCAAACTTTTGAATCTCCTCAGGTCCTTGTGCAACGGAAGTACTGCCAAGATCAATTGTTTGAACCTTGGATGGAACTAAATCGAGGGTTTGTCGGGAATCTTCATTTTGGTCGGAAAGCAGTAGGTAGCCGCTAACACCTAGTAGAGTGGCCGTAATAGCTGTTCCTCCCAACTTAAGCAATCCAGTAGCTGTGAGCCCTCCAATTAATGCAGGCTCTATCGGGACTGCATCAAGACGCATTTTTAATTCGGCCTTCCTTACGGCCTGCAGCTGGTTAACTAAGTCTTTTTGAAATTGAAAGTCCGAGCTAAGGACAGGGTCGCTTTGTATCTGCTGTAAGGCCTTTTCGGCTTCACCACCAGAGATGCGTCCTGAAACCAGGTCGTCGATTAAACTCTCTTTATTGAAATTACTTTCCATAGACTAATCCAGAAAATCACTAGCTGAGTATTTGCTTTTCACCAAACTATCCAGCTTCTTTTTGCACTTATACTTTTTGGTCTTTGCAGTATCTGTATTCGCAAAACCCAACTTCTCAGCGATATCAGTCATCGACATCCCATCGAAGTAATAATAAGTGAGAATCTTTCTGCACGTATCTCCGAGTTCATTAATGCACTCATTGATAATCCTTATCTTCTCATTTTTGTCATGCTCCGGATGAACTCCTTCATCTTTCATTTCCTCATCCGAGAATCTTCCCTTGCGGTCCAATTCTTTCCTCCAGAGATTAAGACAAATACTGTAAATGAAGGTGCTAATCTTTGAAGTCAACACCAACTTACCACTTATAGCTTTCTGCCAAAAGGCCAAAAGCGCTTCCTGATAAATATCCTTCGCTTCATCCTCTGTCCCATTATTCGACAAAACGATACGAGTCATCATCCGGTAATACTTCTTATAGAGGTAGTCCAGCGTTTTCTCGTCCCCCTTGCTAATACGGGTCAGAATTTCACTATCCTTCATTCAAAAAAAGCCGCTGCTTTTGGTTTAATACACAATATATCAAAATAGTAACCGCAAAGTGGATTATTTCCTTATTTATGGTATTAATATAAGAAGTGATTGACTTTAAATTATGTGGAAGGTATTTCAATGACCTGACCCTCGACAATGCCAAATACCTTATCTCCACGAGTAATGTTGATTCTGGCTGCTCCGGTAAATTTGCCGAAGGCCGGCATGTACGCATGGGTATCACTGAAGTAAAAGCATGGAAGACTGATACCTTGTCGAGCTTTTCCTTTAAGCTTGATCGCTGGATGAATATGACCCGAAATATTATACAAAGAATCGTTGATAATCCGATCATGCGAAAATAAGAATGGGCCGCAACAGAGTTCATCAGTCACTATCAATCCACACCTTTTATAATCCAACCGATTGAGTATGTCATGATTACCAATTACCAAATGAGCTGATCGATCAGCATAGTTGAGCAGCCAGTCGCTGAACAGCGGCCACTCCAGATTCCAGTTACTGTGAAAAAGGTCACCCAGAAAGACTATTTTGGATGGGTTGAGCTCGCTGATTAGTGCATCTAAGAGGAACAACTCTTCTATGTGAAGTCTTCCCGGAACGGGGATTCCGGCTTTTCTGAAGTGGCCCGCTTTGCCCATATGAAGATCAGAAATGACGAGCATCCGGTCTTCTTTCCAGAAAAGCGCTTTTTCCGGTAGGAGCAGTAGGTGCTGGCCTAGTAGCGCTAGCTCACATGAGCCTGACAATATCGCGTCGCGGCTACTCACCTACCGGCAACCAGGTCTGTGTACGGTAGAGGAAATAGAGATAGCCACGCACCTTCAGGTTACCCTCTTCGATCCACAGTTTACATTTATAAATTTTGCCGTTTTCAGGGTCGAGTATTTCGCCATCGACGTACTCATCTCCTTTGGCTTCCATATCGGAGATGATTTCCATTCCGATCACTTTTTTGTCTTTTCTGTAGTCGGTACACTCTTCACATATCGGATCAGGATCTTCATCGGGCTCTCTGAATAGTTCGATGATCTTACCGAAGACTTTACCTTCCTTTTCGTAGACTTCCACAATTGACCGTGGCTTACCGGTTTCGTCATCTATGGTTTTCCACTTACCAGTAATGGATTGTCCTAATGATGAGTAACTGGTAAGAAAACCTACGATTAGGGTAAGAAACAATGCTTTCATAATACAATTAAATAAGGGGTCAAAACTAGTCAGGCGCGTGCATATTTATCTAATTGGATGCGCATTTTGGCTACACGATCAACCAGTTTTTCGGTACTTAGTTTTCCTCTTAGCCCATCGACCATGATCGGGAAGGCAAACGGCGTTGGCTGTGGAGGATATTTCAATTCGATTTTTTGAGTGTTGATTTGTTGCAAAGTCTCGTTGAGCCTTTCTCTGTCGATATGCAGATCAGTGGCTTCATCATAAGCCTGTTTGATCAGCAGATTGTCGGGATCATAATCTGAGAATACATTGAAAAGCAGGCCGGAGTTAGTCTGCAGATGTTTGTTGTTGTATTGATTTCCCGGTAGGCCCTTATACACAAGCCCTGAGATGGTGGCGATATCCCTGAATCTGCGTCGTGCGAGTTCTGACTTGTTGATGGCATACTGTAGCTCATCATCGAGATTATCTAGTGTAAACAGGTCTTGCTCCAGCGCGTCCTCGAGCGGAATGTCATCTTCTGATAAGAGCTCAAATCCGTAATCATTCATCGCAATGGAAAAGCTGAGCGGCTGCATCTGGCCGATGCGATAGGCGATCAGTCCGGCTAAGACCTCATGGACGAACCTACCGGCAAATGGGTACATAAATAAGTGACAGCCGAATCTTGTTTTCACCTTTTCAATAAGAAAGCTGCTGTTATTGGGGATCAGTGACCACTTCTCCTGGAGGGCGAGAATAGGTTTGATCGTGACCATTTCGATATCTCGAAAGATGCCTTCAGAGGCTTGTTGTAGTTTTTTCTTAATGAGGTGCGAGAGCAGGGAGGAGAGTGGCATTCGACCTCCTCCCCAGGCTGGTACTTTTCCTTTCTTTGTCTTTGCCTTCCTGACCAGCACAGTCATCTCCTTGAGCATGATGAACTCAAGATTCCTACCGGCAAACCAGAACACATCTCCCGGATTGAGCCTGGCAATGAAAGTCTCCTCAATCGTGCCAAGCATTCCTCCGGTCATATACTTGACCTTCAAGGCCGCATCTCCGACGATCGTACCAATAGATAGTCGGTGGCGCATGGCAGCTTTTCGGCTGACGATCCTGTGAACACCATTTTGCTCATACACTTTAGCAAACTCTTCGTACTGCCCGAGTGAATCACCTCCTTGTGTAATGAATCTTATGGACCAGTCCCATTCTTCATCTGTCAGCTGACTATAGCAATAAGTAGAAAGCACTTCAGCTTTGGTCGGTCCTTCTCGAAACCCATCTCCGGTTGCCAAGGTCACCAGGTACTGCACGAGTACATCCATCGATTTGCGAAGGGGCCTACGTTGTTCGAAATAGCCATCATCTAGTGCTGACCTCAGCGCGGCAGCTTCAACTAGTTCAAGCGAATGAGTAGGGACAAAGTAGATTTTGCTCGCTGCACCGGGTTGATGACCACTTCGCCCTGCTCGCTGCATGAACCTGGCAATACCTTTTGGGCCGCCTACCTGTATGACCGTATCCACCGGACGAAAGTCTACGCCAAGGTCCAGGCTGGAGGTGCAAACCACCAGTTTGAGTTTACCTGCATGTAGCGCATCTTCCACCCATCCTCGGACTGCATTATCAATCGAGCCATGGTGCATGGCCATGATGCCCGAGAGCTCGGGGGCGTGATTGAGTATCTGCTGATACCAAATCTCCGTTTGAGATCGGGTGTTGGTGAAGAGTAGGGTAGTTTTCGATTTCTTGATAATGGGTAATATGGAGGGGAGCATGTTGATGCCTAAATGTCCTCCCCAGGGAAAGGTTTCCACTTCTTCCGGTAGGACGGACTCAATGATTATCTCTTTGTCGATCTCTGCTTTGATAGTGGTTTCCAGGCCCGTGTAGTTAGGGCCAAGGAGCACCTGCTTTGCTTGATCCAGGTTGCCGATGGTAGCCGATACGCCCCAGACCTTGAGTGGTGATAATGTCACAGATCGGAGTTTGCATAGGGCCAGCTCTACCTGCACGCCTCTCTTGTTTCCTATCAACTCATGCCATTCATCTATGATCACCGTTTGCAGATGTTTGAAGTAATTAGGTGAGTCCTGGGTAGAGAGTAGGAGGTGCATACTCTCTGGTGTAGTGATGAGACAGTCTGGGGCAGTACGCTTCTGCTTCTGTCGCTCGGAGGTCTCCGTATCTCCAGTTCTTATGGCAATCGTCCAGGGTATTTCGAGATCCTCTGCCATCTCTTGCATGGCGTGCTGGATGTCACGGGATAATGCTCTCAGCGGTGTAATCCAAATGACCTTCAACCCATCCTTCCTTGGTTTACGATAGTCGTCGGGATATCGCTTCATATGCTCAAGCAGACACGGAAGCCAGAGTGCATAAGTCTTTCCACTGCCGGTAGGTGCATTGAGCAACCCGGAGTAGCCTCTCAAATAATGATCCCAACAAGACTTCTGGAATTCGAATGGTTTCCATTTGCGTCCTGCAAACCATTCTATGCCTTTGTTGATGAGTTCACTATGCTCCATACTGCTTTAGCAAGTCCTTCAAGTCGGTCAGCGTATTGGCCTGGTCAGGTTTTTTATCCTTTCGCCAGCGATGAATCCGTGGAAACCTCACTGCCACACCTGACTTATGGCGAGGAGAAAGTTGAATGCCTTCAAATGCTACTTCAAACACTAGCTCAGGCGTGACAGTACGCACCGGACCGAACTTTTCTTTCGTATTGTTCCTGACGAATCTACTGACTTCTGCTAACTCTGAATCGGTCAGCCCTGAGTAAGCCTTAGCAAAAGGTACCAGCGTGCCTTCATCCCATACAGCAAGGGTATAGTCTGAGAATAAGTCGGCACGCTTGCCATGGCCTTTTTGTGCATAGATCATGACTGCATCTACCGTCATTGGGTCAACCTTCCATTTCCACCAGTCACCTTTTTTGCGTCCTGATTGATAGGTTGAAGTTTTTTTCTTCAGCATAAAACCCTCAGCTAAGTACTGGCGAGCTTGCTTTTGCAACACAGAGAGTGGCTGCCATGAGGATTCAGTGACAATTTCCGATAGGTCAATGACGGGTTGATTAAGATGTGAGATTAATGTCTCCAGATAGGATCGTCGAACTTCAAGTGGCTCGGATCTAATGTCCCGACCTTCCCATTCCAGTAAATCATAGGCTCTTATGGTGGCAGGCACTTCTTGCAGGATTTTCCCGGTAAGGTTCTTTCGACCGATCCGCTTTTGTAGTAGGGCGAAAGGTAGCGGTTGGCCATCTTTCACAGGCAGCAACTCACCATCTATGACCGTACCCGAAGGAAGGGCAAAGGCCAGAGGCTCGAACTCAGGGAACTTCTCAGTAATCAACTCTTCACCCCGTGACCATAAGGATAGCTGACCCTCCCTGACGATAAGCTGCGCGCGGATACCGTCCCACTTCCACTCAACTTGCCAGTCGGCAATAGGACCAAGTTCATTAGGGGGCGTTTCTAAGGCATAGGCCAAATAGAAAGGATAGGGTTTCGATAGATCTTCATTCTCATCAGAGTCAATCAGCAGCTCCTGGAGTGTGGTGCTTTCCGGACTCCAATTGCCCATAGATCGATGTGCCAGCGTCGCTGGATCAATACCGAGATGTTGCCCCATCGCTTTGAGCACTAATGTCTTAGACATACCCACTCGGAAACCTCCGGTCAACAGCTTGAAGAATACAAAACGTTCTGATCTTTCCAGTTGATTGAGGGCTTCTTTGATTTTGATCTTCTTGGCTTCTTCCTCAAGCGGTTTTATGCTTAGCAGGAATTGAATCCAATAGGTGAGTGATTTACCACTCGATGCGGATGAGGCTGGAAGCACCAGACTCAGCGTTTCTGCTAAGTCTCCAACGACACTGTAAGACTCCTCGAATAGCCATGGCTCTAAACCTGTGAGTTCGAGCACAATCTCTCGGAGCTTTCGGGTATTAAGGATGCTTTTTGGTCGCTTGTGAGAGAATAGCGCCAGGGCCCAAAGTTTATCTTCATCAGTTGCCTGGTCGAAGTAGCTACTAAAAAGGTTAACCTTTTGGTTGGTGGCGGATGTGTTTTCAAGATCGAGGAAGAGCCGGGCAAATTGCTTCATTGATGATAGAAACTGATAAGCGAAACCAATGTTACACAGTATGGACAAATCACAAATACATGACCGTCAGAAACGAAAAAAGCCCCGAAGTGGGGCTTTTCAAATTCTTCAATCAATGATCAGATTCACTTTATCGCCTGGATAGAGGCTTCCACTTTCTTTACAGTGATTTCTTTTTTTACTTCCTGCTTCAAGATTTCCTTGTCAATGTCAGCAGTGTGTGGCTTCACTGCGATGTGTGGCGCAATGATCAACGCCACGATGGAGGTTAACTTAATAAGGATGTTCATAGAGGGACCAGAAGTATCCTTAAAAGGATCACCAACAGTATCACCAGTTACTGCAGCTTTGTGGGCTTCAGAACCTTTATAATGCATTTCACCATCGATCTCTACGCCTTTTTCGAATGACTTCTTAGCATTGTCCCAAGCGCCACCGGCATTGTTTTGGAAAATACCCATCAGCACACCAGACACGGTGATACCTGCCAACATACCCCCAAGAATCTCGGCTGAAGGTGTGTCGGGGAATACTCCTAAGAAACCAAAACCGACCACTACAGGTGCAAGCAAAGCAATGGCTCCAGGGAGCATCATCTCGCGGAGAGAAGCTTTAGTTGAAATCTCAACACATTTCTGGTATTCCGGCTTTCCTGTACCTTCCATGATACCGGGGATTTCTTTGAACTGTCTTCTTACTTCATTTACCATATCCATGGCTGCACGACCTACCGCGGCTATCGCCAATGATGAGAAAATGAACGGAATCATGGCACCAAAGAACAACGCTCCCAATACAGGCGCCTTATAAATATCAATAGAGTCGATTCCTGCGATTCCTACGAATGCTGCAAATAGTGCCAGGGCAGTTAAAGCAGCCGAGGCTATCGCAAATCCTTTACCACTGGCAGCAGTAGTGTTCCCCACGGCATCAAGATTGTCGGTGCGACCTCTTACTTCTTCCGGTAGACCCGCCATTTCAGCAATACCACCAGCATTATCAGCGATAGGGCCGAATGCATCAATAGCTAGCTGCATAGCCGTAGTGGCCATCATGCCAGCCGCAGCAATTGCCACGCCGTAAAGACCTGCAAAGCTATAGGACAGGATAATACCTGTGCCAAGTACCATGATAGGAGCGACAGTAGACTCCATACCCACGGCAAGACCCGCGATGATATTGGTCGCATGACCAGTGGATGACTGCTTAATGATAGAGTTCACAGGACGCTTGCCCATGCTGGTATAGTATTCGGTAATGATGGACATCAGCGCTCCTACGATCAATCCAACAACGATCGCCCAGAAGACATCCAGGTTGCTGAACTCGTAAGATCTGATGGCTAGTTTTTCCGGTAGGAGACCTACTACTAAGAAATAACTCGCAATGGCCGTCATGATGATAGAAGACCAGTTGCCCAGGTTCAATGCATTTTGTACGCTGCTATCTTCATTTTTGATCGTCACGAAAAACGTACCCACAATAGAGAATACCAATCCCAGACCAGCGATCAACATGGGGAGTAGGATAGGAGAAAGGCCGTTCATGCCATCACCGGATGCGTTGATCTCCTGACCCAGTACCATCGCGGCTAGGATAGTGGCGACATAAGACCCGAAAAGGTCAGCGCCCATACCTGCGACATCACCTACATTATCACCTACGTTATCAGCGATTGTGGCAGGGTTACGAGGATCATCTTCAGGAATACCAGCTTCCACTTTACCTACAAGGTCAGCTCCTACGTCAGCAGCTTTGGTATAGATACCGCCACCTACTCTAGCGAAAAGCGCAATGGACTCAGCACCCAATGAGAAACCCGCCAATACTTCGATGGCTGTCTTCATCTCGATACCTGTAGCAAGTACGCCACCCGCCTCGAAGAAATGAACCAATAGAATGAAGATTGAACCCAATCCGAGGACAGCCAATCCAGCTACACCAAGTCCCATCACCGCACCACCAGAGAAAGAAACCTTGAGGGCTTGCTTAAGGCTTGTTCGCGCAGCTTGTGTTGTTCGGACGTTGGCTTTGGTGGCGATGTTCATACCAAAGTAGCCAGCTAGCGCTGAAAACACAGCACCTATAACAAAGGCAATGGCGATAATAGGATGAGAATCAGGTACGAGTGTGCCCGAATACGCTAGCAGAATACCAGCAATAACTACAAAGTAGCCTAGTATTTTCCATTCAGCTTTGAGGAAGGCCATGGCTCCATCGGCGATATAGCCTGCGAGCTCTTTCATATTGGGATCTCCGGCATCTTGCTTAGAAACCCAGGCAGATTTGATGGCCATTACTATTAGCCCTACAATACCAAGAAGCGGTACTAGATAAACGTACTCCGTCATTTTATTCTTTTAATTATGTTGGTCTTGAAAAATGTGGTGGCAAAGATAGACTTTCGAACCTTTTTTTGAAACGTTCCGCCGAAAATGACTGGACTGGTTATGAGATTGTTAAATCAACTGAAAGTCAGCGCCTAACTATTGAGAAATACAAAAATCATGAGCTGGTAGAATCATCAGCAGATTGCTCTTCTCCATATAAGGTTTCTACCTCGTGAGCGTTCCAACCTCTTTCGTTTAGCCAACGACTGAAAACCGACTTATAACCATGTGTAACATAGACATTCTCTGCCTTGGAAAGTTCGACCGCCTCAATCAGCCCCTTCCAATCCGCATGATCGGATAGCACAAAGCCATGATTAGAACCCCGTCGCTTTTTGATGCCTCGTATATTCATCCATCCGGATACCTGCGCTACCGCAAATGGCCGGAAGCGTTTAGTCCATGAAGTGCCTATAGCAGAGCCGGGAGTGATGACCAGAGCTCCTTGATACATCTCCTTTGCTTTTTCGGGAGTGACCAAGGCGGTGGGTTTAAGTTGAATGCCATTTCTTACCAAAGCCTCATTCACATTGTGAATGGCACCATGTACGAAGATGCGGCCAATGTTATGATCAATTGCCTCGATGATCCGCTGCGCTTTTCCCAGTGCATAGGCAGAGATGATACTGACTTTACCTACAGCCTGATTAGACTTCCACCAACTATTAATATCCTCAATGATCTCATGCTGAGGTCTCCAGTCAAATACCGGTAACCCAAACGTACTCTCAGTGATAAAGTGTGAGCATTCCACTGGTTCGTAGGGTGTCGTAAACCCGTCATCTTCCACTTTATAGTCTCCGGAAACCACCCACGTTTGGTCTTTATAAGCTAGCCTTATCTGAGCAGAACCGATCACATGCCCTGCCGGATGGAAGGAGACCTCTACGCCATTGATTTTTAGGGCTTGGTTGTATTCTACAGTTTGGAGATTGATGTCCTGGCTCAGCCTAATCTTGAGTACTTCTTTGGACTCATGATGGGCCAGATATTTCTTGGAGCCGAATCGCGCATGATCAGAATGAGCGTGTGTAATTAAGGCTTTGTCTACCGGCTGCCAGGGATCAATAAATACATCCGCTTGAGAACAATATATTCCCTTATCGGTGAATGTCAGCAGCGGTGCGCTCAAGTGATGTCCTTAGGTTGATGGTCTGCCTTGGCGTAGCTGAGTCGTGCGAGTTTCAGCGTCGTGTGATAGCTGTCAAGTCCTGAGCAAGTGACTACTCCCAATGATTCCAGATCGATGAACCCATCTTCGCTAATGGCTTCATCGGCAATGTTCAAGTATTGAATGCTGCCAATGATCAAATGGGTGCCATTGATGGTAAGATCATGCTTCTGCTCATACTTCAGACCGATTTGCACCGGAGCACCCTTCACAAATGGAGCACCAATACCGTCGACATAGCTTAGTTCAAAGCCACAGGATATAAACTCCGATTCATCCCAGCGTGCACTTGTATGGTGTGCCTCGCGGTAGTTATCAGCATCGATGTGATTGATTGTAAAGCTTTTTGTGGCGATGATGTTCTCTAACGTATGTCGCACCACTGTGTGGGGCCTAAAGAGAATTCCAACAAGAGCAGGACTGGCTCCTAAGTGGATGATTTGTGAAAATATAGCAAGATTGGTTTCTCCTTCCTTGTTGGCCGTACCAATTAATGACACGCTCTTAAAACCGGTTGCGCTATTGATGAGATTTCTGCGAAACTCGCTCTGCGCGCTCTGGATATCTTCTGCACTAAACTGAGCCATGCAGATTAAGAAGCAATGGCTTCTTCGATACTATCGCAATACTTGATATTGAGTTGGTCTATGATATTGGAGGGATATTGTTCCATGAGCTGATCTTTGGCGATCATCACAGCCTTTTTGAACCACTCGATTTCCGGTAGGATTTTTCTATGCTCCTTTACTCCGTGAGCCAGCATATCCTTCTTCCAATGGATGAAATACCACTCCATGGAGGGTTGATGGAAGGTGCGCAGCGAGCGCTTGTCGAATATAAATTTGTGGTAACGGCCTCCCGCGATCACCTCAGAGATTTGGTTGAATGTTTCTTTGAAGAATTCGATCGGCACATAGTCGCCCTGGAGTACGCACACCACTATACCAGATGCGTCGTTGGCATATACGATTGCAAATCTGCTTTGAAATTTTTCTTCAAAGCCTTCTATGGTGAAAGTGTTGTCCGAAGTAGTTTCCATGGCCGTAAATGTGTACTAAAGCAACAGTGTGAAATAAAATTAGTTCAGTGAAAGCTTCCTTTAGCGTTTTTCTTACCTTTTTCCATGCTCTTATCCAGATTTGTCAGTTTTTCTTCCAATCGAGTGGCATAGTTAATAGTGGTCTTAATCATCTCCTGCTGCGCACCGATCTGCTCGCTTAAGTAGCCCATTTCCTGCTTGAGGCGGACGATTTCCTCCTCATACGCTTTTGCCAGGCGTTCTTTTTCGATTCGCTCCTTTTGGAGTTCTTCTTTGAAAATCATAAATGCTTCTGGTGCTGGAGGCATAAGACCCTAAGTTCGTAAGGATGTAATCTTATAAATGACAAAAATGTTTGACACTAAAGCGACTTTATTGAGGACATGCCTCCATCTACATGCCAAACCTGACCTGTAATCCACTCTGATGAACCAGAAATAAGATGAATTGCGGTGGCCGCCAAATCTGCCGCTTTTCCAACTTTTTTGATAGGGTGCCTCTTCTCTGAAGCTTCTCTTTTTTCCGGAGTAGACAATAGCTGTGCTGCCAGAGGTGTGTCAGTCAAAGATGGCGCTATGCAGTTGACCCTGATATTTTGCGGGGAGAGTTCTGCTGCAAGAGATCGGGACAGCCCTTCGATTGCTCCTTTTGCAGAGGCTACACTAGCGTGAAATCCCATGCCTTGCTGTACTGCCACTGTACTAAAAGTGACGATGGCTGCTGCTTCACTTTTCTTCAATCTAGGGAGCACAGCTTGAATCACTTTTACGGCTCCCAATACATTGACGTCAAAATCCTTTTGAAAGTCCTCCACTTTCAATCTATGAAACGGTTTGAGGTTGATGGTACCTGGGCAATAAACCAGTGCGTCGAGTTGGTCGGGAAGATCGTCTAACTGGATATCCTCGGAAGTCACGTCCAGTTGTATAAACTTGGCATCTGTAGTTTGAAGTTCTTCTGTGTTGTTTCTTGAGGCACTCCACACCCGGGCGCCAAGCGCAGCAGCTTGCTTCACTACTTCCAGTCCTATACCCGAGCTTCCTCCAACAACAAGAATATTCTTGCTATTCAATTCACTCATAGTTGTACGTTAGCATTAATGTAGTTGAGAAATTCTGTCTTGGTATTTTCTTCAGAAAATTTACCACTGAAGTGAGCAGTACCTGTTTTACTGTTGGTGTCACCCACACCTCTTGAAGAGACGCACATGTGATTCGCATCAATCACCACACCTACATCTTCAGTTTTAAGTGCCTTTTTCAGCTCTTCCGCGATCTGGACCGTCAGGCGCTCTTGCACCTGAGGGCGCTTAGCGAAGTATTGTACGATTCGATTGATTTTCGATAGACCTATCACTTCACCGGAAGATATATATGCTACATGCGCTTTGCCGTAAATAGGGACGAAGTGATGCTCACAATGAGAATAGAAGGTGATATCACGCTCTACCAACATCTCGCTGTACTTATACTTATTCTCAAACAGACGCACCTTTGGCTTATTCTTTGGATTGAGCCCGCTGAATACCTCCTTTACGTACATCTTAGCGACCCTCATTGGGGTACCCTTCAAGCTATCATCGTCCAAGTCAAGTCCAAGTATCTGCATGATCTCCTTGAAGTGCTTAGCGATGAGCTCCATTTTGATCTCATCATCCATTTCGAAGGCATCCTCCCTAAGCGGAGTTTCATACGATGATGCTACGTGATCATCACCTATATCATCCAGATCAATATTCACATTCATTGAGCTCTCGTTATGCGGGGTATTCAACATAGTTTCTTTCTGTCTCATAAAGTATCACTTTGAGCTCATACTGAGCATCGATTTTTTCTCTTAATATATTGTAAATCACTACCGCAATATTCTCAGCAGTGGGATTTAGGTTTTTGAACTCTTCGGTATCGAGGTTCAAATTTTTGTGATCAAAACGGTCACTAACATGCGCCTTGATCAAATCACTCAACACCTTCATGTCATATACGTATCCCGTCTCCTCGTCCACCTCTCCGGTTAGCTTTACTGTCAGGTCATAGTTGTGGCCATGATAGTTAGGATTGTTGCACTTCCCAAAAACCGCCGCATTCTTCTCATCTGACCATTTCGGATTGTGTAGTCGATGCGCAGCGTTAAAATGCTCTTTTCTGTAAACTGAAACTCTCATTAATAAAACTCTATGCTAGAAGTGAAGTTGTAAGAAGAATACAAGTTAAACGTATAATCTCATGATTGAAGTTCAAACAGGACGTGAGATTATTTTGTTTAACAAAATGAATAAAAATACTAAACAAAAGAATGGTCGAGCGATGTGATGTAGGGGTAATAGGATCAGGTATGGGTGCTTTGACCACAGCAGCATTGCTGGCGAAGAGAGGTCTTCGAGTCAAAGTACTCGAGCAAAACTACCTGCCTGGAGGCTGTACCAGCTCTTATTGGCGCAAAGGATTCATTTTTGAAGCTGGTGCTACTACGCTCGTTGGACTCGATGATCGGATGCCATTGAAGCATGTACTTGACCAGACCGGCATACAGGTGCCCGTCAGAAAACTCGACTTGCCTATGCAAGTGCATCTATCTAATGGCGCAACCGTCAATCGTCACGAAAATCTCAACACATGGATCACAGAGGCTGAACAGCATTTTGGAAAGCAAGGCCAGCGGCCTTTTTGGGAGTTCTGCTACAAGATCAGCCAGTTCGTATGGGATACGAGCATCAAGCAGCGGCATTTTCCACCGACCAGACTCAGCGACCTGTGGCAGTCAGCGAAGCATGCCAGTGTGAGGCAGGCATGGTATGCTCGTTATGCGCTAATGAGTATGACCGATTTGTTGAAGAAGTATGGTCTTTTGGACAACCAACTATTTGTAGACTTTGTAAATGAGCAACTGCTCATCACGGCGCAGAATCATCATCAAGAAGTCAATGTGCTTTTTGGAGCCACTGCGCTCTGCTACACCAACTATGGCAACTACTATGTAGATGGTGGCTTGCTCAACCTGGTAAATCCCTTTGTTGAGTATATTGAAAGCCGTGGAGGGGAAGTGAGTTTGAGAGAACCTGTCAATACTGTCAAAAAAGAGAGTGATGGCTATCTCGTTACCACAAAAAAGAGGGAGATCACGTGCGACTACCTTATCTCCGGTATCCCGCTCAACAACACATTGACGATATATGATAATGGTTATGCAGAAAAGGCCAGGAAGAAATTGTTATATTCTGATAAGCTCAACAGTGCCTTCCAGATGGGTATAGGCTTTCGCTCGGATAGGGTGTTTGAGAGTATCCATCATCAGATCCACCTGGACCGCCCCTTACCAGAAACTGGGTCGCACAGCATCTTCGTCAGTTTAAGTCACCCTGAGGATGCCTCCCGGTCTGATGAACCCGGTATGAGGGTCGCTTCGGTGAGTACTCATGTACCCGATCCTGAGCAGACGATCATTGATAATGAAAAAGCGGAGGAGGCAGTGATCACCAAACTCGAACAATTGGGTTTTCTTGAGCGATCGGCTATTGTCTACAAGCACTCCTCTTCTCCCAAGTCATGGCAGAAGTGGACAGGTCGGGCCTACGGTTTTGTAGGTGGCTATCCCCAGTTCATGGGCATCAAGCCATGGCAAATGCAGGATGCGCGACTGGATGGACACAAGGCCTATATCTGTGGAGATACTGCCTATCCCGGGCAGGGCATTCCGGGTACGACCCTCAGTGGCATCATCGCCTATGAGAAGCTGGCGAGTGACTGGCTGTAGATAAAACATTAGTCCTCATTGATTAGCCTGAGCAATGATCTGATATCCTGATCAGTAATGTTGCTTATTTCCGACTTGTCATAAACTGTAAGAAGATATATAATACTCCTTTTGACCCTGATATATGTTATTAATCTGCCTCCGGCGCTTCTCCCTTTACCCTTAGAGGTAATCTTTAATCTTACTTTGTAGCAGTTGTTTCCAAGGGCAACTCCCTTGTATGGATTTTCTCTTAGTACGGTAAGAAGTTCTAGCAAGTCTTTTTTGAAGGAAGGATACTTTTTGAAAAGCCGTTTGGCATTTTTATCAAATACCTTGATCGTCTTAACACTAAAGCTCATTTAGGAGCTCTTCAATATCACGCGCTTCCAATTCACCTGCTTGTACCGCATTGATTTCTTCGACTGCTTCCTGAATCTCAGATAAGAGCTTGGCGTCCGCTGTAGTTAGTGCCTTCGTTTGCACATAGGATAGGGCATTTAACTTAGCCATCAGGCTAGCGGCTTTACTATCTTCTATGTCTATCAATACTTTCATACTATGAAATCAAATATATTGATTCTTCAACATCAAACTACAATAACTTAATCACATCAGTCAAAACAGCTAGCGCAAATCACATTGTCAACAGGCTTGCCATCGATGAGATCAGCGATCCAGTCTCTGAATCGTACACCATTCATGGTAGTGGTGTAGAAGTTGTCCCGTATGATGAGACCGTGATGCTTGCCGCTATCGATGAAATGTCTGAACTGTGGAAGCTCCTTTTCTAAATAGGCAGTGTTTTGTTTTAGTGTCTGATCAATGGTGACGTCCGTTTCACCGAGCAACGCAAGGAAAAAGCCTTGAACATCGTCAAAGGCAGCATTGTATTGGCTGAGTACCAGGTTAGGGTGTCGGTTTTGAGCCCAGATGAAGGAGGTCTCGAACGAAGGAGCCAGAGTGGTATCCCTGTCAGGGAATACAGCATCAAATACCTTTTCACCACCCCAGGCTGTAAAAGTTTCACTAACGGAATTGGACTTGTACCCGCCGGAGGCATCACCGAGCTGTACCACATCGGCGGTAGGATATCGATCCGCCAGCAGGCTGGCATATACTGGTGAAGCGAGGGAGCCCGCGCTTACTCCTGTTACAAACAGCTTCTCAGGTTGATCTATGTGTTTTTCCAGCCAATTCAGCGCAGTGATCGTATTGACATAGCCTTTGTGATTGATGTCGATGGTGGCAGGGTCGAGTGTGTCCTGACGGTAGGTGGTGATTTGATCCCCGAGATGTGTATCAGCAGTACAGTAAGGGATCATCAATACAGAATAATCTCTAACTGGATTTTCTGGGTTCTCAAAGTCAAAGAGACCTCCCCAACTCGCACCGGTAATTCCGGGATTCTTCAACCCGGGATTGTCAATGCTATCTATGACGTAAGGCGTATGTGTCACGGTTCGGAGGGTAGGATCGCAGGTTTCCCTTGACCAACATGCACCTCCGCCATCGAAGTATACCATGATCTTCTTCGGATCTCCTGGGTGAAAATAGAATGCATAGGGAGTGCCGGTACTACAAATAGATTCTCCCCCCGGCTCTAC
>CAYGOT010000045.1:0-36131 GCA_964351595.1 uncultured Roseivirgaceae bacterium | reverse complement strand
GTGAGAGGTCGGAAAAGATAGTAGGATCAACTATCTTTTCCTCCTACTCGATTTGTTCTGTTTTCTGTGAGTCGCTATCGCAAATTAACAAACGCTTATCGTATGTTCATTTCCTTTATAGTTGCCGTTCCCTATTTTTGAAATTAAAAAGATGACAAAGCGACTACTCCTCTCCTTGATATTGGTACTGATCATTCACTGCAATGGTCTTACATGGGGTAAAACGGGCCACAGGATTGTAGGACAAATCGCCGAGAACCATCTCTCAAAGAAGGCCAGGAAGCAAATTGACATTATATTGGAAGGAGAGAGTTTGGCAATCTCGGCCAACTTCATGGATTGGATCAAGGCCGAGCAGTCTTACAATCACATGAACCCATGGCACTACTGTACCATACCCGATGGCAGCACTTACGAAGAGGTAGGTGCTCCGGAGGAAGGAGATGCCATCCAAACCATCAATCGTCTCATCTCAGAATTGAAGAGCAAGAAGTTCACAGATGAAGATGAAGCTTTTGCACTTAAATGCCTGGTACACTTGATTGGTGATATACACCAACCACTGCACGTAGGAAATGGTGAGGATAAGGGGGGCAATGATGTCAGGTTGAAATTTTTCAGAGAAGACCGCAATCTTCATAGCATCTGGGATAGTGGCATGATTGACCATGAGCAGTTGAGCTACACGGAATACACTGCGGACATAGACAGACTTTCTGATGCCAGAGTGGCCCAACTTCAGAGCAGCAGCCTCATGGATTGGATCAATGAGTCCAAAGATCTGAGACCTCAAGTCTATGATTACCCGGAAGATGGTAACCTATCGTGGAGATATATATACGACCACAAACATATTGTGGATAGAAGATTAGTGGAAGCGGGTATTCGGCTCGCTGGTGTTCTAAACGAGATCTACGGGTAGCATAGGGTTTATTCGGGTACGAGAAAGAAAAGAGCTTTATATAACTGCTTGGCTCCATATTTCGCGATAATCAAGGCATAGGGCGATCAGTTCGTACTTTATGTTTTTTACCTTTTTCTTAAAACCAACAATGATTGTTGGATAGCCGATGTGGTCTTACTATTCCAATGACCAGTTTCAAGCCAACCGAAACTCTGTCGCCCTGGTCGTATGATTTCGATCTGCACTTCTCTGATTAATCCATCTCGCGTGTTACCTTTAGGGCTTTCAAAGCTCAGAGGATGTATATCAATTTATCAGGTCTGAATGTGCTCGTGACTGGGGCAAGTAGAGGTATAGGAAAAGCGATCGCTTCGAAGCTTGCAGAGGCTGGAGCTACTATCGCGGTGCATTACAACAAGAATGTGAGGGAGGCCGAGAACCTGGCCCATGTGTTAGGTAATGAGTCAAAGCCGTTTCAGGCCGATCTCACTAGCCCCGATGAAGTGGCTTCACTTTTTGATCGCGTAGCGCTACAGTTTGGTTCGATAGAAATATTGGTCAATAATGCTGGAACCGCCATTCCCTCACCAATCGAGACCAAAGACGATCAGTGGATAGCCGAGTGGAATGAGACCATGATGGTCAACTTGACCGCTACCGGCATTCTCTGCAAAAAGGTGATAGAGCATATCATCAAGCGCAACAGCACAGGCAGAATCATCAACATCACTTCCAGAGCGGCTTTTCGCGGAGATACTGCGGACTATATGGCCTATGCCGCCAGTAAGGCAGGAGTAGTGGCCCTGACCCGATCGATAGCCAGGGCCTACGGAAAAGACGGCATCAAGGCGTTCAATATCGCCCCAGGATTTGTGCGAACAGATATGGCGCGTGAGTTCATTGAGAAGTACGGAGAGCAGTATGCTACGGGCGATATCGCACTAGAGCGCCTAACGGAACCCAAGGATATCGCACCTATGGTGACTTTCCTGGCGAGTGGTATGGCAGATCACGCTACGGGCAGCACGATAGATATCAATGCTGCTAGCTACGTGCACTAAAGAAATAACCTGATCAATTTGCGAATATCTGACTCGGATCCTTAAACGACTTAAACTCAAGCGCATTTCCGCTAGGATCTAAAAAGAACATGGTGGCCTGCTCGCCCACCTCACCTTCGAAGCGGATATAAGGCTCGATGACAAACTCAATACCGTGTGCCTTTAGTTTGTCGGCAAGATCATGCCATTGCTGCCATTCCAGGATGGCTCCAAAATGCCTAACGGGAACGTTCTTCCCATCCACTTGGTTAGTCTGAGCGTTCTTGAGTTCATCAGGCTTCAAGTGTGCACTTAGTTGATGACCAAAAAAGTTGAAATCAATCCAGCGATCGGTTGATCTACCAATCTCACAGCCCAACAACTCTCCGAAAAAATTTCGGGTCTCTTCAATATCTTTGATGGGAAAGGCCAGGTGAAAAGGAGTATTCATAGCGTTTAGATTTTGATCAAAAATAAACAAATACGGAACGGATTTAATTCCGTTCATATAACAGGAAGACATGGCAGAGGGTAAGAAAATATCGCTGGTACTATCGAGCGGAGGTGCCCGCGGCTTGGCACATATCGGCGTGATTGAGCGACTGGAAGAGGAAGGCTTTGAGATAGCGGCTATAGCCGGGTCATCGATTGGAGCAGTCATCGGGGCGTTTTACGCGTGTGGACAGCTGGAGACTTACAAAAAGTGGGTGCTTAACCTGGATAGATTAGACTTATTCAATCTGTTTGATTTTACAATCAGCACTAAGGGTTTTATCAAAGGGGACAAACTCTTTCGCTCCTTGGAGGAACTGATTGATGATCGGCCACTGGAGCGATTGCGAATTCCATTCACTGCGATTGCCACTGATATCGTCAACCAAAAGGAAGTGCTCTTTGAGTCAGGTAGCATGTACACTGCGTTGCGAGCTTCTACCGCAATACCTACGGTAATTCGTCCGGTAGTCAGAGATGGAATAGAGCTGATAGATGGGGGAGTCATCAATCCTATGCCGATGGACAGAGTGAAGAGATCACCCGGCGACCTGATGGTGGTGGTCAACATCAACGCCAATATCGAATATGAGCGCCCGGCATTGGAGGTGGAAACACAGAAAAAAGTGGACAAGGACTACACAGACAAGCTGAATAGCTTTGTGAAGAAATGGAGATCGAAAGTGCCTTCTACTAGCACCAGCAGTAAGACCCTTGGTTTTTTGGAATTGGTCAACCGCTCACTCGATTTGATGCAGGATCAATTGACCAATGCAAAGATTTCACAGCACAAGCCGGATTTGGTGATCAACTTTTCCAAGAAAGCCTGTACGACTTTTGAGTTTTATAAGGCTAAAGAGATGATCCAGGGCGGCCGGGATGCCTTCGACAGGGAGTTTGAGAAGCTGAAAAAATTGGCCTGATTACCAGGATCCACTGGCACCACCACCGCCGAAGCTTCCACCACCAAACCCACCGAAACTCCCACTGCCGCTCGAGAAACTATCAAAGCCTCTACCCCGATGGCTATTGAGTCCGCCGAGCATCCACATAGAAGTCATGGTATCCAGAGGTCGGGTACCATAGGTTCGCTTGCCTCTTCTTCTCATTCTCGAGATATTCCACAGCAGCCATATAATGAATACGACAAACAGGAATGGCCTACCAAGAGATTTTTGCTGGCTGGGATCGGCCTTGAATTCACCACTGGCCATGGCCATCAGTATGCTTGTGGTCTGATCCATCCCTTCAAAGTAATTTCCATTTCGGAAGTTGGGGAGGATATAATTGTCAATGAGCCGCTTTGAGTCCGCATCAGTAATCACCGGTTCCAACCCATATCCTGTACTGATGCTGACCTTTCGATCATTCATAGCTACCAGTAGCAGCACACCATTATCTTTTTTGGATTTGCCGATTTTCCACTTCTCAGCCAGCTCTGCACCATATTGGCTGATGTCATACGGGCCAGTTGACCCGATGATCACTACCGCAATTTCGTTGGACGTGCTGTCATTGTAGTTGCGAAGCTTGTTTTCCAGCAGTCGAAGTTGCTGAGCGTTGAGTGCCTGCGCAAAATCATTTACCAACCTCGGGGGATTCATGGGCTGAGGGAAGTCTTGCGCAAAGACATTCACGGTAGTGAGGAGCAATAGGAATATAAAAAGCAGCTTCATCTAATTGTTTCCGTAGGAGATTTCATCTGTAATTTCATTCTTGTCATCGACCAATGCCGGGAAATGCTCTTTGAGCGTTTGACCGGTCATTTTGATACCTTCGCATAGGCCAAGCACAATCGCGTCCGCCTTGAATCGGGCCATCATATGTTCCTTGATGTCTCCCCAGTAGTGATCTTCTACCTTCTGGTTGATTCCGGCATCACCGATGATGGCAAATTTGTGGTCCTCTACGGCCAAATAGAAAAGCACACCGTTCCTCAGCTTGGTTTTGTGCATATTGAGGAGGCTAAATACTTCAGCAGCTCGATCGAGTACATCTCCTTTGCACTTGTTTTCTACATGAAGGCGAATTTCTCCTGAAGTAGCTCTTTCAGCTTCCTTGATAGCATCGACGATGGCTCTGCCCTCTACGTCGCTAAATAACTCTTTCGCCATATCTTAAAACTTTACCTCGGGTGCTTTGGAGGCACCTTCATCCGCTTCGAAATATCCCTTTTTCTCAAAATCAAACCAACCCGCCACAAAATTCTGGGGGAACTTTCGGATGTAAGTATTGTAGCCTTGAACGGCATCATTGAATTTTTTTCGCTCTACCGCAATCCTGTTTTCAGTACCCTCCAGCTGAGCCTGTAGGTCACGAAAGTTTTGGTTGGCTTTGAGGTCTGGATAGCGCTCTACGACCACCATTAGCTTCGATAGGGCAGATCCCAATCCATTTTGCGCCTGCTGAAACTGGGCAAGGCTCTCGGGACTCAAGTTGTCTGCTGAGATGGTAGTGCTGGTGGCTTTGGCTCGGGCTTCTATCACCTGCGTCAATGTCTCCTGCTCAAAGTCAGCATAGCCTTTTACTGTATTGACGAGATTTGGAATAAGGTCAGCTCGTCGCTGGTAGACGTTTTCTACCTGCGCCCATTGTCCGCTGATTGCTTCCTCGCGAGACACCATTTCGTTGTACCCACAAGATGAAAGCTGTGCTGCCAACGCAAGCACGAATATGTTGATGAATAGTCTTTTCATTTCTTTTATGATTCTAAACAAATGTACGCACCTATTTTAGCTTAGTAAACTCTTATCAGAAATTCTGGTTTCATGAATATTATGCACATCGATAAAGCACTTCTCCTTTTGCTAAGTCTAATGCTCTTAGGCTGCCAACCCAACAGTCCTGAATCCATTTCTGTAGAGGACATTGACTTTATGACGAATGACGCTTCTGAAATATTTTTTAAGAATGTCAGACAATCCTATTATGACAAGCAGGAAATAGCCGCAGCAGGTATGGATGTGTTTAGAATGTCTGATCGGAATGACCAGGCGGACTATCCACTGATCAATTTTGCGATAGCTTATAACTGGAGAAATGATCAGGCCTTCCTCATGGTAGAGCCCAACGAGCACATTACAAACCCAGACGAATTTCAGCTATTGCGAATTAACCTGACAAGCCAGGACACAACGATCATCCGATACGCTATGGGTAATATGAAGGATCAGGTCACTTTTGCTCATCGTGTTTTTCAAGCATTGACGGCTGAAGACCGTCTATATTTTTATGATGGGCAAGTCGCCAAACCCATTTTCGACAAGTTCGAGGATAGAGAAGTGTTTCGGAAGACAGTCCTTGACTATTATAAACTTATCAATCTGATCCGCTAGCCTGAATGTCAACTTACTGACACCTGGCATACGCAGGGCGTCCTGAGTGTGTCGGTGAACGTACAAGGGTCTAACAAGCCCTTGAAATATGAAAATAATCAAACTAACTCTCCTAATATGCGCCCTGTTTGTCGTAAGCTTTTTACAAGCACAACATAAATACAGCTGTACCGCCGAGGAGAAAGCTTTTGGCGGGAACGACCTGGTTGCATATTTCGCGGGTACCGCACAGCCAGGTGTGGAAGACTTTCAGCTTGAGTACGATGGCCTGAAGCTATATTTTGCGAATGCTGAGAACCTCGCTACTTTTCAAGAAAGCCCTGAAAAATTTATGCCGGCCTACGGTGGATGGTGTGCCACAGCGGTCTCTTCTGATGTATACGTGACGCCAGATTACAATATGTTTAAGATTCAGGACGGTGAGCTGTTCTTCTTTGAAGTCAAGGCCTTTTACAATGGCAAGACCCAATGGGAAAAGGATCCGGATATCCACGAAATATCCGCCACGAAGAATTACCGAGACAAATTCGGGACTAACTGAGAAGAAGGCTGCTGAACACCTGAACAGAAGAGATTAGGGTTGATCGGCAGGATTTATACCGTCCTTTGAACTTTTTTTACGCTTTAGGTTTATTAGAGGTAGCAGGCTTTTTGACTAAAGCCCGCTGCTTTCAAAACCAAAAGAGCCTTGAAAAAAACGCTGATCATCTTTGCCCATCCTCGTTTTGAAGAGTCCAGGGTAAACCGGGCCCTTATCAAAACGGCACAGGCCGCTGATGACGTGACCATCAGGGATTTATATGAGCTATATCCGGATTTCAATATTGACATACAAGCTGAGCAGATAGAGCTGTTACAGCATGATACGATTATCTGGCACCACCCATTTTACTGGTATAGCTGTCCACCGCTACTCAAGCACTGGATAGACCTGGTACTCGAGTATAATTGGGCGTATGGCCCAAATGGGAACGTGCTTTCTGGTAAGATAGCCCTCAACGCGATCACAGCCGGAGGTACCAGGAAAGTGTACTGTGCTGATGGGAGCAACAATTATACTGTCTCCGAATTCTTGAGACCCTTTGAACAGACAGCTGTGCTCTGTGGTATGGAGTATCTCCCTCCTTTTGCAGTATTGGGGACACACAGGCTCGACCGTCAGGGGATACTCGATCATCAGGCTGAGTATGCTAACCTACTGGAATCACTGCGCAATGGCAGCCTTGGGCTCAAAGCCAGAGACAATTGTCAGTTTCTCAATGATCTGACCGAGATCAAAAACACCAAAATCAAATGAGCGGAAGTTTCTTATTTCAGGCCGTCATTTATCTAACCGCAGCGGTGGTTTGCGTTCCTCTTGCGAAGCGCTTCGGCTTGAGTTCCGTGCTAGGCTACTTGCTTGCAGGCATCCTTATTGGCCCCTACGTATTTGGCTTTATAGGCGAAGAGGGTGAGGACATCATGCATTTTGCAGAGTTTGGCGTGGTGATGATGCTTTTCTTGATAGGGCTGGAGATCGAGCCGAAGACTTTTTGGAGAATGCGACGATCTATTCTCGGGATGGGGGGACTCCAGGTAGGTTTGACGATGCTTGTGGTGTTTGGCATTCTATTCTTATCAGGAATAGCCTGGACAACAGCTTTAGCGATTGCCATGGCCTTTTCTCTTTCATCTACCGCTATCGTATTGCAAACACTCAAAGAAAAGGGCTTAATGGAGACGTCCTACGGTCAGTCATCATTTTCGGTGCTGCTTTTTCAGGATATAGCTGTTATCCCCATGCTGGCCCTGCTTCCACTTTTTACCAAGAATGTGGTGGAGACTACCAGTGGACACGAGTCTTTTTTGGGAAACTTACCCATCGGTTTTCAGACATTAGCAGTCTTGCTTTCCGTGGGGTTAGTGATCCTCGCGGGTAGATTTTTCTTTGTTCCGATCTTAAGGCTAGTAGCCAAGACTCGATTGAGGGAGCTTTTTTCGGCTTCTGCCCTGCTTATCGTGATGGCCATTGCCTATTTAATGGAATTGGTTGGCCTGAGTCCGGCGCTTGGGGCTTTTCTAGGTGGTGTAGTTCTGGCCAACAGTGAGTTCAAGCATGAGTTGGAGAGTAATCTTGAGCCATTCAAGGGGTTACTGTTAGGCCTGTTCTTCATTGCGGTAGGCGCATCTATCAACTTCCTGATTATTGGTCAATCGCCAGGTCTGGTGGTAGGAATAGTCCTGGGTGTGATAGCCATCAAGGCAATCATATTGTTCGGAGTAGGGAGGTTCTTTAAACTTGGTACTGACCAAAACCTGCTCTTTAGCATTGGTCTTAGTCAGATAGGCGAATTTGCATTCGTACTGTTGAGCTTCACTAATCAGTTGGGCATTATTGATCAGGACCTGTTGGATTTACTCCTGGTAGTGACAGCAATCAGTATGACGGTTTCTCCAATTCTTGCGATAATCAACGAGCGAATCATCCTGCCTAGAGTAGGCACGAAAGAGTCGGAGGAAAAGCCTGCTGATACGATTGAGAAAAAGAGCAAAATCCTGCTTGTGGGTTTTGGACATTTTGGCAGTACAGTTGGGAGGTTTCTGAGAGTCAATGGAGTAAAGCCTACAATTCTTGATCACGATTCCAGCCGAGTGGATTTACTTCGAAAAATGGGCTTTGAGGTATACTACGGTGATGCCAGGCGCATTGATTTATTAGAATCTGCCGGGGTAGAGCAAGCGGAGATTTTGATTTCGGCGATAGACGACCCGGAAACTAATATCAGTCTGGTCAAGACATTGAAGAAGCGTTTCCCGAACCTTCTACTTGTAATGAGAGCGAAAAATCGAGTGGATGCTTATGAGTTGCTCAAGCTTGGGGTGGATCATATCTATCGTGAGTCGATCGATACATCGGTACGATTAGCCTCAGATGTAATGCAGATGTTGGGTAAGCGACGGTATACATTGCTACGTCAGGCACAACAGTTTATCAAGTATGATGAAGAAAGTATGAGGAGGCTTTTTGAGCAAAACCTCAATAGTGAGGAGTATATTTCAAAGGCTCGTACTGAAATTGCTCAACAGGAGGCACTACTCTCAGCAGACCTCCGTTCCAGCCACATGGATGAAGATGACCACCTCTGGGATGGCTCAAAACCAGACATAGACGAAAATTAGTGAGCGGCTTGCTTCAGGCGCTTGTAACGAGCGGTCAATTCCTGAATAGTCTCTTTTGAGAGCTCCATGTAGATTCTGAAACTTTCGTCTGCACGTAGCTCTTCATCGATCAGCATCTTAAAGGCCTTATGTTGTGAATCTTTTAGCATCTTAATTCTTTGTGCTACCTCACTGGTCTTTTTAAGGCTGGAGAGCTCATTCTTGATATCCATTATATCTTGATAAAAGATATCTACACGGTCCTTCTTGCGCTGAGCTTGCCATTTTGATAAGTAGAGACCACTAGAAACGAGGGTTACCAGAATGGAAAAGACGACACCAATCAGTTCGGCATACCGCTCGAAAATACTCGGCTCATCTCTATCAAGGTATATTCTAGCGCCATTGTGAAGCGGGAAGTTGAGCCTTGTTCGCTCAAAATCTTCTTTAAGATCGAGATAGATCAAAGGACTTATCGAGGTAAATCGCTCCTTATGCTGGAAGATGGTCTTGGTGATATTATATATGACATCTTCCGGTAGATCACCGCGAGTAACCAGTACGGCATCCGTAGCGATAGTTACCACGGCTTCTTCAGTCAAGCCACCATAGGTGCGCTGTGGAATGATGAAGGGCTTCATTTGTGGAAACTTTAAGCTGATGGCCTCTGCCAGCGAACCTCTACCAAACTGCTCAATGTTGTCAAAGCTGAATAGTCGATATCCTGAAAGTCCGGCCAGATACTCTTCATTTACAATATCTGTAAAACCACAGAAAACTTCATTTTCGAAGATGTTTTGGGTGATTTCAAACTTCGAGCTATCAATGTCCAGAATATGGAATAGTTCCATTAGAAACTCATTGGTGGCAGACCCAGGTTGACCAATGAATACCTTCTTACCATAAAAAAGCTCTTCTACCGTGTTTGCTTTTACTTCGCCTTGGTAGAAGATATGGAGCACCTGAGGGTAGAAGGGCACAATGGCATTAATGCCGCGCTTGGATTGATACGAGATACTATTTTCTACAATAGTGATGTCAGCCGTGCCAGCTTCCAGGCTATCAATATTGCTATGAGAGCCATCTCCGATAACCAGCTCGATATCATAGCCAAGGGACTCTTCCATTTGCGCTTCGAACGCCTTTACTATTTCGCCAATCGGCTCATCTACTGTGTAGATGACTTTAAGTGTCTGTGGTTTCTCGCAGCTAAAGAATACAAAAGCAATCAGTACGAGAGTAATTATGTTTTTTAATTGCATTCAAATTAGGTTGATTGAAGACTGTCACGCATTTATCCATAGCAAGGATGTACGTACTATGCGCTGTGTCAATTGGATGACAATGGTTCATATGGCAAAAAGGGCGTAAATTGCGACTAACAAAATGGGCAAATAGCAAGGCCAAGGCATTATTAATATTCTAATATCTATTTATATCCCTTGAGGCTACTATTTTTGTTGTACTCCAAATAACTTTTCAACCTGAATGAAAAAGGTTCCATTTAAAGTCCGAGCGAAATATCAATTTGACAACTTCATTGCACGTGGTAGTGCGTCGCTGATTTCCTGGCTCGGTATTCTGTCAGTGCTGGTAATTGTAATTTTTGCGGTTTTTGTTTGGGTGATTGGCTTAAGCCCAGATCCGCAAGAGTCATTCATTTCTACGGTATGGGTGAATACCATCCACATCCTTGACCCGGGAGTCATAGGTGGTGCAGAGGAGTATTGGGGCTATCGCGTCTTTATGCTCTTTGTGACCTTGATAGGTATTGTGGTGATGTCCACACTGATTGGTCTTATCTCCAACGGTATCATGGACAAGATTGATGAGTTGAGAAAGGGTCGATCATTTGTTTTGGAAGATGATCACGTAATTATTCTTGGCTGGTCGTCAAAGATATTTACCATCATCCCTGAGATAGTGATTGCCAACGAAAATCAGAAATACGGAAGTATTGTAATCCTTGCGGACAAGGATAAGGTGGACATGGAGGATGAGATAAGAGATAAGATTGGTGACACCAAAAACACCAAGGTTATTTGTCGAACCGGTAATCCTATTGATGTAGATGATATCAATATAACCAACCTGCATGATTCTAAGTCGATTATCATCGTAGATAAGGACAATGAGAACTCGGACTCTCAGATCATCAAGACAATAGTAGCGATCGTCACTAACCCCAAGCGAAGGAAAAAGCCATACCACATCACCGCGGAAATTGAGAGCAAGAAAAACTACGATGTTGCGAAGATGGTAGGCAAAGACGAGGTAGAGCTTATTCTGTCAGATGACTTTGTATCCAAAATCATGGTACAAACCAGCCGCCAGCCAGGCCTTAGTGTGGTGTACATAGAGCTGATGGACTTTGGTGGTGACGAGATATACTTTGTTGAGGAAAGGAGTCTGGTTGGCAAGACTTTCCGTGAAGTGATTTTCGCTTTCGAAGACTCTGCGATCATGGGTATCCAGTATGCGGACGATACCGTCGAGATCAATCCTCCAATGGAAACGATCATGCAAAAAGGGGATCGGGTAATAGGTATCACCGAGGATGATGATACTTTGGTCGCTAACGCGAAAACACAACTGGAGATTCAGGAGCATAGAATTCAGGGCTCTCCCCCTACCAAGTTTGACAAAGAGAAAATATTGATTGTGGGCTGGAACGCCCGGGCACGACATATCATTCGAGAGTTGGACAACTATGTTGCTCCCGGGTCTATAGTGAAAGTGGTTTCTAAGTTTGATGACGCTAAGCACGTGCTCAGAAGAGTGGCTGATACGCTTCAGAATATCTCAATTGAGTTTGAGGTAACGGATACTACGGATAGAGATACGCTCGAAGAGATGGATATGCCGCAATATGATTATATCATATTGTTGTGCTACCAGGAGTACTTCCCTATCCAGGAGGCGGATGCCCAGACGTTGATCACCCTACTTCACTTGAGAAGTATTTCTGATAAGACCAGAAGGCTCAAAATAGTAAGTGAGATGCTGGACATGAGGAATAGACAGCTTGCAGATATCACAAGTGCGGATGACTTCATCGTAAGTGATAAGCTATTGAGCTTGTTAATGAGCCAGGTGTCGGAAAACAAATACCTCATGCGTGTGTTTGAGGATCTATTTGATGCCGACGGATCGGAGATTTACATCAAACCCGTGGAGAACTATGTCACGCTGGGACAGCCGGTCAACTTCTACACTATACTGGAGTCTGCCGCCAGAAAGCAAGAAGTGGCAATAGGCTACCGTATCATCGCAGATGCGAAAAATGCCGAAGAAGGCTATGGTGTCGTCGTGAACCCTCGGAAAACCGAGATGGTCGATTTCTCACCGGGTGATATGGTCATTGTCTTGTCTGAAGACTAGCCGTAGACCTGATTACTTTATTTTTTCAAGAGCCTGTCTGATTTCCCTCATGGCTTCCCTTCGATAATGCTCCTTTCTGGAGATGTTTCTCTGGGGATCTAGTGACGAGATGAAGTTCATTACTACTTGCTTCTCCTGTTCATCGAGATAGGCGATAGAGTTTTGTAATTCTTGTGTCATGGCGTTTATATTTTCACACTCAATTAAACGTCTTAATGTGACACTATGATTATTATAAAATTGTTAAATCGTGATTTTTGATCACGGCCAGCGGAAAAGTAAGGTTGAACGGATCGACGACCATGGTTGCTAGCGAGCGAAAACCCCGTGTATCCGCAAATCTCTCCTCATCAACCGTGTTAAGGACAAGGCTGCTGAATGCACCACTCCCAGAACCTATAAACTTGGTGAAGTAGTAACTGCCTTTCCAGTCCTGATGCAGTGGGATGGGGATCAACTTTGTGCTTACGGGAAAAGAAATGCGCCCTTGAGTGAAAGCAGCATCGAAAAACAGCTTTTTCTCCAGTGAAGCATTTACGACTATTTTCCTTCCGCTCTTCTCTATACTTATTTCAGCCAGTTCCTTTGGGATACCCCAGTTAGCTTGCCCGCTGACCACACTGTCGATGCTATCTACGTAGATTTTACTGATGAAAAAGGACTTTCTTCCATTTATCAAATGCCTACCGGGAATGTAGAGGAGCTCATTGTAAGGACCTACCGGGCTATGGTCATATCGGGCAATGATAAACCCACCGAGCCCCGAGACCTCTTCACCAGAAAAAGGATCGATTCTCTTGGGGCCCCAAAAGAAATGCATGATGCCCATGCCATTGAGGTCCCAGGGGGCTGGTGTGATTTCCGCCATCGCTATTTCCCTACCATCCGGTCGACACTGTATTGTCCAGCACCTCTCAAGGTGTAGAAAATGCCAATAGCTGCATATAGCAACGCCTTCTCCTTGCTGGAAAAAGGATCGTCGCTATGGTGGATCAAGCCAGCGTAAAGCATTGTGAGGGTCATAAACAGTGCAGCAAGACGAGTCGAAAACCCAAGCGCTAAGAATAAGCCGCCAAGAAATTCCGATAGGCCGGCAGCCCATGCAAAAAGGAAAGCCATTGGCAAACCCTGACCGTCAAGGTTGTTGATAAAGCCTTCTGATGGAGGGATTTTTCCCAGCCCATGTCCAAATGCCATTGATAATCCGGCAAACAACCTAAGGGCCAGATCCGCCAGCGAATTTTGCGAATGACCCATAATCCATTTTTTGATTCCCATGTTTCGACCTTTTCTTTAGTTCAGGAAAAGGAAATTAATGCTTTTGAATGAAACCTGATAGCCTTTTTATGCCAACAGCATTATCATCAAGGAGATTAGGACTCATTCGAATATAGATTTGTCTCTTTGGTTAATTCGAATCTATATTTGTGCTCAATCAAAATCTGACCGATTATGTTCATGCTTGGCCTCATTATCGTACTTTTTATTGCAGCTATCGTGTGTGCTTATGTTGTGCCTAACAGCGCGGTGAGCAACCACCAGAAAGACAGTGAAGTCTAGTCAACCCAGAAACTAGGGGGCATTTGTAGCGAAGGAAGAATCCTGTTGTGCTTGATGCCATACCCCTGTAGCTGCGTTAAGATATAATCCAGCGTTTTGATGGTTTCGGTCATAAATGGCCCCTTGTTGAGCATTACGCATTCAGCGCGCTGGCTTGCTGACACATCCGTGATCTCCGCTCTACTAGGCAGGCCTCTTTTCGCAAGACCCTCTAATACCTGAGTAGCCCAAATGACCGGTATGTGGGCCGCTTCGCAAATTCTCCGAATTTCGTCCTGGATCTCAGCGAGTTGTTGCCACCCGCATTCGACGGCCAGGTCTCCTCGTGCAATCATGACCCCTACCGGATAATGCTCCATTGCTCTCATCAATAGGCTGGGTAGATTGAGAAACCCCCGCCGGGTTTCAATTTTAAGAACCAGACCAAACCGCTTCGGTGTTTGCAGCTCATCGAGAACGGTAAAGAACTTCTCCAGATCCGATACATCATTGACAAAGGAAAGGTTGACCATATCTGCATGTTGAGCAACGAATACCAGATCTTCTTCATCTTTTTCTGTTAATCCGGAAAATGAGAATTGTGATTCTGGAAAGTTGATGCCTTTGTCCGCTTTCAGTTTGGCTCCTCCGGGGCTGGCGAAGGTGATTTCTACCGTTGCATGATCTGGGGTGATCTCCCGAACGACACCCCCTATTTTACCATCATCGAAAAGGACAGGTTCGCCGACTTTGATTTCGTCAATCACTTTGGGCAGGGTGCACGATACAAAAGCATTGTTGATGAGCTGGCCATTCTCATCATACTCAGCATTCGCTCCCGGAAGGTCTGTTCGGGTCAGCTTTAAGAAGTCACCATGATCCAAGGCCAAAGAGCTTTCTAATGATGGAATTCCCTCAATGCTAACCTTTCCGAGTTTCTCTTCATGACGGTAGGTTTTAAGGGTGCTGACATCCTGCAGATAGATTGTGCGGTTGGTTTTAAGTGAATACCGATAATCATCAATGGGCGAAATCTGAAGAACTCTTTTTTTACCGCGAGAATCTCTCAGCTTAAGCTCTGTTGCGCTAGATAAGTCGACATCCCCAACTAATCTCGGGCCATCATCATGGGGATTTGTGGAGACGATTAACACACAAGGAAGTAAAACCTCGCCAAGCTCATTCCGAGTAGGCTTAAGCTTGATGATCTTAGGGCCGGGCTTCATTGGTCCTGTTCTTATTTTTGGCCCGGCCAAATCCATGGTGATTTTGCAGGGCAGGTCCAGTTCCTTGCTCTGTCGCCGAATACTCTGGATCATAGCCAGCCAAACATCCGGGTTGTCATGAGCGCAATTGATTCTGGCTACATTCATCCCGGCTTTGAGAAAATCAGTGATAATGGACTCCTGTTGAGCGGCTTCCGTAGGTATTGTCACCATGATCCGGACGTATCGCTGCTTTTTGGTTTTACCAAATAGCGTTTCGGCATTCGATTTAATGGTAGACTTACCTTCAGATGAAACCTGATGAGAGGGATCTAGGGTTATTTTTTGACCATCTCTGAGAGCGTAGAGAATATGCAATAGTGCATGAATAGATGGAAGGACATGACTCTCAGCCCTCGCCAGTCGTGATACTCCAATACTTCCCAGGTAGTTTTGAAGCTTGCGAATATCCTTGCGTCGCAAAGCAAGATAGGCCAGCAAGTTTTTAGCACTGGACTTGGCGTTGGGCTGAATCCGCTTTAATTCTTCAGAAAATTTACCGTCGTATTTTTTCGCACGATCGACGATTTTTTCAAGCGTATCGATGCTCTGCTGTAGGTCGGTTATCGTCTTTCTACGTTGGGCTGCACCCATAGCTCAAAGTTATCAAGGTTGAGACATAGAAGGTTGCCCTGCTCTTCTCTATTTTCATACACGCACCCATTATCCAGCGGGAGGATAGGAGCACTATCGCGAATGGCTGACTGAATCTGATCAAGCGAATGTGGGTAATGGCCGTGCACAATTCTATGCCCATCGGCTTTACTAGCGTCGTATCTAAAATCACGGATATTCAGCATGGCATCCAAATCCGAAAAAGGCAAAGCTCGGTCAAAGTCAAATCCGGCATGTACCAGCAAGTAGTCTCCACTCTCGTAATAAGGAGCGAGTTGCACAAAAAAGGGAAGATGCTTTTCGAACTCCTGAAGTTCGATTGAACCACTGTGGTTGAGTTTGGATAAGCTGCTGGCCAGTGTGTCTTCTCTGGTTTCCAGGTATTGCAGCATCATTTGGTCGTGATTCCCTAATAAGGGAAAAACACTATATCCATCATCGATTAGCCCCTGTATGAAAGTAATGACACCAAGGCTGTCCGGGCCTTTGTTGATATAGTCTCCTAGAAAAAAAAGTTGATCGGTGAAGGAAAGATCCAGCTGATGAACGAGCGCTTCAAGTGATTTCGCACATCCGTGAATATCCGGTATGACAAGCCGTCTTCCGGTAGGCAGAGCAACCTTTGTACCCAGACCAGCGCTCATGACGAACTAATGGCCAAAAGGGTTATTCGATGGGGAGAGTGACTATTCGTCGTTATCCGCGTTGCTTTTGCGAAAATCTACGAACGATAGGGCACCAACAAAGCTAATTAGGATCACTACGATCCAAACAAATAAAGAAACTCCATCGGTCATTGCAGGATTGAACATGCTTCTATTGTTTTAATGCTATCGCGAATATAGTGCAAAAGAGCCGCTGATGTCTATCAAGGCAAAAAATATCAATCAACTTTTGACCTCTATACTTCCAAATGTAGCGAGCCCTTTAATGATGAGTTTTTTGTTTCCGTGGTTATTTACACTTCCTCGCTTTTCTTCGAAACTGGCCAGGATTGGAGTAACCTCCGACAAAACCTCCCAATCCCTGGGTACAAAAAGCTCTGTGCTTCCAAACATTGTGAAAACAGTGACTATTGCCTCATTACTGCCAAACTCTGCCTCTCGGAAGTCTAATTTGGTGGACCCAAATATTGTACTGGTTTTGCCGCCTTGAAATTGAGTGCTAATGATGTTTTTTTCATTAGAGCCAAAAATCGCAAGATCATCAAAAGAGTTTGCCGCGTCATACATGGTTGCACGAGAATTATTCATATTTCTTAGAAAGAAGGACACCCCAATGAAAATCAATAGGAGCGGCCAGTAGTCACGGATCTTGAAATCGAAGAATTCCGGTAGGAAAAAGAAAACACCTATACTAAATAGAACCAGAGCCGCCTTCCGGTTGCCTGTGAGGAGATTAATAAAGCCAAGACCAATCAAGAGCATCTGCCAGGTGAAAAAATAGTAGGGCAGTTGAATGTCGATGATATCAAGGTTTTCCAAGAGGAAATAGATACCCAAAATGATGAGCACCACACCAAAGATTGATTTTCTGTTTGTCTCCATAATCCTATTTTCAATGAGAGCCTGAGGCCACTCTGATTTCTTGTTTAATTAAACCACCCAAAAAGGAATGATAAGCCCACCGCGGGGCTGTTAAAAGCATTTTTATCGAACAAGTTATTGTCCACTCCTACAGTGTATTGGTAGCCTACTCCCGCATTTAGCTTAAACCAATTGGTAACGTTCAGCTCACCTTCGATCATAGGAGTGATCGAAAAAGTATTGTCTGAGTAATTGGGGCCCACAAACTGTGAGACGTTGCGGAGATTGGCCTGACCCCAGCCCAACTTTGTAGAAAAGGACCAATGGGCAAGTTTCTCAGGAGCAAAAATATATCCGAGATAAAAACCGCCATGACCATAATCTACTGTGTAATCTGATCCATCAACATCTACCTTGAGATCACTTGAGAGCCCAAGACCATATCCACCAAAGTAGAATTGACGGTTAAAGAGGACAGCACCACCACCGCCGGTAAATACAGCAGCATCTCCATCTATGGAAGAAAATTGTAGCATCATACCACCAAACCCCGAGACAGACTCAACGCCATTACCGACCAAAGTCTGTGGAGGATCGTCTCGCTGCGCAAGTAATGAGGAGACGCTTAGTAGAAGTGTGGTGAATATGAGAAAAAGATGTTTCATAAGATCTAAAAGTTTGAATTTTGATCTCATGGCAATTTAGGCATCCGCCCGCTGCGCCACAACCTCTGGAGACGAAGTGTTGGGTAAGCAGGATCAATGTCAACCTTACCATGATGAATTGATTTAGACTGTTTTGTCATTTGACAATTCAGTGTCAAAATGACAAAGAGGACTAGTGAAGGTTGCCATTGTGGCGTAAAATAATTTGAATGGAGTGACTGGTCTGGTAATTGTAACACCAGCGTTCTCAGAAAGGATATAAAATGAAGGATCTAAGAAAATTTGCACAGGCGGCCAATGTAGCGAATACGCTCAATGGAGGGATGGCTAAGCCGAAGGTGATCTTTTCGAAAGAAAGAGACCACTACCACATGACTCTTCGTATTGCGGGTACCGATGAGCGGTCTTTTAGTTTAGAGATCATCAATCAAGCAGTATATATTTTCCTCCTTGCAGAACAACGTGACGGTGATGTTCAGGCATTGTCGTTTCCAGTCGAGGTGTTACCCATTCCTACAGATGTTGATTTTCACAACATCAGCGCATATTTTGAAGGAACCACGCTGAATGTGGTGATGCCGTTTAACGAATTGGCTAATGGCTACCGAAAAGGAATTGAGATTATGAAATAGTGTCGGGGTGACTGGCCAAAATTGAAGCCAGCACTTCAGCGGATCTTTCAGCTTTCCACTTGCTGATGATCTTGGTCAGTTCGGCGAGCTTCTTTTCTGTAGGCTCTATTTCCAGGGCCTTGGAAAGTTTCTTCTTTTCTGTAGCTGTGAGACTGATAGTTGTGCGTTTCTCGCTTTTAGACGAGGACTGTTTGCCTTTAGATAGACCGTACAGTTCCACTTCGTCCTTTGCATTTTCCAACAGCTCCTTGCCCATCAGTTTGCAAGTTGCGACTGGATTATATTTTGCGGTAGCATCTCGCAAGGCCCAACTGCTGTAGTCGACCTTTAAGGCTTTAATCTGTGCTATCGAGGGATGACCAGCCCCGAACAGCATTTCCAGCATCGACTGAGCGCCACTCTTCCAGGCTTCAAGGTCAAAAGGTTCTGCATCGAGTTTCTGGATTTGCTTATCGATAATTTGAATAGCTTTTTTCGAGGAAGTCATTGATCATCAGTTTTGTAGATGTTGAGTACTTGTAGGTTGGTGTTCAGCATAGTGATAAGTCCATCCTGTTCAGGATATAGCCTTCTATTGACCTGCACACCGCTCCACAATGTAACGAGATGCAGCCCGACCTGCTGGGTGGGTGTTTGAGGGTCAATCTGACCTTTCTGTTTGGCAATATTGAGATGTTTGATAAACAGCTCTTGTACATTTCGCAGCTTGTGAGCCGCCATTTCCTTGAGCGAAGGGTCAATAAATGCAAGCTCTGAAATACTGTTGACCAAGAGACACCCTTTATTGATATTGTCCTGGTCGTCTGCGCTGATCAAGGCACGAAAGATTTCCTGAATCGACACTATAGGTTCCTGGGAAAAACGAAGTTGGCCTTCAAGGTAGTCTAGAAGCTGCTGGCCGTAGAGCTCCAGCACTCTTATGAATAGTTCTTTTTTGCTACCAAAGCTGTAATAGAGACTCCCCTTATTCAATCCCATCGCTTTCAGCAACTTTTGCATGGAGGCCCCTTCATACCCGTATTTCCAAAACACCTCCATAGCTTGCCCTAGTGCAACTTCCTCTTTGAATATTTTTTTTCTACCGGCCATTCTTTACTTATAGGTCAATTTTTAAAACGGCTTGATTCCTTTAGTGTTTCACCTTTTTTGTGAAATTTACCCACGAGCGGGGTTTAAAAGCCCAGTTTCTTGCATCGAAGATATTAATTTTGACCCATTCTTATCTCAGTGCTTTTGCTCCGGGATAGTTGATCACTTCATTTTATTAGAGCAGCATGCGACAAAGATTATTAAGGGCAGGAGCAGATGAATTATCCTATGAAATTCGTGGGATTGTGCGCAAGGCGGAGCAGCTACAGGAGTTTGGCTATGAGATTCTTTGGGAGAATATTGGCGACCCTATTCAGAAGCATCAGCGGCTACCGCAATGGATGAAAACCATTTTGACCGATCTGCTCAATGAAGACGATACATATTCTTATAGTCATTCCAAGGGCGTATTGGCAACCAGAGCATTTTTGGCCGATCGGACCAATAGAATGAATGGTGTTCAGATCAAACCGGAGGATATTACCTTCTTTAATGGATTGGGTGATGCTATTGCCAAAATGTACCAATACCTGTTACCGACTTCTCGGGTCATTGGACCATCCCCTGCTTATTCGACGCATTCGTCTGCTGAGGCAGCTCACGCCAACCACCACCCGATCACCTACAAGCTCGATCCCAAAAACTCCTGGTACCCGGACATGGAGGATTTGTACAATAAGGTCAAGTACAACCCGAGCATTGTAGGGATGCTGATCATCAACCCCGATAACCCGACAGGAATGGTCTATCCTCGGGAGATACTTGAGGAGATGGTCAATATCGCCAAGGAGTTTGACCTCTTTATCATCAGCGATGAGATCTATCAGCATATAGTTTATAATGGAGCGACCGCCACAGCTTTGGCTGAGATCATCGGTGACCTACCGGGAATAGCGCTCAAGGGTATCTCCAAAGAAATACCATGGCCAGGCGCACGCTGCGGATGGGCAGAATACTATAATAGACGACATGATAGTGAATTTGACCGCTTGTGTCAGACACTGGACAATGCCAAAATGATTGAGGTGAGTAGCACCAAACTACCCCAAGTGGCGATCCCTAAATTGCTCGGTCATGAGAAATACCCTTCGTTTAGACTAGAGCTTAATGAGCGAATAGGAAAAAGGAGCCAGCTTATTACCGATATTCTGGGTAACCTGCCGCAGATAGAGTTTAATCAAACCAACGGCGCATTCTACAACACCATAATATTCAAAGCAGGTGTACTGAAGCCCGGTCAGACGATGAAGATCAATGATCAAAGAGTGAGTGCTTTGTTGGATACATGGCTGAATGAGCCCAAGGTCGCGCTGGACAAAAGGTTCGTCTACTATTTACTTGCTGCCAAGAATGTGTGCGTGGTACCGATCTCCTCATTCTGTTCTGACCTTCTGGGTTTCCGTGTCACTCTCCTTGAAGAGGATGAGCAGATGCTTCAGGAAACTTTCAAGAGAATTAGAGAGGGAATATTGGAATATACAGGCTGAGCGTTTTTGCAAAAGAGTCAATGCGCAATATCATGTCGAAAGTCATATTTTGTACATCCAAATGTTCATTTTACAAGACGTTGTGGAGGGTACTTTTGCTGCATAGCAGTTACAACACATGAAGACCAATTGGAAACTTTGGGTATCAATTATGGTACCGATTATTATACTTCTAATCCCCGCTGAGTCATTCGGAATCGAAGGCCTTGACATTATCCAGCAGCGCGTTATTGCCCTTTTCTTTTTAGCAGCGTTGTTATGGATACTTGAGCCAATTCCGATATATGCGACCTCTTTGATCATCATAGTCTTAGAGCTTATAACTATGTCGACCTCCGGGCTTACGCCGTTGATAGCGGGTGCTGGTACGACCAGCTTTGGTGAGTTGATTCCATACCAAACCATCATGGCCACTTTTGCCTCACCGATCATCATGCTTTTCCTTGGGGGCTTTTTCCTGGCCATGGCCGCTACCAAATACAGGCTCGATCAAAATCTGGCTCGAGTACTCCTCAAGCCCTTTGGCACCAATCCAAAATATTTGATGTTGGGGATCATGGCCATTACGGCTACATTCTCCATGTTCATGAGTAATACAGCCACTACCGCAATGATGCTCTCGCTGCTTGTGCCAGTATTAGCAGCATTTGATAAGGGAGATGCTGGCAAAATTGGGCTGGCACTAGCCATACCCTTTGCTGCTAATATTGGAGGTATTGCCACGCCCATCGGCACACCCCCCAATGCAATTGCTTTAAAATATCTGACTGGTGCGGATAACATTACATTCGGCTCATGGATGGTTTTTGGTTTGCCTTACGTAGTGGTGATGCTTTTTGTGGTATGGGTGCTGTTGATGTGGTTCTATCCATCTACCACCGCAGCGGTGAATCTGAATATCAAAGGTCAGTTTTTAAGGTCATCAAAGGCATACATTGTTTATGTGACCTTTGGCTTAACCATACTGCTATGGCTGTTTGACTTTATTCATGGTATGAACGCCTACGTTGTTGGTCTTATTCCGGTAGGTGTGTTTCTAGCAACGAGTATTATCACCAAAGAAGATCTGAAAAAACTCAGCTGGGATGTGCTCTGGCTGGTGTCCGGAGGTATTGCTCTTGGATTGGCATTGGATAAAACCGGATTGGCCTCCAACCTGATCAACAATATCGCTTTCGATGAGCTTTCACCCTATCTCATTGTGGTGGCGGCCACAGTCCTAGCGACGCTGATGGCAAACTTCATGTCCAACACGGCTACTGCCAACTTATTATTGCCCATCATAGCGGCACTTGGAACGGCACTACCTGCTTTAGAAGGATTAGGAGGAAGCAAGATGCTTATACTCTCGGTGGCCTTGGCGGCATCCTTGGGTATGGCACTGCCGATTTCCACTCCACCCAACGCATTGGCGCATGCCACAGGTCTGATCAAAACGGAGGATATGACCAAGGTCGGTGTGTTGGTCGGATTAATAGGTCTTATAGGAATCTATGTCCTGATGTTTGCTTTGAAAATCACTAACTTCTTCTGATGTCAACGGAACCTGGAATCGGCGGATTGCTTCAGGAGTATTTCAATGACCCCTCCAAGCAGCTGACCCTCAAAAAAAACGAGGTGTTGATGGATCAGGGTGAACCCAATATGCGCCTTTACCTGATTCAGGAGGGCACATTGACCGGGAATGTCCGTGACGAAGACGAAAACTACTACGAACTATTTCGTAGTACGAAAGGAATGTTTGTAGGCGTCTACAGCTTCTTCTCAAGGACATATATAAGCGCTACCCGCATCATCGCTCAGACGGATTGTCAATTGGCCTATATCGAAACGGACGGCCTGATAGTGGCGGATCAGGAGAAGTATCAAAAAGCGCTGGAAGATGCCCTGCAGGTAGTAGTGCACGAGCTTTCTGCTCGCCAGCAACTAGCGCATGAGGTCACTATCCAGAATAGAAATACCACGAACAGACTTTTTGAAGCGGACAAAATGGCAACATTGGGTCAGATGGCTGCCGGCCTGGCCCATGAGTTGAACAATGCCATCATGGTACTTGAGAGAAATACAGACTGGATTTCAGGTCGTATAGAGGAGCTTATCGCTGAGCGAGTACCACAATATCAGAAATACTACAAATCCGGAACGGAGCGTGCCATTCCCTTGCCGACTACAGAGGTGCGTGAACGTGCCGGAGAACTTCAGAAAAAGCGAAAACTAGATAGAAGCCTGGCCAAAAAGCTCGCTCGCACAGGGCTGCCAATCGATCAGATCCTATCGGAAAACGATACAGAGCTAACCAACCTCGCACAATATTGGGAACTCGGAAAGGCCTTCAATGACATGCAGTTGGCCGCACAGCATGCGATCCATGTGGTCAAGTCTGTGAAGCAGCTTGGTGCTAACCGCTCGGATCGACAAGACGGACTCCAGATCAACGAGACGATCCGAGAGGCCATGGGCATCCTCACCTCTCCATTGCGCACAATCAACGTACAAACGGAGTTTGATGAATTACCGACGATTTATGGTAATAGTGGAGAGTTTGTACAGGTGTGGATCAACATTATTAAGAATGCCTGCGAGGCAATGCAGCAGGCCGGGACCCCAGATCCGACATTACTTGTGATAACTAAAAAGAGGAAAAAGGATATTCGAATTATCCTTCGGGACAATGGACCGGGTATCCCTAAGCACATCAAGGCCAAAATTTTTCAACCGAGCTTTACTACAAAAGTCGGCGGGCTCTCGTTCGGGTTGGGCTTAGGCCTTTCTATTGTGCAGCGATTGATCACTAGCTATGATGGAAAGATAACAGTCAAAAGTCAACCCGGAGAAACCTCCTTTATCATTGAAATCCCCTACGATTATGGAAAAGATTAACATTATATGTGTTGACGACCAGCGCACGGTGTTGTCCTCTTTGATGACTGACCTGGAGTCATTTGAGCGATATTATACCATCGAAGAATGTGAGTCTGCGGATGAGGCGTGGGAGCTACTGGATGAAATGGACAGTAATGGAGAGCTGATTGCCCTGATCATATCGGATCACGTCATGCCGGGTAAGACAGGCGTTGATTTCCTGATTGAGGTAAATGATGATGGTCGATTTGATGGTACTAAGAAGATGCTTTTGACCGGATTGGCGACACATCAGGATACCATCACAGCCATCAATAAGGCCAACATTGACCAATACCTTGAAAAACCATACAAGCCAGAGGCACTTCATGATGCGGTGAAGAAGCTAACGACAGCATTCTTGTTCGAGCAGGGTATTCCGTATCAGGACTTTACAGAAGTGCTGGACCAGCAGACATTACTTGACAAAATGCGCCAAAGTAGCTTTTAGTGTCAGAGGGGTGACCAAAGTTTTGATCCAAACTGAACAAATGATCGTTGTATCGATTGAATTAAAAAACCAATAGATATGAAAGCAATTTGGAACGGACAGGTCTTAGCCGAAAGCGATGACACGGTAGTGGTAGAAGGCAATCACTATTTTCCACCACAGTCGATCAATAAGGATCTTTTTAAGGAATCAGGCACGCATACCGTCTGCCCATGGAAGGGCACGGCCAGTTACTACACGCTCGATGTGTCGGGAAAAGAGAACAAAGATGCAGCATGGTACTATCCTGAGACAAGCGAATTAGCTAAGAATATCAAAGGATATGTCGCTTTCTGGAAGGGCGTGGAAGTTGTGAAATAAAGAGTGAAGCTGAAGACCTGCGAAGCTTTAAAAATTCGCAGGTCTTCAAGTCGACAAGGGCGCGTCCTACCACTTGTTAGATATCGAGCGCTCTGAGCAATCGCTTAAAATCCAACGCATCGTTGTACACATTGGGCGCGATGCGGATGGCGCTACCGCGAACAGAAACACTTACTTTGTTAGCCTTGAGCGACTTCTGAAGTTTCTCAAGGCTATGCTCAGCACCGAGCCTTATGCCGAAGAGGTGGGCACATCGGTATTCTTCCTCTTCCATCTGGTATCCCAATGACTTGATTTCTTCGAGGAAAGGCGCAGACAAGTTTCGGCAATAACTCTGGATATTTTCCACCCCCCATCTCCTGATCTGCTTTACCGCTTGTAGCATCATCGGAAGCAGCACAAAGTTGCTATGCTCTCCGACCTCATAGCGCAATGCACCGGGCTGATAGCCCTCCTGATAGTTAACCAGATTGGCAAAGTTCTCACTCTCAAATCGATTGATCCAGTTGTCTTCGATAGGGGCCCCCTCGTCGAAAGCTGAGCCGTAGTAAGCCAAGCCTATGCTGTACGGTCCCATGAGCCATTTGTATCCAGCGCAGACTAGTGCATCAGGCTCAAACTCCTGAACATCAAAAGGTAATGCCCCTACAGACTGTGTCCCATCGATCACCATCAGCGCATCGACTTCTTTGGTTTTTGCACGAATAGCCTTCAAATCAAACCGAGTACCGTCTGCCCAATGCACATGCCCTAGCGCTATGAGCTTCGTATTATCGTCAATTGCTGCAAGTATGTCGGCATTCCACTGCTCCCCACGTGACTCATTTCCGGTCGGTGGCTGGACAATCTGTAGCTTAGCTCCAGCAGCCTTACAAGCGGCCATCCAGGGATAGACATTGCTGGGAAACTGCTCTCCGATGACGATGATTTTATCCCCTTTCTTCAATTTCACGTTGTTGGCAACATTAGCCATGCCGTACGATACCGATGGAATCACCACGATTCGATTAGGATCAGGAGCGTTAATCACCTCCGCATACATCGCCCGCAGCGTCTCGGTATCATGGAAGAAGTCATCTGGTCCTACCTGATAAGGCTTGCGCTTCATTTGTATGCCTTTGACGCCTGCCTTCTCCACTTTTTTCATCATTGGCGACATGTACGCACAGTTGAGGTAAGCGATTTTTCTGGGGAGCATAAACTTATCGCGCTGACATTTCATCTTAAGAGAGTTTAACGAGTGGCTAACTTATGGCAAAATGACATTCAGAGGGAGAGAATTATCAAAAATTAGAAGAGGGAGTTAAGTGAGAATGTTTTCTAATCAGACGTTTAATATCCGGATAGAATAATTGATGATTAAGAACTTCTTGGTCATACGTCACAGATTCAGTAAACATTTAAATTACCACTGTTGATTCGAAGTATGGAATTCAGGGTTCATAGTGTATTGAATAATAACATCAGAAAACTCAGCCAATGGATTGTTTTGATTCTGTTAGTTTCTGGGTTGGGTGCTATGATTCCGGGGGTCGGTAGCTCAGAGACTCTTTATAACCGCTGGAGCTTGCCAACATCAGCCTATGTCATAACTTGGATATTGCTCGCTTTTCTTGCGCTTATCTGGCTTAACCTGTTATTTAGCCCTGTTGGAAGATCTAAGGTTAGGCTTGGAGCTAACTCAGCAATACTTCTCAAAGGGATCCTCCCTACGGAAGTAGATATCACCTCTGATATTCAAGGGTTCGAAAGAGACTTCACCTTATGGACAGAAAACCCAGAGACAGAATCAATATGGACTATTAAGATGCATGGAAAAAAGGACATCAATATAGTAGTGCCAATTCAAGAAGCAAATGTAATTGAGAGCGTGGCTAAAAAGTGGGTTGGTTGTTAGAATGACTCCAAGTGGATAAATGTATTAATATCATGACTGATGATAACATGGCACAAACTGTTTGACAATTGGGCGGCTGCCGAAAAAGCTATCCCTGAAGCAGGTATCCGTCGCGCTACCGTGGATGGGATCAAAGTGAGCCTTATCCGCTATCGCAAAGCACTGTGGGCCGTCAATGACCAGTGCCCTCATATGAAAGCTTCACTCGGTGATGGTCGACTCAATGGCTTTGGGGAAATTATCTGCCCGCTACACTATTACCGATTCAAACTCTCCAACGGTCAGGAAGCGGAGAACAGATGCGATGATTTGGAAGTTTATGCCATCGAGACGCGCGAAGATGGTATCTATATTGGGATCTACTAAGACTAGCGTGTAGCCGATAGGTTGTGCCCTTGTTCTCCCTCTTTTCTGGAAAAGGATATTTTAAGCGCATAGCTTAATTGCTCTGATTATCAAATAGTGAACTCATCAAAAAGGCATTGTGCATACCAAGCCTTTTACCAACATTTGCATTATGAGTGTAGAAAAGATTCCCAGCCTAAGTGATATCAAGCGAGCGCATCAGCGTATCAGTAGTTACATCATTCACACACCCGTTCTGACTTCTCACAGCGTGGATGAGATTGCTGGCGCGAAAATTTTCTTCAAGTGTGAGAACTTCCAGAAGATTGGCGCTTTTAAAATGCGCGGGGCGACTAACGTCATCATGTCGTACCGTCCAGAAGAACGGGTCAATGGCTTTGCGACACACAGCTCCGGTAACCATGCCCAGGCGGTAGCACTCGCTTCGAAGCTGGCAGGCACCAAAGCGTATATTGTCATGCCGAAGAATGCGCCGGAAGTAAAGAAGAAAGCGGTTGCAGGCTATGGAGCGGAGATAATTTTTTGTGAGCCCAACGAGAAGGCTCGGCAGGAAACGTGCGATAAGGTGGTAGCTGAGACGGGGGCCATATTTGTGCATCCGTTTGATAACTACGGCATAATTGCCGGTCAGGCGACCGCAGCTAAAGAATTTATCGAGGAGCATCCTGACCTTGACATCATGATGACGCCCGTAGGTGGAGGAGGTCTTGCAGCGGGTACGGCCCTAGCGGTAAATTATCTGAGTCCCAATACAGATATCATTCTGGCTGAACCGGAAAACGCCAATGATGCCTGGGAGTCTTTCACCAAAGGGAAATTGATTCCGGTAAAGAATCCAGATACTATCGCCGATGGGTTGAAGACCTCCCTTGGGGCGCGCAACTTTGAGATCATCAAGGAGCACGCGAAGGCAATCTATACAGTCAGTGAGCAGGAAATAATTGATGCCATGCGCATGATCTGGGAGCGGATGAAGATCATTATAGAGCCTTCATGCGCGGTACCCGTAGCTGCTGTACTCAAGCACCCAAAGGTTTTTGCTGGTAAGAAAGTGGGCATCATCATCACCGGCGGCAATGTCGATTTGGGGAATCTGCCTTTTAAGTGAGCAATGATCCTCCACCTAGTGCCGCTAATACGGGCTTAACTACACTCGCCCTCGACCCAGGAAGTCACCCCATTGTTTTCAGCTGCACAAGCGTTGCTGTAAGTCTTACCGTCACAGCCACATACGGGGGTATAATCCATCGTACAGATGGCCGTCGGATTGATTTTGCTTTGGTCGATACACTCAATAGTGTCTTCCTTTTTGCAACCAGCAGCCATTAAGAGGAGCATTGTGATAACCAGTAGTCCTTTCATAGTAATTCTTTGTGTCTGAAGCAGTCAACTGTATGGTCATTGACCATGCCGATGGCCTGCATATGCGCATAGATGATCGTGCTGCCCACGAACTTGAACCCTCGTTTTTTCAAATCTTTGCTGAGCTTATCAGAAATAAATGTCGTAACGGGCACTTCTGACATAGATCTCCAATGGTTGATGATTGGTGTTCCATCGACAAAAGACCAGATGTACTTGTCGAAACTACCAAACTCCTTCTGCACCTCCAGAAACCGCTGAGCGTTAGTCACCGCAGAACGCACCTTCAGCTTGTTGCGAATAATTCGGGGATTTAGCAGGGCGCCCTCAATTTGAGATTCGGTAAACCGAGCCACCTCGACCGGGTCGAAATCTGCAAAGGCTTCACGATAGCCTTCTCTTTTGTTGAGTATTGTGCTCCAACTTAGACCCGCTTGAGCACCTTCCAGGATGAGAAACTCATAATGCTTCTTTTCATCGTGAACGGGCACTCCCCATTCTTTGTCATGGTACTGATAGTAGAGATCAAACGTATTCTCTACCCACCCACATCGTTTTGGCTCACTCATTCGCTAGATATTTATCGAGTTGTTCAACAGTCGCTATCAGGAAGTTAGTCACCTGCCAATAAAAAGAGAAATTGGTGCGCTCAAAGGTGTCCGTAGGCTGGTGATAATGTGGATGATCCTCTACGCCAAAGTATAAATAAGGCACCCCTTTGGAATAAAACGGGCCGTGATCTGATGAGTAGGTCCAGTCTTGATCTCTTGTTTTGGCTTTGTCATGCCCAAATTTTACCGAAAGACGCTCGAACCCTTTCGCTGCGGCCTGTACCGGCGGCTTCAATTTCGGATGATGGAAAGTACCTGAAGCGAAGATTTCATTTTTATCATTTTTGCTCACCATGTCCATATTCAGGATTAGGTCTATCTTTTTTAGTAGCACTGGTGGGTGGTTGACCCAATGCTCTGCGCCTAGCAAGCCCAGTTCTTCCATGTCAAAGGCAATGAATATAAGTGAATGCTCCGGAGTATTATCTGCATAGTAGTGGGCAATTTCCAGCATGGTTGCTACGCCGGAGGCATTATCATCACAGCCATAGTAAAGACCACCGTCTGTTTCTCCTAAATGGTCATAATGGGCAGTGACAAGCATGTAGCGATCAGTTTTCCCGCGGATCATCCCGTGTATATTATGCAGCCTGAGCCCATTACGGGCATGGGAGCTTTGAAGAAAACTCTCTCCGACAGGTTGCAAACCGATACTCTTAAACTCATCAAGAATAAAATCTCGCGCCCATCGGTGGCCCTCTGTGCCAGGTTTGCGACCTCCCGCCACTTCAGTGCAGAGTTGTTCCAACGTCGAGAGCAATCTGGTCGAATCACTTTGCGCCAGCGTAAGGCTACATGGGTACAGCCCAATGAAAATTAGGACGCTAAAGACGCGGAGGAAATATTTATTGATAAATTTAGACACTTAAATAATGGAGATTTTCGTTCATCGAAGGATATGCCTCACCCGCAATTTACCCACAAAGTGGGATTTAAAAACCCCAACCCAAGTACCTGTAACCAACAAGTTTTTGTGGACGACTCATACCACTTTGGCTCGAAGTTATTGATCAAAATAAGCATCTTTCTTTTTTTACTTTTTCCCATCCTGCTTTCAGCGCAGGACATGGTGTTTTTGGAAGACTATGGAGGCGCCTATTTACAAAGGGATCAACAGTTACCCGAAACATTGATCTCTTCCCGCTCGGTGGTCATGATCAACACAGGGCCCGAGCAATTGATCTCCGGGGAATGGAGAGAAAAGGCGATCGAGCTACATAAGTTTTTGGTTAATGTGAAAGTCGACCCTGTGGCTTATTTCTACTGGCAGGACTTCAAGGCTGGGCGTACGGCTACCGCGAATTTCACCGACATGCTCAATCAGCGGAACATACAAAATGTGATACTGTTCGACTACTTTCCGGATACGGCCGCTACGGACTTTGCCATCAAGATTACCTCCTATGACACTGAAAAAAGCCCCTTCGCAAATGGTCAATCTGCCTGGATGATAGAAGGTCACGAGCTTCGGGATATGGTGCGTATCCTTGGCCAGGACATACTAAGGGCTGATATTCCTTTCCAGAATTTCCTAATCGCCGACTTCCCTGAGTTCTTTGATGACACGCAATTGCTGGAAAAGCGTCGTTTCCCTGTTTATTCGACAGACATCCGTATTGAGAAGCTTGCCATTCCGTTATTTGATTCTATTGAAGTGAAGAAGCCTGAGCTAGTCCCTCAAAATATAATGCGAGAGATTAATGCGTATAATATGAAGGTGGCCAGCAACAACCGAGAGCTGAGACAACTCATGTCTACTTATCCATACAAATATGATCTTGTACCCTATCGCGAAGACGGCAGGTTTTATTTTTCCAATGGCTTTCAGTTTTTGCTGATGGGTGTACATGCTCGGGGCAAGACGCTACGCAAGATGCTCGACTATGAGCTATCGCGAAATGAGACACACTACATTAGCATCCACACCGTTGATGGTAAGCCCATCGCAAACAAGTTTCCCGCGGATCAGCCAGTGCACAAATACTACATCCAGCACACCATTAGTGGCAATGTATACCTTGGCGATGAGTGGGATGCAGGAGCAACCTGGCAAGAGGGCTTGAGAAACTACATCGATAACAATCTTGCTGCAGCTAAACGCTAGTATAGCTCTGAATTCAGCGTAGGAATAAGAGCAAGCAATACAGCCTGTTTATAATATTCCGTCCGGTCAAGAATCCCATTGGTTAATATTCCGACCGCTCCATCCTTTTGTTTTGAGTTATCACGCCTGAATACCTGATCATCAGCATGTCCCAGCTCTACGCCCAGACGAACCAGTTGAGCAATTTTTTGCGGCAGCTCAAAAGTAGACGTCCGAGCCTTGCCCACCTTACCATCAGATAATATCACGACCCAGGCAAAGGCCGTCATTACCTTGCCATCATCAGAAACCCCTCCCTCAATTCCAATGTGAAAATCACCTTGATGAAGATTTTGGGCGTTCGATGCGCGATTGATTGCACCTTGCAGCGTTTCGTCATCTGTCATGGGCTGATCACCAACCCCTGAGGAGACGCTCACTCCTTCAAATGCAAAATCATCCAAAGGAAAGGCCAAGGTCAGCACTTCTTGTACACAGTTGATCTTAACAGGGTTTTTGGAGGCTACAATGACTTTTTTCATTTGTGCGTTGATCTAATGGAATTCTGGTGATCATAATCTCACCAGATTAGTTCTGTCTAAATTAAATTCGATGATCAATAACAATTGGCTTTCCAAGCGATTATTTCCTATATGACCACAGCGTCCACTCAAGTCACCACAGTAGCGATCTATAAGTTTTCCGAGTATAAGTATTGGGCGTTCACCCAAATGCAATTGGGCTATCGGGACCTGGCAAAGGTCGAGGGCCTTCAGTTTTACAAAATACTGGGAACAGGGGCTGGCAATGGCTTTAGTATCTACCCGAACTTTGGGCAATATGCGATGCTTTGTGTCTGGCGGGACGAAACTGCAGCGAGAGCGTTTTTTGCAGATAACACATTTCAGGATGTATATGCAGACAGGTCAGCCGACAGACAGGTTTTCTTTTTGAGGCCTGTGCACGGCCATGGGTTGTGGGATAGGCTTGAACCATTTACCTATCAGGAACCAATAGAAAAGGCCAGGCCTTGGGCTGTGGTCACTCGGGCCACTATCAGTTTTAAAAGGCTATTGGAGTTTTGGAGTCATGTGCCTTCTGTGAGTAAATCCATTGAAAATCAACCTGGTCTCAGGCTTTCAGTAGGTATAGGAGAATGGCCGCTGGTGCAGCAAGCGACTTTTAGTATTTGGAATAGCCTCGATGATATGAAGGCGTACGCCTATAAAAGCAGGCTACACAAAGAAGTGATCACCAAGACCAGAGATCGCCAGTGGTACAGCGAAGAGCTATTCGCTCGCTTTCAGGTAATGGATGAACTCTAATCACCCATGGGTAGAGGAGCCGGTAAATTTGGAGAATGCGCAATGTGCGAAAGGGAAAAGCCACTGACATTTCACCATTTGATACCCCGCACCACCCGCACCAACAAATGGTTCAAAAAGAACTTTGAAAGAGCTGCTTTTGATGAAGGCATTGACATATGCAGGGACTGCCACTTGTTCATCCACAAGCATTATAGTGAAAAGCACTTGGGTAGGGAGCTCAATAGTCTTGAAAAGCTATTGAGTGATCCCGTAATTTTCAAATTTGTCCAGTGGGTCAGAAAACGTTAAGACTGTTGAATCAGCCTTTCGAGCTCTCCAATTACACTTTTTGAAGAATCTACAACTTTCACCCTGAGTGCCCTCAATCCGCTCACGCCCTGCAGCTCTTCCAACTCCAGATGCTCTATACCATCCTCAAGATAGCCTTTGTTGTGTAGGTACTCCAGGTATTGGGTGTACTCTACAGCGTCCTTTTCCTGACTGTAAACAATGGCTATTTTTCCAGGCTGAGTCAGGCGTTCGTCGGTATTCCTGATCAGCGCTTTGTCAATTCGCTTTTTGACGATCTCATAGCGAATGTTGTACGCGCCATCTACGTCAAACTGCTTTTCATCCATCCTAAACTTAATGGCCAGAGGCGAACTATGTACAAGTATGAGATGGGTAGTTTCAAGCGGCAAGCTCAACTCAGGTATGATCCTGGACGTTTGTCGTGCAATTTCGCAAGTCGTAATCAACTGCCAGAGACGTAAATTTCTAAGGTAAAAGTCATCAAACTTCTGTGTTTCCGCCAGGGCTTCACCGATGTAGATGTTGTACTCTACGCCATCAGTTTTGTACTTCTCAAAAAAGTGAGGATGCATCTTTTGTGCGATTTCTTCCTCTCTATCTATGATGGCGCCCACGGCATCATTGATTTGAGTCAGGCTCTCCTCGAACGCCTTTCTTGATTCATATACAACATTGAGTTTCGGGTCCAACTCATTCCAATAGGCAGATGTCACAGCCTTGAAGTCCGGATGATTTTCCTCCAGATTGCGCAAGATGGGCTCCACCTCTTCTCTCAGAAAATCCAGCGCGGCTACTTCGTCCCCTGTCAGTAAGCCCCTTTTGATCTTGGCAATTTGCTTATCCAGTCGGTATTGCACCTCATTGATTACCGGAAGCTGATTGATCTCGAAACCCTTGTCGAGCACTTTGCTTGCCAGGCGTAGTTGCTTCCGTAGATCCGAAAGAATAGCCTTATTCCGCTCGGTGCTGGAATTACGAATGTCAGAAGCTCCGTAAAGTGGATATACATTTTCAAAAACAATCTGAGAAGGCTCAGGCGACTCTCCCTGCTCCTCTTTTTCCAAATAGTCGTACGCGGCGTTGATAAACTTCCATTCCACGGTAGGGTGGATAGAGGTATATTTTTCTTTGATGACAGCCTGCACCCTGCTTTCTAGCTCTTCCGCACTTCGTTTTACCGCTACCGCGAATAAGGGTAATATCTCTTCGACTTTGGATACCGCGAACATATTGAGGTCCCCGGCCTTGGGGCTACCCAGCTCTAACATGCCGATAAATTCATTATCATAAAATAGCGGGGCAAGTACAAGATTCATGATACCTTCAGCCATGAGAATCTCCTCAAAACCATCCATGTCGTCTGATTTCGAAAGGTCTTCTATGATTCTGGCCTTCTTGTTAGCTGAAAAATAGTCGTACATCTCTCCCTGCGCGTTTTCACAGACCAGGCCTTCACCTGCATCCATTACTATACTCCGACAAACCTTTTTGCCAAAATTGACAAATGAACGCTTGTTCTTTTGGTAACCAGAGATACCAAGCGTCAGATTATTAATTTGCAGTAAAGACTGAAGTTTCTCCTGAAGGGCGAAAAAGCTCTCCTGATTGACGATACTATCTTTCTTAAGAAGGAGCTCTTTTATGGAAGAAACCACTTCCTGTCTGGTGACGTCCACCATGCTATACATAGCAAACCCGCGAAATTCGAACAGATGTGGAGGCAGGTGCTCCTTCCAGACATCCACGTTAAAAAGATTGTCAATCAGGTACTTTATTGTTTCATCTGATAATTCCGGTAGGTCACCGTGTAGTACTGTCTCGCAAAATCTTGGATTGATTTCTACCTTGTAGTACTTTCTCAACCGGGTCTTTTCATCAGTGATTTCAGCGATGATCGGCCGGTCGAGGTTCAGCGAAACACCATAAAACTGCTCCATTACGGTTGCATAGGCGTACATCGTCTTACTTTCGTACATCTCCTGGAGATCCATGTTCTTAAGCATGCCCATGAAAGACCCTGCACGATCCATGATTTTTTGCATAGGCCGAGTGAGGTAGAATATATTCATGCCATAAGGCTCTACGGCTGCTGTAAGAATATCGTCCACCAGCGCCTGTGGTACCAATGCCGACATGAGCATGTTGACAAGGTCTTGGTGATTGTCAAGTATCGCCGGATTCTCTATTGGGTTAAAAAGCTCTGGGGCCTCCTCCAGCTGCCTCACAATTTCCTTGGCATGACCTGCGATAAACAGGTTAGGGTCGTTCGTTTTCGCTTGCCAATATCCAATGATATTGCTCAGACTCAAGCTTGTTTTAAACGGGAATCTATATTCTGGCGGTAGAAGTTCTTCACTCATATGTTGAAAATTACGGCGTAAGTCCAATAAGTACGTATATTCCGGTCATTTAGTTCAATATCAACTAGTCGATTTCAAGCATGAAATATTGTATTACAACCATCCCTAAAGCATTTTTTCTAATTGTGATTGCACAGGTTGCGATCACCTTCTCGACTATGGCGCAGCGATATTTGTTGAAACCAGATCGTGTTTTTGATGGCACTGAGATCAAGGAAGGCTGGTGGGTAGCTATTCAAGACAAAAAAATCGAGTGGACTGGACCATCAAGTCAATACAAGGAGCAAAAGGGCACGAAAGAAATAGACCTATCTGGTCGCACGCTTATGCCGGGTCTGATTGAGGGCCATTCACACATCCTCCTCCACCCCTACAACGAGACCAATTGGAACGATCAGGTGCTTGTCGAGTCAGAAGCCGAGCGCGTTGCTCGTGCCGTCGTTCACTGTGAGGCATCACTCATGGCTGGTGTTACCACAATGCGAGACCTTGGGTCAGAGGGCGCAGGGTATGCAGATGTAGGCGTTAAGCAAGCCATAGAAAAGGGCGTCATTCCCGGCCCAAGGTTGATTGTGGCGGGTAGAGCTATTGTGGCTACCGGCAGCTATGGCCCTAAGGGCTTTCACGATAGGGTCATGGTACCGCTGGGGGCAGAGCCTGCCGATGGGCATGATGACCTTATCAGAATCGTGCGCGATCAGATTGGAAAAGGGGCAGATGTCATCAAGGTATATGCTGACTACCGATGGGGTCCGCAAGGACAAGCCATGCCGACCTTCAGTGAAGAGGAGCTCAGGACGATCGTAGAAGTAGCAGCCAGTAGTGGCAGGCCAGTGGTCGCCCATGCGGCTACAGCCGAAGGAATGCGTCGGGCAGTCAATGCCGGGGTATACACTATTGAGCATGGTGATGGAGGCACGGCGGAGGTTTTCGAACTCATGGCTTCCAAGGGGGTCGCGCTCTGTCCGACACTAGCCGCTGGTGACGCCATTTCACAGTATGGAGGCTGGAAT
>CAYGOT010000044.1:0-36657 GCA_964351595.1 uncultured Roseivirgaceae bacterium | reverse complement strand
ACACTCTGAGCTGGAGGTGGTGGTAGGGTGTTCAAAGTGCCACCCTCCATTTTCGTATTTCGCTGGACCACCTCATACGCACGGCTTCTGGAGAACGAGGCGGCCACCTCTTCCTGCGTACCTAGCGCCAATGAGTGGCTGGAATTGACGTTGGTTCTGATCAGTGAACCAGGGATGAAAAACTGATTGGCCGACTTGCCTGCTACAGTATTCTCTAGTGGTAGCCCAAATTGCTCAATAGCATAGTCACTCGCTCCGTCAAAGCAGATGAGAGTACCCCCACCTTTAACATATTGGCTGAGCTTGAGGGTACCCTCAAGGCCAATACCGCCAGTGTAAGGAGCCGGCATTGTACCTGTCGCATGTCCATTAAGAATTTCCTTCGGATCCTGATCAGGAATGATGATAGCACTGTACTGAGATAGATCACCTGTCTGAACATCAGCGTTGTGAAGAGTATCCCAGTCAAACTCATATTGCGTTAGCAACCAGCGCGTCCAGCCTTCATCCATGTTAGCTACCCACGACTTGTACAAGCCTACTTTCTTCTGCTGGATCGCTTTGACATTTCCGGTAGGTGCATCAGCCACTCCCATGAAGTCTAGCCCATGCTCTTCTGCCATTGCAGCAACAGTTTCTTTTAGGCCATCCATATCCTCCACGATGAACATCCCGGCGGTTAGGTCGCCGGTATTCTCCATTACTCTATGAACTTTTGCACCCTTCTTGAGGAGCACATTCGTGGCTTTGTTGGCAACATTTTCAGTGCCTCCGTATGCATAACCAAACCCGGCCTTGCCACTGACTTTGCCTTTGACTACTGCAGCTCTTGTTGCTATAGGATCAGCAGAAGCGGTGAATTTGTCCATGACCTTATCAACCGTCACGCCCATTTGCATGGGCAATGTCCATCCCGCCAAATCATAAGGAGGTGTCGGAGGTCCACCAGGGTAGAGAAATTGATCAGGATACTCCTGCTTCTCTAATAAGTCAACTAAATAGGGTCTAAAAGCCTGAGCACCATATGCGATGTAAGAACCCGCCTCATAAGACTTACCACCCGCTGTAAAGGCCTTCCTTGCTGTATGAATCTCTACACCGCCCTGACGTAGGATGTTCACAAGGTTGAGCGCTTCACCCGCATCATGCTGCTCTGCAGGAATGATGTAGGCGTAAGTATCTTCCAGTACATTCGCCTCGATGGCGTCATGGCCCATGCGATAGATGTTCATGAGATATTCCTCACGACGGTCAGCGGCCATATCGAGCACGGCCATTGACCCTGTCAACATATAGTCTACCGCATCGCGAAACTTGGACTCTCCACCTTTCCAGGGATCGGAGTAGAAGATATTGGTGCCATTGGATGGCATACCACCTCTCCTACCACCGATAGATGATGGAATAGAATCTGGTGGGTAATAACGTGGTGTTGGGGAAGCATGTGCAGTTTCCGTTAGGATACCAATCATATTGTGGAAATAAGGCACAGTGCGCATACCGCCATTCCACCACATGCTAAACGTCTGATGAGAGATCACACCAGGCATACGCTCCATGGCAAAACGGTTGCCCATCACCGTACCGATCAAGTTGGTACCAGTAGTAGCTCCTGGGTGAATTCTGGTATTAACAGGATTAGAGAATGGTGGGATGAATATCCTTGCCCATGCAGGACTGGTCTGATGGTGATTATAGACGATCTGTGGATACCACTCATTGTAAAGTACCTCATTGACATGGTAGCTTTCTGAAATGTTGTTCATAAACCAATCACGATTGTTATCATGGCCTACATAGTGATGGTACAACCATGGTGGTCTGGATACTTCATATTCAGTTCCCAGGTTCTCATAGTACCAGCTGGCAACTATGTCTAAACCATCAGGGTTCATCACAGGCATGAGGATGAGGATCACCTCATCACGAATCTTCTTCATCTCACGAGTCTCCTCGGTGACCACCTTATAAGCCAGCTCAGGAGTCATCTGAGCACCGGCTACCTCGGTAGCATGCAGACCGCCATCAATCCATATGACGGCCTTGCCTTCCATTGCATTTTTTTCTGCGGTAGCACGATCAATTCTGGCTCGTGCCATGTCTTCACTGATCTTACGATACTTCTCCAGGTTGTTAAGATTTCCCTCACTGGAGATAAACAACACCAGCATCGGCTTACCAAGGGTCGACTTGCCAATCTCTCGCATCATCACACGATCAGAGGCATCATCCAGTCGCTTGTAGTAGTCAAGCATTTGATCATACATGGCCAGTTTATAATCTGCTCCAGGCTCAAACCCAAAGACATCCGATGGCTTGGGCACCTGCGCCCAACCAGCTGTTGCGAGCATCGCCGACAGGCAGCATACCGCTATTATCCGTTGTAAGCTTTTCATATGGTTAGTTTTTCGTCAATGCTAATCACCGCTCGCCGTAAAACCTATCGATTTTCTAGAAGCGGAGTGATCCTTAGTTAGTCAGTATCATATTTCCCCTATCGGAAATCAGCTACTCATGCCTGCATTTTCATAGTCTTTGACTGCACGGCTATTGGGTATTGCTCTTGCCTAATTGTTCTTTGAACATGATTCGCTACTGCGTATTGGTATTACTGCTCCTACCGGAATATGTCTGGAGTCTTTCCTTCAATGGCGAAGTGGGGATTCAGGACTCACTGATAGCTCAATCTGACACTACGGAGTACTTTGCACTTTATGTACCGAAAGGCCCGCAAAAGCCCAAGAAAGCCATTCTGTACTTTGAACCTGTTGGCAGGGCTGCACTTCCTCTAGCACTCTATCGTGAGTTGGCTGACCAATACGGGTATACGCTCATTTGTCCCTATGGCTCTCGGAATGGCGATTTTCAACCCACACTTAATGCCGCAGATGCCATGATGAATGAATTGGCATTGATGGGATATCAAAGTGATCATATCTACACCTCTGGCTTCTCCGGAGGTGCCCGTGCTGCTGCGGCTATTCAGCAAGTGTATGGCCTGGCTGGAGTTATTGCGGTAGCAGGTGGTTGGCCACCCTCTAAGGAGTATCTGCCAATTGAGGGGGATTCACTCAGCTATGTAGCAATCGTCGGAGATAAGGATATGAACATGCTGGAGCATGGGAGATATCAGGAGTATCTCTCTGACCTGTCTATTACAAATGCCATCGTGTACTACCCGGCCCGACACCAATGGCCACCAGTATCTGTTTATCGGCAAGGACTGGCTTGGCTCCAAAGATCAATTGGGGGCTATTCATCATTGACTGATTATGCAGACTCTCTACTAAGCGTAAATCCGTACCTGGGTTATTTGCAATGGCAGCAGTGGTCTCTATATCCTACTGATAATTTTCCAATAGGTCAATTCAAGGATAAAATGGAAATCCTCGAGACTAGTGAGACCATCAAGCAGCTCGTAGCTGATCATCAAATCGCTCAGAAAAAACAGCTCGAACTACGTCAGGCATATGAGGATGCCTTAGACCAATTGAGAGCGGATTTATTCAAAGGGGTTCCTTCCGAATACGGTCTTCCATGGTGGAAAACAGAAATCCGAAAACTACACAAATGGTCTGGCACTCAAGATCCGGCTACTGCGCTCATGGCAGATCGAATCATAGACGGTCTAAGAGGAGCTTTTCACATAATGATTACAGAGGCCAACGACTACAGCAGGTTCGAAATAGCTGCTACGCTCAATCAAATAATGCTGCTGATGTATCCGGATTCTGTAGTTTACCATTTCAACCAAGCTGTCTATCTGGCCCTACAAGGCCACTACAAGAAAGCTGAAAAATGGCTCTCAACTGCTCAGGAGTTGGATACAGAGCTGCTGAACCGTCTCAGATCCAACCCGCTCTATGATGGTCTAAAGTCTCAAAAGGAATACGAATTTCTTTTTTGAGTATCTGAGTCGGCAGTCCTACCAAATATCATCCTAAAATCAGTAGATGATCATAATATATGAGTCGGTCTGCGTCCATCTTACGGTAGAAACAACACTCAGATGACCATGAAAAACATAGATCAACCCATCGCTACCGTAATGACAAAGAACGTTATTACCATCGAGTTGACTGAGCACAATCTAGAATCCGCTGAGCGGCTCTTCAGAAAGCACAAGATCAAGCACCTGCCAATCGTGGACAAAGGCAATCTCGTGGGCCTCCTAAGTCTGACCGACTTACAGCGTCTTAGCTTTGTCAACAACTTTGGTGATGATGAACTGGATGTGGATACAGCTATCTATGACATGCTTAGTCTGGAGCAAGTAATGGTAGGTAAACCAGTGATAGTCTCTTCTCAACAGTCCATACGAGAAGTAGCGGAGATTTTAAGTAAGGAAACCTTTCACGCCTTACCTGTGGCTGACAATGGCCAATTGGTTGGGATTGTGACGACTACAGATTTGATAAAGCTGTTGTTGGAGGAGGCTGCTTGATGTTCTCTCCTATCGGAATTGTACCTGATTCACCACTAATTCCAGGTAACGTCATTCCGGTTTTTACATAGCAAAATATCGGAATCTGTATGCTCGCCAGGTCATGAATACGTTATACTAGTCTAATAAAAATCCTAATCTTGAGAGAAAGCAAAACATCTCTACAAGCTTATGGATTCCTGAACTCCGCTACGCGTCATCAGGAATGACAGGGTGAATAAGTTCGGACCGTAAAACTTAACGGTTTTCTTGTAACCTTATCCTTGAGGAACAATCCGTCCGCCCCTTATTTCCTATTACAGACTTATATAATGTTTTCGAGCTTACCTACAATCCGATAAGCCGCTGGGCAAACCTGAGCATTCTTTTCCGTGAGTTTGAGTATTTGATGCATGCGTTTGCGGTTCGTGTGAGGATATTCACGACAAGCTCTAGGCCGGTACTCATAGACCGAGCAGTAGTTGTCCGCCCCCAAGAAAGTACAAGGTGAAGACTGAAGCACATGATCACCATCTTCATCCACCTTCAAGTAAGCATCAATGAACTGCTGCGATTTTAATTTTAGGTGTTTGGCCAACCTCTCTATATCGCTCATCGTAAAGATTGGGCTCGTTGTGCTACAGCAGTTAGCGCACTCAAGGCAGTCAATCTCTTCAAAGGCCTCATCATGCAACCGATGAAATTGATTATCCAGGGTTTTAGGTTTGACCTTTTTGAGACGCTTAATGGTCGCCTTGATTTGGGGCTTCCTAGACTTAGCTTCTTGCAAGGATTGTTGGTAGTGTGCTTTCAACCGGAATGATGCATTGGAATCAATGACATTAATATAAATTAAATTGGAACTGACCATTGAATGCTGGTTAAAATTAATCTAGCGTAGCATTGCAACCTATTGTGATTATTGATAATCTACATGCCTACGTATCATTGAATGTACCTTCATGGCGTTGATTGGTGACTGGTATGGTTAGTCTCGCTTAAGTATCTTTATTTAAACAATATCTATGCATGTTTCTTGCCCTTTTTAAATTCATTACGATGCTGGGAAGTATTAAATTTGAGCACATCAGGTCTGACGAAAGGTTTTGATAAATCTGTAATTCCCTTATAAGCATAAGGATCGACACCCGAAATCATAAAAATATCCCGAAAGTCATGAGTAAGGTCAATGCGGCCATCCTGGTCCCATGGAAGCATAGTTTCAGCACTACTGTAGTGCGCAACAAGTGCTCTGCGAAATCGATCAGTACTCTTGTTTTGAAGTGACATATGGAGCAGGTAGCCATTGAAAATCACAGCGCTTCCCTCCGGCACCTCTACCTTACAGAAGTCGGCTTTACTATATGGCTCAATATCGGTGATATCAATGTCCGCAAATTCTTGACTTTCATTCTGTACCCTCCTTCTGATGAATCCATCTTTGTGAGATCCCGGGATTACCCAAAGGCAACCATTTTCTACATCTGCATCTTCTAGAGCAATCCAAAGCCCTGTGAGCGAACGGTCTCTCGTCGGGATATAATACTCGTCTTGGTGCCAGGCTTGTCCCTTTTTACCTGGCGCCTTCATGAAGAGCATGGTCTGAAGGCATTTTACATTTGGGCTGACAAGCGTGGTTAGTACCTCGACGATCTCTTCTGATGCCGCACAAGCTTTCATCTTATCAGAGATTTTATGTGGAAAATGAATGGCCGTATAGCTCGCAAGTGCCTCATCATCAGAAAGTTTCTCAAAACCCTCAAGCAAACCATCTACAGCACCGCGTTTGCCTTTAACGATATGAAGTGCTTCCTCTTTGAGCTTGGTGGTGTAGTCTATATCAAACAGTTCCGTTACCACCAAATATCCATTTTCAGAATAAAAATTGATGTTTTCGTCACTAACCTTGCCGTCAATAATATGTGATGAACGCATGACTAATCAATCTCTAGGATACCCCTTGTAACTTACCCAGTCAAAATCGGCTTGCCCTTTTGCTTTAGTACCATTACTAGTTGCGTATACGCCCAGGTAGGCACCTGTATATCCCTGATTGAGCACAAGGTCAGCATCGGATCGCACCAGCTCTTTAAAAGTCTGGCCATCATCAAGCGAGTAAGCGTATGTATATTCACTATCCAGAGAAGTAACTTTGAAAATAATCTCACCACTATATCCTGAGACTTTCAACTCTTTAATGGTCCGAGGCTTCACTTCATTTTTGGTATAATAAACCTTCAGAACATAGCCTTCGCTATTTTTCACTATCGTGAAATTCACATAATTATCGTCCTTTTGGAAAACGCTCACCCCAGCTTCCAGATCAGTTTTTTTAGGATCAAAGCTCATACTTGCTTGATACTCAAAGTCACTTTCACGTTGGCGAAATCCGGTTAGGCTATACCGCTCTCTTGAAGATATAACGGTCGGCTGGGCAAACATTCTCAGATAACCCGGTCGATCAGTTAGCGAATAAGTATCCGGACGTGGAACTCTTCTGAAGTTCCATGCAATGTCTAGTTCTGCTGCATCGAAATTATCCGTAAATGCATCATTGCGATACTGTACCTTATTTTCAAAGGGTAAGGGGTTGATTCGTTCTACCTTACCAGTTTCTGGTGCTCCAATGGGAAACATAAAGGTTACCGGTTGCCAGTTACCCTCGCTAACTTCTTCCCATTTAACCGTAGACTCCTCCCATGATACAGGAATGAGATGGGTTTCTCTACCCATATTAGACCCACGACCTTCGTCACCTCTAATGCCTAAGGCCACCATGTACCATCTACCATCGTCTAGCTCTACCAGATCGGCATGCCCTGTACTATGCACCCAGTTGTCCTTAGAGAGATGCCTGGAGGTCAGTATGGGGTTTCTCGGACTGGACTCAAATGGCCCGGTAATATTTTTGCTCGCAGCTATCATGACCGCATGATTGAACGAAGTGCCTCCTTCAGCCACCATGATGTAGTAAACTCCGTCTTTTTTATACATATGCGGTCCCTCAACGCAGCAGCCACCACATGCACCTCCCCAGATGGTAGTGCGATCTCCGGTGAGTTGCCAATTATTGAGGTCGAGTTCCTGAATCCAAATTTCACCAATACCATTTTTATTCATATCGCCCGTGTCATGAGTGCCTACAAAGTAGACTTTGCCGTCATCATCAAAGAATAAGTCTGGGTCAATACCAGGTGCACCTTCTATTATATAAGGGTCAGACCATGGGCCAGCAGGATCAGTAGCTGTGATGATGAAATTGATGAATTGGGTCTCTCCACCATCAGTCGGACTATAGATATTCGTGGTAACGATATAAAAAGTGCCCTCGTGGTATCTTATGGTCGGAGCATGGATGCCACCGTTTCCTTGTACATCGACGAGATTATTGGTTCCCGTACATTGATCCTCTCTATGCAACCCATATCCAATGAGTTCCCAGTTAACCAAATCCTCACTCCTGTGTATCGGCAGGCCGGGAAAGTACTCAAACGAGGAATTGACTATATAAAAATAGTCCCCCGCCTTAGTTATGGAAGGATCAGGATGGGCACCTGGCAATATTGGATTAATAAATGTCTTGAGCTGACCTAAGGCAAGCAACGGTAACAGCATCAACAAAATCAATAGTCTCATTTATCTGTTAATTACAATTTGACTGTAAGAAAAAATCAGCACCAGTGGATGGGTCAGTCACTACAATGTTTTGAGCGTCATTGGTGAAATTATAGGATACTGAGACGATTTCATTAGCATCTTCTAGTTCAAAAAAATCTGCTGGCCAGAGTGTAAGCGACCAGATATCATTGCCTTCAAATGCCATGGAATTAACGTCAGAAGGTGTACATATATCAATGGTGCTTCCATCTTGGAGTAGTGCTGTTGCACACCAAAACACGCTACTGGCACCCGCCAGTCGAGTAGGTTCGCCTCCTTCACCCGACGAAGCATCAAACCGGACATGGAGTATGTCATTCCACCCAAAAGTCGAGGGTGTAATCTCCACGGTAGATGGCCCTGGAGGGTCTCCGCATAGATCAATTATTTCTCCCTGACCATTGATCACTTCCATGCAATCGGTAAAAAAGAAGTCGAAATTGTCATTAAAATCCCAGATACCCCATTCGTTATCGCCAATGAAGTAACCTAGCTGCGTGATGAGGTTATCTGCACCCACGACCACCTCCACGGTGATCGTACCACGCAAAGGGAGTTCTGGAAACTGCGGCTGATATGGTTCAGTAGCCTCGTACATGACCCATTCCATCTCACCATAGTTGGCACCAAAGCCCACCCTATTTTCAAGGTCCTCCACCCAGGGGACGGCAGGATCGCTATTGGGTTGTATTTCTTCAGGGTTCATCAGCACTAGCTGTTGACTAAAGGGACTGCTATTTACGGTGACGGTCGCATTTTCGGCTACATTCCAGGATTTTGGGGCCATAAAACCAAAAACCAATTCACTGCCACCCGGATTAGCACCAGGATTATTTAGATCTTCGAGTACTTCCGCATTGACCACAATGGTCATCATTTCACCTGCATTGGCCGCAATAGGCTGCTCTACCTCGGTGATATTAAAACACTGAGTGAAAATAAATGCCCAAGTAGTGGCAATTAAAACAGTCTTTGCTATTCGTCTGTGTTTATAGTTTTTAAAATTCGGAAATTTCATTCTGTGGCCTCCTTTCCAAATACAAAGACATAATTATTATCGCTGCACCCCAGATTGAAGGCTAAGCGTAAACTGGAGTTGTTCTCTGGGAATAATGGAGTGGCCAGTTCCGTAGTAGCCGTATCTCCCGTGACAAAATGCATCGCATTGGGGAAACTGTTATTATCAAAAGTCCACGCCCCTGAGGTCTCTCCCATAATGAAAGGATACCTCTTATCTGTGGTAATGCTAAAAGTTGAAGGCTGATCTCCGTCGTAGTTCAGCGTCAGCATGAACGTATTTAGGCCGATACGATCGGTAATATCGAGCTCGTTTTGATAGACTTTGTTCAATGCCCAATCCCCATCTACGATAATCGGGTTTTGCATCAACAAAGCTTCATTGACCGGTTCGTCATCGCAGGCCAAAAGGTGAAAAAGCAGGAAAACCGAAACTATATTTAGAATTGTTCTCATATTATCTTCTTCTGGTAAGCCCATGCACGTCGATTTCGATCTGCGGAAAAGGAAACACAAGCAGGTCACTATACTCTTCATATGACTTGAAGCCGGTACCCTCCGATGGGATTTTGATAATACCTCTTCGTAATCGCTTGGTATTTAAGAAATGATCACCCAACTCAAACGCCAACTCCCTGGTCCTTTCCATATATAACTCCTCCATCATCTCATCCAGGGAAGGAGTACCATTGAGGACATCATCTGGTGACGACCTTATCCTAACATGGTTGAGATCATCTACATCTTGAGGAGATACTGAGTTATTGACCATCACATTAGACTCAGCCCTTGTCAGGTACATCTCGGCCAACCGTATGTAGCGATAATTCATCTGTTCGGTGGGGTACTTGCCGCTCATGTAGATCAGAGGACCATCTTCCTCATAAAAACTATGGTACCTGGCATCATTTTGATCCAAAAAGATAGCCGCATCACCTCCATTGGGGTTGACACTATAGAAACCATTGAGTGGGTCACTCTGATAAGCTTCCCAAATCCGAGAGGATGGTGAAGCGCCCGTACCGTCTACATTATTGAATATGAGCATAAATATATTTTCAGCAGAACTGGCATCCGGCGCGAAAGGTGCAGTGACCTCATTATCTAAAGAGAAATTACCACTTGTGATTACCTCATCAGCCCTCTGGTAAGCCAGATCATATTTCTCGTGATAGAAATACACCCTGGCAGCCAGGGCTGTAGCGGCCCAATAGTCAGCCTCCCCATCAACATTTTGAAAAAATTGTCTTGCTGCCTCTATGTCTGCCTCTACCTGTGCTTTTACTTCATCAGAGGTGGCTGTTTCTACTATATCATCCGTCCCTAGTGGCTCAAGCACAAGAGGTACGCTGTAGCCTGTCGATGGTAAAGTAAAGTAGTTGTTAAGCTCGAAGTAGATCAAGGCGCGCAGAAAATGCATATCGCCACGAATTGCATTTTTCTGATCTTCAGTTCCCGCCATAGACTCCATATCACTCACGGCAACCGTATTTAGTGCGGCTAGCGCACCGTATCCGGCACTGTACATCCATGAAGTCATGTTTTGGGATACCTCATGATCGTAGAACTGGTCGTATTCGCCCCTAACTCTATTGACCACATCCCTCATCATACCTGCACCATACAGTGCCGGCTGATGCACAAAAGGCCTAACCTGCCCATAAGCACCATATATCAATGCCTGCATCGATTCGATATCGACTAGCTTGTCTTCCGTCAGTCCTATAGGAGGTTGCCTTTCGAGAAAATCCTCTTCACATGCGATCAGTGAGAAAACCAACAATGTTTTAAGTATGAACCTTACCATAATCAAAAACTTACTGATAGTCCAAAAATGATTGATTTAGCTTGAGGGGTTTGCTTAAATGCCCCACCTGCCCCAGTATTGTTAGCCGTCCTGCTTTGCACTACTCCTGTGAACTCAGGATCCCAGAAGAAATCGGGTGCGTTGGTGAGGGTCCAGAAATTCATGAGCGTGGTGTAGACATTGAGGTTACTGATCCCATATCTCGGCAAAGCTGTTTGATAACCTATGGTGAAGTCTCTCAACCTCAGAAAATCAGTATCATAAATAAATTCTGACGATTCAGGCCAGCGTACATTTTGAGTCGTTAATTGTGATTGAGTAGCCATGTCTCCCGGAGCATTCCAGGCACCTAGTATATTGGTTGCAGGGTTTACTTTTTCACCACCGAAAGGTTGTACCAGCTGCTTTTGGTATCCATCTGTAAACTGCTGGCCTGTAGCAAAGGTGAAAAGCACATTAGCATAGAATTTTTTAAATGTGAACCGGTTTTCAATACCGCCTGAGAACAGTGGCCATGGATTGCCCATCGGTTTCCTGTTTTCATTCCAGAAATTATCAAAACTGCCGTATTGCTCAATAACTTCATCAAACAGTAGCACCTGACCTTCATTATTGAGATAGGTATCTTGACCTGTGGTGGGGTCTACGCCCATCCATTCTACCGCTTCGGTGATACCTACCGGATAACCTGGGAAAACCGATATCGAGGAAAATGCTCCTGATGAAGAAAGACCTTCATCAATTAGATTGTCCCCAAGACTCAGTACTTCATTTTCATTGTAATTGACATTGAAATTGCTTTCCCAGGAAAAGGACTCGGTCCGTATATTCACTGTATTTAGAACAAAATCGAACCCTTCGTTGCTCAGGCTTCCGACATTTCTCGTGACGGTACCTACACCGAGCATCTGCGATACCGGAAAAGGCAGCAATAAGTCTCGGGTTACCTTCTTATAGTAGTCGATCTCACCTCCGATACGACCTCCCAGAGCTTCCCAAGTCAATCCGATATCCACCTGCGAGGTAGTTTCCCAACTAAGGTTATCATCGCTCAGGTTTCCTATCTGCAATCCTGTATTACCATCATAGGTCAACGTGCTGTAGGTCGAGGCAAATGCATAATCCCCGATCTCAGCATTACCGACCAATCCATAACTCATCCTCAGTTTTAAAAAATCAAAGGTGTTCTGCAAAGGCGCCAAAATGGGCTCATCGCTTAGTACCCATCCTACCGAAACAGCAGGGAAGTATCCCCATTTATTGCCGTCAGCAAACCTTGAACTACCATCACCACGCATACTCAATGATACCAAGTACTTGCCCCTCAAGTCGTAATTCACCCGACCAATAAAAGACAAGAATGAATACTCGCTTTCAGTACTTGAGGCGTTTCTGATGGCAGCATCCTGAGGGTTTCGTAATGTGGAATTAATAAACGTATCCCCAATGACAGTATTCGTTGTAGTGCTGAATGACTGAGCATCCTGAGCTAACAGAAAGTCAAAATTATGATCTCTCAGTCTGGTTTTATAATTCAGAATATTTTTCCAATTCCAGGAAGTCCTACTGCCATTGACTGTAGATGCAACCGACCTTCCATGAGAAGTGATACCGCCATCTCTAAAGTGAAAATCATTATTAAACAATAGTGACGTACCAAATTCACTTCTAAAGGTTAATCCTTCAATGACATTGAAATCGAGATACCAATTTCCAAAAAATTGATTGCTTCTCAAATTGATATCCCTGAGGTCTACTCCAGCCACCGGATGTTCGTCAGTCAAATTAAAATAAGTGCCATCTTCTTTGAAGACCGGCCATATAGGCAACATTTCGGAAACATTACCGACACCACCGGCCCAGTTCGTTGGCACCTGCTGATCATTAACGTTTGTTACCATCATTCTACCTCCTATCTTAACAAAATCTGAGATATTATGATCCACGTTGACACGGGTACCAATTCTCCGATATTCATTGCCGCGTAGTATCGTCTCCTGATCTCGTAGATTAGCGCTGATAAAAAAGGTCGTTTTGTCACTACCTCCAGAAAACGATAGGTTGTAATCCTGTACATGGCCCCTCTGTAGTGTTTCATCGACCCAATCAGTATCAGTAGCCAGGGCCTGTTCGCGTGTCAAACCATCTACGAGAACTCCACTCCGTTCCCAAAATTCATCGATATCATTGCCTGAGTTGTACCAGGCCTTTTGAGCTAGCTGTATGTATTGCTCCGAATTAAGCAAGTCTATTTTATTAGTCACATTGGAGATACCGTGCGAGATATTAAGGTCAATTTTTGTTTTACCGACTACTCCACTTTTAGTCGTAATGAGCACTACACCGTTGGCACCTCTGGAACCATAGATAGCCGTAGCGGAGGCGTCTTTGAGCACCTCTATAGATTCGATATCCGAAGGATTCAAACTGGCCAGAACATTTGTATTAGCGGCTTGCTGTAAATTAAACTCTCCTACACCACCACCCGGCTGGGAAGTACTGATTTCACCACTTTCTTGCGGTATTCCATCAATCACATACAGCGGCTCACTATTAGCGCTAACGCTGGAAGTACCACGGACGCGTATTCTTACCGCAGAGCCAGCCAAAGCGCTACTGGTAGTTACCTGCACCCCCGCAGCAATACCCTGTAGTCCACTTTCGAACGAATTGACTGCTGCCGGATTTATTTTCTCAGCATCTACGGAGGTGATCGAACTAGATAAATTTCTCTTGACTTGCGTTCCATAACCTACAATGACCACTTCTTTTAGCTGCTCAACGTCTGCTTGCATCACAACATTAATAGTTGATTGATTGCCTGCCTTAATTTCCTTCGTTAAATACCCGATATACGAAAAGATCAGGACGGCATCAGGATCTTCAATATCAAGGGTGAAATTACCATTGATATCGGTAATCGTTCCGTAAGATGTACCTTTAACTTGAACGGTAAGGCCCACTAACTCCTCACCAGCCTCATCCTTTACCGTGCCTGTTATTTTCACTGGCTCTGCAATCGTTATGCGCTGCTGCCTTAGCGGTTCCTTTCTTACCATAATATTAGAACCGTTTTGTTGGAAGTCCAGTTGAGCGGTGGACGAAATATCCTTTAATATCTCATAGAGTGACTGATTGCTATATTTAGAATTCAGAATTGTTTTATCGTCAAGATCATTTTGATCATATACAAATTTGAAATTGGAGGCTTTTTCAAGTTGACTAAATACAGCTATTAAGTCGCTATTATTCAAGGATATTGAGATTTTCACATCCTTGATATTCGTGACACTTTGTGCTCTAGCTTGAACCGCTATACCCAAGAAAATCAAAAACAAAATGCACTTTATGAGTTTCGTTACTTGCATCTTCAATTAATTTGTTATCTCGATTATTCCTTGGCCCAAAGAATAATTTATTCCCTTAGCAAACTTCAAGGCATCTAAAACCGCTTCAAGAGATTTGTTGTTGAAGTCAGCCGTAATACTCCAATCGACGAAATCACTTGGTTCGGCTTTAATCTCCACTCCATACCATAGTTCGAGTCTTTCTTTGATCTCATTAAATCTGGCATCCCTAAATACCAACTTTCCATTTTTCCAAGCGACGGTTTCGTCAAGATCAAATTGGCTTTTGCTAAATTCTTTATATTCGGCATTATATGTCATTTGATATCCTGGAGTAAGAAGATTTGCCTTTAAATCTTCTTTACTTTGAACTGCCACTTTACCTTCTGTCAGGGCTACTCTGATATCATTATCAAAAGAATTCACATTAAACTCCGTACCTAAAGCAGTAACCGTAATCTCATCAGAAATAACCCTGAAGGGCCTACGGGCATCATGCGCGACAATGAAATAGGCCTCACCTTCCAGATTAACTACACGTTCTGTTGATGTAAACCCCTGCAAATAGGAAATAGAGCTCCCTGAATTGAGGAAGACTTTAGAACCATCATTCAAAAAAACGGTTGATTTCTGTCCTTTAGGGTTACTTTTCAATACGACAGACTGCTGCTCCTGAAGATTTTGGTCTGGGGACGAATTATTATAAATGAATAATGTGACGGATAAAAGCAGTATTAGAGAAGCAGCTACAGATACCCATTTTCTTACATAATTCTTTTGGGGTCGATAGACTTCCAAATGACCGAACTGTCTTTCATTAGAATTGATCCTACCCATTATCCGATCAAATAATTGATCTTTGTCAAACGCCGACCCGACGGACTCAGTGTCGCTGAGGATAGCGCAAAGGATCAGCTTGTTGGCAGGGCTTTCTTCCAGCCATTCGCTGATGATCATCTCATCTGATTTATTGGTATTTCCAGCTAGCTTATTTGCGATAGCCCTGGCGATTTCTTTGCCTTCCATATTCTACATAATGACGTTGCATTACTTTTCTTCCCCCAATACCAATTGATAATCTTCAGATATATCCTCAGAATTACCCTGATGAGCAACCAACACTTCTCACTATGCTGTCAATTGAATAATTCGAATCGTTTGTATTCAACTGTAAGGTTGCTTTAAACAGGTCATGAATGTACCAGACAACTACTGTTTAATAAAGGCCAAATAATTGGCAACTAACCCATGTAATGTCCTACAACTACAAAAATGGGAAGACTACATAAGGGCCAAGATCTTCAGCAACCAGCCACAGGACATTGGGTGGCACTATTGGTTCCTTCATCTAGCAGCTAAATATAAAATAGACTGAAATGAGAAGTACTTAGAAGTTTTTCATGGTAATGCAATTTTGAGGGTGTTACCACCTTCAGAAAGGATCTTCTCTCCACCGTTCTCCAGGATTTCCTTTTCTGCAATAGCATAAATTCGATCAACGATTTCAGTGATAGGCGTCATATTCGGCAGTTGGTCTCTGGAATAATTGATGTATTGATTGTTGAAAGGTTTGGCCCAAACTTCACCGCCTCCCAGGTCAGTGGTGAGGTGTCTTGGAATAGCCTCCACCCCATTGAGCACCCCAATAAAACCAGCACAAGTAGCCGCTTGGTTATCACAATCTAGTCCCGCACTAACGGCAATACCTACAGTTTTCAGGAAATCCCCGTCACCATAGAGAATGGCCATAGCTCCGAATAAGCCATTAATTATCGCATTGACATTATTATGAACATCCGTGTCTACCGGATACTTGAAGTAATTGTCATAAACGAGTCGATGGGTGTCCCGCCAGTCTGGGTTTTGTTGATGCCATGTTCTCAGGTTTTCCAGTGCGGGTAACATTGGACTATCTTCTGGTAAGGCATCCATGCCCATTTGATAAAGCTTTTGAATATCTGATTCTACAAATGCCCCACTATACAATGCTGCGTAAAAAAAAGTAGGATGGGTACCCCAGCTATCATTCATGACATGGGCTCCTATATCCGCTTTGCGTACTGCCTTATCGACCATACCAGGATAGAACACACTCCATATTTCGTTGACCAGCTGGGGATCTATGTGCCACCAGTATTGATTATTACCTTCCTGCCCTGTGGCTGGTGGTATTAGCCCCTCCTCCATCAACTGGCGAGCCTGTCGGTTGCTCCCCCAGATAAAGCGATTGATGTGCGTCTTCCAAGCCTCTGCTATCTCTGCATTAGTAATGTCTAATCCATACTGCTCTACCGCATGCAGGTATACAAACTCAATATCAGAGTCATCATCACTCCATGCCCCTCCCAGCGTATTGGCCAATACGTCGATATGACCTCTCCGGTCGGTATGTATCCTTAGGTCAAGGGTATCATCTTTTTCCGTGTAGTACCGATCGATAAGTATCGGAATAGGCTTACCATCGTTATACATAAACTCAAAAGGCCAGCCCATATAGTTGCCTACCAGCTGACCAATCCAGTAGCCTGAAATTTTGTCTTTCAATTCTTTTTCAGAAATCTCATAATAAGATTGTCCCTCGGCCTGATAGTGAAAACTATAGATCAAAAGAAATAATACTGCTATTCTCATTCTATTCTTGATTTTAGTCTCGTAAGATGTCTAAGTCTATTGAAGGCTTGAAAAATCATTCAATGACCTTGGCTCCATGGTATATAAACCTCACAGCATGTCCTCCGCCGGGGGCTAAGTCAATTTGATAAGTCGTCTCAATATTTTTCTGGCTAATATCAATATCGAGAGGGTTTGATGCCCAATCAGCCTCTCTTCCATCAGCATATATCTCGGCTGTATAATTGTCAAGATCACCTAGAAAAGAGAGATTTATGTCCAAAGTACGAGCATGCTCATTAGTGATAGATCCGAGATACCAATCCTCACTATTCCGATCCTTACGGGCGATGGTGATGTACTCCCCTACTTCTCCATTAATAACCACAGTGGTATCCCAATCTATCGGCACATCTTTGATAAATTGAAAAGCCGACTGATTCTCATAGTTTTCTATAAAATCAGCAGCCATTTGTATTGGGCTATAGATAACCACATATAATGCCAACTGCTTCGCCAGCGTAGTACTTACCCGTGGTAGCGTAGGTGCTTTATATTCAGAAGCTTTCCATCTTTTTTTGGTGCCAATCCCCTGGTCGGGAATAGTTATATTCGTTGACCCTGAAACACGACCATCCGCAGCTACCGCAACCACTGCATTGGGTTGATCAAGTAGCGATAATAACCATAGATTATCATTATCACTCGCTACATCGTGAGCACTTACACCCCACTCCCAATCACCAGGCTGCATAAGTTGCGTGATACGCCAGACGTAAGTGGTATCTCCATTTACTACTGCAGTATCACAGGTCATATCCTTACTACGCCAGATGGATTCAGCTCCTTTGTATCGCAAAAACTGATAGCCATTTCCCTGATCGATCACGGTAAACTTCACTGGAAACTCATCCCCGTTGTAGTCATCCAACTTCTCATATTGAAGATCGAATATGCCGGGAGTAAAATCCATTGGTGCTTCCAAAAGACGAGTAAAGGCAAGTATCGCTTCATGCGCTGGTGGGTTCCCATGATCCCAGGCATTGTACTCCATCCCTCGTGCTCCTTCACGGGTCAGCATGTTCGGAAATGTTCTTCGCTCACCGGTATCCTTAATAGGCTCATGAAAATTGACGGCCACTTCATATTCTACTGCCTTTTGCAGCACGGTGCGATAGTAGTTAACACCATGCTGTCCATAGTGATGCTCTACTTTATCCATCCTATTACCCACCTGTCCAATCTTAGCTTTCTGGATGCCCAAGGTTTGCATTTGCGTAAAAGCATCATCTATCTGAGCTAGGTAATTTCGGGTACTGGCACTCGTTTCATGATAAGCCTGTAGGGAGACGCCTTTTGACAAGGCATATCCCTGCACTTCCTGAAGCGCAAAATCATCCGTCGTTTCAACAAAATTAGTGGTAACAGTATCACCCGGAAAAAGCCCTGTAAATCCTGTAGAAATCCCCTCGATCAACACTTCATCAATACCATTATCGGCGGCAAAATCGATGTATTGCTTTCCTCTTGCTGTGGTAGCACCATGCCGAAACCCTTCCCCCCAGGTCCACTTGCCAAGAATCATACCCCACCATACTCCAATATATTTGGATGGCTTAATCCAGGAAACATCCCCCGATTGATTAGGAGGGTTGCAATTGAGCGTGAGAAAGGAAGCCTTAAGATCGGCAGCACTATCAGCGATTTTGATCGTTCGCCATGGGGTCACAAAAGGTATTGAGGTACGTACTTTGTCTCCATTAGACCAGGGTGCCAGATCGACATGCAATGTTGTAGGCTTTATTCCTGCAATCTGCATCGAAGCATAATCATTAAGTACCGCTTCGTGAATACTAACATGTGTTCCATTGGCATATTTCAGCGTGAAAGGAGTGTGGACTGTATCAATTTGCGAGACAGGTGTATTTTGATATAATTGCTCGTACCGATTTGGATCATACGCTTTTATCCACCACGATGGGGCATCCTCAGCCAGGTTGAATTCAGTGATTTCATCTTGAATAACTACTTTTCGGTCGCCTTCCAATGATTTTACATCATATCTGAAGGCCACACCATCATCATATGCTCTAACGATCAGATCCAATGCTCCATGAGCATTGGCCAATGCTATCACCGCCTGATTATAGTGGTTTCTGATGAATCTTGACTCACCCCACGGCTGCTCCCAGGTCTCATCGAAACTCGATAATTGAACATCTTTTACCTGAAACCCCACTATCAAAGACCTTCCATCCTTGAATAATAAACCTAGCCTCGACGGTAGGATAATCTCATTCCCATCATGACTGATGGCGTAGCGCAATGACCCCTGTTCATTTTTTAAAACGAATTCGTTAATGCTACCCGGGGAAGTCACCTTGACTTCATGTTCCTTCTGCGTGCAACCCAATCCAAGACACAGCAACAGGATTATCATTGGATGTTGTGCAACGTTCTTCATTTGATTAGACCTCTGATCACTTCCAAATCATTTCTCCCGAATAGTGCGTGTTCCAGATTTGTCTTGAATAGGAGTTCATCCTCGGCAAAGGTCAAAGTGTAGGTCACCCTGGCCGGAGATTCATAGAAGTAAGCCCTTAGCTCATAGATATTCTCCTCAATCCAAGCCCCACTTGTAGCTGTTTTCTTTTCCAGACCATCTGTATAGGGTAGATAATCGACTACTTCACTTTTAAGATAAGTACCCCATCCAATGTCGACAGTCTCAGTATTGTCACCCATATGAAACACAACTGATGGCCGAGCACCGTGAACGTCAAGCGTTATTGCTGTTAAGCCTGCATTGTTTTCCTCCATTTGATAAGTCGTCGATACTTTTCTGGAAATAGAGGTCCGACTTTCACCTTCTACGGTTTTTAATGCGAGCGTTTCTGTTTTATTTTTCAACTTCTCATAGGATTCGGAATCCGATGACAAGGACGCTTTCTTCATGGCTGGCAACAACGTCTCCCAGACTATATTCATAACCCCACCCATATCATTGACGCCCGAGGTAATGGCCACTACAGCCTGCTGATCAGGCATGACAATGCAAAACTGGCCCATGGCACCATCGCCACGATAGGCATTGTGCCTACATCTCCAGAATTGGAAACCATACCCTTGTGTCCAGTCATTATTGGGGTTACTACCGTTTGATGCCTGCTTGGAGGTAGCCATGTCCACCCAAGCCTCGGAAAGCAGTTGCTCTCCTTCCCACTTGCCCTTTTGGAGGTAGAATTGCCCCAATTTGGCTATTGCCTCAGTAGTAATGCGCAATCCCCAACCGCCAGTATTGATGCCTGTGGGGTCTTCATCCCAGTCGGGCTTTTTGATACCCAGAGGCTGAAATAATCTTGGATGAAGATAATCGACCAACTTCTCTCCTGTTACTTCGGTAATGATAGCAGATAGCATAAAGGTGGCCATGCTGTTGTATTTGAAAATGGCGCCTGGCATCCATCCTACCTCTGATTCCAGGAAATACCTTACCCAGTCTTCAGCATCTCTTGCCCAAGGTTCTTCCAAATGACCTGTACTCATCGTGAGAAGATCACGCACACGCATTTCATTCCAGTGCCATGTGGGTGCTGCTGGAGCCTTATCAGGAAAGAAAGAGATCACCAAATCGTCAAGCGATATCAGCTCTTCCTGAACGGCAAAGCCTATGGCCGTAGAGGTAAAACTTTTGCTGAGCGAATGCATTACATGTGGGGTATCCGAACCAAAAGGTTCCCACCAGCCTTTCGAAACAAGTTGGCCATTGCGCAGGATCATAAAACTGTGAACCGCATCCACTTCTTTTTCAAGCCTTTCAATAAAGGTCAGTATGGCTTCCGAGGAGAGACCCTGCGTTTCCGGGCTGGTTTCCTGAAAGTATGGTTGAGATAGCAGGCGCGTACTGAAGAGAAGCAACGCGGTAATCAAAAATATTTTAATTTTCATGGCTCGTATATATAAGTACATCTACTTCTTCATTTGATAAGTCGTGTCTATTCCGGTAGGTCTCGCCTCTGCCTTTAATGATCTATCAAATGCTTGACCTGCTTGCTCAAATGACAAAGCGATTTCAGGATATTTACCAAGGAGGTTCGTAGTTTCACCGAGATCGTCACCCAGATGATAAATTGCTTCTGGAATGGCTACATTATAATCTGTAATCCCGTCTCTTCCATCTAGTCCAGGCTCAATCACCTCAGCTCCTTGATGAGCAACTACATACTTCCAGACGCCCTTTCGGACAGCAAGTAGGCTTGTATCTTTATAGTAATAGAAGTACCGCTCATTCAAGTCGGGCATAGCACCCCCCTCAAGCAGCGGTAAAATATTCATACCATCGATTTTGTTGGCGGGTAGTGGAGCATCTGCCAGTGCCGCTATCGTAGGTAGAATATCCATGGTAGTAACTGTCTCATCATTCACTACTCCTTCGCGAATAGTTCCTGGCATGGACATGATCGCGGGGACTCTAAAGCCACCCTCCCACACATCAAACTTTCCTCCTCGAAGTGCTCCTGCCTTCCCGCCGTGATTGCCATAAGACAGCCATGGACCGTTATCAGAGGTAAAAATGACCAGTGTGTTGTCAAGTATCCCGTTTGACTCTAATGCACGTACGATTTGACCAAGCGACCAGTCGATTTCTTCGATAACATCTCCATAAAGACCACCTTGTGACTTACCGCTAAATGTGTCGGAAGCATAGATCGGCACATGTGGCATTGAATGCGCCAGATAGAGGAAAAAAGGATTCTTATTCGCATTTTCATTGATAAATTCAACACTAAAGTCAGTATACCTACTAGTCAAAGTGGTTTGGTCTGCTGGGAATTCAACCACCTCGTCGTTGCGCATCAGCGGGGTTTTCAACCTTCTTAAACTATAATCCTGCTGGTAAAAAGTCGCTATTTCCTCCGGCTTAACTCCTTCCCTTAGGTTGATATTTTCGGCCAGCGTCATGTCCGGGCTGATGGTCATGTCATTGCTGTATGGCACCCCTAAATATTGATTGAATCCCTGATGTGTGGGTAAGAACATTGGTAAATGTCCCAAATGCCATTTACCAGCCATGGCAGTTTCATAGCCTTCCTTTTGAAGCATATCAGCGATGGTGATTTCGTCAGGATCAAGACCAATATTGGGCTGGGAACCCCATGAACCATTCGGGAACAATACCCGCGGAATCCCCACTCGATTAGCATAGCTGCCAGTTAGCAAGGATGCTCTTGACGGAGAGCATACTGATGCAGAAGCGTAGAAGCTCGTAAACCTGACTCCTCCTTTAGCCAGATTGTCAATATTTGGCGTCTTTATCTTTTCAGATCCATAGCCGCTGAGGTCGCCATAACCCAGGTCGTCAGCAAAAATAAGGATGACATTGGGAGGCTGAGTGGCATTTTCTGAGCAGGCTACCGCAATAATGAAAAGGAGTGTCCATTGTATTTTTAACATAAGGTGCTACTCCTTTGGCCAGACTTTAATCTCAATTGTTCCAGGGGTAAGACCTTCAAAGGGTCCAATCGTAGGGTTTTTCATATTTCGCTGTTTCCCGAAATAGTCATAGTCAATGACAATCGGAGATTCATCTGGATTTTCAAATAACGCATCGGATACCTTTGCCCTTCCTAACTTCTCTGAAGTAATGATCCCCGTTTCCGGTGGAGGCCTATTTGGAATCCGAAGGGTAAGAAATACCTCTTCTCCCCTATCATCCAGATTCACGAGCAAATCATTATTTAATGCATGCAGAGCATTTTTTTCATTGTCAAAAATTTCTGCCTCATTGAAATAAGCATTGCCTTCCACATACATGGGGAAATAGCCATTGTACACACCAAGGCCGTAGCTTCCCCGTTTGGCCCACCAGTTATTGGGTGTTATAGCTGTGATGCTATCCGGGATCGCATAAAAGGCGTTGTTGAAAAAACGATTATCCGCATTTTTGGTAATGGCAGTTCCCCAGACCTGAGTCCCATGAGGCTGGTTCCAAGGTGTGGATCGCTCCTGCTGCACGATGACAATCTTACCCACGATCAGATTATGCACATAAGCCCCTCCTTCAGAGCCATCCAGCAATCCTACATTGTTGGAAAGCAGTAGATTGTTATCTACCAAAAAAGGTCCATGATTGACCTCTACAAAGAGGTCTTCAGAATAGATGTCATAGATGAGGTTACCAGTGACCTGGGTGCCCTGCGTCATCCAGTCGAGCCAGATACCTTTCAATCCACCATGGATACGATTATCCCGGATGATGGCATCTATGGGACCATGAAATTTTATGCCCGCGATCTCTGCTCCACTGAATTGCCGTTTGTTCCAAATATCATAAATATGGTTGCCCTCAATAGTACTAAAGGCACAACCCATGCTACCGCAAATACCAGTCTGCTCACAATTAAAAATGGTATTATTTCTTACTGTGTGAGATCCTACGGTCTCTTTTGACCAATTGTACGGCGGTTGAAGAACTTTGCTAATCAGTTGACTATAGTGGGTAGCCCCATCAATGGATGGGTTATCTGACCAAATATTTTGTCCACTCGCGCGATCTTTTCCTAGCGTAATGCCTGAACACTTCGAATCACTGATAACATTATTTTGAATGATCCATCCCTTGCTCCAGTTGGTACCGATCAGACCTACCTGCTCAGCCGTAGGAGGTGCCCATTGCGTGGCGGCATGCATCATTCTGAATCCATCGATGGTGATGTAGTCGATACCCGTATGGTCGGGGTAAAAGCAGGCCTTGCGCACGTTGATTTCTACCAGCTCTTCATTAGGATTCACTCCCTGAAAATTGGCGTAGATATAGGTATGCACGTCATCACTTTCGACATACCAGGTGTATAACGTGCGGTCAGGGTAAACCGCGGAAGCGTTCCTTACTGGATTGAGCACCTTTTCAAGTAGCGCTACCTCAAATAGCGAGACTTCATTGAGGTAAACTTCACCAAGGTGATGATCACGACCGTTATCACTAAACCAATCTCCCTTGATCAGTTCTTTATATGGATTAAAAACCCCAAAAAAGTCATTGGGGATGGTCGCTTTCCAAACATTGCCCTTAAATCGAACCCAGTCGTTGATGACCTCAGACCCTTTGATTACTACCTTCTCACCTTCTGCTGCCCGATAAACGATTCGATTCTCATCAGAAGCACCTCCTCGGGGTGGATTGATGCGTTCCCGGTAGGTGCCCTGACGTACAATAATGGTACTTCCGGGCTGGGCCACTTCAGCAGCTTTGGATATGGTCAGAAATGGTTTTTTAGCTGTGCCGGGTTGGGTGTCCTTCCCAGTCTTTGCCACATAGTATTCTTGTGCAGTCACCGCATGTGACACAAGAACGAAAAAAAATACTATCGCCCTCATATGCTTACTTGATTTCTAAAATCAATGGCCGTTTTGCTCCCACCTCAAGGCTGTCGGTCAATTGTAACCTCTCATTAGTGAATACATCTAAAGCAGTGCTAGCACCGTTGAATACCTCGTCGAACCTCGACAGGTCAATGCGCTGGTTTTGATCCGTCTTATTAATGACGACCATCACCTTTTGCTCATCTTGGAGTCTGAAATAACTATAAACGCCATTCTGAGGAGCAAAATGCTTCAAATCACCTTCGTGGATAGCTTGAGCGGATTTTCTCCAATTGAGCAATTTCCTCATAAATGATCGCGCATCCTTTTGCTCATCAGTCAGTCCTTGCCCTGAAAAACCATCTACCTCATCACTATCCCATCCTCCGGGAAAATCACTGCGGATATTGCCATGGCTGTCATCTCCGGTGTTGGACATCAGTATCTCGGTACCGTAGTAGTACTGAGGCGTACCCCTCATGGTCGCAAAGTACACCATGGCCAACCTGAACAGCTCCGGATCATCATCCAACTGAGAATAAATACGACTCATGTCATGATTATCCGGGAAGATGACGTGCTTAAAAGGGTCAGGATAAAGGAAGTCATTAGAGAGTGCAGTATAAAGATTGACCATACCGGTATTCCATGCTTCCTCCTCTTTCAGCGCATTGACCAAGGCACTTTGCAATGGGAAATCCAATAGACCAGGTAAGCACGAGGTATAGCCATCAGGGTTTTGCTTACCTTTTTGCCAATAGGCTAGTACAGCGGGGTTTAGCGACCATTCTTCGCCACAGATATTGAAATTGGGGTACTCATTCATCACGGAGCACGTCCAATCACTCATGAAGTCTTTGTCAGAGTACGGATAGGTGTCCATTCTGATACCGCTTATTCCGGTAGATTCAATCCACCACAAGGTGTTCTGAATAAGGTAATCAGCAACCAACGGATTTCGCTGATTTAAATCCGGCATGCTGGGAACAAACCAGCCATCAACGAAATGTTGCTCATCGTACTCGGAAGCATATGGATCGCGCAGTGTGGTACGCCGATGACTCGTTATGAAAAAATCTGTGGGATTATTAATCCAGTCCTTTGAGGGCAAATCAGACATCCACCAATGTTCTGAACCACAATGGTTCATGATCATGTCCATGATGATTTTCATTCCCTTGTCGTTGGCAGTAGATACTAGTTCCTGATACTCCTCATTGGTGCCGAAGCGTGGGTCTACCTTATAATAGTCCGTGGTAGAATAGCCATGATATGAGTACTCCGGCTGGTCGTTTTCAAGTACAGGATTGAGCCAAATAGCGGTAAACCCCATGTCTTTTAAATAGTCAAGGTTATTGATGATCCCTCTCAAATCTCCGCCATGCCTACCCCATTTATTGGATCTATCCATTTGTTCTGGCATGCCCGGCATATTATCATTCTCCTCATCTCCATTAGCAAACCTATCCGGTGTGATGAGGTACATTACATCTGCATTATCATACCCTTCCAACTGGTCAGCATTCTTTTCTCTAGCCATTAATTGATAATCGATGCTTCTTTTGACTCTCTTTTTACTGTCTAAAAAATTGATTGTGACTAGACCCGGCTTTGTATTGGCATCAATATCTAAATACAGGAAGAGATAATTGTCACTTTCAACGCTTACCGTTCTGACGATGCTGACCCCTGGATAATCTAATTGTGGTAGCAAAAAGGCAATATCCTCTTCATAGACCATAAGTTGAAGCTCGGGATTGCGCATCCCTATCCACCAAAAGGGAGGCTCCATTTTTCCTGTATCGGGCTGAGCACTAGATAAAAAGGGAGTCAGAATCAACAGGATGCTCAGGCCGCATAAGCCCTTAAGAATTCGTCGGATCATATTTTTTCCTGTTCAAAAATTTGACGGTACAGTTCACCTCTAAATTTGGCATCTCGACCATAGCCTCTTTCGGGTATCCAGTACATCTGGGTCATGATCACAGCTACGAATTCCCTTTTGGGATCAATCCAGAAAGTAGTGCCTTCATACCCTCCACCTTGCCAGAGACCAACGTCCCCTTGACCTGATAGTCGAATAGAATCGCCCGTCACCCATAGGTTATAACCGTTGTGGCCCCATGGGTTGTCCAGGTTGGTGTGTGGCGCGTACATGTCTTTTACAGAAGCTTCTTCCAGGTATCGGCTACCATTGAGTTCTCCATGCGCCATGAGCATTCGTAAAAAATCTGAATACCCGTCTGCCGTAGCGAGCATACCTTCACCACCCAGATAAAGTTTATGATCAGGATCGTAATCTATCACATCCGGACCGAAGATATCGAGTTCTCCCTGGTTTGCATAGCGTAGAATAGAGTCCTCGCCCGATACCGCCGGAAACAATTGGACACCTTCCGGTAAGCCATATTGCAATCCTTCTATTCCCAGTGGATCGGTGATTCGTTCTTCCACAAGCTGTTTTAGAGTTTTCCCAGAGGCGCGCTCAGCCACCATTCCGAGAATAGTGGTATTCGTGCCATAGTACTCTGCAGCACCTGGTTGCAGTATGATCGGAAGTTTGGCTATTTTCTCTATAAACTCATCTGTATCTTTTGATGCGGGAAGGTTGACCTCAGCGAGTGGTTGATCAATACAATCGATACCTGTAGTGGCATAGTAGAAGCCAGCCTGATGGTTGATCAAATGACGAATAGTCATTATGGAATCATGTTCAACCAAGTTATAGGGACAAACGTCCGTATCTTCGGATCTATCTGCAACACCTAGTGGTTGTCCGTCTGCCGTAACAGCAATTTTTAAGTCTTTAAACTCAGGAATATATTGGGTCACGGGATCGTCAAAGCTCAGTACTCCTTCTTCAATCAGATCAAGCGCAATAGATATGGTCACTATTTTGCTCATTGACCAGATACGAATCCATGAGTCCCCTGACACTGACCTATCGGAATGTACCTGACTGTTTACCTTACCATGTTCGTACAGCACTCTGCCATCTTTACCTTCTATCCTGGCATATAGAAATGGATAGGAGCCATTATCAACGAAGTGATTCAGTATCGAATCAAGAGCCTGTGGGTTGGTAATCAACGATGGCGTAGCTCGCGCTTCTTTTTCATTTGGTTTTTCAACCTGTGAACATGAATAGAGAATTGCAGCTAAAGCAAGGACATTTCCGATGTGTAGTAGTTTCAAAGCTTTTTCTTAATGACGCACAGAACATCAATTGCCCTCAAATAGAAAGTCTTTGTCCCAGTTTAAAGAGATGCTCCTGGGCTTTCAACTAACCAAGGTTGATTTGAAAATGACAGTCCATCCCTAGCAGCGAATAGCGCGCTATCGAAATGCATTTACAATACTCTCGACCTTAATCATTCAAGGACTTTTTGACCTCATAAACATCGGTGATGATCATGCCATTTACCGCACCGTTTCGTTCGATAAAACGAACCATAGGTTTATTTTCAGCCTTTGCTGTGAATAGGAATTTAGGAAATTCACCATGCTTTGCTTGTCGCTGGATCCCCTCCCCCATGAGCAAATGCCCTATTTTGAAGCTCCGATGGTTGTCGTCTACAAAAAGGGCAGTATACTCCAAGGTCTCATGTGTTATTTGGTGCATCACCAGCCAACCCACAATATCACCTTTATGCCGCAAGGCTACACTCGATAGCGGTTCGATAATATGCTCTAATTGGAATGGAGAAACATCCTCTGGATACCATTGCTCCTTAGCTTGACGATTCCTGATTTGCTCTTTTTCAGCTGTGGTTACCTCACTCCAAGAGGTAAACGCATAGCCCTCAGGCAGTTCATGGTTTGAATGAAACACCGGAAAAGCCTGCTCGATCAACGACTGACAAATCCGAAGTGTAAATATCGGTTCACTCCAAGATAGCCTTGATAGAAGTTTTTTGAGTATGGGCACTGTAGGCCAATGAGATCTGTAGTGCAATTCCTGGCTGATGAAACCTTCCTTTTTGAGCGATTGCTCTAGTGCTAAGAGGAGTCTTGTGGCAATTTTCCGATTTTGATGGCGGGGATTAACCTTCAGTGATACCAACCGGAAGTTTTTATTATGCTGGTCTGAAAGCCCAATGACTAATCCTACTGCCTGATCCCCCGATTTTGCTAAAACACCTCTAAAGCTTTTTTGTATTCGATCCGCTTTCTTAGTGATATCAGGAAAAATCAACCCTTTCAGGTTCTTCTCAATCCACTTAATAGATATGGCATCACTATATTGAAATTTGTACTCGGACATTTTTATTTGTCAAAGGTCAGAAAAAAAGGTGCACTAGGCACCCTTTAAATATAAACTAGTATTGAAGAAGTTAGTCTTTAATAAATTTCAAAGCAATTGTTTTTTCAGCATTACTAATTCTGAGCACATAAACCCCTGCCTTCAAGTTTTCAATATTGATCTCCGTGAGATCATTTGAACTACTTAACTGCCGAACGACTGAACCACTTAGGGACATAATCTGCAAGCTCTTCATGGAGCGCCCTTCATCAGCAATCTTAAGAAAGCGAGATGTGGGATTAGGATAAACGCTAAACCCAGCTAATTCCTCTATTCCTGTGACAGTGGTTACATAAATCGTAAAGCTCGTGTTAGCTACGTTGTTGTCCGCATCTACAGCTTCTACGATCACGTCCACAGATCCAATATTGGCAGATGATGGTGTACCCGAGAATGTCTTAGTAGCTCTATTGAAGCTAAGCCAAGCCGGTAAGGCCGAGCCATCAGCCTGCTTCGCCCTAAACACTTCGATATCTCCGTTTGGATCTGTAAAAGCATCATCAGCTACTGTCAAATCAAATGCTACATTTTCAACGAGGAATTGATCACCTATCGCTGTACCAGCTGTTGGAGGCTGGGCAGTACCTGCATTGCTAAAATGCCATAGTTTACCAGCACGATCTCCAACGATCGCATCTTGCACTCCATCTCCATCAACATCACCAAAGGCTGGAACTGGAGCGGCCACAAACTTCAAATCATTGAAATCATTGTCCGCATCACTTTTTTCGAAATCTGTACCTGTATTGACCCAATATTCAACCGACCCATCACCTTTGCCGATGAAGGCATCCAAGTCTCCATCTCCATCCCAGTCGTAGAACTCCGGCTGAGCATTTTCGCCAAAAGAATCTCCGGCAAATGGGTTGTCAGTATCATTTTGAGTGAGTGTGCCGTCTCCATTATTCTCGAAATAGAGGATGTTACCATCCTTGTTGCCCACAAAGGCATCAAGATCACCATCTCCGTCCCAATCCATGAAATCAACGGCAGTTCTCGTGTCACTGTAGTCACCAAAAGGAGAAACAGCATTCGCCAAAACACCAAATTGATCATTTTCAAAATAATATAATGGCGAAGGATCTTCATTACCATTTCCTATGAACAGATCCTGATACCCATCTCCATTCCAGTCGACGAATGAAGGAGCTATGGAAACAAGCTCATTGGCGCCTAAAAATGCATTCACTGGCGCCATAGGACTATCCTGAGCACTTACCTCAGTATACAATCCATTTTCGTTTTCGAAGTAACGTAATATGTTGCCATTACTTACCACGGCATCCATATCTCCATCTTCATCCCAGTCAACCAAATCTGGAGCGGCGTTATCACCTATATCGGGTAGCCCAATATTATTGTCAGGCTGAAGGGTAAACGTGCCACCATCATTTTCTGCAAACAATACAGGCCCATTAAAAATACCAACATACAAATCTTCATCTCCATCAAGATCAATATCTGCAAATGCAGGAGATACCTGATCAGGGTCATTAAAGGTCAGTGACCCAAAAGGATTTTCAGCCCCACTGACCTCAACAAATACCGGTGCACTTGCCGTACCCGTATTTTCAAGATAGGTGATACTACCATCCTTGTGGCCTACCAAACCGTCCAAATCTCCATCACCGTCTACGTCCGAGAAGGCAATTTCAGAACGTTCCTCAGAACCTTCTCCTGAGAAAAACCCGGCAAAAGGATTTTCAGCAGCAGCGGCATAATTACCTTGCCCATCATTTTCCCAATAGACCAATTCACCATTGCCTTTTCCTATGGCTACATCAAGATCTCCATCGGCATCAAGATCGACGAACGTCGGTTTTGTGAAATCACCATCTCCAAAGGCACTTAATGGATTTTCAGCTCCGAACTTTTCTGTATAGGTACCACCATCGTTTTCGAAGAACCTGATCCTGTCGAAGGTCACGCCCATAGAGCCATCACCGTTCGTTTGACCTATGAAAAGATCGTCATCACCGTCTCCGTCATAATCAGCAAAGTCAGGACCAAAATATCCACCTCCGTTATCAAAATCAACAATATTATGTACCGAGTCGATTTGCAAACTGATGCCCCCAAGTGGATCTGCTCCTCCATGTGTGAAGGTGCCATTATCATTAATGAAAGTAAATAAGCCCCCATCTGTGGTGCCATACCTTTCACCCACCACTAAATCCAGATCGCCATCACCGTCTAAATCAGTAAAAGTTGGTGATCCAAAATTCTCTGCATGGGACAGACCTGCCTGATTAGGAGATTCGAGGGTTAACTCTTGTGCATTTGCCCCTGTCGACATCAAGATCATCGAAGAAGCCATAGCACCTCCAGCGGCTGCAAGTCGAAAGGCTCTGCCCATATTCTGAATTTTATCAAAGAGTTCGTTGACCCTTTTAGCAAGTACATCTCGCCTTTTGTAATGATAAAGACTATGCTCAGCCCTACTTAACTTGCGCTTATACTTGTTATATCTTTTGACAAGCCTGTTATAATATAGTATATGTCTCTTCATGGTAGCTTAGTTAGAGGTGAATTGAAATACGTAATCTCCAAGTATACCATCAGTCCGACCGCCAGGAAGCACGTCGTAGTTAAAAGTGAGGATCATACTGGTTTCGCTAAGTGTGTTATCGATATTAACACTTACCCCGTCATTACGATCGATGGTGAATAAGTTTGCACCGAAATCAAATGTGCCATTTGTAGGCCAAACCGGCTCATATCCATCGCCAGCAGTAAACGTTTTTCCTTCAGTTAGCGTGAGCGTGAGTCCGTCAAATGCATTGGTTGCCGTATTGTCTACGGTAACAGATGTAACCTCCCACGTGCGTGCAAGAAGAGCCAATTGCTCTTCTTCTGGTGTTAGCTCCGGAACTGGGTCTCCATCGTCACCGTCATCGCTACTGCAACTTACAAATCCAACTAGGCAGGCAAGTAGCAAGCTTAAGGTTAAGTAGGTAAATTTTTGTTTCATATTAATTAGTTTTCTGTTGTTCTTCTCCTCTTTGACGAATAATCATTGAGTATCCCCTAAAAAAAGTCAACTTGCCATTTTTTCAATAGATTGATATTCCTTTTTCAAGTATTCTAAAATCTTCTTTACCGCAATCCGTAATTGATTTTCGATGGTTTTTGGCGTAACAGACATTTCATCAGCAGCCTGCTTATAGGAAAATCCATACATCCGCACCAATTCAAATATCATCTTACACTTTGGAGGAAGTGTTAAAATAGCTTGATCCACTTTTTCTTTAAGCTCATCGTACTCCATACCATCATGTGGATTCGGTATACTGCTTAAATATTCTACAGCGGTAAGGTCTGAAGAGGAGTATTTTGATTTCTTTCTCAAGAAATCCAATGATCGGTTACGTACAGAAATGGAAAGAAAAGCATCGATATTCCTAATCTTTCTCTTTTCCGCTCTTATATTCCATAGTTTAACAAATAGGTCATTGATAATCTCTTCGGAAGCTTCCCTGCAACTCGTAATACTGATAGATACTTTAAATAAATGATCAACAAGGTTGTAATACAGTCTTTCGAAGGCTTTTTGATCGCCCTTATGTATAATCAGCGCGTATAATCGGTTGTTACCTTGCATGTTTTTAACTAGGCATCATGCATATCTACTACTGAGTAATGCTTCAATCTACTTACATTTTATCATAGACTTTTGAACAGTGATACTTTATGCTTTCAATCGATCACAGCTAGAAGTGTTATATGAGCGGTTCAGTAAATAGATCAATGATTTTTTAATTGCCCTAATCGAAGATACTACTAAATAGTCATAATGACTATAACCATGTGTTTTTTCTCGAACGTAGACTTAGAATAATGAATTAGGCTCATCCACTCTTCGAGACAGTATTTGATAAATCAGGTATAGATAGCACATGTATTGGCCAAGTAGAATGCGTCTTCTATTTTCAGGAAAACTTTAACTACGGATAGTTAAAGTTTGGATAATGAAGAGTCTCAAATTGATCAGAATACAAAAGACCAGCCAATTGTTATTGGGTTGTAAATACCGGCCAACTTCCTCTTTACCCAAGTTAGAAATATCTAAGATTGTATTGCACTCACTCTAAAACAGCGCAACCTAAAAACCCCATAAGCAACTAACTTACAGGGTTTTATTAACATTGATTGAGGTCCCGAAAGGATTCGAACCAATGTAGGAGCTTTTGCGAAGCTCTGCCTAGCCACTCGGCCACAGGACCTTTTGTTGTATACATATACTCATGGGGCCGCAAATAGTTTCACTGAAATGATAAATGGATGAAATGAGGGATTAATGTAGCAACACTAAATTCACAAAATTATCGCTAGACCGTGTCAGTGGATCAAGCGGTCTGGCAGGTCGTCCACCCTGCTTACCCCCGCTTGCTGCATCACCTGGGTCAGTTGCCGCTTGAGCATATTGACCACATGGTGCCCCCCTTTTTCTCCCAGGGCACCCACGCCGTACATAAATACTCTTCCAAGAAAAGAAAAAGTGGCACCTGTAGCCAAAGTGGCTGCTATATCCGGGCCAGACCTGATCCCACTATCCATCATTACAGTCATTTTCTTCCCCCATTCGTTTGCGATGGGTTTCAATGCCTTGATCGCTGATGTGCCTCCATCTAATTGTCTCCCTCCGTGATTAGATACAATGACGCCATCCAAGCCAAGTTGGTGAGCTATACCAGCGTCTTCAAGGCTCGCAATACCTTTGAGCACCAGCTTGCCCTTCCACTGGTCACGGAGTGATTTGATTCGTTCCTCATTGAGGTAGCCAGAAAACGTATCATTCATAAAAGTACCAAGCTGAGATAGGTCGAGTCCTTTTGGCATATAAGGCTTCAAGCTCTCAAACTCAGGACTTCCTCTTCTAAGTGTATTCCAGGCCCAGCTGGGTTTACCCATGATTTGCAGGATATTGTGCACCGACATGCTAGGCGGCATAGACAATCCGTTCCGGATATCTCTCGGCCGATAGCCAAACGAAGGTACATCGCTGAGAATTACAAGGACTTTGTAACCAGCATCCCAGGCTCGCCTGAGTAGGTCATTCTTTAATTGGGTCTCTGCCGGATGATAAAGCTGGAACCAGGCCGTGCCTTCAGTAATCTGTCCAACCTCTTCTATACTCCCAGTGGTCACGGTGCTCAGCACAAATGGGATATTCTGCTGAGCAGCCACTTTCGCTAGCATCTGACATGATCCGGGCCAAATCAAACCTTGCAGGCCAACAGGTGCCACACCAAAAGGTGCGGCATAGGTATGACCGAACAGGGTTGTACTCAGATCGACTGGGGCTCGATCCATGATATATCTGGGCTCCAACTCGACTTTCCTTAGCTCATCTGTATTCTTGAAAAGGTTGACATCATCATTGCAGCCACCGTCCAGGTATTCAAAAGCAAACTTAGGCATTCGTCGTTTTGAACTCAATCTGAGGTCCTCAGTCAATGGATAGTTTGTATTGAAATAGTCAAGCATCATAGTAATCAAGATAGCACTCCAACTCCAATTATTAAAAAGCCAATAACTACATCCGGAGCTATAGTTCTCACCTGTAGTCTCCTATAGCTCAGCTACCGTTAAGCGCAACAAACGTCATCGAAATCTAATTAATGTTACTCATTTAATTATTTTCGCCTCTATATTTGAATTTTAACAAACACTAAAAGTAACTACTATGAGAAAGTTAAGAGTATTAATCGCAATGATGATGATCGCAGGAATAGCTACGCTAACCTCATGTGAAGAGACAGAAATGGATGAACTAGCCCCGATGTTAGACATACCAGAGGCACAAATGACTAACGGAAATGCCGGCACTGATCAGAACAGGCCTCCACGACCTGGTAGTAATTGAGTAGTAAGATCACTATAGGGGATTCTCCTAATTTTAGAATCCCCTGTTAAAATCTCTATTGAATAATGTAATTTCAACCAATGAAACTGTTGGTTGCAGTAATCCTATTGATTTTTCTGTGCGGGCATGACGTACTAGCCCAGGAGGATAAGGCATTGGAGTATTTCACCCTGGGTTACGATCTTCAATCCAGTGGGAATGATGAGGAAGCACTCTCCAACTACCTCAAAGCCTACTCTCTTTATGGCTTAAATAACCCCAAGATGAGTGCAGAAGTATTGGTGAATATTGGCTTGATATTCTTCAATGTTCAAAGCTATGATAAGGCCATCGAGTACTACCAATTGGCCAACAAAATCTACGATCCTATCAAGATATACACGTTTCACAATCTTGGAACATCATTTTCGAGGCAGGGTAAATACAATGAAGCCCTTGATTATTTTGAGAAAAACCTAGCACTCGCAAGGGACAGAGACGACCAATATCAAATCTCAAAAACATACATCGAGATGGGGATTGTCAGCTATGAAGCTGAGGACTATGAGGGTGCAAGATCTTACGCTGAACGGGTCAAATCGAGAGCAGAAAATGACAGCCAACAGCCAAAACTTTATGCAGCTGCACTTAATAATATCGCCAACAGCTACTACGCCGAGAAGAACTATCCACTAGCTAAGTCAAAGCTACTCGAGTGTTTGGACGTCTTTACCACTAGGCAAATCCCCTATTATAGGGGGCACGCACTTAACAATTTAGCAGGCACATACAAGGGTCTGGGTATTACGGATTCTTCCCTCTACTATTTCTCACAGGCACTGGAGGTGAACCAAACGGTTAACGATCTTGATGAAACTCAAATCAGCCTATCAGAATTGGCGGACATCCACGAATCGATGGGTGAAAAGGATAGTGCATTGTACTACACCCGCCGTTTGGTAGAGCTTTTCAAAAGCAACTCCTACCGACAGATCGAGTTTGACAAAAAAGCGGTAGGACTCAAGTTGGAAACCATCCAAGCCCGACATCTCCTTGAGGAGGAAAAGGGAAAAGGTGGATACTGGATATGGACAAGCGTCGTTATCGGGATTGCCACAGCCGCGGTTATTTTAGGGCTTATAGGGTATTTATGGAGAAGGTCGAGAAGATAGTAAACTCTATATATAGCAAATGTCCCGTAAAAACTTTTAGGATTATTTAGTGGCCTATAAACAAGGTGGATATCGGTGAGATCTCATCTAAATACTTGTCTTGAAAAAACTGAAAAAGCAAGCCAACACTATAGAAAACATCACTCGTCAACCCATAACCAGTTCTGACCACCTCAATAAATAATATAATTCTCTGCAATAATTCCTGCTGATTACTAGTCTTGACATCCTCTTTTATTTGCTCAAGAACTTTATAAATAAGATCATGATCCCCTCGTAATTGAGTCTCTACAGATTTCAGGTTAACCTTAATTTCATTTAAAGTCTTATTGATTTTCTCTTGACCCTCAGGATCAATGGCACTCTTGGGCAGATTCGGAAGAAGTAATTCTATAGGTGCCAGTTTTTCAGCGTTTTCCCAGGGGTATGGTTCAAACTTTTCAACCAAATGATCTCTCAGTTCCTTTTCAATCCAACCTCGCACTTGGCTTAAAACACTCGATGTATCGAAAGAACCAAGCTGATTAAGCCTAAAAGTAAATAGAGCACTATTTGGATTGAGATCAGTTCTATACCGACTGTTAATAGTGAACCACCTAGTCGGTTCTTCTCGGATCGCCATAAAAAAAGAAGAGTCTCTCCTATCATAGATCAAAGTGTAGGTTCCGTCAACAGGGAGTTGGTCAATTCGATGATTTCTTAGGCCCGGTAAACTACTAGGAGTCAACTCAACAATAGGTTCGATGACAAGTTGCATTTCCTGATTATTGGCCCAATGAGTTTCTATTGCTTTGTAAAGGCTCTTAATTATGGCTTTTCGTAGTGCCATGGCGATTCATTTTTCCCAAATGTACAGTCCGAATCACTCTTTTCCCAACCAGTAAACACCAAGCCTTTCTATATTACGAGTGTCCCACCTGAAACGGGTTTCCAGACTCGCACCAGCTTTTGAGACTTACGAAGTTTCAGAAACTTCGTAAGTCTGGCGCCAAGCCCATTCGGGTACGATAAACCCAAAGTCCTGCAAACAAAAAAAGTCCCGTCAATGACGGGACTCCCAGAGGTCCTGAGCGGATTCGAACCGCTGTACGAGCTTTTGCAGAGCTCTGCCTAG
>CAYGOT010000043.1:0-37373 GCA_964351595.1 uncultured Roseivirgaceae bacterium | reverse complement strand
TCTCATAATCACCGTCAAAATAAAAAATAATGGATGCGAATCATTTAATTATTTACTTAATGGTAAATGAAGAGGATATATATATGAAAACTAAACTACTCCTGCTGGCCTTTGGCTTTGTGCTGATTGCGACGGCCTCTTATGGCCAGGTCAGTTACGACTTACCGATAGAAGAACATGTATTTGACAATGGTCTGCGACTGCTCGTAGTGGAGCGACCCGACGATCACCGCGTATCCGCAAAGATATTTACGGACTTTGGCGCGATGGTCGAAGAGCCGGGAGAGCTAGGCTCAGCGCACTTTTTGGAGCACCTGATGTTCAAGGGTACCAAAACACTCGGCACGACCGACTGGGAAAAGGAAGCGCCATTAGTAGAAAGACTCTACGAACTGGAAGCTCAGCTCATCGCCCAGATGAATAAGGATCGTAATGCCATTCGTGAGCGAGCCGTTTTTCATAATGATGAGTGGAGAGGGACTACTCCGGAGATCGAAGCAATTCAGCAGCAGATAGCTGATATAGACAAGCAGATCAACGCCACCAGAGATCCTGGAGCGGTGATGCGCTGGTATCAGGCTTTTGGGGGCACTGGCCTGACCGCAACTACTGAGCAGGAATACATGAAGTTTGATATTATCCTCCCTAAAGAAAGGGTGGAGCTCTTCCTGAGGGTGGAGGCTGATCGAATGTCCAACAGCGTATTCAGAGGCTTTGATGAGGAACGTATGATCTTGGTGGAGCAACGCTATGGCGACCTCAACCGGTTAACAACACCGTATTACGAGCAGATGAATGCTGTGGTGGGACTTGTCCACCCGGTGTTTTGGCCCGAGGGCTACTTGCCCGACTTCTATCAATATACGCGCACTTATGAGAAGGACTTCTACGAGCGATATTTTGTAGTGAATAATACCACGATCGTGCTGATTGGGGGCATTGACATGGCCACCGCAAAGCCCATGGTTGAAAAGTATTTTGGATGGATGGAGCGTAAGCCAGAGCCTATGCGGATCAAGTCAGTCGAGCCTGAGCCACAGGCTGAGCGTAGATTAATCTATCGAAGCGAAGAACTGGCTCCCCGAGTAGAGGCGAGGTTTATGATCCCTGGAGTAGGTCATGATGACAGACCGGTCTTTGATGTGATGATGGAAGTGGGAAAGCGCAGGCTTGAGGATAATCTTGCCAAGGCAGGCATTTCCGGTAGTGTGGATGTGAATACCCGAGTCGTACATACCTCCATTTTCGGGGTACCCGGTTCGATCAATTTTGCCCTTGTCGTACCCGAAAATCAAGTAGTTCGTGCGGAAGAGATTCTGCTAAGCACATTGGAAGAGCTCAAAAACGCCGGCCCCACCAGCACCGAATTGGCGGTAGCCCAAAAACGAATCAAAGCGCAATGGGAACGTACCACACTTGATGCGAGCCGTCTCAATTTTACCATCGGGCACTTCCAGGTAATGGATGAATGGGGTACTTTGGAGACCTACCTCAACGCACGTGCAGCAGTGGACGAAGCAGCAGTCCAGGAAGTGGCGAGCACTTATTTCATTCCCGAAAACAGAACAATTGGCCAAGTAATCCGACCTTAATATGAACTCATATATCAAATATTTAATATTCCTTATTGTCTCAATGACGATCGCATGTACACCTAATGCCGATCAGTCGACGAATACCTCACCTGAAGTGTTTAAAGCGCCCAGAGAAATGGGATTGCCCTCCTCTGCGTTCACCATGCCCAACCCTGAGGCTCATAGAGTAGCGCTTGACAATGGACTGGTAGCTTTTGTGGTAACTGGAAACAAGGCAGATCTTGTAACCATAAAAGCTGTAGTGGGGGCCGGATATGCCTATGACAAAAAGGGTGTTGGTCAATCCTTGAAGACAATACTGCAGCGTCAGCCGGTGTGTGATATGGCAGCTGATGAATTTGGCAGATACCTCTATGACAATGCTTTCGAATACAGCGTCAGCCAGGATGAGGAGATGACCACTATTTCGCTCAACGCTTTGGCAGAAGATTATGACAAGGCCATGGCGCTATTTGCAAAGATCATCACTCAGCCGTGTATCAATGGTCAAACCAGCCGCTTGTTTAATGGCTATGCAGGCGTGCCCAACACTGATTATGTGAAGAATGGATCACTTCCCAAGACGGTTGAGTTACTGAAACAGCACCTTTACGGAGATCACCCCTTTAATGCACAGGTGACGGCAGCCGAGGCAGCAGCTATTTCAGTGGCAGACTTGAAGGCTTTTCACCAAAAATATTTTTCCTCGGAAAATATGGCTGTGGCTGTGAGTGGGCAGATCTCTGCTAATCAGGTTAAGAGCGACCTGGCCAGTGCCTTTGCTGGTGTTAGTACTAGTGAGAGACAGCAGGCCAACTTTGATTATATGACATCATCCAAAGCCAGCATAGGTCATACGACCAATAAGCTGCAAACCTGGATTGTCATAGGCTCGCTCCTACCGGAAATAAGCCCTGAAGAATGGCCAGCTCTGGAGGTGATGAACTACATCATCGGTGGAGGACACTTCGATACGCGGCTTTACAAAGAGACGCGCGACCTTCGGGGACTTACCAATGATGATAGTGGCTTCCCGGAATGGAAACAAACCGGACCCGGTCTTTACACTTTCAGAACTTACGGTAGGCCTGAGGTAGCCGATCAGTTGATCGATCTAACCATGACGGAGATCAATAAGATTAGGGATACCAAAGTGACAGAAGAAGAACTATTTGTGGCCAAGGGCGCCTTAGCCGATGGAGTGTTCCAGATGTGGTTTGAAAACAGCCATACCTCAGCGGCGACATTTGCAGAGCACTGGGTGCGCTACCAAAGTTTCGATCATCTCAGCAAGTATCCGGAGAGAGTGAATGCCCTGACGGTTGAGGAGGTGCAAGCCGCAGCACAGAAATACATAAACCCTGAGGAGTTGGTCACTTTGGTTATGGCTTCACCCGGTAACTAGACTATAGATCCCAAAAGCGGTAGCTGTAGAAGAATTCCACATAGGTTTGATTATAGCTTTGCTCGAAGGTCTCTGGACGGATATCGTTAAAGTAGGTAGAAGCGTCAAACTGAGTGATTCGTCTTAGTACAGATACTCCAAAATAAGCTTTTGAATTCAGGAGAATTTTTAAGCGTCCTCCGAAGTTATACTGCGTTCTTCCGGTGAAGAAGTCATTGAGATTTTTATCGTTATTTTTTTCGAAAGGCTCGGTGGCAAAATAAAAATACTTGTTGATTCCTGCAGTTGGTGCAAAACGGAACGTTTTTCCTAAGTTAATATTGTAATCTGCAAATAAGCCATAGTGGAAAATATATCTTGGCCATGCACCTGTATTTGGCCGTTGTGTCACATACGTTTCTTCATCCAGCCAAGTGAAAGCAAAATCTTTTCTCAAATCTGCTCTTGTCGTGGGATTAGGTTCTCGTATACTTTTATTCAATATTTGCTCACCAACCTGATAGACTTCCGGACCAGCCAATACGCCAAGTTGAAATTTCTTATATTGAAAGGAAGCACCAAGACTGTACCTCAACGAAGTATTCACAGTCACAACGTATTCCTGATTGACCAATTTAGGTTGAGGCTCTTCAGGAAGAAAGACCATGCTGCCACTTCCACTTCCAAAGCCAAGTGAAGAATAGAATTGTACCCCATAAAGAAAGTCAGGGTGTCTAAGTTCACTCTTAGATTTAATTGTGACTACTGGCGGAGGCAGATTGGGGGTGTTTTGGGCTACTATCTCTCCAAAACAAACAAATATGAGGCATAACGCGAGTATAACTCGTAGCATAAAAGGACTGAAATTTAGGTCTACAGAGGCTTTTAAGTCCATCGGTAACACTGGTTAACAAATTTACCCTTAACCCCCTTTGGGCTAAAAGCCTGCAATGATAGAATTTTTCTTCTTTTTGCCATCTTATTCCTTTAATTCATTCAGATCGCATGTATATGCATCGGTGCTCCGATGTGATCCCAAATGAGGAAGATGTTTACTTAAAGTAAAATTAGCGGATCATTCTTTTTGCACTTGCTAAAAATGATAAGCGGAAAACTTCATCACTAATAGGTAATTGTGATCGTGTCACTTGGGTTGCTAAGCCTAAAGGCTGCTTGATCAAATGAGGGTGGGCCAAAATTGCTCTCTGGATTCATGCTAAAACCGTAGGGTTCCTTTGGTATGCCTAAAAAATTGGTGTCCAGTTCACCGTTCTCATTCTTGTCGAAGTAGGTGCTTATCGCATACACTCCATAAGGAACGTTTTCCAGCAAAAAAATGGCTTTTCCCTTCTGAATATTGGCCTTCTTTCCCAGATATATATCATCACTGAGAAATTCAGCTTCACGAGTATACAAGGCGAGAAGGACTTTACCCTCCTCCGCCTTTATACCTTCAATTCTTACTGTTAAAGTTGTCTGAGCAATTGCTTCAAGAGAAAACAAGCTCAGGATGAAGCAGAAATACAGCCTCAAAATTATTGTGTATTACTTTTTGTCCGAAAGCTCGTATTGTCCGAGGAATCTTTGTGCTTCTTCAAGGTTTTGGAATTCAAAATCCTCCATCACACCTGTATTATCAAAGATTTCTACTTTAACCATTTTTACATGCCTTTGGGCAATTACTGGATCAATCGATGCTGCGGCAGCATCACTCACTACATAAGACCCATCCTCAGACTTATGCTTTGGAATGATCATGGTCTCACGCTTGATTCTACCGCAATAAGAGCATTTGTAGTGCTTTAGCGTCTCTCCATCTTCTGTCTCGTTGGCTATTGTGATCAATTCCTCACGCTCCAGCTTAAGCGTATGAAGGTTACAACGATCACACTGCTTCACTCCAAGTCGACCCTGGTATTTCTCAATTTTCGTAGCGCCGGTTTGCTCGTCTATCCATACATCATAGTCCACTGAGAAGACACTTTCCTCAGCTTGCATTTTTTCGTCCAAATACTCATCCTCTTCCTCTTCACTGAGAAGCTTCATTTTGTTGCCTGTTTCAGGATTGACCCTGGGAGTGTAACGGAGCTTGTTAAGTTTCTTATTGAGTCGGGTTGGGTAGTAATACTTCAGGATCAGATATGCGACATATCCGTGCATTGTGCCTAAGGCAATACCGATGAACATACGAATGAAAAACCATGCAACACTTTTCTCTACTACTTCTGTATTGTAGGTGTTGACAATGAAAAAGATGCCCAGCGCAAATGAAATGTGAGTAGCCTGTAGGTATTTTACACTCATTTCACTTGTGACATCATGCTTGTCCTTCAAGTCGCTCGCCGAAGCTATTTTGATCTTGAGGTATAAGTAGAGTAGGATACCGACCACCACAGCAGAGGGCGACAGTATGTACATCGCCTGGTTCCAGATTTCTAAAAAGTTGTGCATGCTTTGTTTTATTTTTAATTAATTCTCGTAAAACTAATTATTTGCGTTGAACTGATTACTACACTTTTGTGAACAATGAACAAGTCCAGCACCCCAACCCTCTCCCCCGCCTTTGGTAAGGGGCCTTTAGCATCAAAAAAAGTTAAAGCATTGACACCCGGTGATAGTGTAGCAGTGATTGGGGCAGGCTCATTTGGCGGTTGGACAGCCTTGATGCTTCAAGAGAGGGGCTTCAACGTCACATTGATCGACCCATGGGGACCGGGCAATAGCAGATCTAGCTCTGGCGGAGAGTCCAGACTCATGCGAATGGTCTACGGTGAAAACCAGCTTTATACCAAGCTAGCGACCAGAGCCTACCACCTTTGGGAACGCTATCAAAAGCTATTTGGCAAGAGATGCTTTTATCCTACCGGAAATTTGTGGCTTTGTCCCGAAGATGATCCGATTATCGAAAGAGCCATCGACATACTGGATGAAAATACGCTCCCATATGCCAAAATGAACCAGCACAAGGCAGCTCAGCAATTTCCAAGTTTAAATTTCACAGATGTAGGCTTTGTGCTCCATGAAAAGATGACAGGCTATTTGCTTGCTAGAGAATCTACCATAGCGGTTAGAAACTACTTTGTGCGCAAAGGAGGAAAGTATCTCAGATGTGTTCCCGATATTGATGGGCTGGTTGATGATGGCCATCAGTTACCTACCTCTGATGGTAGTGCTGTGAGGGCGGATGCGTTCATCGTGGCTTGCGGACCATGGCTATCATCTGTTTTTCCGAGTTGGCTTTCCGATGCACTGACAGTGACGCGTCAGGAGCTGCATTATTTTGGAATACCACTAGATGTTGCCCCACAGATTGAGAGTATGCCCACCTGGATAGACCACATCTCTGATCAATACTATTACGGCATCCCCAACACTTTGTATCGAGGACTAAAAATAGCTTCGGATGTGAGGGGGCAGGTTTTCGACCCGACTAACGGAGACCGGTCAACCACTAATGAGGAAGTGGAGCGAGCCCGTGAGTACATAGCTCATCGTTTTCCCGCAATGAAGAGCCCGCCTTTGTTAGAGTCACGTGTTTGTCAATATAGTAACACCCGGGACGGTAATTTTATTTTTGACCAGCACCCAGCTCATGACAACATTTACGCCTTAGGTGGGGGCTCAGGGCATGGATTTAAGCACGGCCCGGCATTAGGGGAGAAAGTAGCCGCTATAGTACTAGGAGAATCAGAAATTCCCGGAGACTGGCTGGTTAGTTAGCGTTAAAGGAAAGCGCGATTTCCTTTTCAGCGACCATTTCATTGAGATGGTAGATGCATCTCGCCTGGCCTCTGGGGCTTTTAATTTCAATTCGGTAGCGGTTGAGCACTTTCCTCAGCTCTTTGCGCGAAATGTTATAGATAGCCATGGCCTGTTTTTCGAACTTCTTAATCTCCTCAATCTTGCCATCATAATATAAATAGTACCTCACCAGATCTATTGTGCTGGAGTTTCCCGTGATGCCAATATTCCCGTTGTATTGTTCAATTGATTCGAAAGTGCCCTTTTTTAGATAAGTCACTGGCCCTGTGATAATCTGCTCATACATGATCTGTACTTCATATCCATACCTATTTACGATAGGATAGTTGGCATAAACGTGGGTTACTCTTGTATTACTATTAAATATCTTGACCGTGTCCAATTGGTGCGTTGGGATCGTCTTGATTTCGTCGCTATCCTCGGAGGAGAGGTATACGACTTCATATCGGTCATCGTAGGCTACCTCACCAGAAATGCGTTTGTTTTCGATAATAACCAGGCCTTTGTGCCAATCATAGTCGTCTATATTGACCTTTTGCGCCCATGCCCACTGCAAAGGACATATCAACAACCCCGCTACTACCCACTTGAAAATGTTCATAATGTCTGTGTTAACAGATTATTCTGAGGATACCCTCATATGAATATTGTTAACTAAATTCGCCCAAAACTAGCTATAAGGAGCCTATGATTAAACAACGTTGGGGTATAATTGGTTTGGGGAAAATCGCAAACAAGTTTGCAGAAGCTCTTCGCGAGTTTTCGGAAGCCCAACTGATTGCGGTAGCGTCAAGAGACTCCAGTAGATCCGAGGTGTTTGCCTACAAGCACAAAGCTGATCGGTACTATGGCGCTTACGAGGATCTGATCCAGGATCCTGAGGTTGATGTGGTATATATCGCTACACCTCATACGACTCACGCCGAACTTTCAAAGCTCTGTCTTGAGCATGGTAAGCATGTCTTATGTGAGAAGCCCTTCGCGATGAACGAGCGAGAGGCTCGGGAAGTTTATGAGCTCGCTGCAGCGAAAGGTAAGTTTATCATGGAGGCGCTGTGGACGCGCTTTTTGCCTACCTACAAAAAGGTGAGGTCGCTAATTGATGATAATGCCATGGGCAAAATCAGATCGATTAGTTCCGATTTCGGCTTCAGAGCCAAATTTGACCCCTCCAGCCGCCTCTTTGATCCTAAATTAGGTGGAGGCTCTATTCTCGATGTTGGTATATATCCGATTTTCTATGCTGTTAGCCTGCTCGGAGAACCGAAGAACATTAAGGCAATCGCGAGTTTCGGCGTGACCAAGGTCGATGAAAGTTGTGCCATGATCTTCGAATATGAGGATGGTGTGCTGGCGCAGCTCTTCTCATCCATAATCTCTAACAATACCCAGGAAACAAGTATTCATGGAGATGTCAGCAGGCTACTAGTCAATCATCCGTCGCATGGTCTTACCACTCTCAATATCTCTCAGGATTGGAAGCCAAGAGGCCTGGTCAAGGTGAAAACGGCCGGCAATGGTTTCAACTATCAGATTGAAGAAGTCATGAATTGTCTCGCGCAGGGGCTTACCAATTCTCCCTTGTGGACCTCAGAGCACAGTCTGGTACTTCACAGGACGATGGACAGAGTACGTAAGGAGGCGGGTATTGTCTATCCTCAGGACAAGTAGCTATCTCAGCGCATTATAGAGTACCTCTACCGGATGTAGTGCTTTCCGCCCAGTACCGTCTTTGATTTGGTGCCTGCAGCTGGTGCCTGCAGCTGCGACAATCGTATCGGTGCTAAAAGATCTAACCGCCGGGAAAAGCACCAACTCACCAACCTTCATAGATAGATCGTAGTGCTCCTCTTCGTACCCGAATGATCCCGCCATGCCACAACAGCCGGAAGCAATCATATGCACCTCATAATTTTCCGGTAGGGAGAGAATCTTTTTAGTGGGCGTCATGGAGGAGATTGCCTTTTGATGGCAATGACCATGCACTTTTACCAGCTGCTTTTCTTTATTGAAATGCTTGGGTTGAATCATCCCCTTGTCTACTTCCAGGGCCAGAAACTCTTCAATAGTATAAACATACTTGCTTAAGGCGATGGCAGCATCTTTGAGGGTTGGGCTGCAGAGATCAGGATATTCATCGCGGAAGGAGAGAATGGCCGATGGTTCAAGGCCCACCAATGGGCTGTTTTCTGAAATGTGGCTGCTGAATAGCCTGATGTTTTCGTCAATAATCTCACGCGCATCCTTGAGCAGGCCTTTTGACAAATAAGTCCGACCGCTTTCCGCATGCTCAGGCATGTGCACCTTATAGTTGAGGTGGTCGAGAAGCTTGATGGCCTGGATACCAATCTCGGTATCGTTGAAGTTGGTAAACTCATCGCAAAAGAAGTAAACGCTGCTTTTGCGTTGATCTTCGTAGGTCTTGGGTTTAAACTTCTTGTTGTACCAGGAGCGCAGTGTAGTGTGGTAGAGTTTAGGGAGAGATCGCTGACTTGCAAACCCAGCGTATTTCTTGAACAACCCTGCGGTCAGTGGTGTGCTCACAAACACATTATAAAGCCAGGGAGCCATGGATGCCAGCTTATTAGACTTGGTGTAGTTGCTGATGAGCTTGGCTCTTTTGGGCACACCGTGCTTATCATAATACTGCTGCTGAAACTCGCCCTTTAGCTTGGCCATATCTACGTTCGACGGACACTCAGACTTACAGCCCTTGCAGGACAAGCAGAGGTCCATCACCTCTTTGATCTCTTCACGCGCGAAGCGGTTGGCCTGGTCGGGCTGATTGAGCATCTCGCGTAGTATGTTAGCTCGTGCGCGAGTGGTTTCCTTTTCATTGCCAGTGGCCATATAGCTAGGGCACATGGTACCTCCAGATTGGGCAGATTTTCTACAGTCACCTGATCCATTGCACTGCTCAGCGGCACGCACTACGCCGTTGAACCGTGACCAGTCATAGTAAGTCTTGATTTCTGGAGTTCCCTGACCAGCCGTATACCTCAAGCTGGTATCCATCTGAGGGGTATCGATTATTTTACCGGGGTTGAAGATATTTTGAGGATCCCACGACTCCTTGATTTGTCGCAAGAGCGAATAATTATGATCCCCTACCATAAACTTGATGAACTCTCCTCTGAGGCGTCCATCTCCATGTTCCCCACTAAGTGAGCCTTTATACTTTTTGACCAGTGCAGCAATCTCTTCTGCGATGACTCTGAATAGCCGCGTGCCCTCTTCGGTCTTAAGGTCAAGGATGGGGCGCAAGTGAATCTCACCACTTCCGGCATGCGCATAGTGAACACAATGAAGACCATACTTGCCAAGCGTAAGGTTGAACTCTCGGATGTATTCCGGTAGGTCATGAACATCTACAGCAGTGTCCTCGATGACCGGCGCGGGTTTAGCGTCTCCAGGGATGTTGGATAGCAAACCCAGCCCTGCTTTTCTCAGGGCCCATATTTTGGGAATGTCATCGCCTGTAAGTATTGGGTAGTGATTGCCCAGGTTTTCTTTTTTAAGGTGGGCAATGAGTGTCTGCACTTGTAAGTCGCGTTCTTCTTCATCGTCTCTTGCGATCTCTACCACCAGTATCGCTCCGGGATCTCCCTTGATGAAAAATCGATTTTTGCTTTGTTCAATATTCTCCTTGGTACAATCGAGAATAAACTTATCAATCAACTCGGATGCACTTGGGCCATACTGAAGAGCGACAAGATTGGCGAGCAGGGACTCATGGATGGTGTCACAATGTATGCACACGAGGGCCTTGTGCGGTGGAGGGGTAGGGTCACAATGAAGCTTAAGCTCGGTGAGAAATGCGAGCGTCCCTTCTGATCCGGCAATGAGCGTACAAAGATTAATATCTTCTCCTTTCGGAGTAAATGGTTTCGACCGGGCCAGTAAATCAATGGCATAACCTGTATTGCGGCGCTGAATGTTGGGTTTTGGAAACTCTGCCACGATGGAAGCTCGATTGTCCGCATTCCCCAAGACCTCCTCTATGGTTCTGTAGATATTCGTCTCGTACTCGGACTGTTGGGCTCCCCCGGCACATTTAGCCCGAAACTCAGAATCGCTTAATGATCCGAAGCGGGTGAGCGTACCATCCGCAAGGAAGGCCTCAGCCTCTAGCAAATGATCTCTCGTACTACCGTAAACGATGGAATTGGAACCGCAAGAGTTGTTGCCGACCATACCTCCGACCATTGCTCTGTTTGCAGTAGATGTCTCGGGACCGAAGAAAAGGCCATACTTGGCAAGGTGTCGGTTGAGATCGTCTCTGACCACCCCAGGTTGCACGCGCACCCAGCCCTCTTTTTTATTTACTTCGAGAATCTCATTAAAGTACTTCGATACGTCAACGACGATTCCCTGACCCACGACTTGTCCGGCAAGAGAGGTGCCAGCCGTCCTCGGAATAAGGGAGACATAGTGCTTTTTGGCAAAGTTGATAAGGATCCTGAGGTCATCTTTGTGCTTTGGAAGGGCCACTGCCAGGGGCATTTCCCGATAGGCGGAGGCATCAGTGGCGTATAGCCGACGCATCGTCTCATCGAAATAAAATTCACCCTCAAGTTGTTTTGCTAACTCTTCTAACCGCAACTGACTCATTTTCTGACCTTACCCACCTTTATCGAGCAGCAAAATTAAGCCATTCGCTTCAATCTTAGCCTTTAACGCGCTTCAAAACTAAGCAAGTCCTGTTGGGCAAATAAGTACTCAGAAAATGCTCCCCAAAAAGCGTGACCGTGGGGTAGCTCATTACCTCATCTACTCGGTTGAAACCACCGTATTTGGCACTGTCGCTATTCAAGATGATTTTGTATTCGCCTTTTTGATCTAGTCGAAAACGGTAATCAGGTATAGCATTGGAGTGATGAAAGTTGAACATGAAAATGAGATTTTGCCGTTCGAAGATGATGGTTTGGTTGTCTTCATCCATGTTCAGCTGTTTGGCCTGATCCGAGGCTAGCAAGTGATTGGACTTGGCTACCTCAATCATATCCTGATCAAAAGCATTGAGATACTTATACTTCAGGTCTGGATTGTCAGCTAGCGACCATTGTCGTCGGGCGTATTTGTAGCTCCAGTTATTGCCCTCTCTGGGAAAGTCTATCCACTCCGGGTGGCCGAACTCATTGCCTATGAAGTTGAGATAACCCTCACCACCCAGGCTAAGACTGAACAGCCTGATCATTTTGTGCAAGGCAATACCACGATCTACAACTATGTTTTGATGATCGACGTGCATGTTGAAGTACATCTCTTTGTCCATCAACCAGAAAGCCATCGTCTTGTCACCTACGAGTGCCTGATCGTGCGACTCGGCATAGGCTATGGTACGCTCTCCATAACGCCTATTGGTCATGGTGCCCCACATTTCATGAATATTCCAGGCGTCATCCGTTTTCTCTTTGAGGTACTTGATCCAGAAATCAGGAATACCCATAGCCAATCGGAAATCAAATCCAAGGCCACCTTCCTTGACTGGTCTGCAGAGACCGGGCATCCCGCTCATATCCTCAGCAATGAGAATGCTTGACTTTTTAACCTGCTTTGCCAAAGTACTCGCCAGCTGCGTATAGGTCAGTACATCCCAGTCTACACCTGATTCGAAGTATTTTCCGTAGTTATCAAAGGAGATATTACCATGATGGAAATAGAGCATAGAAGTGACGCCATCGTACCTGTATCCGTCGAAGTGAAACTCCTCGAGCCAGTATCTCACATTACTTAGCAGGAATCTCAATACCTCATGCTTACCGTAATTAAACAGCTTGCTGTCCCACCCCTCATGATATCCTTTGCCACCTGGATGAAAGTACTGATCATCTGACCCGTCAAATTCGTTCAGGCCCTCTGCAATATTTTTAACAGCATGGCTATGGACAATATCCATGATCACAGCAATGCCCATTTCGTGAGCTTTATTGACCATGTACCTTAGGTCGTCGGGATTGCCAAACCGGCTCGAAGGAGCAAAAAAGCTGCTCACATGGTACCCAAAGGACCCATAATAAGGATGCTCCTGGATAGCCATTACCTGTATAGCGTTGTAACCCTGTTTTTTTATTCTTGGTAAGATCTGGTCGGCAAATTCACGATAGGTTCCAAGTCCTTCTTTTTCCTGAGCCATTCCTACGTGGCACTCATAGATATAAGGTTCTTCGAGTGCCTTGGTGCTTTCGAAAGCTTTGTCTGTCCAAGCAAATTTTTTCTTAGGATGATAAATCTCACCTACATAGTCGATTTCCCCTTCTGGCTGCACTGTGTATTTGATATAGGCTGGTATGCGGTCTCTTGGCTCTTTATCGGAAGTGATATGGACTTTTACCCGACTACCATGACCGAAGTTTGGGACTTCAGTAGAAGAAAGGAATATCTCCCAAATGCCCTCATTGTTTTTTTGGAGTGGGTGTGCATTTCGGTCCCATCCATTGAAGTCTCCAATTAGCGATAGCCCTTTGGCCTTTGGTGCCCACTCACGATACCACCACCCCTTTTTCTTATTATCATAATTGAAGCCAAAATAGGAATAGCCCTCTGCAAAGCCCTTTAATGACTTATGCTCCTTTTTGATCTCCTCAAGCTTGTTTTTAAACCGATCAATTCTTCCTTGAATATCATCGGCATAAGGCTCTAGCCAAACATCATTTTTTGCAAGGATGGGGAGTTTTTTCTTTGCCATAGTTCTGCCTGATATGATTTAATAAGTTGATTTCGACATTGACAAGATAATCTATTTCAGAATGCTTACACAGCATCCTTAAGTGCGCAGCTGTTGATTCTTGACGGATCATGTATACTTTTGAGCTCTTTTCCGTTGGAATAGGAAATCCGTTTGATATGCAGAAGAAAAGAATTGTGTGGGTGCTATTGGTACCAGTGATGATATTGGGAGTATTTTCTTTTTCACCTAAGAACGATTATTTCCCAATCGCTCGGAATCTCGAGATTTTTGCAGGTCTGTATAAGGAGGTAAATACTTACTATGTGGACGAAATCAATCCCAATGAAGTGATAAAAAAGGGGATTGATGCTATGCTCAAAAATCTTGATCCCTATACCGTCTATATCCCTGAAGACCTGATTGAGGACTATCGTACAATGGCCACTGGAGAATATGGCGGCATTGGCGCGACAACCAGCATTATAGATGATGAGCATGTGGTAGTAATGATTTATGAAGGATACCCCGCATTTGAATCTGGACTCAGAATTGGGGATAAGGTCCTTGAAGTAGATGACATTACTGTGACGGGACTCAGACATGACGAGCTTGGCAAGCTGCTGAAGGGTCAGTATGATACTAAGGTGTCTATGAAAGTGATGCGCTATGGTATAGATCAACCCATAGATTTATCTCTTACCAGAAAGAATATCAAAATAGAGAGCGTTACCTATCAGGGAATGCTGACCGAAGACATTGGTATGATCAAATTATCAGAGTTCACCAACAATTCTGGTAAGGCGGTAAAAGATGCTGCTAAAGCGCTAAAGAAGTCGGGAGCGACGAAGCTCGTGCTCGACCTGCGAGATAATCCAGGAGGCCTGCTTCACGAATCAGTCAACATTTGTAATTTATTCATTCCGAAGGATGCCGTGGTAGTGGATACCAAGGGTAAAATTAAGGACCTCAACAAAACCTATGCTGCGCTTGATGCCCCATTTGATACGGAGATTCCATTGGTAGTCCTTATAAGCTCCGGGAGTGCCTCTGCTTCAGAGATAGTTGCCGGGGTGATGCAAGACTATGATCGTGGTGTATTGATTGGCGAAAAATCTTTTGGCAAAGGGCTGGTTCAAGCCACGCGTCCACTTTCTTACAATTCTCAACTGAAAGTGACTACTGCTAAATACTATACTCCAAGTGGAAGGTGTATCCAAGCTTTAGACTACTCTCATCGCAATGATGACGGGAGCGTAGGCAAAGTTCCTGATTCCCTCAAAACGACTTATTATACCACCAACGGCAGAGAAGTTTTTGACGGGGGAGGTGTAGACCCTGACATAGTGATTGAGCGACCGAAGAGGCCTGCCATTGTCTCTGTACTGTCACAAAAAGGACTGTTGTTTTCCTATGCCAACAAATATGTAAGTGAGAATGACTCTATAGCTGATCCAAGGAACTATGAGCTGAATGATGCCACCTACCGTGACTTCAAGGCCTGGGTGGGCGAGCATTCACTGGAATATGCCAATAAAACAGAAGGAGCCATGGAAAGGTTGATAGCATCTGCCAAGCAGGAAAACTATTATATCGACATAGAGTCAGCATTGAACGACCTGAAAGCATCAGTCCTTGAACAGAAAAGTAGTGATCTTGACTTGTTTTCCACGGATATTAAAGAGGTGCTTGAGGAGGAGATTATCTCTAGATATTATTTCGAAAAGGGAATTATCGAGTCGACTTTCAATGAAGACCCAAATATCCTGACGGCCATTGAAGTATTAAATGATCCTATCAGATACGACTCAATCTTGGGGAAATAAAAAAGGCCACATTAGGTGGCCTTGACGGTTTGATGAGTGCAGATATTAACTAAGCTGCTTCTCCTTGTGCTTTTTGAGTTGTCTTCTCAGTGCTTCTACCGCTTGATCAGCAGCAGCCTCAAACGACTTTGATTTCTCACTGGCAAAGAGTTGATTGCCAGGAATGTTAATCTTTATCTCAATAGTCTTATTTTCCCTTGAGTCATTATTTTCCACTTTCATGAAGACCTCACCGTCGATTATTTTGTCGTAGAACGTTTCAAGTTTATCAGCCTTTTTTTGGATGAAATCTATGAGCTTAGTGTCAGCATCAAAGTGGATAGAATGCATTTGTAACTTCATACTTCTCAGGTTTAATTGTTAATTAATTAAGCTTTAGGGTGCGCTTGATCAAACACTTTCTTGAGCTTGTCGAGCGAGTTGTGTGTGTAGACTTGGGTCGCAGCTAGGCTGGTGTGTCCAAGCAATTCCTTCACCGCGTTTAGGTCTGCACCTTTATTGAGCAAATGAGTAGCGAAGGTGTGCCTCAGCACATGGGGACTCTTCTTATCAGAATGGCTAAACTGCTCCAAATACTTTCTTATTAATCGGTAAATAAAGACTGGATAGGTTTGGTCTCCTTTGTCAGTCAATATCAAATATTCGTTTTCGTTGGCTTCCCCCATTTGGAGTGCGACTTGCTTCGCGTATTCTTTAATTAATTTAACGATAAAAGCTGAAATGGGGATGATCCTTTCTTTGTTTCTTTTACCTAGTACCTTAATATGATTTTCGAAGAGGTTTACATCAGCTTTTCTAAGATTAATCAACTCGGACAGTCTTATTCCAGTACCATAGAGCAGCTCGATTACCAGCCTGTCCCGATATCCCACAAAGTCTTCTGAGAATTGAAAATGATCAAGCATTTGATCCATTTCACTCTCCCGAACAAAGGAAGGTAGCTTTTTCTCAACCTTAAGGGGCTTAAGTCGTTGTGTGGGATTTTCTTCAATAACCTCCCGCTTCAGGAGGAACTTGAAATAGGATTTCAGGGCAGCTATTTTCCGGTTAATGGATCGTGCACCTATTCCCGATTCGGACAAAAAAATAATCCAGGATCTAATCACTGCATGATTAATCTCCTGGATTTGATTGGTTTGATATTCCTTATTTACAAACTGGAGAAACCTTTCAAGGTCACCCTTATACGAACTAATGGTATGTGGACTATACCTTTTTTCGTATTCAATGTACTTTAAGAACGATTCCAGCATCAGCGACCCTACATAAGAGGAGTCACTAACTTAAGGAATTTGCTACTCGTAGTAAAAGGATTAGTAATTATCCTTCGCGTACATTTTTTGTCTGTAGGCAGCTTTGATTTTTTCTTCTCTAAGCTTTACTGAGTCCTTTACGAAATAGCCTCGTCCTCTCAACTCTCTGATGACACCTGCTTTTTCGAATTTCTTTTTGAACCTCTTAAGCGCCTTGTCGATAGACTCGTTCTCTTTTACGTTTACTGTTACCATATCTTAATTATACTAATAAGTCGAAATTGGGATGCAAAAATATAACTTAATGCGAACAAACCAAGGGCCTTATTTAAGAATTGACCTGGAAATCACGAGTTTTTGAATCTCCGAAGTGCCTTCTCCAATGGTGCAAAGTTTCGAATCCCTATAAAACTTCTCCACGGGATAGTCCTTGATGTATCCATATCCCCCAAAAACCTGGACGGCCTCATTGCTCACATCAACCGCGACTTCTGATGCGTATAGCTTGGCCATTGCCGACTCTTTGTTCACGTTTTTCCCTTCATCCTTCATTTTGGCTGCCTGAAAAGTCAGCAGCTTGGCAGCCTCTACTTTGGTTGCCATATCTGCCAATTTGAAAGAGATACCCTGAAAATTGGAAATGGGCTGATTGAATTGGTGCCGTTCCTTGGAGTACTGTATGGCTTCAGCTAAGGCTCCTTCTGCTATACCAAGACTTAGTGCCGCAATAGATATTCTACCACCGTCGAGCACTTTGAGGGATTGTATGAATCCATCCCCAACCTCACCGAGTACTTGATCTTTAGGAATTCGACAATCTTCGAAGATCATTTCACAAGTTTCGGAAGCTCTCATGCCAAGTTTATCTTCTTTTCTGCCGGCTTTAAAACCGGGAGTCCCTCGCTCAACTACAAATGCGGTCATTCCATGTGAGTCGCCTGGCTCTCCGGTTCGAGCGATCACCACCGCAATATCGCCGGAGTTACCATGGGTGATAAAGTTTTTTGCTCCATTGAGGATCCACTCTTCGCCTTGCAGTTTGGCAGTAGTTTTCATGTTGCCTGCATCAGACCCAGTATTTGGCTCTGTCAGGCCCCAGGCGCCTATCCACTGACCGGTAGCCAACTTTGGCAACCATTGATGCTTTTGGCTTTCACTACCAAATTGCAAAATATGGCCAGTACATAGCGAATTGTGTGCTGCAACGGACAAACCAATGGCACCATCGTGTGCTGCTATTTTAGATACAGCGGTCACATATTCCTGGTAGCCAAAACCAGACCCTCCATATTCGTGCGGAACCAGCACTCCCAATAAACCCAACTCGCCCATTTTATGGAAAAGATCCTTAGGGAAAATCTGATTGTCATCCCACTCTCGTCGATGGGGTTCTATCTCTTTCTTGCTAAAGTCATCAACCATTTGAGCAATCATTGACTGATTTTCAGCAACTTGTGAAGGTGAATATTCGCTAGTATCTACACTCATAATTCATTGATTTTCAAGGTTTAACGACTACTATTGTTGTTTTGTTCGCTAAAATAGATCAAAAAGCTATTCTTGAGACCAATTTTTACAAGAAAGGGGGAAAGGTACATCGTTGGAATCTATTTTGGTGGGGGGTACTTTTGCGTCCTGAATTTCACAATAAACAATTGAAGTTATGCGGATTGCGGTAGTTGGTACTGGTTATGTCGGGCTTGTTACAGGAACATGCTTCGCTGAAACAGGTATTCACGTCACATGTGTTGATATAGATAAGGAGAAGGTAGAGAAGCTCAACAATAATGTTATTCCAATTTATGAACCTGGATTGGATGTGCTCTTCGAGAGAAATGTAAAACAAAAGAGACTGGAGTTCACTACTGATCTTAAGGAAGGTATTAAAGGAGCTAAAATTATCTTTTTGGCTTTGCCTACACCTCCAGGTGAGGATGGGTCTGCAGATCTTCAATATGTGCTAAAGGTAGCGGAAGATCTTGGCCACATGATGGAGGAGTATGCCGTGATTGTCGATAAGAGCACTGTTCCGGTAGGTACAGCGGAGAAGGTGGCGGCCAAGATATCTGAGAATGCAAAAGTCGATTTTGACGTAGTGTCCAATCCGGAGTTTCTAAGAGAGGGAGTAGCGGTAGAAGATTTTATGAAGCCCGACCGAGTGGTGATCGGAACATCATCTCCTAAGGCCCGACAAATTATGGAGACGTTGTATGCTCCACTTGTGCGTCAGGGCAACCCCATCATAGTGATGGATGAGCGCTCAGCGGAGCTTACCAAGTACGCTGCTAATTCCTTCTTAGCAACTAAGATTACTTTCATGAATGAAATTGCCAATCTATGCGAGCTCCTGGGCGCTGATGTGGATATGGTGAGAAAAGGAGTGGGTACAGATACTCGAATCGGTAAGCGGTTTTTGTTTGCCGGGATTGGGTACGGTGGCAGCTGTTTCCCAAAGGACGTTCAAGCATTAGCCAGATCTGCGGAGGACACCAATTACGATTTTAAGATTTTAAAATCAGTAATGGGCGTAAATGAAGATCAAAAACTTCGGTTGTTTAATCAGCTATTAAAACATTTTGGTGGTGACATCAAGGGCAAAAAATTCGCAATTTGGGGGCTCGCATTCAAGCCGTACACAGATGATATACGCGAGGCACCAGCATTAGTCAACATTAAGCAACTTCTTGCCCATGGTGCGGAAGTATCTGCATACGATCCGGAAGCGATGGATAACGTGAAGGATCAGCTGGGAGACCAAATCGAATATGCCTCCAGTCCATATCACGCGGCAGAAGAAGCGGATGCTTTAGTTATTATGACCGAATGGCCAGTATTCAGAACTCCTGAGTTTGACGTTCTTGAGGGAGCTTTGAAGAATAAGTTAATTTTTGATGGACGTAATTTATATGACCTTCATACCATGGAGGATCTTGGTTACACCTATTATAGTATAGGTCGAAGGGTGGTTAAGAAGCCTTGAACATGAAGACCCTGCTAATTACTGGTGGAGCGGGATTTATTGGCTCACATGTCGTAAGGCTTTTTGCTAATAGATACCCGGACTATACAATCCTCAATCTGGATGCCCTCACCTACGCTGGTAACCTTGAAAACCTGGCTGATGTCGAGACGCTTCCAAATTATACATTCATAAAGGGGGATATTACTGACGCTGATTTTATTGATAAGCTATTTCAGACACACGGGATAGATGGGGTTATCCATCTGGCGGCAGAGTCGCATGTAGATAGATCTATCGAGAATCCGATGGCCTTCATTAATACGAATGTCGTCGGAACGGTCAACCTTCTGAACGCTGCACGTCATGCCTGGAAGGACAATATGGCTGATAAGAGATTTTATCATATCTCCACAGATGAGGTGTACGGCTCCCTGGATGATGGTGGTTATTTCCTGGAAACTACTCCTTATGATCCACAGTCACCCTACTCTGCGTCTAAGGCCAGTTCTGATCATTTTGTGAGAGCTTATCAGAATACTTACGGGCTTCCTGTAGTTATTTCCAACTGCTCCAATAACTATGGCCCCTATCAGTTTCCCGAGAAGCTAATACCACTCTGCATCCATAATATTAAGCACAGCAAACCGCTCCCGATCTATGGCAAAGGAGAGAACATCCGAGACTGGCTCTATGTAGAAGATCACGCCAGGGCCATTGATGTCATCTATCACCGGGGCAAGCTTGGCGACACCTACAATATTGGCGGCTTTAACGAGTGGAAAAATATAGATATCGTGCACCTACTCTGTGAGATCATGGATCGCAAGCTCGACAGAGAAAAAGGAGATTCTGCTAAGCTGATCACCTTCGTGAAAGACAGAGCAGGTCATGACATGCGGTATGCCATAGACGCGTCGAAGCTGAGTCAGGAGCTGGACTGGAAACCTTCACTTCAGTTTGAAGAAGGTATTGAAAAGACAGTGGACTGGTACCTTGCCAATACCGACTGGATGGAGCATGTGACTTCCGGGGCTTATCAAAGCTACTACAGTCAGCAGTATTCCGATAGGTAAAACTACTCTTCCAGGGCCCACTCAACGCCGTGCTTCATATCTTTGATAATGATGCCCTGTGATTTGAGTTCACTTCTGATTTCATCCACTTTATCATAATCCTTGGACGCCTTCGCTTCTCCATAGATCTTGAGGAGCACGTGGATCAAACCTTCTTTATCGGCTGAGTTCTCTTCTTTCAGACCAAGTACATCAATGACAAAAGACTTGTAGGTCTCTTGCATCCGATCAAAGGTCTCTTGGTCTAACGTACTTGCATCCAGGCCGCCAGTGTGGATAGAGTTGATTTTCTTGAGCAGGTTAAATAAATGAGCGATTGCCTGAGCGGTGTTGAAGTCATCGTTCATGGCCCTGGAGCAGTTATCACAAATCTGATTGATTTGCTGCACTGCTTTTTCGTTGATCTCAACTTCTGAAGATTCCTCTCTTTGAAGACCTCTGGAGACTCTTAGCCCATTCATGAGCTTATAATATCCTTTTTGAGCAGCCTGAAGAGCAGAATTGCTAAAGTCAAGCGTACTGGCATAATGAGACTGCAGCATGAAAAACCTGACGGTCATGGGGCTATATCCTCTGTCAAGTAGCTCGTGGCTGCCTGTGATCAGTTCGTGTGGAAGATAGGAGTTGCCCAGTGATTTGCTCATCTTCTGGCCATTGACCGTCAGCATATTGGTATGTAGCCAGTATTTCGCCGGATCTTTGCCACAGGACCCCACTGACTGTGCGATCTCACACTCATGATGAGGAAATTTTAAATCCATGCCACCACCGTGAATGTCAAATTCTTCCCCAAGATATTTGGTGCTCATCACCGTACACTCAAGATGCCACCCCGGGTAGCCATCTGACCAGGGTGATGGCCATCTCATGATATGCGCTTCACTTGCTTTTTTCCACAGGGCAAAGTCAAAGCTGTTCTTTTTTTCTTCTTGCCCATCCAGCTCTCTTGTGTAGGTATAGAGATCTTCCAGCACCCTACCGGAAAGTTTGCCGTATTCGTGAGATTCATTGTAAGCTAGCACATCGAAGTACACCGACCCATTCTTCTCGTAGGCAAAACCCTTTTCGATCAACTTTTCGATCATCTGTATCTGCTCAATGAGATGACCCGTAGCAGAGGGCTCAATGCTTGGAGAAAGTGCATTGAACATGTCCATCACGCTGTGGAACCCATTGGTGTAGCGTTGTACAATCTCCATGGGCTCAAGGTTTTCAAGCTTTGCCTTCTTGGCAATTTTATCATCCCCTTCATCCGCATCATTTTCCAGGTGACCCACGTCGGTGATGTTTCTTACATACCTTACTTGGTACCCCAAATGCAATAGGTAGCGATAGATGACATCAAAGCTGATGAAGGTTCTCACATTTCCCATGTGTACATCACTGTAGACAGTCGGCCCACAAACATACATTCCTACGAAGGGTGCATTTCGAGGCTCGAAGATTTCCTTTTGCTTGGTTAGCGTGTTGAATACACGAAGTGGGTTTTGCATGGCAGCAAATTTATCAGAATGTGGGTAAAATACGAGTAGTCCAACTACAGAATGGATTATTCGTTATTGAGCCTTATTTGTTTTGGATAACAAAAAACTTTAATTTTGCAAAACATTAATAAAGGGGACTCGAGTCCCCATTTTTTATGGTGTAAATTTTATCTGACGTGCTGGAAGAGAAGATTACGAAAGTAGTAGAGGAATACCTGAAGGAGGATAAAGATTTATTTTTGATTAGCGTGCTAATCAAGGGCAAAGAACCAAAGCAGAAGGTTTTGGTAATCATAGATGGTGATCATGGAGTCAATATAGATCAATGTGCGGGGATCAGCAGATCACTGAGTCATTATCTGGATGAAAATGAACTTATTAGTAGTGCTTATCAGTTGGAGGTGACTTCAGCAGGTATTGATAGCCCTATAGTCCTTCCTAGGCAATACAGAAAAAATATAGGAAGGGGCCTAAAGATCACCAAGAATGATGGTTCCCTACTGGAAGGCAAGTTGTTGGGAGTGACCGATGAGGACGTTCTCAAGCTGGAAGTAGCGGCGGAAAAGAAAAAGCAGGCAGCATCACTAGTGGATGTAACCTTGGATGAAATAATGAAAACATTTGTGACAGTATCATTTAAGTAGCAGAATGGACACCAGTATATTAATTGAGTCATTTGCCGAGTTCGCAAGAAACAAGAATGTAGATCGTCCAACGATGATCAGGATTCTCGAGGATGTATTTAGAACAATGATCCGCAAGAAGTATGAAGTCGATGATAATTTCGATATTATCATCAATGCTGACCGTGGTGATTTGGAAATATGGAGATTCAGAGAAATCGTAGATGATGACTCAGAGGATATATGGGATCACGACAAAATCTCATTGACCGATGCTCGTAAGATTGAGCCTGATTTTGAGATTGGTGAAGAAGTAGCTGAAGAGATTAAACTTGAGCATTTCGGCCGGAGGGCTGTTATGACAGCTCGACAGACGCTTATCCAGAAGATTAAAGACCTTGAAAAAGACATTCTTTTTCAGAAGTATAAAGATCTGGCCGGCGAGATAATTGTTGGTGAGGTTTACCAAATCTTGAGTAGAGAAGTCTTGTTGATAGATGTGGAGGGAAACGAGTTGATCATTCCAAGAAGTGATCAGATTCCAAAAGACCGCTATCGCAAGGGAGACAGTGTCAGAGCTATCGTCCACAGGGTGGAAATGGTCAATGGCAATCCAAAGATCATTCTGTCAAGGACTAGCCCCACATTCCTGGAGCGTTTGTTTGAAAGCGAAGTTCCTGAAGTATATGATGGGCTGATCACCATAAGAAATGTGGTGAGAGAGCCGGGAGAAAGAGCTAAAGTATCTGTAGAGTCTTACGATGATCGTATTGATCCTGTTGGTGCTTGCGTAGGTATGAAGGGGTCTAGAATCCATTCGATCGTGCGAGAGCTACAGAATGAGAACATTGATGTTATCAATTTTACGGATAACATGGACCTTTATATTACCAGAGCATTGAGTCCTGCAAAAATCGTCAGTATCAAGATAGACGAAGAAAATAAGCGGGTTTCTGTATTTTTGAAGCCAGATCAGGTGTCGCTTGCCATCGGTAAGGGAGGTCAAAATATCAAATTAGCAAGCAAGCTGGTGGGTATGGAGATCGATGTGTTCAGGGAGCTTGACGGTATCGAAGACGAAGATGTCGACCTGGATGAATTTGGCGATGAAATAGAAAGCTGGGTAATCGACGAGCTTAAGCGCGTAGGATTAGACACAGCCAAGTCAGTGTTGGCATTGACCGGTGAAGACTTGGGAAGAAGGACCGACCTTGAGGAGGAAACAATAGGTGAAGTATTAAGAATTCTTGGACAGGAATTTGAATAAAGAATAATAGTAGGCAAACTTATATGGCAGAAGAAAAAATGATGCGTTTAGGGCAAGTAGCCAGAAAACTGAACATAGGTCTACCGACCATCAGGGAATTTCTGTCTGAAAAAGGTCATGATGTTGACAGCAACCCTAACGCCAAAATCAATGGTGAGCAATTTGCATTGCTTGCCCGTGAATTTGCCGATTCCGCCCATGACAAGGAAGAGGCATCCGGACTGACCATAGGTACTAAGCATGCCGACAATCTTGTAATCAAAGCGAGCTCCTCACAAGCCCCTAAAAAGGAAGATGAAGAAGAAATTCTCATCAAAGGATATGGCCAGGGTAATGAAGCAGAAGCTCCGGCCGAGCCGGCCGCTAAAAGTGAACCTGAAGAGGAGGTTACAAAGGTTGAAAGCCCTAAACTTCAGGGTTTTAAGGTCGTTGGAAAAATAGATCTTGATAAGAAGAAGCCTGAGCCCAAAGAGGAGCCCACTCCTGAAGCGAAGGAAGAAAAACCGTCTGAGCCAGCCGCTCCTGAGGCAGTAAAAGAGGAAGAAGCTCCTGCCCCTGAGGCTAAGGAGGAGACTCCTGCTAAAGAAGAAGAGAAAGTCGAGGCGAAGAAAGCGGCAGCTCCGGCTGAAGAAGCGGCAGCTCCGGAAGAGCCCGCAGCTGATACCGAGGGAGAAAAGCCAAAGAGCTCTGTTATTTCGGCCAAAGCGGACTCCCTTAAAGGGTTGACCGTTGTTGGTAAGATAGAGCTACCCAAAGAGAAGTCGAAAAAAGCTAAACCAGTAGCTTCATCTGACGATCAAAAAGATAAAAAGAAACGCCCTCGCAAGCGGATTAGAGTTGAGAATGACCGCCGGTCTGGTGGAGGTTCTGGAGGAAAAAGAACCGATAGCAGACCACAGAAGGAAGAGCCTTCTGATAAGGAAATCCAGGATCAGATTAAGGCAACTTTAGCCAAGCTAAGTGGAACAAAGAGCACCACTGGCAATCGCTCAAAATATAGAAAAGAGAAGAGATCTACCCGAGCGGAAGCCAACGAGGAAAAGATGCTTCAAGAGCAGGAAGAGTCAAAAGTACTGAAGCTTACTGAGTTCATTTCAGCCAATGACCTGGCGAGCTTGATGGGCGTTTCAGTAAATGACGTAATTGCTTCTTGCATGAGCCTTGGCATGTTTGTGTCAATTAATCAGCGCTTGGATGCTGAGTCGATTACGATCATCGCCGATGAATTCGGATTTGATGTTGAGTTCACGAGCGCGGACGATGAAGTAGAGATTACCGAAGAGGCGGATGCACCGGAAGATCTACAGCATAGAGCACCTATTGTTACCATCATGGGTCACGTTGACCATGGTAAGACATCATTGCTTGACTATATCCGAAGTGCGAAAGTGACGGAAGGTGAAGCGGGCGGTATTACCCAGCACATTGGGGCCTATGACGTTACCACCAATGATGGTAAGCGCGTTGCGTTCCTTGATACACCTGGTCACGAGGCGTTCACAGCGATGAGAGCAAGAGGCGCGAAGATCACCGACGTGGTAATCATTGTGGTAGCGGCTGACGACTCAGTGATGCCACAAACCAAGGAAGCCATCAATCACGCGATGGTCGCTGAGGTGCCTATCGTAATTGCTATTAACAAGATTGATAAGCCAAATGCCAACCCTGACAAGATCAAGGAGGATTTGGCAAATAATAATATACTAGTAGAAGACTGGGGTGGTAAGTACCAGTGCCAGGAAATTTCTGCTAAGACAGGTCAGGGTATCGATGAGTTACTTGAAAAGGTAATTCTCGAATCAGAACTCCTTGACTTGAAAGCGAACCCTGATAAGCCAGCTGTCGGTAATGTGATTGAAGCGGAGCTTGATAAAGGCCGAGGTTATGTTACCACAATAATGGTTCAGAATGGTACGCTCAGAATTGGAGACGTACTGTTAGCCGGCTCGCATTTCGGTAAGGTGAAGGCACTATTTGACCACAGAGGTCGCAGGATGCAGGAAGCCGGACCATCAACACCGGTTTTGATGCTTGGTCTAGACGGTGCACCACAGGCAGGTGACAAATTTAACGTGATGAGTTCCGATAGGGAGGCGCGTGAGATTGCAACGAAGCGGGAGCAAATCCTCAGAGAGCAGTCGATGCGTACTAAGAAGCACATTACGCTTGACGAGATTGGTCGAAGATTGGCAATAGGAAGTTTCAAAGAACTCAATGTTATAATCAAGGGTGACGTGGATGGTTCTATTGAAGCATTGTCCGATTCTTTGCTCAAGTTGTCAACTGGTGAGGTACAGGTCAACATTATTCATAAGGCGGTAGGTCAGATTTCCGAATCGGACGTGCTACTGGCATCAGCATCAGATGCGATCATTATTGGTTTCCAGGTGAGACCCTCTCCAGCAGCTCGGAAAATTGCCGAGAACGAGGAGATCGAAATCAGACTGTACTCTATCATCTACGACGCAATCAATGAGATCAAGGATGCCATGGAAGGTATGCTTGCACCATCTGTAGAGGAGGTTATTACGGGTAATATCGAGGTGAGAGAGGTATTTAAGATCACTAAAGTAGGTACAGTTGCAGGTTGCTATGTGACCGATGGATTTGTCAAGCGACAAAATCAAATTCGACTCGTTCGGGATGGTATTGTGGCCTATACAGGCGAGATTAATCAGCTCAAGCGATTCAAAGATGACGTCAATGAAGTTAAAGCCGGTTATGAATGTGGTATCAGCATCAAAGGCTACAATGATATTAAAGAGGGTGACGTGATCGAAGGTTTCGAAGAAAGAGAAGTCAAGAGAACACTGTAAATAAGAGCCTCTCAAGGGGCTTTTTTATTGCTTATGAAGCGATAGCTCTCGTGGATGGATTTGATAAAAGCTTTCTTTTGGATTTATCTGGGGCTGACGATTGTCGGCCTTTATCGACCGTGGGTTGTATTCTGGTGGTCGGACTTTAGTAACCGCTACAAGGTGCTACGGGTGTATGGCATTCCACTCGTCTCGCTAATAGCTATACTACTCCTGCGATAGCTTTTCACAAATCAACACCGCCTTCTTGCTATTCGCCAGGGTGGTTGCAAATAAGTATTGATCTCCACCATCTCTGATTGACCATTTTTTCTTCAGTGTCTCCACGCTTGCTGGAAAATTCCGCGTTGCGAGATTGGCTTGGCTGCCTTTGATCTCATCTGCGATCGTTTTTTTATCCGCACCGACCACTTTACTCAATTGAAACACCCTACCGGGGAAATTCGGTAGAAGGTCGTCGCTTGTGTACAAATGAGTGCTGGGGTGAAGCTTGCGTAGCTGATATTTAAACGCAATAGACTTAAATGTCCCAGCCTTGGTAATGGCACTGTTGGGTTCATAGATATACGCCTGTGGATCGCCAATTTCAACGGACGTTTCAGCTTCTACCTCATAATTAAACTCGAATCGATCCCAACTTCCTTTACTATAATTTGCAGCTATTATGGCAGGCGTGCCTTGCGCAGTATTGGAAATATAAAAGAGCACTTCTTTGCATTCATTATCGACGCTCACGATATGCACCTCTTTCACATGGCTCAGCCCCTTGAGCCCTTGCTTAACATCGAGCATGGGAGAAGCTTTCAGCAAATAGCCCTTAGCCTTTTCCAACAAAACCGAATGCAGCGCAATGATATTGGGGTAGGTATCTTCTAGAAAATAGGTTTTTCTTGTACCCGCCCTTCGTGCCGGGTCGATAAAGAAATAGTCGACTGCACTGGCAAAATTTTTGAGGAATTCTTCGGCAGTGCTATTGTGACAATAGATTGTACTTGCTCCTAGCTGAGAAAAATTATGTTCGGCTGCTTCTACCAATCTGGAGTCCTGCTCGACATACTCCGCCGATTCAAATTTTTCCAATAGGTAGTACGTGTCAACCCCTAAGCCTCCGGTCAGGTCGACAAGATGATTTCCGGAAATAATACGCTGCTTGTAGCGAGCAGTATGCATCGAGGAGCATTGCTCCAGGGAAAGCCTGGTGGGATAGACGATGTTGGGATTGTCGCACCATTCGGGAAGTTTATGAACGACTTTCCTCTTTAGCTCCATTTGCAGGAGCGCATCTTGTGTCGGAAATCCCGCTGGGGAGTTGAGACTCAGCGCAAGCTCAGGGAGGTTGTCATTCTTGTGTTTAGCTATGAATTGCTGAACATCAGGCTGAAGTAATCGCTCAATCCAGCCAATCAAGCCAGTATTAAGCTATGCTCAACAAGATACTCCGCGATTTGAACAGCATTGGTGGCTGCTCCCTTTCTCAGGTTGTCTGCTACTATCCACATGTTGAGAGTATTGGGCTGAGACTCATCTCGTCTGAGCCGACCGACAAACACCTCATCTTTCTTGTGGGCGTTGATAGGCATGGGATAGACGTTGTTGTACGGGTCGTCCTGTACTACCACCCCAGGCATCTCACTGAGCAGTTGTCTCACCTTGACAAGGTCAAAATCTTTGTTAAACTCCACATTCACGGCCTCAGAATGCCCGCCCATAGTAGGAATTCGTACGGTCGTTGCAGTCAGCTTTATATCCGGATCACCAAATATTTTTTTGGTCTCGTTGACCATTTTCATTTCCTCTTTGGTGTATCCGTTTTCCATGAATACGTCAATATGAGGAAGTACATTCATATCTATTTTGTGTGGATATACCATTTGGGCTTTCTTACCTGCGCGCTCGGCCATCATTTGTTCCACAGCGTCTTTTCCCGTGCCTGTCACAGACTGGTAGGTAGATACCACTATTCTTTTGATACCATAAGCCTTCTTCAGAGGGGCTAGCGCCAAGACCATTTGGATGGTGGAACAGTTAGGGTTCGCTATGATTCTATCGTCAATACGAAGTACGTCGGCATTGATTTCGGGTACGATGAGCTTGTGTTTAGGGCTCATGCGCCATGCTGATGAGTTATCAACGACTATAGTGCCGGCTTCCTGAAACTTTGGTGCCCACTCCAACGAAGTATTTCCGCCAGCAGAGAAAATAGCGATATCGGGTTTCTTAGACACAGCATCGTCCATTCCAATAACCTTGTAGTCTTTTCCCTTGAAGCTAATCGACTTGCCGACACTCCTCTGTGAAGCGACCATCATCAGTTCATCAAACTTAAAATTTCTCTCAGCGAGAACTTCTAGTATTTCCTGGCCTACAAGCCCTGTAGCTCCTACTATGGCTAATTTCATAATTCAATAATTCTATTTGGATTTATCGAAGGGGCAAAACTAGTATATTTAGCCTTCTATCCACTTATTTGATTGAATGATAAGGACAATCTTCGTATTGGTTTTTGGGCTCGGCTTGAGTGGCTACTTTCCTCTTTTTGGGCAGTTGACCGATGATTTTTCCGATGGAGATTTCACTGGCAACCCAGCTTGGGAGGGAGAAACATCACAATTCAGTGTAAATAATGGCAGACTTCAATTGACATCATCGGGTGAAGATGAGTCAAGCGTAGTTGTTTCAAACACCTTATTTGGAAGCACAATCTGGGAGTTTACTATAGAGCTTGATTTCAATCCAAGCAGCGGAAACAGAGCATACATTTATCTGAGCTCAGACCAAGCTGATTTAGAATCCGACTTGAATGGATACTACGTCATATTGGGAAACTCAGCTGATGAGATTGCACTCTACAGACAATCAGGAAGTTCAGTCAGTAAACTAATTTCATCGGATGATGAGGTAGATAAAATACTTGACAATTCAAGTAATCTGGTTCGTGTAAGAGTTACGCGGAGTTCTTCTGCCCAATGGGAATTATTTGCAGATGTTTCGGGTGGCACCACCTTCGTTTCATTTGGTGAAGCCATAGACAATACTCATACTACTGCTACATATTTCGGAGTGAGGTGCGACTACACTAGCACCAGATCAGATAAGTTTTTCTTTGACGACATTAGTATAGTAGCCGGATCTAATACATTGGATTTAATGCTGGAGACTCTCACTCAGACCACTGCCAACGGCATGGAGCTCACCTTCAACCAGGAGGTGACAGCCGCTAGTGCCGAATTGGAGAGTAACTACACCTTAGCAGGAATAGGGTCACCAACTTCAGCGCTGCTCAACAGCACGGATGCGACCAAAGTCACACTAAATTTTTCCAATCTCTCCAACCTGAATTATCAGCTGACAGTAGATGGAGTAGACAATGCAGACGAGACTTCCTCGGCGGACAACCTTACCATTAATATTAAAATGAATCAAGCCATCAGTTCGAGGGCGATAGTGATCAACGAAATACTCGCTGATCCAGAAAATGGACTCCAGGAAACAGAATATCTGGAGCTACTTAGCAGAAGTAATGAACCCATCGAGCTAGATGGATTTGAGCTAGAAGGATATGGCAATACGCTGGGTAGCTTCGTCTTGAACCCCGGCGCATATGTTGTAATTAGTGCCTCTGCGGAGGATTTCACAGTTCCGGCTTTGGATATCAGTTCGGGAGCATTGACTAACGGAGGGGAGCAGTTGACCCTCAAAGATGCCAGTGGCAATATTATAGATCGGGTTGTCTACTCTGATGATTGGTACACGGCTGACTTTGAAGGCAATGGCTACTCACTTGAGCGGATTAACCCAAATCAGGAATGTAGCGGAAGTAGCAATTGGGGATCCTCTACCAATGCAACTGGAGGGACTCCCGGCGCACAAAACAGCATTTTTGGGACGTCTACAGATACTACTCCACCTATGTTGCTCTCTTTCGAGGTGGCTGATGAAGACTCGATGGTGCTGACTTTTAGCGAGGAAGTGGATCAGGCGGCTATTGACGCAGCAAGTATTACGATAGCTCCGAACATCACTATAAACTCAGAGAAGGTAGAAGACGGGCTGTCTTCAACTGTCAAGTTGGATTTACGTGATGAACTGATCAGTGAGCAGAGCTATACACTCAGCATTGCCAACCTGGAAGACTGTGCTGGAAATAATGCCGCCAGCACTGACACCACTTTTTTCTATGATGTCACCCCACCGCAGTTGATAGGCTATTTCCTAAAGTCGACAAATCAGGTCGACCTCATTTTTTCCGAAGAACTCAACACTTCTTCAGTTGCAGAAAAGGATTTTCTGCTTGATGATAATGTAGAGCCTGAAGACGAATCGGCTGATTCTACTCGAGTCTCGCTGTTTTTTGAGCAGGATTTAATTGTAGGCGAGACTTATGAGGTTTCAGTTACAGGCATTGAAGATCTCTATGACAATGAGATTGAGGAAAGCCAATCCATCAGCTTTACCTATAAAGACGAATTGGACACAATAAGAGTAGTAGCACCAAACGCCATAGAGCTCACATTTGCGAGAGATGTTGATATGGTCAGTGCTGCCGAAGTGGCAAACTACCTTCTGGAAGAGGAAATTGTCCCTATGTTAGCCGCTCGAGTTGAGGGGATGAACAACCAAATTCGCCTTTTCTTTGAAGAGAATTTTAGAGAAAACCGGGAGCTGGAGCTTAGTGTAGAAAACCTGACAGATATTGATCAGAACACTCTTTTCACTCCAAACTACATTTTCATCTATGATACCAGAGCACCTGAGATTGAATCTGTTGAGGTGCTTGATGAGCACTCACTCCGCTTGATTTTTGACGAAAAGCTTGAGCCAGTAGCCGCTGAAATCACGAATAACTACCAGCTGAATGATGAGGTCTTTGCAACAACAAGCAAGCTACAAAGCGATCAAACTTCAGTTATTATCGATTTTGACGTTGACTTTCCTCTTGAGCAGGAGCAAGAGCTGTCCATTGATAACTTAAGTGATTTGTTGGGAAACCAAATGACCAGGGCTGAGAATGTGACATTGGTATATGATACACTGGGCCCTCGGGTCGACTCAGTTAAGCTCCTATCAGAAAGGCTGGTAGAGCTTGTTTTCAGCGAGCCTGTTAGCGCCTTATCCTCAACGGAAATTACCAACTACACATGGGGGACCAGTACTCAACCCATTCTCGCTGACCGAAAAACTTACGATAGCTCCATTGTGCACCTCAGCTTTGCGACACCTCTGATAAAGGGAACAGTGGAGGCTTTACGAATAGAATCCATTATTGATGTGAGGGGCAATGTGATGGAAGTTCCAATATCCTTATCGCTTAATAGTCTGAACCCATATCTCAGCAGCTATCGATTTGAGAACGACAGCACTCTGGTGCTTGGTTTTTCCACCAATGTGGTGACTGACTCTCTTGACATTATCCTGGAACAAAGAAATTTCGAGTTAGGATCGGTGATTGACAATGAAATCACCCTTGAGCTGAGCGAGCCTATTCAGGATGATAACACAGCTGAGTTGGCGGTGATCAAAGTGCTTTCCTCCCAAGGTGACAGCAACCTGGAAACACAGCAATTGACTATTGTTTTCGATAGTCAGTTCGACAGTTATCTTGTGCGCGAAAAGCAGGTGGCAGATCTTCACTTTGAGGTAGAACTTGGTCAGGTTTCAGCCGGTCAGTTTATTTCTACCAAGCCGCTAGTCAACGTCACCCAAGATGCTGATGATCCGAATATTATTCGATTATTCCTGGTAAGCCCACTCAGCGAAGGGGATATGTTGGAAGTACAGTGGCAAGGTCTTGAGGATACATTTGGCAGATCACTTCCTGATTTTGCGATAGCCATACCCTATGACCAGACACCTCCCGAGGTGGCCAATTTTGAGACGCTGCTGACCAACCAAATCCTGGTGAAATACACCGAAGCTGTGGATGTAAATACAGCCAAGGCGCTAAACCACTATACCCTCAACGGTGAGCTAAACTCAGCCGAGGTGACGCTCAGTGGGGATTCGACGGTACTCCTGGACTTTCAGCAGCCTTTCATCGGAGACAGCAGCTATCAGTTGTCCATCAAAAACGTTCGCGACCTTTCCAGCAATACCATCGCCGATACGACGCTCTCTTTTCTGTATATAGCTCCCTATGTTCCCATTCTTGGTGATTTGATCATCACTGAGATTATGGCCGACCCATCTCCGGTTGTTGGCCTACCGGAATACGAGTATATCGAGATTCAGAATACATCAAATCAGGCGATTAATCTATTTCAGGTCACGCTTTCGGATAATCTCACCAGTCAATACTTGCCAAACATTGAGCTTGAAGCAGGAAGCTATGCCATTCTAACAGATGATAGCCGTGTTAGTAGTTTTCAAGGATTCGGGACTGTGATCCCGGTAGGAACCTTCCCTTCTCTCGGCAACAGTGGAGATAGTCTGGTGCTGTCAGTAGAAGGAACAGTGATTGATCAGGTGCAGTACAGCAGCAGCTGGTACAGAGATAGCAACAAAAATGATGGCGGTTATGCACTGGAAAAAATAGGAGTTGAAAATGGCTGTGATGTGTCTACCGACTGGGCGGCCTCATTGAGTCCGCAAGGTGGAACGCCGGGGCAGCCTAATTCGTTGATGGTCAATTTCATCGACAGTATTCCCCCTGAGCTTGTAGCTACGGAATTGATCGCAGACGTTATCCATCTTGAGTACAGCGAAGCGCTGGATCCGACATCTGTTGTAGAAGATAAATTCACTTTTCCGATAGAGATAGCGGACGTGACAATTGGTGAAACCGCCAATAAAGTGCTGTTGACGCTGGGACAGCCATTTCCGGTAGGTAATGAGCTCAACCTTGTCATCAGCGGGCTACAAGATTGCCTGGGAAATATATCTGCAGAAACCACAGTGTCCATAGGAGTGGGTCGGGCACCAGGCTTCAATGAGATTATCATTACCGAGCTCATGGCCGACCCTGAGCCTGCTAAAGGATTGCCAATAGCCGAGTATTTGGAGATATACAATCCAACAGATGTCTTGATAACCACGGCTGACATAGTGCTCTCAGATGGCACCTCGGAGACTACATTGCCGACTTTCAACATAGAGCCTCAATCCTATGTCATCCTTACGCCTACGAGCAGTGTAGATGAATTTGAACCCTATGGCGAGGTAAGAGGAGTCACTAGCTGGCCATCTCTTAACAACGGGGGCGAGCGAATAAGCTTGAAGCTAAATACGGAGTTGATTTTTAGTGTTGAGTATCAAGATGACTGGTACAATTCAGATGAGGCGAGCGAGGGAGGCATTTCTCTGGAGATGGTAGATCCCGCAAATCCATGTGCTGAAGAAAGCAATTGGACGGCTTCAGAGGCCAGCCTGGGAGGCACTCCCGGCCAAGTCAATTCAGTCAATCAGCCCAATCCTGACAATACAGGCCCCAAACTCACCCAGGTTATCGCCATAGAGACTAACGGCACCCTGTTGATTTTCGATGAACAACTGTCCGACAACACTACTCTTTGGGGCTTTGAGATCAATCCAAATGTAGGGATCATCGGAGCGGATTTACTTGAGAGCAGAAAGCAAATATCCCTTATTTTGTCAGACGAGCTAGCACTTAATCAACCTTATACGATAGAAGTAGCAGGTATGGCCGACTGTCTTGGCAATCTGATTGCAGAAGATAATACGCAGACTTTCGTACTTCCTGAAGCGGCTGTTCCTGGTGACATAGTCATCAATGAGGTGCTTTTCAATCCTCGGACAGGGGGTGTCGATTTTGTGGAGGTCTACAATGTTTCTGAGAAGTATATCAACTTCAAATTCTGGTTTACCAGCAATGACCCGCTCAATGAGGAACTCGTCCCACTTTCAGTCACCGATAATATTTTGCCTCCCAAAGATATAGCAGTGTTTACCGTTTTGCCGGACGTACTACGCGATCAATACCCACAAGGCGATCATAGCCGCGTCTTTCTTGCCCCTCTGCCGACCATGCCCAATGAAGAGGGACGCATTGCGTTCTTTTCTGCTGACACCATGCTGATTGATGCATTTGACTATAGTGAGGATCTTCACAGCAATCTGCTCAATGACGTAGATGGGGTGTCCCTGGAGCGGATAAGTGTTGATGCACCTACCGGAAATGAATCGAACTGGCAATCCGCATCAAGTGCTGTGGGGTTCGCTACTCCCGGGAAGCCCAATTCTCAAGCGCGAATGCCGGGAGCACCAGCCACTACCATCCAGATAGAACCCAAAGTGTTTATTCCGGGTACGAACAATAGTTTCACCACTATCTCCTATCAGGATGATCAAGCGGGTAGCTTCGCCAGCGTGATCGTCTATGATGTGGAAGGACGTGTAGTCAAGCAGCTAGCGCAAAATGAATTATTGGCAGCCAATGGCTTCTTTACCTGGGACGGCACCAACGAAAATGGCAACAAAGCCCGAACGGGAATATATGTCGTCTACTTTGAACTCTACAACGCTACCGGAGAAGTCGAAATTATCAAAGAAACGGTTGTTGTCGGAGCATCATTCTAGACCGTCATGAGATTCCGAAAGGACAGGTTTTTCTTTCCGAGTCTATAAAGAATCAGGGGCTGAATTGGGTAAATCGTATTTTTTTATTTCAGTTGATCAACTACATTAGCAGGACATTTTAAGGGCATATGATATGAGTCAGGAAGGAAAAAATCGCTATTCTGATGAGGAATTGAAAGAATTTCAAGAGCTCATCAATGAAAAATTAACTCAGGCCAAAAACGAGCTTACTTACATCAAGGAGTCGTTGACCAGATCCCATGAGTCCGGGACAGACGCCACACAAGGCGCGCTGAAGACTCTTGAGGATGGTGCCGATACTATGGAAAAGGAAAGCATGAGCCAGCTTGCAGCTCGCCAGCAAAAGTTTATCAACAACCTTGAGAATGCATTAGTCAGGATCAAGAATGGCACTTATGGTATTTGTGTGGATACCGGAAAGCTGATCTCGAAGGAACGGCTAAGAGCAGTTCCGCATACTATGCACTCTATTGAAGCCAAGCTCAATAAGAGGTCATAGTTGAACTATCTGACCAATCATATTGAGGCGCTTATTTTTTGTGCGCCGGCCCCTGTCAAGGTCGAGGAGATAAAAAGTTGTCTTGTAGAGATGTTTGAGGCAGATATTCCCCAGGAGGATATCGAATCCTCCATACAATTGCTCAAGGAGAAGTACGCTGATGACACGCATTCATTTGAGCCAGTGGAGAGTGGAGGGGGTTATCAGTTTCTGACCAAGCCGGCTTATCAGGCGAGCATCAGTATTCTGCTTAAGCAGCAATCCAAGAAAAGACTATCCAGCTCCTCGCTGGAGACTTTATCTATTATTGCTTATAAACAGCCTGTGACCAAAAGCCAAATGGAGCAAGTCAGAGGTGTGAATTGTGACTATGCAGTTCAAAAGCTGTTGGAGAAGGAGCTGATAGAGATCAAGGGTAAATCAGAAGGTGTCGGACGACCTTTGCTTTACGGCACTAGCCAAAACTTTATGGATTATTTTGGCATCAATGATCTGAAGGATTTGCCTACGCCTAAAGATTTTGCCAAAGAAGAGAATCAGATCGGGGAAAGTACCGAACTTTGAGGCAAATATTTTCAGTAGTGATACTGTACGCCCATGCAAAGAAAGCCATCCGGCAAATCCCCAGGAAGGGGTAAGCCCACCGACCCACCCCAAGTAGAAACCATTCGGCTTAATAAGTATATCTCTCAGTCGGGCCTCTGCTCGCGCAGAGAGGCAGATACTTTGATCGCCAAAGGCAAAGTAAGTGTCAATGGAAAACCAGTCCTCGAGGTAGGTACCAAGGTTCTTCCAAAAGATAAGGTTCAAGTTTCTGGTAAGACCATCAAACCTGAGCGAAAATCTTACGTGCTGCTCAATAAACCCAAGGACTTCATCACGACGATGACTGATCCGGAGGGTCGCAAGACCGTCATGGATTTGATTAAGACCGCTAGTGATCAGCGAATTTACCCGGTAGGGAGACTTGATCGAAACACGACAGGTTTACTATTATTTACTAATGACGGGGAGCTTGCCGAAAAACTCACTCATCCGTCTTACATGATCAAGAAGATCTATCAGGTAGATCTGGATAAGCCACTAACAAAAGAACATTTCAAACAAATTCAGGAAGGACTTACCCTTGAAGATGGTCCCGTGAAGGTCGATGAGATTGCGATACTTGATAAGGAGCGACAAATACTAGGTGTGGAAATACATCTGGGCCGAAACAGGATAGTTAGAAGAATTTTTGAGCATTTGGGATACGACGTGAAGCGACTGGATCGCGTGATGTATGGACCTTTGACCAAAAAGGACCTTCCCAGAGGGAAATGGCGTCTTCTCGATGAGAAGGAGATCGTGATGCTGACCCGACTTGGAGGATCAAAGAGCAAAGCTCCAAGACCCAGAAAATTCAAGGGAGGCAGGCTAGAGGAGTAGCGTAACCCGAGCCGTTATGGATCTTCTGATAACTCGGATGGCCACATGCTTAAAAATTTGTTATGCATGCATACTAAATTGACAGGATATGTTAATTTAGTGCTACTCAGAAAAGGGCATAAAAAAAGCCACCCAATTGGAATGGCTTAAGTGGTGCTGAGTGGATTCGAACCACCGACTCACGGATTTTCAGTCCGATGCTCTA
>CAYGOT010000042.1:0-37957 GCA_964351595.1 uncultured Roseivirgaceae bacterium | reverse complement strand
ACTCAGTCCGGTACTGATGATAGTACCCTCTGGATAATAACTCGCCACGGAACGATGTTGGCCCTCAAAATGTGTCTCTCCGTAAATCTCATCGCTCAACACAATCAAATTATGCTTTCGGCATACTTCAGCCAAACTTGTCAGATATTGCTCATCAAAAGTAGCTCCTGTGGGATTGTTGGGGTAATTGATAAGCAGTAGCCTTGGGCTACTTGTATCCGATCTGCAAAACTGATCCAGTAAAACAGGATTAAGTAGCCAACCCTCCTCTGCCGTAGTATTGATCCAAGAAGTGTGGGCACCAGCTATCTGAGCCTGAGGCGCATATGATACCCAACTGGGTGAAGGAAGAATCAAGTGGGGATCCAGTGCCACTTGCAGTGTAAATATGAGTTCTTTGGATCCAGGGCCAATTAATACATCATCTGCAGTCCTATTAATCCCCAATTTCCCGGAATAGCTGTTGGCTATCTGTAGCCTAAGTTCTTCTAATCCTACCACGGGAAGGTAGTCCTTTTGATGAGCATTGTCGCGCAGTGCATCGACCACCACATCAGGCACTGGAAACGGTGATTGTCCAAACCCGAGCTTGTAGACCTCCCGTCCTTGTTTTTTCAGTTGGGTTGATAATTCGTTGATCGCCAGTGTAGCAGATGGCTTAAGGTCTGTAAGCCTGGCATTTAGCTTGTGATTTGAAGAATAGGTATCCATGGATGTACTCAAATTCTGACAGTATAGAATAGAAGTAATTTAGTCAGGAAATGCTACGGTGAATAATATTCAATAACCAATAGTTCACATTGGGTATTCAGCTAATAGGCCAAATGGTTTTTGTGATTTCAACCTAAATCATACCCTGTAGTCCAGTGTTTACGGCGTGTACTTGTAACTGTCAATAAATGAACCATTTCGCAAGCTTCACTCGAGGTTAATCATTGAACCATGAATATTACCCACCGACTACAACCACCAGCACATTACCCTTTTTTTCTCCTGTTTCCACATAATGGTGTGCGGCAACTATCTCCTCCAATGGGTATTCTCTGTCAATAGGAACCTTCAATACGCCCTGTTCGATCAGCTCTTTCAAGTAGCGATTATCTGCATCATTCTCTCCGGCCAGGCTTACAGGTGCCTTCTTAACGCTGGTAGCACTAACCCATACCGACCATAGTATGCTGGTAAATGTTGGGTTACCCAGTACCAACCTACCCTTTGGTTTCAGTCGGCGCAAAGCACCATTGAGCTTAGTAATACCTGCTATATCGATGATCACATCATATTGCTCGTCCCCTTCTGTGAAATCCGATTCACGATAGTCGAGCACTGAGTCTGCGCCCAGTTCGAGTAGCATTTGATGCTTCGCCTTGGTATCAACGCAGCAGACAGTCGCCCCCATGTGCCTGGCTATTTGTAGGCTCATGGTGCCTATACTCCCGCCTGCCCCATTGATGAGCACCCGATCGCCAGAGCTTACCCGTCCTTGTCGTAGAAAGTGTACGGCATTAGTTCCTCCTGTCGAGATGGCTGCAGACTCTCGCAAGCTAAGGTTGGATGGACGCTCACAGATGGGATGCGATTCCGGTAGGCAAGCGTACTCGCTGTATCCGCCCATCTTCATGCCGCCTGTCGTAAAAACTTCCATACCGGGCTTGTACTCACTGACGTCTTCTCCCACTGCCTCGATGATACCGGAAAACTCCTGGCCCAGAGACTTCACTCTAGGCTTAAAGATGCCCATGAACAGCCTGACAGGCAGCCAGATCCAGGTGGCTATGTCAAAGCGTCTCAACTCACAATCGCCGGCAGTGACCGTGGAAGCAACAACTTTAATCAATACCTCATTGGGCTTTGGTTTAGGTTTTGGTAACTGACCCAATACCATGACCTCCGGGGGGCCGTATGCTGTCCAAATGGCTGCTTTCATAAGTACTATTCTGACCTGAGTCCTTCGGTGGGGTTAGACTTCAGCACATTATTGATCTGCGTAGACAAGACCAGTACGAGTACAAATACCATGATCATCGACGCGACGACCATACTGGATACTGTCAATGGCATGGGATAGGCATAGAGCATATCCAAAGCTGACTGTGCCAGCCAGTAGCTGAATGGTATCCCGATAATGAGTGATAGTGCATACAAAATCAGGTACTGCCAACCGACACTTTTGGCAATATGCACAAGTTCAGCTCCCATCACCTTGCGGATGCTAAACTCACGCCTACGACTCGTTACATTAAGTGTAATGAGCCCATAGAGCCCAAGGGTGGCCAGCAATATAGCGATCAGGGCAAGTGCTGTATAAAAGCGCTCAGCGCTGTAGAGCAAAGAGAAATAATTACCCCACACATCCTCCTGATAGCCCCCCTGGAAAGGCGTCTGAGGAAATAGTTGTGACCAATTATCCTGCAGTTGTGCATAGACCGACTCCTTGTCTCGCTCAGCCACACGCACGGCCACATAGTCCATCTCCTCATTATCCGCTACCGCAATGAGTAAGGGCCTGACCACTTCGAAGAAACTGTAGCTATGAAAATCATCCACCACACCGACAATGGCATAGCGTTCATCGTCCATATCGAAAACCTTGCCTATCGGCTGAGAAAGGCTAAGTGCCTCTACCAGCGTCTGATTGACCACAACAGCACGCTTGTCATTCTCGACATGCTCCATAAAATACCGTCCCTGGCTCAGTGGGATTCCCATCGTCTGGAGATATTGAGCACTTACATCCAGTCGGTCCACTTCATACTCCCTATCGGGAAAATGCATCACCACCCTCGATTGAGACTCGCCAACATGATTCTGAGCAAGCGCTATCTGCTCCACTCCTGCTACCTGCATCATCGCATCTCTGAGCTGCTCGGCTCCTGCTGTACCGGGTGTTTTGGCGTAGATCATGTTGGCCTTGTCATATCCCCAGTTACGAGCATGTTGGAAGCTATTGTTTTGAACGAAGATGATAGCACAAGTAATACTACCACAGGTAATGATCAACTGTAGTCCTAAAAACAGCTTTGTCATTAGGCTCTTCTGACCAAATCTAAGCTTACCATCAAATATGTCAACACTTTGAAAACGGCTGATATAGATGGCAGGATAGAGTCCGGATAGAACGCCGGTAACGAGTACAATCGATCCACCAAATACCCACAGATAAGGATCCAGCAAATTTAACGTAAGGGGGTCACCTGCTAGATCGATAAACCAGGGAAGGAAGACCAGAATGGTCAGCAGCATGCCTACACCAAAGGCGAACATTGTCAGTACTATGTTCTCCGATAAGAACTGCAAGATGAGTTGCGATCTGCTCGCACCTACTACTTTTCTGAGTCCTATCTCCTTAAGGCGCTTCACAGCACTGTTCATGGCGATATTGATATAATTAATACAGGCTAGTAGGATCATGAAGCCTGCCATGATAGGCAGACCCAGCCTGGCTTCTGCATTGTTGTCAAATGAGATGTCATCCTTGATCCTGCCAGTTGCAAAATGAAGCTCTGCTAGCGAGACAAAATCAAAAGTCTCAATAGGCCAATCTGGATTGGTGGAAGCCTGTAAAGAAACATACTTCTCCATCTGATCCTTAACCAGGGTCAACTGGCTCGGGTCGTCTAGTTGAATAAAAGTAGCCGCAACTGTCTCTGACCAATCAGTAGCTCTGAAATCAGGAACTGCAATACTGATATTCTCAAAATTGACTAAAAAGTCAAAATCAATGGTTCTTGTCGTTAAAAAGGCCTCTGCTACTCCGGAGACCATAAAAACACCTTTTGCTCCGTTGGGGTAGATGATCTCCATGTCATTTCCGATAGGGTCAGCGTCACCAAAATACTTCTCCGCCATTTGGTCGCTCAAAATGATGTTATTAGGATCAGACAAGGTCGTTTTTGACCCCTTAGCCAACGGGAAAGTGAACATGTCCAAAAACTGCGGATCCACCAGGCGTATTTTCTCATGGTATACCTCAGTTCCTACTTTGACCACTGCTGCCTGATCCAATACCCGGGTCATGGATGTGATTCCGGCCAAATCTTGTACGATGGAAGGTCCCAATGGTGCTGGTGCTGTACCGTATTGCTCAAGTGCACCGTCCCTATCAACAAAATGAGTAGAAAGAAAAACCTGGTCTTTGTGCTCATGAAATTGATCGATTCTATAGTCATACTCAAAGGAGGCATAGACTACCATACAAGCACCTATGGCCACTGCCAATCCAAATACATTGATAAATGAGGCCATTGGGTTGCGCATCATAGTACGAACTGAGGTACGATAATAATTGCGCACCATAGCCGCAAACAGGATGGTTCTAATCGACGGCTTACGCTGATGATTCCAATGCTCTTCTCTGGCCACTTCATCGACCTGGCCGAAAGACGCCACTGCGGTATTGAAAGCAGACTCCTCCGTTTGTCCATCTGCCACCAGATCTTCTATATGATCGCGAAGGTGTACTTCCATCTCTTGCATACTACCTTCATCAAAGGCCTGATGCTTTTGAAAAGACTTCAACCAGGTCTTGATTGCTTTTTCCAGTTTGAATGATCCCATGACGCTTTACTTAGTGGTTGGTGAGATGGTCCATAGTTGCTCCAGGACATCAGTTACCTGAGCCCACTGCTGCTGTTCTTCGATCAACGCTTCCTTACCCAATGTAGTAATCTCATAATACTTCCTTGGGCGGGTCTCGCCTTCCATAGTCCAGTTGGACTGGATAAGGCCCTCCTTCTCCAGCCGATGTAGCACAGGATAAAGCATTCCGTCGGTGTACTGCATTTGACCTCCTGAGATTTCCTTGATCTTCTTGATGATCAGATAGCCGTAGCTATTACCCTGCTTTAAGATTGACAGGATGATCGGCTTGGTTGAAGCAGCCGTGAGCGTTTTAGATATCATTACTTTGAGTTTGATAATACATAGAATTGCAAAGTATAACGAGATCAAAGTATTTGGGTTACCCTATTGAATAAAATAGTTCAATCTTAATCTGAAGAACACAATGTGTTTGGGCTATCTAAACGAATTTTAATTCCATACCAACGTCACGTCGACCGTAGTGGAGACGTCCCACATCCAATAGCAGAAAAGTTGAGGTAACAGAAAATGCACCTCTGCATCCTTCTAAGAGACTTCTCCACTTCGCCCAACCCTTGGTTTCGCTCCGGTCGAAGTGACGCTGTGGGATAGACTGTGGCATTCCATCTAACGTTGATGGATACTTAGCTCGCAAACCAATCAATCAAAGTCCCTTTCAGGTGACTTTGAGTTGTTAAGGGAAGTTAGATTCAATACCAACGTCTCGTCGACCGTAGTGGAGACGTCCCACATCCAATAGCAGAAAAGTTGAGGTAACAGAAAATGCACCTCTGCATCCTGCTAGGGGACTTCTCCGCTACTCGTAACCTTCGGTCACGCTCCGGTCGAAGTGACGTTGTGATAAAGGTGAAGTTGTCCTTGCTGGAAGTTGAAATAAATGAACCAACAGATTATGAAGTGAGAAGCACCAGACTGAATCTTGAAAGGTACCGCCATCTGAATCAGAGTTGATCCCTATTCAGACCCTATCCCCTCGACCGGGTTTAGGTCTCCTATTCTTCTAACCTGGACGACAAATACGAGGGCAAGGATTGCAACCAACAGCAGTGACGATAGAATGACAGCAGGCCAGACGCTCGGAATCCGGTAATGAAATAGCATTTCCAGTTGTGCATCGCTCACTATATAGCTCACCCACGATCCTCCAATTAGCGCAATGAGAATAATCATCATGTACTGCCTGGAGAGTAATTTGGTCATATTGATCCATTCTGCGCCGAGCACTTTGCGGATACTCAGTTCGCGAATACGATTGGAAATATTCAGTGCAATAAGTCCATACAACCCAAGACATACCATCAGCACCGTGATAAAAGAAACGGCCTTGTTGAAGAACGCAAAGTTTTCAATAGATTGGAAATAGTCTCCCCAAACATCCGTCTGATAATCGCCCTCAAATGGTTTTTCAGGTATCAATGTTGCCCACTGTGCCTTAAGTTCGTCCAACACTTCTCTGGAAGCTCCAGATTCCGTCCTTATCGCCATAAACCGAAAATCATCAGGTTGGGCTACCGTAAATATGGTAGGCTTGATATCACTGTAGAAGTTGTAGAAATGGAAATCCTCGATCACGCCGACAATTGTGTAGTTGACTGAATCCAGTCTGAATTGGCTGCCGATGGTCGTGGACATTTCCATTGTGCCAGCCATCTTGCGATTAATAATCACACTCTGTTGATCACTGTACTGTCCCGGATTGAAATATCTCCCTTCGAGTAATTTAAAATCCAGAGTGCCGAGATAATCAGGTCCCACATTGAGTCGATTGACTTCAAAATCGCGATCGGCCGTGTGCACTACAGCCTTGGTCTGGCTCACACCTACGTGGTTTTCTGCGCCGGATACTTCTAGCACATCACTATGGTCGGCTATGGATCCACGCAGCATTTCATAATCCGCCTGATTAGATACTGTGGCGTAAACCATATTTCCAGGGTTGTATCCCCAGTCAATTTCATTCTGGTAAGCGTTGTTCTGAACGAATGTGATGGCGTTGGTGATCGTCACACAGGCCAATATCAGCTGCACACCGAGTAGTATCTTGGTCAATGGGTTTCTTGTTTTAAACTTAACCACACCTTTGAAAATGGTAATCGTTTTAAACCTTGAAATGAAAAATGCCGGATACAGTCCTGAAACTACAGAGGTTGTCACCATGATCAATAGCGACAGTATCCAGAGGTATGGATCAGTAAAGTCGAGACTATAACTGATTTGCGCGATATGACTGAATCCAGGAATGAAAATCAACCATGCCAGCAACCAACCCAATATTGTAGCAAAGCCCGTGGTGATTAAATTTTCGAACAGGAATTGTACGATCACGCCTCTTCTCACTGCGCCCATCATTTTACGTACCCCTATTTCTTTTAACCTTTTAGTCGCCAGGACAATCGCGAGATTGACATAGTTTAAACATGCCAATAGCAACATGAGGCCTCCCACCAACGGTAGGGTTATTCTACCCGGCTGCCTGCCATCGTATGAAATACCCTCTCTGATAAAGGCCGAGTCGTGATGCAAAGTAGCTATCGGAGCGAAACCATATGATCTAATGGGCCAATCATTCTCAACCTCGTTTTGCAGTGCAACATAACTCGCCATTTGGTCGCTCACCTCTGCAATTGACTGAGGTTGATCGACCTGGATCAATGTCGCATCGATGAATCCAGCCCAATCGTTTTCAGCATATGTTGGATCGAAGAGTGTGATATTCTTGATATTGATGAGAAAATCAAAATCTATGATGTGTTCATCAGGAAATGGCTCTGCTACCCCTGCCACTACAAAAGTCTTTTGTACATCATCATTGACAATTAACATGAGATCCTTGCCCACTGCTTCTGTTTCTCCAAAATATTTGATCGCGGAATGATGACTCAGTATGATGCTGTTGATATCGTTGAGGCTTTTGGCACTCCCTACTGAGAGTGGAAATGTCAACATCTTTAGAAAAGACGGATCAACAAGTCTGATGCGTTCGTGAAAAACATTATCACCATGCTTCATCACTCCGTTTTGATCGGAGATCCGGCTGAAGTCAATGACCTGGGGAATCTGATTGGTCATTGCCTCACCAATGGGAGCAGGTGTGAATCCATATTGGAGTAGCTCACCTTCCCTATCCACGTAAGAGGTAGTTAAGAAAACAACATCCTTATTTTCATGGTGGGTATCAATGCTGTAATCGAATAACATGAAGGCATAGACAACCATACAAATTCCGATGGCCACCGATAAACCTGTGACATTGATAAAGGTGCTCAAAGCAGCTCTGCGCATGCTTCGTACACCTGTTTTAAAGTAATTTTTAAACATGATTATTTCTGAGTTTTGACTTTCTAAATCCTTCCAGGCATAGGGCTGACAACACTTGATCACATCCCACCAGTACATCAGTTTCGCTTTGATCGGGCCATGTTCTTCGAGTCGCTCATAGAAAAACTCCTCAAGATCGCCGTGGAGTTCTTCGTATAGTTCTCGTCGACAATACCATCGGAAGAGCCAATGCGCTAGCCTGGGTAGTTGGTTTGATTCGGACATCTAGCTATTCTTCCATTGAAAGGCCATACCTGGAATCTGTTTTCTCAACTTCATCCTCAACTCCATCATCTCATCTACCGCTTGCTTACCGAACGGTGAGATGGTGAACAAGCGCTTGCGCTTACCTCCCCGCTTTGACTCGGGATCACTGAGCCTGGAGGACAGCATCCCCTTTTCTTCAAGTCTATACAGTGACTTGTGTACAGCGCTCACATTAACTGATCGACCAGACTGCTCGCTGATCTCCTTGGTGATAGCCACGGCATAGGCATCATCATAGAGCACCCCTACCGTTAATAATACTAGCTCTTCAAATTCACCAATATGCGATCTACTCATTACAGTTAAATTTACTTTTGTCTGTAATATACGAGAGCACTTTTGATAAAGTTTACTTTTGTCTGTAAAATATGCAGCTAAGCATAGAGCAATAGGCTAAATGTCATTCTGGCCCATCCTATCAATGCACCCGTAAAAAATGAGACACTTAGCCTATCATCACGTGACCACCACCGTAGTTCTTACTGCTATTCTATCCATAACTGTCGAGCCTTAGTTATAGCATTCCCTACCTACAATGAATTCTACAGCACGTACCTAATTCACTTGCCTATCAGACTCGAAAAGATTGAGTTCATTGATAGCCTCGGATATTTCATACCCCAGCCTCAGTCCTTCCGCACAATCCATCTCCATATGCACGCCAAAGGGAACTCTCGAAAATGCATTTTCCTCTGACGTTTCCGAATGCGTCGTGCAGGTTACCTACTTACCCAACCCTTGGCGTAAAACGATGGTGAAGACCTTAGCACCCCTGCTTTCCGATCTCTAATTATTTGATGCAACTACTTTGAATATGAGTCAATGATGAGTTTCAATCGCTGCTAATACTCAATAGTTTGATCTACTTCAGCCATCTTTCCGGAGCAGATGATTGTGAAAGTGCTACCCACATCTGGTTCACTTACTACTTTAATTTGACCTTTATTCAGTCGCATCATTTCATCACACAATATCAAACCCAGCCCTGTTCCTTTTTCACCGTTAAGGCCAGTACGTCGAAACTGATTTTCATACCTGAATAATCGGTGTTGCTGTAAATCGGTCATTCCAATACCTGTGTCCTGGACTTTGATCATGATCTGTCCTTCAGGCATTCGCGATGCAGATATAGATATCTTGCCAAGCTCCGGGGTGAATTTAATCGCATTGCTGATAAGGTTACGCACCACCAGATACAGCTGCTCCTTATCCCCATAGACCAGCAATTTCTCATTAATGTCTGTTTCAATGTGCACCCCGCTCCTGGCCTGGACACCCTTAAGTAGGCTCACCGTTCTATCAACCATTTCGGATACGGAGAAATAGATGGGCTGTGTCGAAGCTCCCAGCATTTGAGTCTTTGCCCAGTGCAGAAGATTGACAAGCGTGAGGTTAAGCGACTCAAGAGTAAGGCTCATGGTGTCTGCATGCTCCAGAAATTCCCCTTTAGAAATTTCTTTGTTCGCAATCATCCGAAACATGCTTTGCAACGAGCTGATGGGCCCTTTGAGATCATGACTAATGATAGAGAACAGTTTATCCTTTGTCGTATTCAGTTCTGTTAAGGCCGTGTTCTTTCTTTCAACATCCTCCTTGACTTTTTCCAGTGTTACCACATACCTCATTTTCTGTAGGTAATTGCGGTAAATGAAAATGGCAAGGAGCACTAGCAGTACAAGTACTACTATCGCAAAAAGAAATAGGAATTGCTGTCTGGCTATGTCTTGCTGCTGTTTTAGGTTCTCATTTTGTAGTTCTGCCGTCTTGACCCGCTCCTGAGCCAGGTGCAGTCGGTTGATCTCGCTCAGCTGTTCCTTATTATAAACGCTATCTGCATACTGCTTGTAAAGCTTATGGGCCTCATAAGCTTGTTGGTAAGCCTGATTGCTCTCATAAATGTTTGCAAGGATTCTATACACTCTTTGAAGCTCCCAATGCGCATTGAGCTCCCTGGCTAACGCTAAACTCTCAAGCGCATAGTTCTCACTTTCTTCTGTATCTCCCTGTAGCTGAAGCACATTAGCATATCCCGCTAGCGCAAAACACCTATCCCATTTATTGTCGTCAGCAATAAGTGACAATGCCAGCTCAAAATATTCCTCAGATTCCGCGTAGACCTTTCTGGTAGCCATGATCTCACCAAGAAACATATGACATCTAGCTACACCGGTGTAGTTGCCAATGGCTGTTGAAAGCCCTAACCCCTTTTGGAAATAGTATTCAGCGCTATCGAGCAAACCCATATCACGGAATGAAATGCCGGTGTTGTAGTAATTATTACCCAACCTCAGCGTATCGCCTGCTGCGATATTGAGTTGCATCGCCATCCGATAGTAGCCAATACCTTTTTCGTGATCTTTCTGTGCAGCATAGATCAAGCCTACGTTGTTATAAGAATTAGCCAGTTCTACATAATCTTCAATCTCTTCATTGATCTCCTTGCTCTGCAAAAAACTGAACAGCGCCTCATCAAAACTGCCTTTCACATATTGGGCGATACCTTTATTTCGCCAAAGATTAGCCTTTAGTTTAGCGTAGCTCGAATTCTCAATAATTGAAAGCCCAAGTTGGGTATAAAGAATGGTACTATCCGGGTTGTTGTATTTGGTCAGATCAGCAAGGTGCCAATAGAGATTTGCCTTTGAGGAGTCTGATTTAGCAATATTCAAGGCCTGCTTAAGGCTATCTTGAATACTACTGGCATGGACGACCTGACCTCCCAACAAAACAATGAAACAAAGAGAGGCAATTGCAATGGTATGGATTCTTCTTCTCAATTGAGGACGTATTATAGCTGGTCCGTCGAAGATATTAAAAGCACGACAACATATCAGGACTTAACGGCCAAAGAAATGGTCTCAATCTCGATGAGGCTTTAAAATAATTCCGTTGAACCAGTAAATATTACCAGCCCCAGGTGCCTACACCTCCTTTGAAAGGCCCGACTATGTTAGACGTAATCCAACCACCGTAAAAGTCACCTTCCTGTGCCTGTACTTTCTCATCATTAACAAAGCAAGCTTCCATCAGGTGTGCATACACAGAAATATGATCTTTGATTTGGGCATATTTTCTATTTGGGTTGGGATAACCCCACGCACATTTCCTTACTATCTCATCACCAGAAACAAGATTGTAATATTCTGCCATTCCTTTCCATTCACAAAAGCTCGAGCCGCTTGTTTTGATGACAGCCCCCTCTACAAAATCACCTATCGGAATATAATAAGTTGGGGGATGACTCGTCTCCAATATCCTGTAACTACTATTTGAATCAAGGATTACCTGTCCATTGAGAACGATCCTCAAGTGTCCTTTGAAATGCTCAATAGCCGGGGGTCTCGGATAGTCCCAGACTGATTCTTGGCCTGGCCCTGGTTTGATTCGCTGCTTCGACATAAATGAATAACCAAATACTTCTGTTGAAGTACGACGGTGTTGGGACCAAGAGGCTATCGTTCCATAGTTCAGCAGTGGGAAACTTGATCGTGTCAGCTATGGTACCCAGTAAAAAAGAATCCCAGCCATATGCTTAAGGACATGGCTGGGAGTTATCATCAAATGATCACGCCTCAGCAAGCTGAGATTGATGCCCTTTTGTCACCTTCTGTTGAATCTCAAAGGGTACCGGCATAAAAGCCTCAAATTCACTTGTAAAGCTACTTCTACCTTTGGTGAGTGACCGTAAAGCGGTCGTGTAGTTGTCCAGCTCCGCTTGAGGTACGAGTGCATTGATGACCTGATAGCCACCCCTGGTATCCATACCTGTAATGATAGCTCGACGTGTTTGCAGATCGGTCATCACCTCTCCCATGATATCTTCATGTACAAAAACCTGGAGTTTATTCACTGGCTCCATGAGTGTAGGATTGGCCTTATGAAATGCTTCTCTGAATGCATGTGCTGCAGCTATCTTGAAGGCAATATCATTGGAATCTACCGCATGCATCTTACCATCGTCGACGAGCACAACCATATCTCGTACATACGAACCGGTTAGTGGCCCGGACTCCATTTCTTCCATGATGCCTTTTAAAATTGCGGACATAAACCTATGATCAATTGCACCACCTACTATGCAGTTATAGAAGACCAGCTTTCCACCCCACTCCAGGTCGATCACTTCCTTACCACGAATGTTAAACCCTGCCGGGTCTTCCATACCCTCAACGTACGGCATCATTTTGAGTGAAAGCTCGGCAAACTGACCGGCTCCTCCGGTCTGCTTTTTATGCCTATACTGGCTTTCGGCGGGTTGGTTGATCGTTTCCCGATAGGAAATCCGAGGCGTGCTAAAAGTGACCTCCATGTGGTAGATGTTGGCGAGTGTCCACTTGATTACCGATAGGTGCAGCTCTCCCTGACAGCCAACCAAGAGCTCCTTCGTCTCATTCGAAAACCTGATGCTGATGGTAGGGTCCTCTTCGGCAAGCTTATGCAACATTTCGCCAAGCTTCTCCTCATGACCGTGAGCATCGGAAGTGATGGCCATATACAATCTTGGCTCGGGAAACTCCATGGTGGCTATGGTCGGCTGAGATTTAGCTTGGGCCAGGGTTTGATTGGTGTGCGTATCCTTCAATTTCAGCGTAGCTCCAATATCGCCACTGACGAGCTTGGGCACACTCAATCGCTCATGACCATCCAGGATGAACAGGTTGCTCAGTCGCTCTGATTGACCTGTGGCCAGATTGATAAGCTCATCACCCGACTTCAACTCACCTGAGACGACTTTGAAATAGGTCATTTGACCCAGATTTGGCTCTAAAGCAGTTTTGAATACAAATAGTTCTGTTGGGGCTGTAGTATCATGCGAGATCTCAGCACCATCATTGGTGTGCTCTGGTAAGGCATCTACGGCAGAGGGCGCCACATTGTCGATAAATCCCATCAGTCTGCCACTACCCATGTCCTCCTTAGCAGAAATCGCGAATACCGGAAAGACATCATGGTTCATCATGCCAATTTTGAGGCCTTTCTTCAATTCATTCTCATTGAGTGTGCCTTTTTCAAAGAAAAGCTCCATTAAGCCCTCATCATTCTCAGCAGCTTTTTCTACGAGCTCATTGTGCAGTCGCTCAGCTTTTTCCTTGTAAACCTCCGGTATATCAAGCTTTTCCGGCTTGCCACCCTGTGGACCAAACTTGTAATATCGCATCTTGAGCAGGTCAATGATGCCGTTGAAGCCTGATCCTTCGTTAACGGGGAATTGCATCAGGGTGACATTGCTACCATAATGCGCTTTTAAAGAATTGTATGAGTTTTCAAAATCACTTTTTGCATGATCCAACTGATTGATCACAAACAGCGTGGGCTTCTTGTGTTGATCGACCTGCTCCCAAATCAACTCCGTGCCTACCTCTACCCCGTGCTGTGCATTGATGAGATACACACAGGTATCACCAACACGTACGGCGCTGATGACCTCTCCGACAAAATCATCCATACCGGGGGCATCCAGGATATTGATCTTATAGTTGCGCCACTCGGTATGCAAGAGTGTAGTATAGACGGACCCTTCGCGATCATGCTCTACGGCATGATAATCTGAGACAGTATTGTGATCCTCTACAGTACCACGTCTATTGATCAAGCCTGCCTCGAAAAGCATAGTCTCAGCCAAAGTCGTCTTACCGGATTTGCTACTCCCGAGGAGTACGATGTTCTTGATGTGTTTGTCGTCAAATACTTGCATGAGCTGAAGGTTTTAGATTCGCGTGCAGCCAGGCTGCATCCATAAAAATTTCACTCAAAGCAAGCCTCGAACCGGGCATTATACAATTACGAACGTCATGAAATAGTATGACAAAAGGTAGGATTAGTGGGCCCTATCCTACCGGAAAAGCTTACCTGTCAGAGCAGCAGGCACAATGCTTTGAAATAGGTACCATCACTGATAGTTGCCCCACGTTGTGTCATATCGAAAAGCTCGAGTTCCCTGTCCTTGGAGTAGGTCTTTTCAGAAGTATAAACAGATAGTTGGTCAGCAGCTTTCTCTTGCACGGCAGCTAACGACTGTGTTGTAAAATCAATCGATGAATGCTCGCCAGCGTCCAATCCTACCAACACCATCCGGTCACTCAGGCATTGGAAGGTTTTGATTGACTTAGGTGTCACTACATCGAGGAACTTGACCTTCCTCATGACTCCTTCAAAGACCACATCACTGAAAAGTTCGATGATTTGGTCAGCCTTTACGACTTCTTCTGCCTTCATCTTCACCCAATCATCTGCAGTTATACCATTGACCACCAGGTAGTCCACGAACTCCTTTTCGAGCTCTTCCAGTTCAGGTAGGGTAAGTAATCTGTATTTCATAATCTTGAACGCTCAATTATTTCTCCCCTCTATAGGTCTGTTTTATTTCCATATAATGGAAATAGCTAGTCTATTTCCTTATTTTGGAAAAAATAAACATTTTTCCTTATTTTGGAAATACATTTATTCCTTGAATCAATGAAGAACCAATACATACTTATGGGTGATGTCGTCGACAGTGAGTCCCAAGTAAGCAAAACAAAGTTAGTTGAAGCGCTTAATAAGCAAGTAACTCATGTTAACCAAAAGTTCAAGGAAACCATCCTATCACCTCTTACTATTACACTTGGTGATGAATTCCAGGGGGTATTGGCTGATCCCGTCTCCCTTTGCAATGCGCTATTCGAACTGGAGGAATCAGCCCTCACGAACCCAGTCAGCTACACCCTACGATACTCCGCCTACCTGGGGCCAATCGATACCGCCCTTAATAAAGAAGCTGCTCATGGCATGTACGGTAAAGGTCTAACCGTAGCGAGAAAACGTCTTGAAGCCATGAAAACACATAAAGTGCGATTCTCTGTCGATTTTATTCAACCAGACGTTACACAACATCTCCAGTTGCTCTTTGGTCTCTATCAGTCCACAAAGGATAAATGGTCTCCTTCGCACTACGAACTGATTAATCACTACCTGCACCATCCTGACTACAATAGCCTCTATGAAGCGGGCTTCTACAAGACCAAGGCTGGCGCATGGAAGATTGTGCAATCGCTGGGCTTACATGAATATCTCAATATCAAGAAACTTATATTGCAAACACTGAAATGGCTGGACTAATCTTTTTTGGCATCATGATCCTCGGAGAGGTCATGCTTTGGGGAATATTTGCTGCATTAAGTTCAATACTCAGAAGTCACTCTCCCTCTTTTATTTCAATATTGAAAGGCTTCATCGAACGATTGATCCTGTTCTTTGGCTTGATTATGGGGTACCCCAATATGATCATCTTCTTTGGGGCTATCAAATTAGGAACTCGATTGCATGAGGACAACCAAAACAAGATCAGCAATGATTATTTCCTAATCGGAAACATGATATCCGTTGGCGCAGTATTAGGGTACCAATACGTCTACTTTCAATTTATGAATGTGCTGTAGTCCGATTAGTCCTGAGGCATCACATCAACCAACTCCTCAAAGTCGTACAAGTTCTTGTCATACAAATGCGAAGGGTGCACTTTGCTCAAAGCAGTCATGATGATCTCCTTACGATCGGGATAGGTAGTCTCCCACTGCTTCATCATCTGCTTGATGACTTGTCGCTGCATGTTAGGTTGGGAGCCACATAGGTTGCATGGGATAATCGGAAATGCCCTGAGTGATGCATACTCTTTGATCTGCTCTTCCTTGCAGTATACTAATGGTCTGATCACCGTATGCTTATTGTCATCTGTGCGGTAAATGGGTGGCATAGCCTCCAATTTTGCACTAAAGAAAAGATTGAGAAAGAAGGTCTCCAACACATCCTCCCGGTGATGTCCGAGGGCGATCTTGGTTGCTCCCAACTCGTCTGCCACAGTATAGAGGGTGCCGCGCCGCAACCTTGAGCACAGACTGCAAAGGGTCTTGCCATCGGGTACTTTTTCCTTGACTATACTGTAAGTATCACGCTCTATGATGCGATAATTGACCTCCAGGTCGTCCAGGTATTCCGGTAGGACATGCTCAGGAAAATCAGGCTGCTTCTGATCGAGATTCACAGCAATGATTTCAAAGTCATTGGCTCTGGCCTTCTGCATATTCAACAGCAGATCGAGCATCGTGTAGCTGTCTTTGCCACCAGATAAGCAGACCATTACTTTATCACCCGGTACGATAAGGTTAAACTCCTCCTGCACTTTCCAGACGGACTTCCTTAGTCCTCGGATTAGCTTCTTATGCTCAGCCTCTAACTGGGATACTTTCATCACGCAAAATTAGTCTGGATATAGATTTGATTTGCCAATCTCGTCTATCTAATCTGTCTTAATAGCTCTTCCACGGCCTTCTCTATCTGCTGGTCTTTGTTGTTGACCACCTCATCGAAAGGGTTCTTCACTTCAATATCCGGCATGAGTTGTTTGTTTTCCAGGACATCTCCTACGATATCTTTGACAGCCATGTTTGGGATACCAAAGACCAGTCCGTTTTGTGTACGCTCCCACCAAACAAAGCTGCAGGTACCCGGTACGGGCATGCCTACAAGTTTACCTATCTCCAGATCCTTATAACCTGCCGGTGTACAATGTGCATCGGAGTAGTTGCCTTCTCCTACCAGCATCACCGATGGCTTGGTCCATCGTCGCTGAGACTCCTGACCGATAATACGCCCATCGTTGCTTTCAAACTCCATGTACTTAGTACCACTGAGCCAAGTCGTCAGATCATCCACAAGATCACCACCGCTATTAAAGCGAGTGTCTACAATCAAGGCCTTCTTATCAACTTCTTCGCCCATAGCATCTTCCAGAAACTCCCTGAAGCTACGATCGCTCATATTGCGCACATGCATATAGCCTACCTGATCGTCAGAAAGCTCATGCACCATTTGACGATTGCGCTTGATCCAACGCTGATAGTAAAGTTCATTCTCAGCACCAAAGCTGATAGGCTTCACCCATTCTTTCCACCGATCACTGGATATCGGACTGTAAAGTGAGAGCAAAACAGGCTTATCCGCCTTCCGATTGAGCAGTGCGTAGTAGTTCGCGTTAGCATCATTGGATACCCCATCGATGGCTTCAATCACCACTCCCACGCTGATCTTTTTGTCCTTTTGGATGAGTGGACTCCCTTCCATGATCTCTTTGATCCGAATACCATTACCTCTGTAGCTTGGATCAAAAAATGCTCCTAAAGCGGCAGTCGCATCAGCATCTCCTGACCTTTCTCTCCAACGGGCGCCAGTATGCGAGGCATTCAGTTCACCCAGCAGCTCACTGAGGAGATCGCTAAAGTCAAAATCATTGTTGAGACCGGGAACGAACTGGCGATAATTGGCCACCATCATATCCCAATCCACTCCATGAAGGTCAGGGTCAAGGAATTTCTTCCTGACTTGCCGTGCAGCATGATCATAAATGTACAGGCGCTCTGCTGCCACGTCGAGTGCCATTTCCCCTCCTATACCTACTGGTTTGCCTTCATCAGATGACAAGTCAATTTTATCAATACCATCGTCAGTGGCTACATAGAGATGCTCCCCATCTTTGCTCAGGATGAGCATGCCCCCACCTTCTGAGTAACTCCCTATTGATTTGGTTTCTTTGGTCCTCAAGTCGGTTTTCCACAGTTCGGTCTTATCCTCTGCAGTTCCCAAATAATAAAGGCTCTTGCTGTCCTTTGTCAGTTTTGCATCTGACAGGTAGGTTGAGAAGAGTGTAAGCCTTGCTTTTCGCTTGCTCAATCCCTCAAACTCGATCTTCACAGGTATGAGTTCTTCCTTCTTCTCTGCTTTGTCCTCTTCCGCTCCTTTTTTCGACTTCTTATCCTTTTCTTCCTTTTCGTTTTCTTCTTCCTCTTCTTCCTTGTCTGCCAGCAATGTGGCTTCACCCTTACCTAACCGGTACTCATCGTATGCCTCCTGAGTTAGGAAATAGGCATATACATCCATTTCGAAACTACCTGTTTTGGCTACACTGTGTCCTCCATCCCTATCGGAAAACCAGTATAGCATCTTGCCATCTCTGGACCATTGAGGGTACTCGTCGTAAAACCCACTGGTGGTGAGATTCCTGATACCGCCTGTACCGTCTGACTTGATAATGCCGGTCTCGCTTACCCAATGTCCTTGAGGATTGAAAGTAATCGCAAACCACTTACCGTCAGGGCTCCAACTAAAGTGTTGATCTCCGTCTGCATAGGAGAAGTTGCTCGTACCATCATGGATTTGAGTAATGACTTTAGTCTCTAGGTTAATCTTCTTCAATTTTATCCGTTCTTCAAGGAAGGCTACTTCTTTGCCGTCTGGCGAGAAGGCGGGTTGAAACGTTTCGTACTCATTTTCAAGTAGCACTTCTTCTTTGAGCTCGAGCGCATTAGTGAAGTACTTCTCATCTTCGCCCGCAACCTTGATGAGGTACAAATTCCAGCTATTGTTTCTTTCACCTGCAAAAATGAGCGACTTACCATCGGGACTAAAACTAAGACTCCTTTCCTGCTCCGGTGTATTAGTTAATCTCCGGGTCAACCCACCTTCGACGGTCGTAACGAACACTTCACCTCGATGGATGAAGGCCAGTTCCTTTCCGTTAGGTGATACATCCAGCTCCGAGACATCACCGTCAATACTCAGAAGCTCCGTAGGCAAAATACTTTGATCACCTGAAGCATCTATGGCCACTTTCTGAGGTGCTGCGCCTTCGCGCTGGGTGTAGACAGCACCATTATAACTGTAGCAGAGCAACCCATCGTCCGACACTGACAAGTAGCGCACCGGATGGTGCTCAAAGGAGCTTAGCTGAACATTCACGGCAGGATCCCCAATGTCTCCCCGATGTACGTTGAAGGTGCCTGATTTTTCCGATAGGAAATAATACGTTGAACCACGGCCAAACACTCCATTGCGATCCTCTCCTTCGAACGTAGATAGCTTCTCAAAACTTCCATCAGCGCGCTTGATCCAGACATCCCTGGTGATGGAAGAGGTGTGGTGCTTGCGAAACTCATCTTCGTAACCCTTGATCTCCTCAAACAGCATATTGCCGGAGTTATCTACCTTGGCTTGCCATGCCGGAATCGCCAGGACCTGATCGGGCATTGTACCCTGCTTCGAGACCTTGTATAGCTCACCCAGTTGATGGAAGAGCATCGACTCAGGATTGTCTCTTCGGATAGAATTGAAGTAGACCTGCTCGTTATCGACTGAAAAATCGGTGGGCCAGTCGTCCGCAGAGTGATAAGTCAGTCTATTGGGCGCACCCCCACCTACCGGAATTGTGAACACATCAAAGTTGCCATGCCGATTAGACGAAAAAGCAATGGTCTCACCATCTCTGGACCATACGGGCTGAGCCTCATAAGCCGGATTAGAGGTCAATCGCACCGCACGACCACCTTGACTTGGCACGGTCCAGATATCACCCAGATAACCGAAAGCTATTGTCATCCCATCCGGGGATATAGACGTGTGTCGCATCCAGGTACTATCCAGACCTTGTGAGTATCCATTGATTAAGCAACATAAATAGACAAGTGATGAAATGAACAAGCATCGAGATGAGGGCATGGGTATGTTGTTAAGCATTAAAAAAGTAGCGTAAATTAGGCAAAATAGGTATTATATCTAATTCGGGTTAAGCAACCTTGATCAGGATTGCTACAAAAATTATTTCGGTTGGAATAACTTCACGGTTTAACTAATGTTCTGATAAAAAAACTATGAGCAACCAAATCAATCTGGGTCTCCAAATCGTACCCATTGCCAACGCGGACAAAGGATACCCGATTATCGATGAATGCATCGGCAAGATTCAGTCTTCCGGGATTAAGTACATTGTTACTCCGTTCGAAACAGTACTGGAAGGTGATTATGATGAGGTTATGGCCTTGGTGAGAACAGCTTATGACTTAGCGCTAACCAAATCAGATGAACTGGTCATCAATATTCGCATTCATGCTAAGAATGGTCAGGATGTCCATGGATCAGAAAAGACAGATAAATTCAATTCATGAGTTTCGTCATGAGTTGGCCATCCAGGCCGTCAGAAACAAGAATTCTCATTAATTTCGAGTAACCCAAAAGGAAAACAACATGCCCATATTTCATAAACTAGGACAGATTCCTCCAAAGCGCCACACGCAGTTTGAAAAACCAGGTGGAGGCCTCTATTACGAGCAACTTTTCGGCACCATCGGATTTGATGGGATGTCATCGCTTCTTTACCATCATCATCGGCCTACTATGGTTTCAGAGATCAGGGAACCGAAAGACTTAGCTCCCCGAGTGGCTGTTGAGAAGAATATCACCTCAAGATTGCTGCAAGGGTTCCAGGTGACCCCAGCTGATGATTTCCTTGAAAGCCGGGAACCATTGATGGTCAACAGTGACATCATTATTGGGTTGGCCGCACCCCGCCAATCACTTACCAGCTATTTCTACAAGAATGCTGATGCTGATGAGATGATCTTCGTGCATGAAGGCACTGGCACATTGCGCACATTCCTGGGTAACATAGATTTCGAATATGGCGACTATTTAATCATTCCTAGAGGCATGATTTATCAGATCAGCTTCGATGGCCCAAACAACAGACTACTATACACCGAGTCATTTGTTCCCATTTATACACCTAAGCGCTACCGCAATTGGTTTGGACAGATGCTTGAGCACTCACCCTTTTGTGAGCGAGATTATAAGCTACCGCAAAACCTGGAGACGCATGATGAGAAGGGTGAATTTCTTCTGAAGGTAAAGAAGCAAGGGTTGCTACACGAGTTGGTCTATACTACACATCCGTTTGATGTGGTCGGTTGGGATGGGTACAACTTCCCCTATGGCTTCTCGATTCACAACTTTGAGCCGATAACTGGTCGTGTTCATCAGCCACCTCCTGTACATCAGACCTTTGAGACTTCTGCTTACGTGGTATGCTCATTCTGCCCCCGGCTGTACGACTACCATCCTAAGTCGATCCCCGCACCTTACAATCACTCTAATATTGATAGTGATGAGATGCTCTACTATGTCGATGGTGACTTTATGAGTCGCAACAATATAGAACGCGGGCATATTTCATTGCACCCTGCGGGTATTCCTCATGGTCCTCACCCGGGAGCATATGAGCGTAGTATCGGTCAAACCAAAACTGAAGAACTAGCGGTGATGATTGATACTTTCAAACCGCTAATGCTCACGGAGAATGCATTAAAGATAGATGATGGGAAATACTACAGGAGTTGGTTAGAGCACTAGCTTCTCATCTTTGCCTTCGGTTGACTCAGAGACATAAGTCAATGTATAAGCAATCATAATGACTATGGGTGCCATGATCATCAAAACAATCCATATCCAGCGATACGGCACGGATGGATTCCGGTAGATATCAATAATAAAGATTAACATCGCCACGAAGTGCACCAAGGTAAGTACCAGTAGAACCATTAAGATCTCCAACTCATAGAATTGGATTGTGATGACGGCCAGGATCGAGGATAGCACAACCAAAGCAATTAGTAGATAACATAGTTTTTTGGAGAGCATTGGATACAACTTAAGGGTGTTGTCAATGTAACAATAAAAACAAATATCCTGCAACTTATTTAATTCGAACGAACAACAGTCACTTCTCGAATTATCACCAATATAAGTTGTAGATTTCCGTCAAATCGTCAAACCATGCCAGAAACCTCACTCCTGATTCTTGTTGGAATAGCAATCGCTGGCATATGGTTTATCTTCTTCCTTATTCCGGTGAATCTATGGATTACGGCCATTTTCTCCGGAGTAAAGGTGAGCCTACTCGATCTCACTTTCATGAGATTCAGAAAAGTTCCTCCTCAGTTGATTGTCAGGTCTTTAATTCTGGCGGTAAAAGCCGGAATCAAAGAGATCGATACACAACAACTCGAAACGCATTACCTGGCCGGAGGCAACCTTGTTAATGTAATCAAAGCTTTAATTGCAGCTGACAAGGCCAACCTGAGTATTAGTTTCAAGCAAGCCACAGCTATAGACCTGGCAGGAAGAAACGTACTGGAGGCCGTGCAGATCTCTATTACTCCTTATATGATCATAGTACCTGCGATCACAGGGGTCTCAGTTGACGGCATTCAGCTTATTGCTGAAGCTCGTGTAACTGTTAGAACGAACCTTGAGCAGCTAGTCGGTGGAGCCGGTGAAGAAACCATTAAGGCACGTGTTGGCCAAGGAATTATTGCCAGTATTGGAGAAGCTAGCCATTACCTCGCCGTACTTGAGAAGCCAGAAGAAATATCAAAACGGGTATTGGCCGCCGGACTGGATGCCGGTACCGCATTCACGATTCTATCCATAGATATTGCTGATATCAATATTGGTAAGAACATCGGCGCAAAACTACAAATCGATCAAGCGGCTGCTGACCTTGAGATTGCCCATGCAAAGGCGGAAGAACGCCGTGCCATGGCTGTAGCACTAGAGCAAGAGATGCTCGCGATATCACAGCAGAACAGAGCGAAAGTCATCCAGGCAGAAGCTGAAATTCCAGCTGCATTGTCGATGGCCTACCGCAAGGGTCAGTTGTTCTCAAAATAACCATCTATTAAGCCAGGGCCAGCGTGTCAATAGATTTCCAGTTTGGATCAATTCTGGTTCTCTTCAAAACGGTAATCTCCTCTAAGGGAAACTTAGCTGAATAGGCTCTACTAAGAAAATGTGCTTTTGAATCAAGGAATTGTTGCTTATCATAAGCTCGAGCAATGGTCAGATGAGGGTTTTCGTGCCCCTTGTGACTATCAGACTTAAGATTAAACTCAGCCCGAAAGACCATTTTTAAAAAGTTGTTGGATTTCATTTAGTACCGAGCTGGGATGGGGCACTACAAAGAGCACCCGAGTCGGATCGAACGTAGCAAAACCCTCTAGGCTTATCTCAAAAGCGGAAACTTGGCCTATTTGCTGTTTCAAACGATCAATGAGTACTCCTTCTTTTCGAATATCAAGTAGACAATTGCCGACAGTGATATGAGGTTTTGAAATGAGAAACTTTGCTTCTCCAAACCGATCTAGGTATTCCGCCTTAAACCGATTAATATCATCTAAAATATTTTGAGGAGGGTTAATCACAAACAAGTACTCGGCCCTCGTGACTTGATGTGCATTGAGATTTAGCTTCAATTGATCATGCATTATGGCTTTACTTGAGCGGTAATTGATTATAACCAAATTATTTTTCATGTAGTTCGGTCAAAGTCATGGGTGCTAGAACTGTAAATCATTTGGAGCGTTTACTAGTTTTGATTTAAATGGCTCGTTCGATCAACATTGAAAGCATTAAACCGGAAGTGGAACTCTCCACTGCCCGCAGTGGTGGTCCCGGAGGACAAAATGTCAATAAAGTAGAAACCAAAGTAGTGCTTCGATGGGACGTAAAACAGTCAAACCTTCTTCAGGAAGATCAAAGAGAGCATATCCTAACTCGGTTGGCCAACAAGATCACTAAGGACGGAATACTGATAATAACTGCCGAGAGCAAGCGGTCTCAATTACAAAATAAGGAGATCGTTTTCAAAAAGCTGGATCGACTAATCACCAAGGCATTTGCGGTAGCTAAAAAGCGAAAACCTACCAAGCCAAGCAAATCTGCCATAGCAAAGCGAATAAAGGCCAAAAAGAAGCATGGTGAAAAGAAGAAGTGGCGGCAGAAGCCCGAATAAGCTTGTTTAAATCACAGCCTAAGACAATATCTTAACCAGCATATCTGATGTCAGTACTAAAGCCACTCGGGTACTTAGGTGTAACATCCTTATAATAGTCCATGATGATCTTCATGTCGGCCTCCATATTTCCGGTAGGCATAAAGCACATACCCACACCGGTGGTGTGGGTGGCATAGTCCATGAATGCCAGGCAGATAGGTACTTTGGCTTCCAATGCGGTATAATAAAATCCGGTTTTCCAGTTGGTCACCTTAGCGCGGGTGCCTTCAGGGGTAACAAGTACGGACATGTCCTCCTTAGAAGTGTCAAACAGTGACACCATGATTTGGGTCATACTAAGTCGCTTTTCACCTTCCTTTTTTGGACTCCTATCAATCCAAATCGCTCCCAGTGTTGTGATCATGCCCCCAAGTATCGGAAACTTGCTAAACTCCTTCTTGATCGTAAACCGAGGTGATAATCCCAGTTGATCCAAGGCCGATATAGCATAGACAAAATCCCAGTTGCTCGTATGAGGAGCCGCTACCATGATACAATTTTTGGCATCCACAGGACTAGGTGTATGGAGATGCCAACCGTTGAACTTGAATAATACCTTAAAAAGCCATTTGAGCATGTCTCAAAGCTACCACAAATCATCAAAGCACAGCCTATGCTTGAAAGATCGTTGATGATTGGCTAAATTGACACACTTAAATATCTAGCCATGAAAAGAAATGCTACCATTCTATTTAGCCTCTTGCTCTTAATCCTGTCCACTCCAGTCTTTGCGCAAGATGAACCCGATGCTCCAAAAGTGAATCCCTATGAGGAGCTTAAAAATGCTGTAGAAGCTGGAGAGATCATCATGAGGTTCTATGAAGCAACCACGCAGCGAGGTGCAACTGTAGGTCTTGAAAACAGTAGCAACGCTGTAGTACTGACTCCCCAGGCCAGTGCAGGCAACTTACCCTATTATGGAAATACACGTGTGCTTACTTCTGACTTTGGGTCAGGCAACATAGAGTTTGACGGAAACACCGAAAGGAGAAGGGTGAAGTTCAATGATAAGAAGCAACGGGTACAGATCTCGTATAGTGTCAAGGGCAATGCTGACCGCTTCTCCATTACACTCACCTTATCAGCTGGAGGTGCTACAAGTATGGGTATTTCGAGCGTGAATAGAGATAGAATAAGCTATCGGGGCAACTACGAAATCAAGTAAACGCGGCAGCTGGGCGTGCATCACTCCATTTTGACGGTTACCTCTGAATACATCTCACAGAAAGGCCGATGGACTTTCCAGTAGCCTGCATGATAGTGGTCGATTTGCCGATAAGGAGCGCCAAACCATATTTATTGGTGGTGGCTTTAGTGTAACCTTGGTAAATCGAGCTTGACCATACCCTGCCTGCTTTGCCATAGTGCTTATACTCTCCGCTAAAACCTCCTGCCGGTGGAAAACCCAAACCGGAAAGATGGGTAGCCTCTTTGTCCCAATTGTCATCAATAAGATGCTTGGACGGGACTCTCTCAGGCTCCTTTTTACCAGTTACTGACCGCCATACGGCAAAGAAATCGGCTGCACTCGGTACTTTGTAACCTTGTGGGCAAAGTCCGCGAGGGTCTACTACGGCCCAGTAGTTGTAAAGCTTGCCATAGGTTGGTTTAGGAGTTCCTTCATGCTCCACTGCAAACCAGGCCGGTTCTTCTCTGGCGCGCATCTGCTCCCACTCCTCCTCTGTGGCAACTTGAGTGATTTCAGTACCATCTCTAAAATGCGCTACGTTAAGATTTTGCAGCGTCCAGACATTGCCTGCAACGAACACCGTGCTGAACTCATCCGGGCCATAGCCAAAATCCAGTGCTGGTGCCGACCGATCCTCTCTTGACTCAGATGGAGTGCGCTCGTCTTCATTTGTGGTAACACTGGGTAGAACTACAGGATCAATAGTGACCGTCTCGCCCTCACCCAGGAAGTAAAAATCTCCTAACAGGCTACTATTCTCCCACGGTACTTGCTCCTCGTTGGACAGTCGGACGACACTGCGGCGGGTTACCTTAAAGACATCCTCGATAGACATATTGGGTGTCAGCATGGCCTTCACCAGCTCCTGGGTATACAGTCCGTTGGTGCCTGTGCCATCAGAGGCTACTGAGTTGGGTGCGGTGGAAAAGGCTACAATAGAACCAGTAGGAGCGGCTGTGGGTTGGGACAAGCCGCGAGAAGCACTTCTAAAGCTGCGGGTGTAGGGATTGTTGCGGCAAGCATCGAGGATCACGATATTCAGTGGGTTGTCGTGATACTCGAGCATCCTGAGCACCCTGTCAGCCCGCAGGCACGTAGACTCCACTTCATACTCTGCTTTGATATCCGCATCCACCGGCACCAGATAGTTGGCGCCATCCACTTGCAGCCCATGCCCTGAGTAGTAAAACAACGCCGGACCTTGATTGGCGACCACCTTGTCTTCAAACTCCCTGACCGCCGCTACCATTTCAGCCTTCGTCGCATCCAATACCTTAATCACGTCGAAACCCAAGGCGCTAAGGGTATTTGTCATCAGGTTGGCGTCATTGACAGGGTTGCGCAGTGGGCCTACCTCATAGTTGGTATTGCCAATGATCAGGGCCACTTTGGATGGCTTCTCTTGCGCATGCACCCAAGTAGCAGATGCTAAAAACAGTATGGTCAGCAACAAACGCATACTTCTAATTTAATAAAATATTGCTTTTGCTTATTTGGTCTTAGCGAGACCCTAAGACCAGGTATGGGGAAGGGATATATCAAGCTTGTTGATAAGGTACTTATATATAATTCCAAACCGAGTAAAGTTCAAAAAAATCAGCGCTGTTGTAACAGCTATGCCAAATACTATTCTGAGATACCATCACAAATGATTAAGTTTAGAAGTCGTTAATTATAAATTTTAGATTTGTGACAAATAACACATACTCACATCCTAATTTTATTACCAACAGCCCCGTTGGAAAAGATCTATTTGATGGTAAAGCCCATGAAAGGATTGCTGATAACTTAGCACAAATAATTCTTGAGAACAAATCCGAAAGTAAGCTAATCGGATTAGACGGTTCTTGGGGATCAGGAAAATCTAATGTGGTTAAGATTATTGAAAGGAAGCTTGAATCAACCCATCATGTTTTCGTCTATGATGCATGGGGTCATCAGGAAGACCTTAAAAGAAGGTCTTTTCTTGAAGAGCTAATAGAAAACCTCTGTAATAATAACCTCTTGGATAAGAATGAATGGTCAACTAAACTAAAGGAACTACTTGCTAAAAAACGTGAAACTGTAACTAAAATAGTTCCTCGGCTTAGCAATGGAATTATATTAACATTACTTGTTGCCATTTTCACTCCTATTTCGAGAGCAATCTCCGAAGACATAGATCAAACCTGGCTCAAAGTTCTTATTTCTAGCATTCCAATTATTGTTGGTGTGCTTATCTGGCTAATTGCTTCACTTATAAGCGGTCGCCTTTTAGGGTTGGTTGATATCTTCTATCTCTACAAGGAGAAAGAACTCAACACCGAAACACATGTAACAATTTCAGAGAAAGAGCCATCAGTTAGGGAGTTTCAACATTGGTTGCTTGAGTTGTCTGAAAACTTAATATCAAAAAAGATTATTGTGGTATTTGACAATATGGACAGGCTTCCTTCCGAGAAAGTCAATGAATTATGGTCATCCATCCATACTTTCTTTTCAGAAGACAGCTATAAGAATATTTGGGTAATTGTACCTTTCGATCGCAAACATATTAGTGATGCGTTTGACAATAATGGGACTAAAGCAAACCATTTCATCAATAAGACATTCTCAGTAATCCATAGAGTAACACCTCCTGTCTTGACAGATTGGAAAGCATTCTTTTTAATCAAATATGAGGAGGCATTTAGTTCAAAAAAAGGTGAAGAATATCAAACCGTTAGAAATATTTTCGATCTACTTCAACCGGAAATAACACCAAGAAATGTGATCGCCTTTATAAATGAGTTGGTCTCATTACGATTAATTGCTGATCAGGATATTAAATCAAGGTACTTGGCAATTTTTGTTCTTACAAAACACTCTATTTTAAAGGATCCAGTTAACAGCATCCTCAATCTCGATTTTCTTGATAATGCAGCAGAACTTTTCAAAGATGATCCTATGCTTGGAGATGCCATATCTGCGCTTATTTATGGTGTTCCGATTAAATCTGCAAGTCAAATCACCTTATCCAGAGAGATAGAACTGTCTCTCAGAAATAATAGCCCCTCTAAAATAATTGAATTGTTAAAACACGATCACTTTAGCGACATATTAGAACAAGTAGTTATCAGCCAAGAACTCAGTATCGAGAATACAATAAGATGTCTAGGGGAGGTCAGCTCAAGTAATAGTGAGCTTACTGATTTAACTATAATGCCAACAATCTGGAACAATCTCAATCGAAAAAGAAGGCAAATTAAGGTTGACAGACAAAAATTCACAGATTTCGACCAGATATTATTAGATAACTGCTCATCTGAAGAAAGGCTATTGACCATTAAGTATTTGATTTCCAAATTAAGCCAATTTGAAAATTCTAGTGGTCAAGAATATTACGAAGCTCTCAATGACATCAAACTCTTCTGTGAAAGAGAGAATGTAGGAATAGAGATTAGACCCCTAATAATCAAAACAGTGTTGTCTCCTAAAGAATTTATCAGATTTGTTATTAGAAGTAATGGTGAACATAAGCTTTTTAAAGTTTCTACACCCCTAAATGAGCTAAATGATTATTTAGTAAAGTCAATGGAGGATGACGTAGATGAATTATTAGTCTGTCCATTGATCAAAAACGATTATGACCTATCTCCACTATTAGAAATTTGTGAAACTTGGATTGATGCGGACTCTATTAATGAATCTAACTTTGAAAATATTTACTACGCGTACAAGACACTATCAGCTAAAAAACCTATTAAGTTATTACCAGATAATAGAATACAATCAATTCTAGAATTAGTGGATAAAGATTCAGAAGCCTACTACGACTTAGTTGCTATGAGGCTTAGTAGGGTTAATAAATTTTCAAATAAAACTGGAATATCTCAATCGGTCTTAAGTATTGACGATGAAAATCTAGCAGAGCAAATTACCAAGAGAATTGAATATTTTGGAAGTTATGGTGATTTACTTATTGAAGCCATTTCCTGGAAGTCAAATCTCCTCAATCGCGTATTACAAAAACTTACTGATAAGAGCTATGGCACTTCCAGACTAGACATTTCAAAGGTATTAGGCAAGTTTAATGATATAGTTACTGAAGCAAACCTTGATGCAGAAATATTCTTACAAAGACTTAATGCATGGGTTGATTACGCCAAAAAGAAGATTTCTGAAGACAATATTGCTGAGGAAATTCCTGATCCTGAGTTTTTTGAACATGCTATTAAAGTTAAAAACGAATTGACCACTTTTATTTGTGGTGAGATGTTGAAATATCTTAACAGCCTAGATATTGAGTCATGGAAAGAAATTCTTAAAGATAAAGACTCGAATAATTTCAAAATCTTAAACTGGATGTTAGCAGGAAACCAAATACCAAAGCTATCAGATAATTTAGTTACAGTTTATAAATCCTTCTTGATTCAATATGCCAAAGACGAGATAAATCTCAACAATTCCATACTATGGAAGAGACTCTACGAAAAAATTAATAAAAACAAAATCAAGTCCACAGCCAAGGATATTAGAGACATCTTTATAATTGATAAGACTATATCCCCGGAACTATTCATATATTTTTTTCCAATACTTCGAGACCATGGCGACCTGTCAGAAAGAAGTTCTGACGTTGTTAGAAAAATTCTCGCAGCAGTCAGTACCGATGACGAATCATTAATATTGATAGTTGAAAATCAAGACGTCACAATACCTTTGATTTATAGTGCAGGTGATGATTCATATGACCTTAAAGACGCGATAAGGCAAAAAGTTGAGAATGAAAACGGCGACATTCGCCTAATCAAATTTGCTGAAACAATTGGATTGGACTTTAAAAGAGAGTAGTCCCTTTTATCTATTAAAATATTGTTTCATCCGTCTTAGCAACACCCCGCCCAATTATGGCTAATTGTAGAATGTCCAGGAGTGTAGGCACTTAACGCATACGATCAATATCCATTAAGACCAATTAGTTACCTAATATAAAGCATAACAGGTACCTGATACGACTCCTATCAGGTACCTGTATTAAATTAAGCTACGATCAGGGTGCTGTTAAGACTTCCGGCACGAAGCGTTTTGCCGTTTTGGAAGACTGTCCGCACCTCTAGTCTGTACGCCCCGGCAGCCATTCCGGTAGGGATCATAAAGATCAGGTTACTCGGCTTGTTGCGGATCAGCGTAGAGGCTTTCGTCTCTGTGCCATCCTCTGCGATAAAGAAGACACCTTGTTCATCTTCCTCGGGATTGATCTTGAGCCGGCTACCTGTCAGCTCTCCCACACCTCCGGGGGTGAGGGTTTCGTTGGTGGTGTCGGAGGCCACATCTTTGAAGCTGGCCAGGTTGGGCTGTGGTGAGCTGGCCTCCACCTTCTCCACGCCGATGTTGGGTGCTATCTCCCCGATCCGTCCACCGGGGGTCACATTGAGCCGCACATAATGCTTACTGCGGTCGAAGCTGTCATTTTCATAAAAGACCCCCTGCACAGAAGCACCAATCTTGAATAGTGGCGTGTTGATGCTATGGCCGTCTTTGAGCGCCTGCTCTACCGCAGCTTCGAATTCCTCAAGCACAGAGAGTGCTTCAGCCTTGGTGACCGTACTCCCCCGCCCGATCATCACGTCGATGATGTCTTCTTTGGTGCGTGAGGATTGGTTTTGCACGACTGCCATATAGTCGTCAGGATCACTGGTCAGGTGGTTGGGAAATAATGCATATTGAATAGGCATAATCGTATTGTTTAATGGAACAAAATTTTACGACTATGAACCTAGCATTGATCAGTGAATTATAAAATACCTAGAAATGAGTATTTTTTGAGTGTTACTGTTCGATAACGATCAGTTGAATTGTACTGTAATTCTAAAATCAACTCGTAACGAGTATCTTTCCATATAGCCTAATCCACTATTTTGAATGACTATTAGATGTGTTATTATTCCGTGTTCTAAACAATGATAAGCCCGAAACAGGTCTACTTCCCCCGTCTCGGGCCATCATCATAAACTGCAAACGTGAATGAATATTTTATTGGGCAGCTGCCAATGCGCGGATTCTGATGCGCACCTGATTTCCTATAAAGAGCTCCCCATTGTCCATTAGTTTACTGAAGACAATACCGTAATCCTGACGGTCAATGATCAGATCTCCTGATATACCTATGGTCATTGCTCCGGTGGGATCTTTGAAGGGTCCCTTCATTTCAAAAGGAAACTGGACGGTCTGCGTAGTACCTCTTATCGTTAGTTGACCTTCGATATAGTCTTGATCACCATCTTTCCATACACGGCTACTCTCAAAGGTGATTTCAGGACTATTCTCGACATCCAACCATATGGCGCTTTTGAGATGGCCATCACGTACTTCATGATCGGTATCCAGGCTATTAGTTTCTATTTTGAGTGTGGCAGAGCTGATCACTTCATCATCAGAGAGCACTACCTTGCCATCATAAGATTTAAACTTACCTGTCACCTCTCCTACCATGAATCGCTCGACATTGAACTCTATGAGCGTATGCCCGACATCCAGTTTATAGGTGGATTGTGCATTGATCTGGGTAGTAATTGTCAAAGCCATTAGAAGGCAGGTGAGCACTGGAATAGATTTGGTTCTTCTCATTTTTTTGATCGTAAATCAAAGAATGAGCGATCAGTATGTCGACAATCCCTATTGGGATTGCCATTTGCTAGGCGTTAATTGACCTCAAATAGCTCGAGGGGGTCTGCTGCTCGAATTTTTTGAAAGCATTGACGAAAGAGGTCTTATTGTTGAAGCCCGAGGTATAGGCGATGTGCAGGAGTGTATAGTTGGGATGTACAGCCATGAGCCTTTTTGCCTCATCTACACGGCATTGGTTGACAAGGTCAAAGAAGGTTAGCTTCATATCAGAATTGAGCACCTCGGATATATGATGTGGTTTAAGGTCGGTAACAGCTGCCAGGTCATTCAATCTCAATTCCTTATTGAGGTACAGTTCTTGATCCTTTACTGCTTCCACAACGGCTTTTCTAATCCTATGGCGCTGCTCCGGTTTCAAGCCACTTTTGGAATATTTGGAGGGTAATGTTGGCTTATCCCAGTTGATGTCATACAGCTTGTAGGAGAGCATATAGACGAATAGGGTGGTCGGTAAGACATAGAGGTAATCAAAATGTCGTCGGTAAAGCTCGGTAAAGAATAACAAGACGATGAAAACAATGCTGACAAGCATAATGCATATAATTCCTATGAGCAGGACATTGAGCCATCGATAAGAGTACTGCATAGAGGATATCTCATGCTCCAACTGAGCGTGATAGCTACCAAGCACTTTGTACGATTGATAGATATACCAAGCCAGATGCATGTACTGGAAGATGAAAACACCAGAATAGAAAAACTGGAAAACGGTGATCTCATCAGGTCTGCGATCAAATGGAGTAAGCATACCATAATGCACTTGCCTGAATGAGAGGTCTTCACCTGATAGGAACAATGGTAGCACCATGGCCAGAACAAAAGGTATAAAATGCCACCACTCTGCCCGAGCGAGTTGCTTACCCGCTATTGATCGAATATAGGCATAGACCAAAGGCCCCAAAATTAGCCATGCACCATATCGGGTACCGTAGATGAGATAAAGCGGTAGGTTAAACGGCCAGCGGATTGAGAGAAACTCAAACTGGAACCACACAAGTACTAGGAGTATGCCAAGAAGCCAGTTTCTACTGCCATTGAGACGTGCACCTTTGCCTCCGATCATGACAATCACAAACAAGCTATGGGCTATACTTACCAGAATCAGAACAGACCAGATGTCCATGCGCTCTTTTGTCGGTTAGAAGTCCTAAACCTCATGGTTAACACAATGAAAAGCCCAAGATAAGGAACCAAAGCTGCAAGTAGGTGGATATATGATGGGAAGTCGAATTATCAGTTCACTTTAACCTTTAAGAATGCTCGGTCTCAATTCACTGACTTGGTAGGTTTACAATGCTGCTACAGTATTTCTGTAAGGAAATCACCCATGGATATAACATTGCCGCAAGTGATAGAAACTGTCGATCGATAGCTGCATTCCTCTGTCCACAACCAGCTAGGTCAAGAGTGTGAAAGTACCCAGCGCTCCTAGAAACAGGATTGTTAAGGGAATGGGTCAATGAGTGAGAACATCAATTTTGTATCAAGCAAGTATCGATGAATTAGGTAAATTGGATATCCAACCAACCTAAATTCAATGAACCGTATATTATTTATTCTTCTCCTAATTCCTCTATTCAGTTTACAGGCACAAGATGAGGATCAAGGCTGGACTCCCACACTCCAGATGAAATTCAGATCGATTAGTGGTACGGCGGTCTCAGCAGATGGTAAATACGTCGCATACGTAATACGTACACCCATCATGACAGAGGACAAGTCAGAATACAATCAGCAAATATGGGTGGCAGCCACCGACGGTAGTTTTGATGAGCAGTACACCCGAGGTGAGAAGTCCAACTATGCTCCAGCATTTTCTCCGGACAGCCGGTCAATTGCCTTTATAAGCACCCGACAAGACAAGCCTCAGGTCTGGGTGATGCGTCTGATGGGGGGCGAACCCAGACAAGTGACGGATGTGCCCAGTGGCGTGAGTCGCTTCTCCTGGTCTCCCGATGGTCAACGGATCGCCTTCCTGCAAAAGGATCCTGAAACGGATGAGGAAGAAAAAGCAAAAAAGGAATTGACCGACGTAATCCTGGTAGATCAGAATTACAAATACAGCCACCTTTACACTATCGGCTTATCAGAAAATGACAGTGCGCGACAAATCACTTCCGGATCTATCGATATTCTTTCCTTTGACTTCTCACCTGACGGTCAACAAATCGTCTTTGACTATCGCAAACGCCCGACCATCAATGAGGGCTTTATGAATTCCTCCATTGCGGTAGTACTAGCGGACAGTGGCAAAGTGACTCCACTCGTGGATCGACCAGGCAACAACAGCCGACCAAAGTACTCTCCTGATGGTAAGTATATTGCCTTTAGCACCACCAACGGAAAGCCGGAACCCGTGGGGCTCAGCGACCTTGCGATTGTCTCTATTGCAGATAAAAAAATCACGAATCTACCCTACTCCTATGATCGCCAGGCTGCACTTGTCGACTGGATAGGAGATCAACTTTATTACTCTGAGGATGAGGGCACGGCTACCGTACTAAAGAGCATGAGTGTCAATAAGTCTTCTAAAAAGGCAGAGCTGTCTTTTCAGACTGATGACAATAGCCTGATGACAGTCTCAGGCGTGGCTGGTCAATTTAGTATCAACGCAAATGGTGCCATCGCCATGTCGTATCAAACACTGACCCAACCTGAGGAGGTATACTTTAAGTCAGAAGGCAGTGCGGATCCTAAGCAACTCAGTCATGTGAATGATGATATTGAGTACGGTGAATTGGCCAAAACAGAAATCATTCAATGGAAGTCCAGGGATGGTAAGCCAGTCGAAGGACTGCTCACCTACCCCATAGGTTATGAAAAGGGCAAACGCTATCCTGTCATTCTCAATGTACATGGAGGTCCTAATGGTGTCTTTAGTCAGCGATTTACCGGTAGGCCCTCTATCTACATGTTGCAATACTTCGCACAGCAAGGATATGTGATCGTACAGCCCAACCCCCGAGGCAGCAGTGGCTATGGTAAAGATTTCAGGTATGACAACTTCCAGGACTGGGGCTATGGGGACTTTGACGATGTGGTCACTGGGGTAGATCACGCTATCGCAATGGGTGTGGCTGATCCTTATAACCAGTTTCTTATGGGTTGGAGTTATGGAGGCTATATGACCAGCTTTGCCGTGACCAAGACTGATCGCTTCAATGCAGCAAGCATGGGTGCAGGACTTCCCAATCTGCTAAGTATGACTACTACGACCGATATTCCCGACTATCTGGTCGCACATATGGGTGGTGAGTATTGGGATGATTACGAAACCTACGAGAAACATAGTGCGATGTACCACATCAAGAATGTCACTACTCCTACCCAGGTGATTCACGGGCAAAATGACCTGAGGGTACCCTTCACACAGGGACAGGAATTTTATGTGGCGCTACAGCGTCTAGGTATTGATACCGAAATGATAGTCTATCCGCGCACGCCGCATGGCCCCAGAGAACCAAAGTTTCTGATGGATGTCACACCGAGGATATTGGCTTGGTTTGAAAAGTACAAGAAGTAGATATGAGCCAACAGCAAGAGTACCGTAGACAGTTTCTTAAATGGTCCGTCCTCTCCACCCTCGGAACTGCGCTTCCTTTCTCAGGATCAGCAACTTCTGGTACATGGCTGGAGCATCTTCTCCAAGAAGATGGTATCAAAAACATCCACGATCTTAAGCGTAAATCGCTGGAGATACTTGGACAAGACGCTCAGAACTATCTTAACGGTGGAGCGGACGACCTCACTACCGTAATGGTTAATGAGGCAGCTTATAAGGGTATAAAAATCAGAGCACGCAGGCTTATTGATGTACGATCCGTATCAACCGAAATTGAGCTGTTTGGGCAGAAGATGGATCAACCGATATTGATGAGCCCTGTTGGCTTTCAGAAGTTCTTTCACGAAGGTGGGGAGATCGCGAGTGCCAAAGCAGCCAGGGCTAAGGGGTTTACCATGATAGCTTCATCAGTATCCAATGATTCGTTTACTGATATATCGCAGCAGTCAGGGGCCAACCTCTGGTTTCAACTATATCCGAGTACGGACAGGAAAGTCACGAAAATCTTACTCGACAGAGCTGAGGCAGCTGGTTGCAATGTATTGGCTCTGACCGTAGATACACCGGTGGTCGGCAATCGTGAGAATAGCGGTACCACCTTGATGAACATGATCAGTGCCAGAGAACTCCCGATGGGCAATTTTGAGAGCATCCTCGCTGAAGGTGTGCCCTTTACTGACGCGTCAATGACCTGGGATATGATTGATTGGCTAAAGGCCAACTGCAGTATGAAGATCCTCATCAAAGGGATTGTCACCCGAGAGGATGCAGCACTTTGCCTGACCAGAGGTGCTGATGGTATCATCGTATCCAATCACGGAGGACGACAGCTCGACAGTGGCCTGTCTACCATTGAGTGCCTACCGGAAATCGTGGATGAAGTCAAAGGTCAAATACCTGTACTCATTGATGGAGGTATCCGAAGAGGAACTGATATATTTAAGGCATTAGCAATTGGTGCCACTGCGGTCTGCATCGGGCGGCCTTACTGCTGGGGATTAGGAGCTATGGGTCAGGCTGGCGTTGAACTGGCACTCGACATCCTTAAAACTGAGCTGATTAGAGACATGCAGCTGGCCGGTACCACATCTGTCTCGGGAATCACTCGTGCCCATATACTGATCTAAACCTAATATGTTATGAAGAAATTCTGGTTACTGCTGTTATTCATTTCCATATACTTCACTGCTCTCAGTCAAACCACCGGACCGGAAAAAGGCTCCCTCGTCATCGTTGGTGGTGGCAGGGTTGGTCCCGAGATTGTCAATAAGTTCATCGAGCTGGCTGGTGGCCCGAATGCGAAGATTGTCGTCATACCCACCGCGGCTGGCAGAGCCAAGTATGACGAATCCAACAGCAGCTACCAGCTTTTTAAGAAGGGAGGTGCTACCAACCTCACTTTATTGCATACCGATGATCCCAATGTCGCCAATACAGCAAAGTTCACCGCACCACTCAAGAATGCTCATGCTGTATGGTTTGGAGGTGGACGGCAGTGGCGCCTGGTGGATTCGTACGCGGACACGGAAGCTGAGGAGCTCTTCTGGAAAGTATTGGATCGTGGAGGCGTGATTGGTGGCTCTTCTGCAGGCGCAACCATACAGGGCTCCTACCTTGCGCGAGGTGACACTGACAACAATCAGGTCATGATGGGCGACCATGAAGAAGGTTTTGGCTTTGTAAAAAACATCGCAATAGATCAGCATGTGCTAGCGCGAAACAGGCAATTTGACCTTTTCGAGATTACGCGTGCCAAACCCGAACTCCTGGGGATTGGTATCGACGAAAGCACAGCCGTCGTAGTGAAGAAGAACAAGTTTGAAGTGATCGGTCAGAGCTACGTCCTGATCTATGACAACAGCTTCTGGTCAAGAGAAGGGAGTGACTTGAAGAAGCTACCAGCCAAGGAGCATACCTTCTACATGCTCCGATCAGGAGATCAATATGACATGCTCAAGCGGAAGGTGATTGAATAAAGTCGCGTGGTTTTAGCCAGGATTTGGTCTGATCAAGAGATGCATTTAGCGAGCTGCCAAATAAAGGGGCGACAAACCAAACCTCTGCCAAACCAGGGTCAAACAGAATACTGACTAATTCAAAGTCCGGGGGATTATCAAAACATGCAGACTAGAGCAGAATGCTTATATTGAAAGGTCATCACTGAGACCTAACAGTATATTCAACAGCCGTTTGCCTAATGAACAATAAAAAAACTCAAGAGCTCGAAAAGACCTACCAGCTCTTCATCGACAGTTTCGTCGACCTGGAATTTCCAATCGAGCAAATCGATCAGTTTGTCGATCCAGAAATCAATGGCTATGGTACTACCATCGATGAACACATCACGGGTTTGGATGACTACATCAGGTTGGTACATCGGCAGAGAGACCAAAGCAAAGGTGCTGAACCAAAAGTCGATCGGCGACCTGTTCTTCAAAGAATTAGTCCTAATGAAGATGCAGCACTCATCATAGAAGAATTAACCGTGACATTGGCGTTTGAGGACGGCAATCATGAAATTCCTTTGAGAATATCTTCAATCCTACATTTTATCGACGGTGGTTGGCGAGTAGTACATTGGCATGGATCACAGCCGGTGGCGTCAGAAAACGATACCTGGCACCTGGACGAATGGCGACAGAAAAATGAAGCCCTTCAGCAACTGCTGGATGAGAAA
>CAYGOT010000041.1:0-38058 GCA_964351595.1 uncultured Roseivirgaceae bacterium | reverse complement strand
ATACTGTAGTCTTTTTCTTCAATGAATGAGCCGGGGGTTCTGTTCACATAGCCTTCCAGCACTTTTCTTATTTCGTCTTTCCACTGACCGGTAAGCTTGGTGATGGTCTTCCATTTGCCTTCCAACTCTTTTTTCCATACTCCGTGCTCAGCGATGAACTCAATGGGCAGATGACCCAGCCACTCTTCAAGTGTGCTTTTGTCGCGCCCGCTGACCACCACTATTCTGTTTTGTGGTTGATCTATCAGACCCTGGACAATATCGTATAACTCCTTATCCGGCTTGGCCATTTGCGGGTTTCCTTTGAATCCTGTTAACGTGCCATCATAATCCAAAAATATCAGTCGCTTATCTGCGGCTTTATAATTCTTGAAGATTTCACCGCGCATGCTTTCGTCAATGATCTTGGTCTCAAGGGACTGCTGTTCCTGGCGAATAAACTTAAGCCGTTCCATAAACAATGCTACCCAGTGATGGATGTTGTATCGTTGAAGAGACTTCTGCATTACCTCCATTCGTTGGATTTGCTCTTCCTCATCCATGGTCAATGCCTGATGCAAAGCGTCTACCAATTCATGAATATCGTTAGGATTAATCTGAATAGCATCGCTCAATTCTTTGGAGGCTCCAGCCATCTCACTCAAAATGAGCACACCCTTTTTGTCAAGCTTGCTGGCTATGAATTCCTTACAAACCAGGTTCATACCATCGCGCATTGGGGTTACCAATGCTACGTCTGCCATTCTGTAGAATGCAGAGAGGGCGTTCAATGGAAACGATCTGTAGAAATAATGGATGGGTGTCCAGTTTAACCTACCGTAATGTCCATTGATACGGCCAACCAGTAGATCCACTTCTTCCTTGAGTTCCTTATACTTGCCAACACTGTCCCTGGATGGCACGACGACCATGATAATGGATACTTTCTCTTTAAACTCCGGATGTTTTTTGAGGAAGAGCTCGAATGCCCTGAGTCGCTGTGGAATGCCTTTAGAATAATCCAGCCTGTCAATCGAGAGTATCAGCTTGGTTTCTCCAATACTCGTACGATAGCGCACTTCTCTGGCAAGTGTCTCGGGAGCAGAGGCAGCATCATTATACTTCTGATAGTCTATACCCATGGGGAGTGCATCGACCATTATTTTTCGATTTCCAACATTGATCTTTCCGTTGGAGTTGCCTATTCCCGCCAGGCGACTCACCGATGAGAGAAAGTGACGCATATCGTCATAGGTGTGGAACCCAAGAAAATCTGCTCCAATCATTCCCATCAGAAGCTCACGCCTCCAAGGCAACAGGCGAAATGATTCGTAAGAAGGGAAGGGGATGTGCAAGAAGAAACCTATACCGATTTTCGGGAATATGCTGCGGATCATGGCTGGCAAGAGCAGAAGCTGATAGTCATGTATCCAAATGGTATCATCAGGCTCGGCCACTTTCTCCAGTGCCTTGGCAAACTTACGATTGACCTTCTGGTAAGCCTTCCACATGTCATCATCATAGATGATATACTGATTGAAATAGTGAAAGTTGGGCCAGATAGTTTCATTGCAAAACCCTTCGTAAAAGTCCTCTATTTCCTGACCGGTCAAAAAGACGGGATACATACTGTCTTTTTGAAGTGTATCCTTGATCTCGTCCTTGAATGTGTTCTTCTTATCAGTAGCCAAACCGGGCCAGCCAAGCCAAATATTATCTCCTTCTTTATAGATGGAGCCCAGACCCGTGGCTAGGCCTCCTTCGCTAGGCTTATAGGAGAGCTTACCCTCCTCGATTTTCATTTTGACAGGTAGTCTATTAGATACAATGATGGTCTTTGCCATGATCTGTTAACGGATTTCTAGTTTGTGATTTCGCTGATAGGATAAACAGAGATCACTAAAATAACAAAAGGATGTGGGACTACTTAGTATCTGACGAAGTGATTCTTGATTATCTCTTACCGAAACCCCTGAGTTTGATTTCGGTCAGCTTGGTCTTGGTATCCACCGGAAAATCCCCCTTCATCATCCAGTCATAGATTCCAGCCTCCTTCTGGAGCACTTCTTCCACTGGCTTATTTTTGAATTTACCAAAGTTGAATACCTCCACTCCATCATCATTCATGATCATCCTACCGGCCAGATCTACCATTTTATGAGCTGAAATCTTATGCATGGACTCGACACTATGGTCAATGGCACCAATGGTTTTACCCAGTGAGTCGGTTACGGTTTGACCTTTGTATTTGTCCATTTGCGATAGTATAACTTCCATGGTAGCCTTTGTATCTGCATAGGCACTGTGCGCATCCTTGAGTGACTTACCGCAGTAGAACTCATAAGCCGCAGAGAGCGTGCGCTTCTCCATCATGAAAAAGATCTTTTGAGCGTCAACCAACTTTCGTCCTTGCAGACTAAACTCCAGGCCAGACCTTTCGTACTCTGCTAGCAATACCGGCACATCAAACTTCAGCATGTTGAAACCTCCCAGGTCACATTTGTCCAGGAACTTCAATATCTCTCTGGCTACATCCGCGAAAGTGGGTTGATCCTTGACATCCTTATCATAAATGCCATGAATCATACTCGACTCTTCCGGAATGGGTATTTCAGGATTGAGACGCATCTCCAACTTCTCTTCACCGCCACCTGGCAGCATCTTGATGATGGCTATTTCGATGATCCTATCGGAAGAAACGTTTACTCCTGTGGTTTCCAGGTCAAAGATGGCCAAAGGGGCCTTGAGATGTAGCTGCATTAATTTTTTGTGGTGAGTTGATTGGAGACGGCCTTTAGGTCAAGGCTATCAAAATTTCCAGATGACATAAGTAGGACAACACTTGAGCTCGTATCCATATCGAGAAGATGGCCCTTTAGGGAGTCTGGATCGGTGAAGAGCTGAATCTCATCGTTCTCAAAAGCCTCTCTCAGCTCAGCTTCACTTATTTCTGGTAAGTTCTTGTGAGCTAAGGCATGGCTGGATACATAGACGATCGGATGATCTACCGTTTTGAGTGACTTGGCATACTGTGGCAAAAAGGCCTTATTCATACTACTGAAAGTATGAAGCTCGATTACTCCGACGAGCTGCTTATCAGGAAATTGATCCTTCACTGCCTTGGTAGTGGCTTCCACCTTAGAGGGGGCATGAGCATAATCCTGGTAGATTTTCGTAGAACCGTCATCAGCCAGCAGTTGGAGTCGTATACCCGCTCCCTTAAAACTACTTATCGCATTATAGAAATCTTCATCTGAGACTCCAAGACGGCTGGTTAGCGTAAGCGCTGCTGCAATATTTTGCATATTGTGCTCCCCAAATACTTTTACAGGAACTCGCCCATAATCTGTCTTGAGGTAGGTCTGTCCCTTCTCAATCTCATAGGGGTGAACATTGTAGTCTAGCGCTCTGACATCCTCCCTTTCTTTGGTGCTGATGATATTGACGAGGTTGTCTTCATCACAGTAAATAAGTGTTCCTCCCTTGGGCGTATTGTCTGCTAAGATGTCGAACTGACGGACATAATCCTCATAGGTAGGGTAGACATTCATATGATCCCAGGCCACTCCGCTTATGAGGACCACATGATGATCATATTTCAGAAACTTCGGCACTCGATCCAGTGGACTCGTCAGGTATTCATCCCCCTCAATGATAATAATTGGAGCGTCTGACAACTGAACTGAGACCTCAAAGCCTTCTACAGGCGCACCAACTAAGTAGTCAAACTCTTTGTTGAGTGATTTCAAAACATGCATGACCATCGCAGTGATGGTCGTCTTGCCATGGCTGCCGGCGATAACTATCCGCTGCTTGTCAGAAGACTGCTTTCGCACATATTCCGGGAAAGAGTACACCGGTATACCTATTTCTTTCGCTTTCAGTAGCTCCGGGTTATCAGCCTTGGCGTGCATACCCAGGATGACAGCTTCAAGATCATCGCTGATGTTCGTCTCGTTCCAGCCCATTGTTTTGGGTAGGAGGTCGTATTTTTCCAGGTGAGATTTGGAGGGCTCAAAGATCTCATCATCTGAGCCAGATACATCATATCCTTTCTTCTGAAGCGCAATGGCGAGGTTGTGCATCACGCTACCGCCAATAGAAATGAAATGGACTTTTTTACTTAGGGTCATGTGGTGATCGTCGCTTTCAAAAATAGGATAAATTGCAATGGGTGCAAACTTAATAAGTTTGAATGAACGACGTTCTCATGTGGATAAGTCGGGTGGAAAACTGTTGAGAACTCGCATGACTGCCGACACATACATTGCCTAGGTTTGTTATCACAAAATCACCTAGCATAATACTGACAAAACATGGAGAAAGGGGAGAAGACTTCATCCTTACGAATAGCCGGAAGAAATAGAAAACTCAACACAGGCGAGCTGTCCACCCAGCTGGGGAAACTCCCACCCCAGGCGGTCGATCTTGAGGAAGCTGTACTCGGTGCTCTGATGCTGGAGAGAGATGCCCTCACTAACGTGATCGATATTCTCAAGGCTGAATCCTTCTACAAAGATTCCAACAAGGCAATTTTCGAAGCAATAGTAGACCTCTTTAATAATTCCGAGCCTGTAGACTTGCTTACGGTCACTAATCAGCTCCGTAAAAATGGAAAACTGGATATCGTCGGAGGGGCTTACTACATCACAGAGCTCACCACGAGGGTCAACTCAGCGGCTAATATTGAGTACCATGCCAGAATCATTGCTGAACAATCGATCAAACGCGAGTTGATCAAAGTGTCATCAGAAATTCAACACGATGCATACGAGGATACCACAGATGTATTTCAACTGCTAGACAGAACAGAGCAGGCGCTGTTTGAGATATCAGAGTCTCACATCCGTAAGAATTATGCTGATATGAATTCGCTCATGCGCGAGGCAATAGAAGAGCTTGAAGCCCGCAAGAAGCATAAGGACGGATTGACAGGTGTAGCGAGTGGGTTTACCGCACTGGATCGCGTAACGTCAGGATGGCAGCCTTCAGATTTGGTGATTATTGCTGCTCGGCCAGGTATGGGTAAATGCTTGGGAAAAGGCACGAAAATACTGATGTACGACGGAAGTCTGAAAAAAGTAGAGGACGTGGTTGTTGGTGATAAACTTATGGGTGACGATTCTACCCCCAGGACGGTTCTTTCTTTAGCGAGGGGTAGGGAACGAATGTATTATGTACATCAGAATAAAGGAATTAGCTACAGGGTTAATGAGTCACATATCATATCACTCAAGCGGAGTAGAAATGAGGGTTGTCATCATCAAGGAGACCTATTGGACATTTGTCTGAGGGAGTATCTGGACAAGTCTGACAAATTCAAATCAAACTACAAAGGATACAAAGTTCCAGTTGAGTTTAAGGAAGCTGACTTGCAACTCCATCCTTATTTTTTAGGTGTTTGGTTGGGAGATGGTCATAGCTACAGCTCGAGGATCACTAATGTAGATCCGGAAATCATCGAATACTTGGCGGGATATGCTGATGAACTTGAACTGGAATTGGTTACATACCACCAAGAGGGCAAAACCAAATCCTACGGAATTACGAAAGGCTCCAGAGGTGGTAGGGATTTTTTCTCAGTCCAGAATGAGTTAACAAAACTTTCGTTAATTGATAATAAGCATATACCGCAAGATTATCTCATCAATTCACAAGCTAATCGACTCTTATTATTGGCCGGTTTGATAGACGCTGATGGCTATTATGATCCCGAGTACAACGTTTTCGAAATCGTTCAAAAAAGGGTGGGCCTATCTCTACAAATCAAGTTTCTGTGTGATTCGCTTGGATTTAAAACATCTTTCAAACGTAAGAGAGCGTCTATCAATGGAGTAAACAAAGGAGATGCTTACAGAATTCGAATTTCAGGAAATCTAGAAGTGATACCTACCAAGTTGAAAAGAAAACAAGCCAGGTTGAGAAAGTCTAATGCGGACTGGCGAAGTACTGGTATTCGAGTGGAATATGATAAGGTAGATGACTATTATGGATTCGAAATAGATGGTAACAGGAGATTTCTTTTAGAGGATATGACTGTCACACACAACACTGCTTTTGTCGTATCCGCAATGCGTAATGCAGCCGTTGACTTCAATCACCCGGTGGCGATTTTCTCGCTAGAGATGTCGTCTATACAGCTGGTCAATCGACTCATCTCCGCCGAATCTGAACTTGATAGTGAGAAGATCAAAAAGGGAGACTTAAAAGATTACGAATGGGAGCAACTGGTACATAAGACGCATAAGCTCACAAGTGCCCCAATCTTTATTGATGATACGCCAGGCCTGAGTATCCTTGAGCTTCGTGCCAAGTGTAGAAGGCTTAAAGCCCAGCATGATGTTCGATTGATCATCATCGACTACTTGCAGCTGATGAGCGGAGATAGCGGCAAAGGTGGCGGCAACCGTGAGCAGGAGATTGCTTCAATCTCCCGAGCACTCAAAGGAATTGCAAAGGAACTAAGTGTGCCAGTGCTGGCACTTTCTCAGTTGAGCAGGGCCGTGGAGACACGTGGTGGTGATAAGCGACCACAACTATCAGATTTGAGAGAATCTGGATCGATAGAGCAAGATGCTGATATGGTAATGTTCCTTTACCGACCTGAATATTATGGTATTACAGAAGATGAAAATGGCATGCCGACCAACGGAACTGGTGAGGTGATAATTGCCAAGCACAGGAATGGTAGCCTGGAAAATGTCCAACTTAAATTTATCGGAAGGTTTACCAAATTTGCCGATTTGGACATTGCCACAGGTGATGATGGATATAGCTTCCCTTCAGGGGGAGGCATTCCTTCTGAGTTTGGAGATAGCTCAAGTACCATCACTTTACCTAGTCGCGCCAATGATCCGTCAGATGATCCTGGCCCGGGTGATCAACCTCCATTTTAAGCGTTCATTATGAAAGCCCTGACGTTATCTCTGGCAGAGGACAAACCTCAATTGCTGATCACTGAAAAGGAAACGCCAACTCCAAAGGGAGGCGAAGTTTTGATCAAAGTAGCAGCAGCAGCACTCAATCGACGAGACTATTGGATCAGCGTGGGTATGTACCCCGGGTTGAGGTCTGGTGCGATATTAGGGTCTGATGGGAGTGGAGTCGTTGTAGGATTAGGAGCAGGCGTGGATGATTACTGGCTCGATAAAAGCGTTATTATCAATCCTAATATTGGATGGGGCGATAATCCGCTGGTTCAGGATAAGCACTACACCATATTGGGTATGCCTAATGATGGTACCCTAGCGGAATATTTGGCTGTGCCTGTCGATAGGTTAGTGCAGGTGCCTGGCCATCTGACCATAGAACAAGCCGCGGCTTATCCATTGGCCGGACTGACGGCCTATCGGGCACTTTTCAAGAAAGCACAAATACAGAAAGGACATAAGCTGCTTGTCACGGGAATTGGTGGAGGTGTTTCACAAATGGTGCTTCAATTTGCGGTAGCGGCTGGTGCTGAAGTGTATGTGACCAGCAGCAGCCAAGAGAAAATAGATAAGGCGATTGAGCTTGGAGCTGTCCAGGGCTTTAACTATAAGGAAGAGGATTGGAACAAGGCGGCTGCAAAGGCTACTGGTGGTTTCCATGCCGTTGTAGATAGCGTGGGTGGTGACAATGTCGATAGATGCCTCAAGACACTGGCTCCCGGTGGGCGGTATGTCACCTATGGTGCGACGCAGGGCCAGCCCAAAAAACTGGATGTGGCGCGCCTGTTTTGGAATCAGCTTCAAATCCTTGGATCTACGATGGGCAATGATCAGGAATTTGAGGAGATGTGGAAGTTCATTACTGATCATAAACTCGTGCCAGCCATTGATAGTATGCGCCCGTTTGAACAGGCACTCACGGCGGTAGAAGAAATGGGTAAGGGGAGCCAAATGGGCAAGCTGGTAATTACATTTTAAGTAGGCTCTTCATCCCAAAATAATTCATTGATCTGTTGATTATTATCAACTAGCCACTCCATAAATTTGTCTTCTAATTAAGCTTTAAGAGCTGTTATGAGACCATTTTTCCCACTAGCCTTTGCTGTACTGATCACCACGGCATGCGTAAAAGACGAAATTACATTTAACACACCCTGTGACATTGGCATAGAATCCTTCAGTTTGGTTGATACTGCTAATGTTTGGAAGCCAGACACATTACCCTACAGTCTGACTATCACTGAGCCTAACTTCATTGAAGTGAAAATCAATGGAGTAGTGCGGACTTTTGATTCTCGTGGGCCAGAAGCTGAAAGCGATTACAACCGTTGCTTTAATAGAGGAAATGGTCCTGTTTGTTTTCTCGACATGTTCAACTCGGAGACTCAAATTTCTGCTACAATTTATTTTGGTTCACCGGAGACGGATTCTATTCATGCTCCCCTCGTAATTGATGCGTCTTCTAACTTTAGTGGCACTTTTGTTACAAGATATGTGGATGACAACTTCGATACCCTGAGGGTTGAGGGTAATACTACTGATGGATTAAAGCTTACCATTGATCACTATACTGGCAATGTAATTTCAGGCACATTTTCAGGTACGGCGTATAGCACTTTGAACTCAGTAAATGAAGGAGAAGTGGAAATTGAAGAGGGCTCGTTTTTTCTTGACCTGGCAGAGAATAACTACAACAGAGAGGATCGGTATTTAGTATCTCCTGCGGATGAAGAAACTGCCTTTTTAGTGGAGAATTCTTATGTAGAAATTCAGGATGGGATTGCTTATATCTTTAATGGTTTTAGGGAACAGAAGGTCTTCTACTTTCGATCTGTGTTCACTGGTGAAAGGTCACGCAAAACGGTTAATCTAATTTTCGAAATTCCAGATGAATATGATTCTTTCTTTATAGGAGGAGATAAGCTCAAAGACTACAATACTTACATCTTTTACGAAGGTGTCATTTACAGATTTGATCAGTTTGAACCCGTCAATCAGGGAACTATATCTGGCTATCTATGTGAGGGAGTATGGTATGTCGATGCTAATATTGAAGTGGATGTCATCCATGAGAATATCGACCTCTTGTCCTATAAATTTATAAATCAGTTGGAGATACCTGAGGTTCCTAATTGATAATTATAAATGGGTCATGATTACGATCAATCACAAATACTCAAACTCAAAGTTCTGGTAAGCATTCCTGAGCTCTTGTAGCGTTTTGAGCTCATTTTGCTTTTCCGCTAGGGCGATACCTTGCTGATAGGTAGCATCAGCTTTCTTAATCATATCTAAGTCTGCATACAGCTGCGCGGCATGGTAGTAAGTAGCCAAATACTCGGGATGCTCAGTCAATAAGGTTTCGAAATAGTCCTTAGATTTAGAAGGTGATTCATCAAGGTATTCTGTGGCCAAGGCATAGATTGTAAAAGGGTCATTTGGCTCATTTTTGAGGAATTCCATTAACTTTTTGACCCGTTCATGGTTCATATCTAAGGTTTTAATTTACTTCTAGTTTGCCTAACTTCGCAGGCAAATTTAGAGAAACATTAACTGTAGATCGAATGAAAATATTGGTGTGTATCACCCACGTTCCTGACACTACATCCAGGATAGCTTTTACGGACAACAATACCCAGTTTGACAAGACGGGTGTGCAGTATATCATTGGCCCGTATGACGACTATGCCCTGGCCAGAGCGGTGGAGTTGAAGGAGCAGTTAGGTGGAAGTATTACGGTGATCAATGTAGGTGAGGCTGAGTCAGACCCCACCATTAGGAAAGCTTTGGCGATCGGCGCAGATGATGCCATCAGGGTCAATGCTTTTCCTTCAGATTCTTATTTTGTAGCCAGGCAGATCGCTCACTACGCTAAAGAAGGGGAGTATGACTTGATCCTAATGGGGCGTGAGTCTATCGACTTCAATGGTGGTGTGGTACACTCTATGGTAGGTGAGATGCTGGGTGTTCCTTCACTTTCTCCGGTGATGGTGCTGGATATAGAGGGCACTACCGCAAAAATGCAACGGGAGATAGAAGGCGGCAAAGAAACTGTAGAAGCAGAACTGCCATTGGTACTTGGATGCCAGGAGCCTATCGCAGAATGGAAGATACCCAACATGCGTGGTATCATGTCAGCCCGTACAAAACCACTCAACGTGGTAGAGCCAGCTGATAATACCGTCAAGACCGCTGTGGAAGTTTTTGAACTACCTCCGGCAAAAGGCGATGTGAAAATGATCGATGCAGACAATGTAGCCGAGTTGGTGACATTGCTAAAAAATGAAGCCAAGGTGCTTTAACCCTCATTTTCAGACTTAATTATCTTACTAAAATCGAATCAATCAAATGGCAATATTAGTTTTTGTAGAAAGTGCAGATGGCGAGATTAAGAAGTCGTCGCTAGAGGCGGTTTGCTATGCCAAAGCAATGGGTGGTGATACTACCGCGATAGTATTTGGTGAAATAGCTGCTGATCAGCTCGAGGGCCTTGGCAAATATGGAGCTACCAAAGTGCTTCACGTCAATGACACTAAGCTCAATCAGGGAATCATTCAGGCTTACTCTTCGGCCATTGCTCAGGCAATGGAACAAGTAGGTGCGGATACGCTAGTACTTGCAAAATCATCATTGGGAGATCCCGTAGCTGCTATCGTATCCGTAAAGATGGACGCCAGCCTCGCTTCAAACGTGGTAGACCTTCCTGACACTTCAAATGGCTTCCATGTAAAGCGTAGCATCTACACAGGTAAGGCATTCGCCAATGTGGAAATGAAAGGTGATAAGAAAATTATCGCTATCAAGAAAAATGCCGTCGAGGTAAAAGAAGAGGGCGGTTCGGCTACAGTTGAGACTTTCGAGCCGACGCTATCCGATAGTGATTTTTCTGCTAAGATAGTAGCTCAGGATAAGGCGACTGGAGATGTACTTCTACCTGAAGCTGATATAGTCGTAAGTGGGGGTAGAGGACTCAAAGGCCCGGAGAACTGGGGAATGATCGAAGATCTCGCTAAAGCACTTGGTGCGGCCACCGGCTGTAGTAAACCAGTGTCGGACATGGACTGGAGACCTCACCACGAGCATGTGGGTCAGACCGGAGTGAAGGTAAGCCCATCGCTTTACATTGCGGTAGGTATCTCTGGTGCTATCCAGCACCTCGCCGGTGTGAACTCATCTAAGGTGATCGTCGTAGTAAATAAGGACCCTGAAGCTCCATTTTTTAAAGCTGCGGACTATGGTATCGTAGGTGATGCCTTTGACGTGGTGCCTAAGATTACTGCCGCGGTAAACGCCGCGAAATAAGAAGAGTGTGGATAAACTGAAACTCGAAATACTGGGACTTTCTTCAAGTCAGTCGCAATCAGGTTCTTTTGCCTTAGTGCTGGGTGAAGTTGAAGGCAATAGACGACTGCCGATCATCATTGGTATGTTTGAGGCTCAGGCGATTGCGATAGAGATTGAGAAAATCACGCCCAATCGTCCAATGACCCATGATCTGTTTAAGTCCTTTGCGCAGGGTTTCGAATTTACGATCAACGAGATCATCATTTCAGACTTGAGAGAAGGGGTGTTTTTCGCTAAGATCGTCTGCGATCAAGGTGGGAAGATCAGGGAAATTGATGCCCGTCCGTCAGATGCGATCGCCATTGGGCTGAGGTTTGGGGTGGATATCTACACCTATGAGCCAATATTGACAGAGGCAGGCATCATCTTGACGGATGAGTATGAGGATCAGCTGGAGAACCTCGACAAGCCAGAGAAGAAAGCTAAGGGTGACAAGTCTAAGTCTAAGCGCCTTGGTGATCTCAACATGGATAAACTCAATGAAATGCTGGAGAAGGCCCTCAGTGATGAGGATTATGAGGCAGCAGCCAAAATCCGTGACGAACTGAATAAACGCAACTAATAAATTGAATATTCCTTGAGCCATTGCATCCGCAATGGCTTTTTTGTTACCATCAAATTCACCTATTTTAGAAAGTCTAATCACCTAAAATGGAATACATCCGCGGGATCCTTGGCCTGGTTTTTTTGATTGGGTTTGCTTACCTCTTTTCTCAGCAAAAGAAACAGATCGATTGGCGACTCGTCGGCATTGGTATCTCTTTGCAGATTACTTTTGGATTGTTGATTACAAAAGTCGCTTTTGTAAAAAACGCCTTTGCCTGGGCCAGTGAGAAGTTTGTGATCCTGCTGAGTTTTTCTGCCGAAGGATCTAAGTTTCTGTTTGGCGATTTTGTGGATACCACCCAGTATGGCTTTGTATTCGCGCTCCAGGTATTACCTACCGTAATTTTCTTCTCTACGGTCACCGCCGGACTCTATTATCTGGGTATCCTCCAGATCATCGTCAAGAGCATCGCCTACGTAATGTCAAGGACCATGCGTCTGTCAGGAGCAGAGGCGCTCTCTGCCGCTGGCAATATCTTCCTTGGCCAGACGGAGGCGCCATTGCTGGTGCGACCTTTTGTACCCAAAATGACTAAATCGGAATTGATGTGCCTTATGACCGGAGGCATGGCCACTATCGCGGGTGGAGTACTCGCTGGCTATGTGGCATTCCTTGGTGGAGACGATCCTGTCGAGCAGTCGAAGTTCGCCGCGTATCTGCTAAGCGCATCAATCATGAATGCCCCGGCGGCCATAGTACTTTCTAAAATATTGATTCCGGAAACGAATAAAGAAGCGATCAACAAGTCATTGAATGTGAGCTCGGATTCATTAGGCGTGAACCTGGTGGATGCGCTTTCCAATGGTGCTGCGGATGGTTTGAAGCTAGCGCTAAATATTGGCGGCATGCTGCTGGCATTCATCGCATTGATTGCCGCCCTCAATTATATCTTGATTTCTGTCGGTGATGTCTTTGGCCTCAACACCCTGATCATAGAATCGACCAATGGGCAATTTGCAGGATTCTCTCTTGAATACATTCTTGGACAGATTTTCCGGGTCTTTGCCTTTATCATCGGCGTGGATTGGAATGAGTCGCTGCAAGTGGGTAGCCTGCTCGGACAGAAGATGGTGGTCAATGAATTTGTGGCCTATCTCGGACTAGCCGAGTTCAAAGCCGCAGGCTCACTCAGCCCAAAGGCCGTATTGATTGCTACTTACGCGCTGTGTGGTTTTGCTAACTTCAGCTCCATCGCTATCCAGATCGGAGGTATCGGAGGGATGGCTCCTAATCAGCAGGGAAATTTGTCAAGACTTGGATTTAGAGCACTGCTTGCCGCTACGCTAGCAACGATGATGACCGCCACGATTGCAGGGGCGATTAATGGCTGATCCAGACCTTAGAGATTGAGCTAATTCCTATGTTGTTGGTTCTTTGGATTGATTACACCTACTCTGAGGTACTCGATGAGAACTCTGAGCTACACAGCGATAACTCAGCGTCCCTTGAAGGTGATTAGTACCTTTTTTCCTCGCGCATCTACCTATTAAGTCCACCACCGCACCTTTTTACCCCGAGGTTGCACCTTTGAGGCTCGGCGTTGCACCGAATTACTCCTACTTCCCACCTTTTAGCTCGGCCTTTGGACCTCTGAGGCCCGTGCTTGCACCTATTTGCTCGTACGTTGAGCCTTTTTACTCCGCGCTTGGGCCTCTGAGGTTCGACGTTGCACCTTTGAAGTGGGAGGGGGTACTTCCGAAGTACCCCCTCCTCATAGTCGCGCAAGGAGCTGCGGGGGTATGGAGCTGCCACACTAGCAACCATGATGACTGCCACGATTGCAGGGGCGATTAATGGGTAGGCGGCAGTCGCCTTGATAGCAATATCAAACCAAGTACTGGCCCGACTGCCAATAAAAGAAACAAATTACTCACCTCCATTATATCCATGAGTCCGGTCACGAGCTGAATGCTCACGATGGTGATGGCAAAGCCAATGCAGTTGACGATGGTCAACGCTGTTCCTTTCATTTCAACAGGTGCATTTTGTGCTACCAAAGTCGAGAATAATGGTGAGTCAGCGATCACCGCAATCCCCCAAATCAATAGAAATAATACCAAAATGGTAAAAGAACCTTGTAGCATAACCAGAGGAGAGAATAAACAACAAATGCCTGAGATGGTCAATGCGATTTTGGCGGTTGCCAGGGTGCCCCATTTTTCCGATAGGAGACCTCCAACGACACATCCAGCGCTACCTATACCGATAATGACGAAGGACCAAATGGAAACGTCGAAATGTAGGTTAACCTGCGTGCTTTGATAGAAAGTCAGTAGCACTGGTACGAATGCCCAAAAAGCATACAGCTCCCACATATGCCCGAAATAGCCAAAGGCTGCTTTGCGAAAAGTGAGGTTTGAAAAGACCTTGAAGAATGCTCCCAGCTGAAGCTTTTGCGAAGGTGTGTGGTAGGGCCCGTTCGGCACGAGCAAGTATAATATCAAGCCACCAAATACCGCCAGACCCGTGGTGATATAGCTGACCCACTGCCAGGGCAGACTGCCCAGTGAACCTTTGATCAGGTGGGGGAGTGCAGTACCCAATACCAATGCTCCGACCAGGAAGCCGAGTGCCCGGCCAAGTCGCTCATAATGATCTGCGGCTATTTTCATGCCTACAGGATAGATGCCTGCGAGAAAGAAGCCGGTGAAGAACCTGAGACCCAGAATACTCAAAAAGGATTGATCAAAGGCTGCCAGGAGCAGATTGAAAAACCCGGCCAATAGCGCACTGATCATAAAGACCAAGGAAGGAGAGAATCGGTCGGCCAGATTGAAGATGGCATAGAAGAGTGTGCCGGAGATAAAACCAAACTGAACAGCCGAAGTAATGTGACCGAGGCTATTTTCCGGTAGGCCAAACGTATTGATCAGGCTGGGAGAGATAGCATTTCCTGCAAACCATAGGGAAGTGCAGCAAAACTGCGCTAGCACGATGACTGGAAGTATATGGCGGAGGTTATTCGCAGAAGTCATATGCCGAACAATCTAACGAAGATCAATCAGAAGTCAGGCTTAAGATTAGGCGTTAATAGGCGTCTATTCTTTTGGAGACATTTCCGCGGAAATCGTGATTGCGCAATATTTGACAATAGGGTGTTGGAACTTTGAGAGGTTAACACTGAAACTAAAAAGCATGAAACGATTTCTCAACACCTCTCTTCTTATCTCGGCAATTGGAATTTTTAGCTGCGGTAGCAATGAAGAGTCACCAGCGCCAATGCCCATTTTAGCAGCATCTAATGTATTTGTCAGGGATGTCGATAATTCCGGGAGTGGCATGGACATGCAGGTTCGATTCAGCAAACCATTAGTGACCGACAACATTGAAGCATTTCGAATCATTGTGGTGCCAGAAAGCAAGCTGAGCGCTTTTGACTCTTTGGCCGCCATATCAAGTACTAATTACCTGTCCCTCAACCCAGATGAGGGAACTGCTGCTGTTGCTTTGACCATGGGACTACAGGACTTTGATGGAGTCGATATTACCGAAGGGGTAGCCTATCGAGTCTTCGTCCTATCGTATGGTGGAGAATCGTCAGGAGGGAGGCTTTCTACCGTATCCAACTCTCTAACGCTAAGGCAGGCCAGTGTCGTCAAAACCATCGCAAGAATCAATGCGGGCTCTGGCGGCATGGATCTGGACATAGACGGAAATGTATACATGGCAGACTTTGGAGCTACCCTTGGAGGCAATCCAAGAGGAACAGATGTTTTCAAAATAACTCCGGAAGGTGTAGTGTCGTCGTTCGCTTCGGGATTTAATGGTGCTTCGGGGAATGATTTCGATTCGGAGGGTAATCTTTATCAGACGAGTATAGCCGGAGGTTTTGTCAGTAAGATCACGCCTACCGGCAATATCTCCCAATATGCCGGTGGCTTTCAAGGCCCGGTAGGTGTAGTAGTCGGAGATCAGGGTGAGCTCTTCGTCTGCAACTGCTCCAATAATACGATTAGCCGTGTTTCTCCCGATCAGGAGGTCACTACATTTGCGGATAGCCCATTGATGAACTGCCCCAACGGCATAGATATGGATCAGCATGGTAACCTCTATGTGGCCAGTTTCAACAGCAGCAATCTGGTCAAGATCACTCCAGACGGTCAACTGACTGTGCTTGCTACCTTACCAGGTAATAATAATGGTCACCTGCTCATTTACGATAGTCATATCTATGTCGTTTCCAGAGGGCTACATCAGATACATCAGGTCACTTTCGGGGGTCAGGTTTCTTTGTTTGCGGGCTCTGGAGATAGAGGCATTGTAGATGGTGACTTATCAGAAGCGGCTTTCTCATTGCCCAATGATATTGCTATCAGCCCAGATGGTAAGCGCATGTATATCAATGATGTGGATGGTCGCGATCCTGATGTTAGCATTATCAGCCCTGTAGCTATCAGAGTGATCGAGATCATTGATTGATGATATTGACAATACTCGCTGACGATTAAGAAAAGAACACTACTTAAGTGCCTCTACAAAGTCAGCTACAAAGTCCCACATCTCAACTTGTTGCTGACTGGCTGTAGGCCCGTCCACTTGGGCTTTGGCGGTAGTGACTATGACTAGCTCTTCATTAGGAAATACGATGATGTTCTGACCTCCATAGCCAGAGGTCATATAGCCGTCCATTCCCGGTAGGTCAAAGTCCCACCACAGGTAACCGAACCAGTTGACCTCTACTCTGTCACTTGTGGTCAAGTAGCTCGTGAACTCAAATCTCGGAGTAATCATTTCACTGATGTAAGAAGAGGGTACCACCTGCAGACCGTCAAACAGACCACCATTTTTCACCATGTTACCAATGTTGATCATTCCGGTAGCGGGGATAAAGCTAAACCCACCCGCGAGTGAATAGCCAGTTTCAAAAGGCACCCAGTCTGAGTCAGTGATATTCAAAGGCTCAAAGAGATGGGTCTTTGCGTAATCGTGCAGGGTTTGGCCTGTAGCCTCTTGAAAGATGACCGATAGCATCTGAAGGTTGGGCGTACTATAGTTGAATACCGTGCCTGGCGCATACTGCATGTCTCGCCCCAGTATAGCCACAATCTCGTCTGGCAGTTGGACCCAATCTCCAAACTCTCCCTCTTGCCACCCTAGCCCGGTTGACATAGTGACTAGTTGCTCCACGGTGATATTTCTTTTTGTTGCCTCCAGACCTTCCATGTATTGAGCTGGAAGGAAATCGCCGATGGTAGACGATAGTGTGAAATAACCCTCAGAGATGGCCTGACCAACTAAAATCGCCAAAATACCCTTCGTGACAGATCTGACATCTTCCAACTGCCCAGGTGTACGGCCATTGAAGTATTCCTCGTAGAATATTTGGTCATTTTGACTAGCGAGAAATGAATATGTATAGGATTTTGCTGCTACAGCAGCCGTTACGAGATTTACCTTATTCACCACTCTAATTGAAGCTAGCTCCTCTGAGATGCCATTTTTTAATAGTAAGTAGATGTTATGGTCTTCCAACCGCTTCAAATTCTGAACTGCGATAATCTCAGGTACACCCTTGGTCATATCTATCTGTCCATTATCCAGCGCAGGACTTCCATCTCCGGCTACACCTTCAATGATTTGTTGGGCAGTGGGCGCTGCAATAGCAGCAGGCTGTACCAAATAGTAAGTGGTGGCATTTGCTGTGGCGATCACCTCCACACTGGCTGAGGATTGAGTGTATCCGGTCAGGGTAGGTGAGTCTACTTCGAAAGCGACCTGCTCTGGCGAGTCTTCATCTGATGAGCATGCGATCAATATGCTTAGTCCCAGGAGCAGACCAATGGTCGAATAGTGGATTGTTCTTTTCGTCATACGACCAAGATAGATTCAAGCTTCGGCAAGGAAAATGTCAAATGTTGCGGGTTTTGATCTGGGATATCTCAAGGACGGTTAACGGTAAGTCATAATTTGATTGTTAACTATTTCATGAGACTCTCTATCGAAAGCTTGGTTTTACTGTTGTCGGCGTTGAATGCATCCGCTTTTGCTATGATTATCTTTTGTAAAAAAGAGAGAGATGACAACAGCTCCTATATCGCCGTTTTGCTCTTGTTATGCGCGCTGATGTTGTTTGATGAATTCAGTAGGTGGACACCAGATTTTTTCAATAACTATCCCTCTTTCACCTATATTTTCACTTTTGCCTGGTTTTTGATCCTTCCTGGCATCTACCTACTGCTTCGACATCAGACTTTAGGGACAGGTCTCAGGTTGATGGATTTGCTTCACCTCATTCCGCTCATCGGGATTAATACGTTGGAGAATTACTATGCAAGCAATCAGGTGAGGATTGATAAGCTCACCTCATATTTTGTTCAGCCAGAGCCACATACCGCCAAGCTATTTTTTGCTGCTCAGATCATTGTCTATCTGTGGCTGACCTTCCGACTATTTTCCTTTAAGCCCGGAGAGTTCGGAATGCCCATGTTAAGTCGACTGCACCTCTGGGTAAAGGCGATACTCGCAATACAAATCATTTACTTTATGGCGATTGTTGCAATTATTGTTGCTGCCGAGTGGGGTGAATCTTATCTCAGATGGCTGGATACTGGTAAGACTTATCTCTTTCTTTTGATCGTTTATGGATGGCTCTTTTACGCCTACGCTTACCCTCAGAAACTACGCTATCCCTTTAGAAGTGTCAGTTTATGGCAAGAGATGCTCCAAAAAGATGGATTGTCTATCCAACTCAAGGAGCTCATCCAGGCTATTGCTGATAAGAAGCTCTATTTAAATCCAGAGCTGCAGGTGAGCGATATTGCTTTAAGTATTGGGGTGTCGGGTAGAAGATTAACACAACTCGTCAATAGTGAGCTGAACGCCACCCTGCCGCAGTTGATCAACCTTATCAGAATCAAGGAAATGGAACAAAGGATGAAGCAAGCGGAGTATAAAAACTATACGCTCGTCGGTCTGGCCACTAGTGTTGGATTTAGTAGCAAGTCGGCATTCTACCGATGTTTTAAGCACTTCACCAAAGAGACCCCCACTCAATACTTTAATAGATTATCGCCCTTGTAGAACCGCCCAATTGACTCAGGCTCGAGTTTATCGGGAAAGATGTCCCATTTGTGGTATTTGGAGTTCCACCGTTGAGTAGACGAACATAATACTCGTCTCTTGCCAGTCTAATCAAAGCGATTGGCCATGCTGACGGATTATCAATGTGCAACACAAAACTGCTTTACTGAAGAGGAGAATGTACGAAGTTCTTCGCTCAGGTATATTATAGAGGGTGCCCAAAGTTTTAGCGCTGAAAACAGGTCCGTCAGTCTGATGCCCAACTCTATACTTTTTGTGCAAGGGGGCACCAAGCTCCGACTACTCAAAGGTCGGCTAGTAAAAGGGCGTACGCTTTTCGTCAAACCATCAATTGATCTGGATATATCCAGGACGTTGGGAGTGGGTGTTTTACCTGTTTGTGGGGATGAACGTATACAGATGATTGCTCTTCTTCATCAGCGGGGATGGATGTCAGATGATCAAACCCGAATCAAGTTGACCATGATCTTGGACAGGTATATTAGAAGCCAGGTTGTCAGCTTGGATAAACTAACCCACCGCTCAAAAGAGACAAGAATGGAGTCGCTTTACAGACTGACCTTGGCAAGACAATACCTCGATATCAATATGGCTAAGCACGTAGCTATTGATCACTTGACGCATGTGTCATTCCTCTCCAAATTTGAGTTGATTCGAAGATTTAAGGAAGCTTTCAACGAGACGCCCTATCGATATTACCTTACCAGAAAAATTGCAGCCACAAAAGCAGATCTGCTCAAAGGCATGAGCCTATTGGAGATTGTGAGTAAATATGAATTCGCAGATACCTTTAGTTACAGCAAGCTTTTCAAAACCACATTAGGCGTAAGCCCATCAACATACAGAAAAAGCATGCAGGTCAAAATACAACAACTTAGTGATCAAGCTCAATACGGGGCACCTGATTTCTCAAGTGGATCACGCCTTCTTGAGTAAAAGCGGAGAATTAAAAAGGACTCTAATGTTTAATCTTCAGTTTTATCAGGTTGACATTGATACAATAGGGGAGAACTAGCCCTATCAAAAAGGATTAAACTTGAATTTCTGACCACCCACGGAAGCTTCGTACATGATGCCACCTTTTTGAAGGGTGAAGACAATCACTCCTTCTGTGTATTCTGCATCTGCTGATGCGCCAACGGTAGCGGCTACAGCCGACACTTGAGCAGATAATTCCACATTATTTTCTTTGAAGCGTTTTAGGGCATCTGCGTTCTCAAAGAATATGATTTCTCTGTAGGCTTGTCCACCGGCCTGGAACCCGATACTAATCTGTGTGAGTTTGGCCATGCCGATAGCTGTGCCATTCTCATAAAGTATGCCATTACCAGCTGCACCACCTACGCCCAGACCTCCTTTGCCTACATTGGGAAAGATAACATAACCAGTAGATTCTTTGAACCACTTGTCCATTTGCCAGTCCGCTTTGAGAAACTCCTCTTTGGCTTCTTCACTGTCATTTATGATTTTGTCCTTCTTCTCTTCTGATTGCCCTTGCGCTACCAATATGAAGAGGAATGAAAAAATAAATAATAGGATGGACTGCTTTGAGAATCTGCTCATCTGTTCGTGATCATATTAGAAGAATGAAGGTGAATTGAAGCGGTAAATTAAATTAATCAAGGCAGATTGGGAACACATAGCTCATTATTGAGATGTTTAATTTTGCCTAGGCCATCATTGAGACCATCTCAAGGACTTGGTATGCGAGTCGATGATCACCTTCAATTCCTGCCTATTCGGTGACCCGATTGGGTTACTGTTTCAATCATCAGCTTTCTCTTCGATTGTTTCTTCGGGCATTTCGTGTTGCTCTATGTGCTCAAAGTCTTTGTCGGGTTGGACATCATCGGGAATAGGGCCGAGGAAAATTGCATAGGGAAGAGTGCCTGGTCTTCTTTCCAGTACTACTTTGGCAATTCCAGCTATGGGGATAAAGAGAATCATACCGGACACTCCCCAGATGGCACTGCCGACGATGACAGAAAGAAAAATGGTCAATGCATTGAGCTTCAGTTTATCACCAATGACTACAGGTTTAAAGACATTTTCTTGTAGCATGTTGGCCATAAATACAGCGCCCAATACCAGCATGGGGGTAAGCCAACCATCTGATGTGAGGAACGAATAAAGAACAATCAAAACCATCGCTACAGGAATGCCGATGTAGGGAATAAGGCTCAGTACACCTGCCAGTACGGCCCAGAAGAGAGCATACTTTACTCCCAGTATCAACAAGAAAATATACACCACGACCAGGAGCATAATGGCGGTGATGATCAATCCATTGAGGAAACTGCCAATGATCTCTATGAGCTTAGAATTGAATTTTCGAAGGTTCAAGTATTCTTCCTCATTTTTGGCTTTGAGGTGATAGAATTTCTGCAAATCCCCTGAATAGAGAAGTACAAAGAACGAATAGAGAAAAACCAGCAGCAGATCTCCGAGAAAGCCCCCCATATCACGTGCAAAGGAGAGGATGTAAGTCGATATATTGGAAAGCTGATTTTTAACAGTGTCCATTGAAAATACCCGATCAAACTCAAAACCAAACTGGGAAAAAAGTGAAGTCATTTGTACCTCAAGTTGTAATAAACGCGTCTCCATGCCACTGGCTGTTTGAACAATACGCTGCATTTCCACAAAGAAGAAGGTCATCACACCACCCAAAACTGCCAGCATCAGCATCAGATAAATGAAGCATATTACACCCCACTTGATTTTTATTTTGGCGTGGATTTTCCTTAAGACATGGACAGAAGAGAAGCCAATCATCAACGCCCAGGCAATAGGTACGATGATGCTACGACCAACGACCATGAGTCCCATAATCAAGCAAAATATGATCAGCCCATGGGAGAAACTGATGAGTGAGGTTTGTTTGATGGTCTTCATTCGCTGATTACGCTTAGTGTATGGTTGCAGCTAAAGTTAGTATCAAATTTGATTATTTGACATGCTATCCAGACTTTTGGAAAGTTCCTGTGCGTGCGGATAAGACTTTCCAAAAGATTGATTCGATGTTTAACTTTTGGAAAGTTCCTGCTCTCTCTCCAGCCCTAACTTTTGGAAAGATTCTGTGCTCGGGGCTAAAACTTTCCAAAAGGTGGTTTGCCGTGTTTAAACTTTTGGAAAGTTTCTGCGCTTCGTGAAAGAACTTTCCAAAAGTTGTAATCATCAACAATCTATAAACAGCGATTTATCTGGTAGCGAGACCTCCGTCACATGATTGTCAATTAGTGCTTGCCTATCCCCAAACCAGTCTAGCACCTGTTGCCGTTGCAGTTTTGTTTTCTTTTCCGATAGGAGTGCTGTATACGAACTATATGGCCAGCCTTCAAGATCATCGTAGAATCCATGATGAATAGGATTGCGATGTATGTAGGTGATTACAGCGGTGAGATACGCGTCGGAGGTGATTTCTTTTTTCTTGAAGTTAGACATGAACAGACTTCCCCGTCGATCATATTTTTTGTTGTACGCCTGAGTGTAGCTGCTAAATAGACTAGCGAATTGTCTACTGGCGAACTTTTGGAAAGTTTCAAACTTTCCAAAAGGTGGTTGAAGCTCTTTAGTCCTTATCAGAAAATGGAAATGATTTGGCATTAGGCAGTAGCTACAGGTGTCCGCTACAGGTTCGATGCACTTAGCCCATTGTCGGAGGAAGAAATGATAATTATCCTCCTCTCGGTAAAGGTTTTCGTCACCGTTGGCGTGGTTGTAGACGTGGTAATAGGTGGACGGTTCCATAATGAGTATGTCAATATAATATAGGCTATTGAAATCAGAGCTGGAAGAGTTGGTTTTGAGGTCCTAACTTTTGGAAAGTTGTGGTCCGTGGTACCCTTTTAAACTTTTGGAAAGTTCCTGTGCCTCGTGAAAGAACTTTCCAAAAGTTTGATTTGATGATGCGCTATTCCCCACACTTTGCTTCTGCATGCGCTTTTAGACCTTCGCAGACCCGTTCAAATCCAGATTGAATCGGCTTGCCATAGATGGCATGTACCAACGGAGTGAGTGGCCCTTCGATGGTGTCTACGGTCTCATACCGGCACCCATTTTCTAATACGGTCAGTGTCTGGGTGCGCTCAGCCTTGAGCAGTGGCCACCAGTTCATACCCCAGCTGATCGTTTCACCTTCCTCATACCGCCTGAGGTATTCGGTCTGCAGGATGGGTTTTCGATCAATGTTCATGCGTACATGCATCTTCACCGGGCTGCCGACTTGCCAATTCAACTCTACTTTTTCGGTAAAAGTATTCCAAAGTCCATAGCTGGCAGCATCCATCAATGCATCCCAAACCACCGTTTTTGGAGCTACTATATCTATGGAAGCGCGGTATTGCCGATGGAACATTTTTGGAGTTAGTTTGACGCTGACTTTAGCACGGGGAGTTAGTCATTTCTGATTATCATTGGCCTGCAAAGTACGCTCTCATGAAGACTGTTTTTTTCACTTTTCTAAATTTGTTTAAAAAAGTTCGAAGGTTTTGGCTCTCCCTATCGGGAATGACGGAAGCTGACGTTCATGATCAAAGAGTGGTGAGTCTAAAGGCCTGGGAGGAGTACTGCGATGGACTCAAGACAGCCGGTGCTGCGTTGCTATACCCCGGCGCACCCAAAGATCCTCAGCAGTTGGCGGAGGGTATACGCTACCTATCGCGACTGACCAGAGCCGGGCTAGAGGCCTTTGTAGAATTTGGCGACCCGCGATTCCCGGAGTTTCGCAGGATAGTCCATGAGACCATCAAAATGGGCGCTGACAACCCTGACAACTACTACCTCAATGCCCAAATCAGCGGAGAGTACGACTACATTATTTCTGGTAAGCGAAACACCATACATTACTTCGGACTCTTCACCCAGAACGGCAGCTACGGCACGACGGGTGGACTATCGCCTTGTGGCAAGCTTGAAGATGGCGAGTTGGTCATCGATGAGGATGGCAGCTTTGAAGTTGTTCTTAGCAGAAATAAGAAGGGACAGAACTGGCTCAAAATCGAACCTGAGTCAAGCCTTTTGATGGTCCGGCAGACCTTTCGGGATCGGGACAATGAAATCCCGGTGGAGCTGAAAATAAGAGCAGTGGGAGTGGAGGGTAATCCCGGTTCCATCTCTGCGCAGCAAATCGATGAGGGGCTCAACTCGGCTGGACTGCTGGTGGCAGGCGCACCGATGCTATTTTCCAAGTGGGCAAGAGGCTTTCAAAAGCATACGAATGACTTAGCTCTTTTTGATCCGGAAGTGACCAATGCCGCTGGAGGTGATGCCAGCATCATCTACTATCACAGCCATTGGAAGTTGGCCGAGGATGAGGCGCTGATCATCGAGGTGACACCACCTGCCTGCGATACCTGGAACTTCCAGCTCAACAACTACTGGATGGAATCATTGGATTATCGCTATCATACCATTTGTATCAATGACTTTACGGCGAAGGTTGAGGAGGACGGTGCTGTCAAGGTCATCGTAGCACACTCCGAACCAGGACACCCCAACTGGATACAAACAGCGGGTCACCATGAAGGCACAATGTGCTGGCGATGGTATAGACCCGAGGGCAGCTATCCGGATCGGGTACCTATCCAAAAAATAAAGTATAGCCAGATAAGCACCCATCTTGGAAGCAACTAAGACCAAATGGCCCATTAAGCTATACAATATAGTAGCTGGATCGAAGGTGCAGATCGATCCCAAGCAACTGATAAAGAACGCCAGGAGCAAGTCGGGCCTGACCAACCTCGGAGAGGACTTCAATGTGGAGCCGCTCGAGGTACTCTGCAAAAGCATTAACGATGAAGCGCGTCTACATGCTTTTGGTGGATTTATGATGAAGCAAAAACTGATCGGGCAGCTGGAAGGTCGTCTTTGGGCTGAGCACTGGATTCGAAAGCATCCCGAGATACTTGAGCAGCCTTTGCTACCCGTGGTGCTCATCACCGGGCTGCAGCGCACCGGGACAACCAAGCTGCAACGCCTGCTCTCGGAGCTGCCTGATGCCAGAGGTCTTAAGAGCTGGGAAGGGCTGTATCCGGCACCCATAGGAAGTACGTCAGAAACAAGCAAACGTATCAACAAGACAAAGCTCAATGAGCGAGCGGTCAGATGGATAGCACCTAGCTTCTACAGCATCCACCCGATCGAGCATGACAACTATGAGGAGGATGTGCTGTTGCTTGATCTTCATTTTATGAGTAGCGCCTCTGAAGCGATCATGCAAGTGCCCAGCTACGCAGACTATCTCAACCACACCGATCAGACTTCCGCCTATGCCTATGAGATGAAGCTACTCAAGCTACTACAGTGGCAGAGGTCGAGTAGTTACTGGGTGCTGAAGTCACCGCATCATCTGGAGTATCTCGACATCATTCATCAGCTTATACCGGAGCTGAAGCTGATATGGACACATCGTGATCCAAAAGCGACCATACCCTCCTATATGAGTATGCTCTATCACGGCAGGCGCATGTTTAGTGACGAAGTATCTCCTACGACCATTACCGATCACTGGATTCCTAAGATTGATCGGATGCTCACCAAAGGCTTGCAGGATATAAAGACCTTACCAGCCGTAAGACACATTGACTTCAATGATTTGGTTCAACAAGAATCCGCAATCATAGAGGAACTTGCTGATTGGATCGGATCAACGGGCAGGCCATCAGCTAATGTAGTTAGACCTTACCATAGTCAGCATACCTACGATCTTCAGGACTGGAACCTGACCTCCGACAGCATTGATCGACGATTTGACTACTATCTTAAGGCTATGAAATCCCTTGGTCTATGAGTGATAAAAAGTTCAGCAATCCCTTTAGTGCCACGATCAATGGTATCATTGAGCTCTACAGTAGCAAAGGAGAGAAGGTAGCCCTACCGGAAAATGTTGACCTTTCTGGTAAGCACATCATGATCACAGGGTCAAGTGCCGGCCTGGGTCTTGCTACCGCAATAAGAGTAGCTAAAGCTGGCGCCAAACTGTCCATGGCCGTCCGAAGCGGCATCCCTGAAAAAGGACAATGGGTAAAAGAACAATCGGGCTCAGAAATGGTGGATATGTATCATGTCGATCTCGCTGATTTCGATAGCATCAATGACTTTCTAGCTCGCCTGGAAAAAGATGCAGTCAAGCTGGATATCTTCATCGCTAATGCTGCGATGGTGCCGCTGGAAAGTCGACAGACAAAACAAGGCTTGGAGGAGATGTTTATGGTCAACTACCTCTCTACTTACTACCTGATCAATCAGCTGCTATCGCGAAAGATTATTGACCCTGTGAGCGCACCTAAGATTATTATCATCTCATCAGAGAGCCACCGTGACCCGGCAGCCTTTGATTGGGAAAGCTTTGGTAAGTATGAACCTTATGGCATCAAGGAGGTAATTGCAAAGTATGGCTACTATAAGCTGCTGCTTACCACTTTTGCCAATGAGTTGGCACGAAGAATTAATAGCACAGAGTCGTCCATACCTGTGCGGGTGCTCTGTCCGGGCCCGGTCAATAGCAACATCGCTCGAGAAGCGCCCGGGTGGATGCAGCCGTTGATGAAGGGCGTCTTTTCACTCTTTTTCCGATCCCCGATGAAGGCCGCTGATCCTCTGCTATACTTCTGCCAGGAAGAGGAGAAACAACCCATCGATTATCTCTACTTGCTTCAGAAAAAGCCCATGGCTCCCTTGACCCAGGATGACGGAAATGGTAATAAGCTCTGGGAGTGGAGTGAGGCTTTGATTAGGCAACTTGGCTTCTAACTTTTGGAAAGTTCCTGTGCGCGCGGATACAACTTTCCAAAAGTGGTGATGCAGCTACACCCAAACCTGACAGGTCTCGAAGACCTGTCAGGTTTATAAAAGAGGCATATTGTCTAGAAGCTATTTCAAAATGACTCTTAAAAACCGGACCCAAACATTCCATCTTGTTTTCTTGGGAGACTGTGTGAACTGATTCTCCACTTTGTTGAAGGCATCTTCTATGAGCGCATCATGCAGCCACCTGATTCCTACGATCCAGAGGACGGTACCCTGTCCGCTTGTTTGCATGTCGATGGTGTGCCTGAGCAGGGTGCTTGTGTCAGACATTTCATTGAAGGCCAGCGTGTGAATTCCGTTGAATCCGTGTGGTTTTTGAAATTGAAATGTGACCGAGCTTGATGGATCATACCGAATGACTTTGTATCGAATAGGGCCGTGTCCGCCTGCGGCACCTTCTTTGAGGCCGTCTTTAAATTTCATTGGCGGCCATTGCTCAATAGGCCAGATCTTGTCTTCCCTTGTCGCCAATGATAAGAATAGTGTGGACACCTGGCTGATAGGTTGATCGATAATTCGCTCATGGATATTGAGAACTTTCATTTCGCGTTTGCCTATGATCTCAAGGTTTTGAAAACTTTACAGCCCTCACGATCATTGTCTCTCCGAAAAGTATGGCTTTGGAAAACATGGTCTTAAATACCTCCCGGTTGATTTGAGCAGTACTGTCTCTACGTCCTGTTTTCCGGTAGGTCCAGAGAGTGCTCAGATAGACGAATGGCAGCAAGAGGATGAATAGCCAGCTGATCGCCTTGATGCGGTTGGTGGTGACACAGTCGATGTGGAAGCCGCAGGTGTGTAGAAGATAGCGGATTTCCGGATACGATATCATGCCAATGTGATGGAGTGGGGTGGGGTTATTTTCGTCCAGTGGCGAGCGGCATTTGTGATGGTGTCCTGTCATGAGCCACTTCCAGCGCGATCTGAGCGAGCTGATGTTGGGAGTGGAGATGATGAACTCACCACCATCAGTAAGGACACGATTGACCTCTCCGGCAAAGTCAAACTGCTGGCTGATGTGCTCGATCCCGTCAATGCAGACCATCACGTCGAGTGAACCGTCCTCGAAAGGGAAGGTTTTGGTCATGTCGGCCTGATGAAAATCGCTGTGGTCGATCTCCAGGATATTCTCAATATCGATGGCTTTGACATTGGTATAGCCATGATCGAGCAGGCGCTGGACAAATGCTCCTCCTCCTGAGGGAATATCCGCTACGATGGCAGACTTGTCCTCTCGCACCAATCCAAAAACCGTTTCATGAGTGTTTTTGGAGGTATTGATACTTATGCCTTTGTAGCTTCTTCTCATAACCGCGATCTGGTGTTCGACAATATGCGAAATTATCTATTGCGAGTAAACTGACAGCATGCTGATCACAGATTCATCTATCGTAGGAGCCGATTGATTTTAGCGTACTGTAGTAGCATGATGGTCTTTCCGTCTTTGATCTCACCAGTTAAGATCATCTGGTAGGCCTTGTCAAAGTCCAGCTCCAGCACCTGTATATGCTCCTGCTCATCCTGAAGGCCACCACCATCGCTGACCTTCATCTTAGGGCTGTACTCTGCCACAAAGAAGTAAAGAATCTCCGTCACGGAACCGGGAGACATGTAAGATTCAAATATCTTTTGCACTTTGGTCACCTTATAACCCGTTTCCTCTTCCGTTTCCTTTCTGATACAGTCTTCAGCATTGTCTTTGTCCAACAAGCCGGCGCATGCTTCTATGAGCATGCCCTCCTCATTACCATTGATGTAGGTAGGAAGCCTAAATTGCCTGGTAAGGATTACCTTATTTTGCTCTCGGTTGTACAGCAGGATAGTTGCGCCATTGCCCCGGTCATAGGCTTCTCTCGATTGGGTCTCCCAGGATCCATCCGTCCGCTTGTAGTCATAAGTCACCTTATTGAGCGTATACCAGTTGTCCGATAGGACTTCAGTGTTGAGGTTTTTGATGTTTTTGTTGGGCATTGGTAGTTACAGTATAGAATCTTTAAGGTATTTGATTAGTAATGGGTTGAACTCGTTTACGCCGAGTTGATTGAGGTGGCTGGCATCTTCAAAATGTATCGTGTCTACAAGAGGTACGGTTTTATTGAAGTTGTGATAGGTGCCAAAGGTAGAAATGAGACTATCAAAGGTGGCTCTGTTTGTCACTGACTCATAAAGCACGTGCGTGACAGGAATTTGAATAAACGAATACTCAATATTATTCTTTTCTAGCTGATCGAGTATACGATCCATAGCTTCTATTTGATCTAAAGATATGGATTCAGTCAATTCTGGCATAGTGTCCCCACTGTAGTGGCGAATCTTATTTTCGAGGTAGCCACCTTTAATATATTGAATATCTGATGAGGTTTTCTTTGATTCTTTGTCATCATAGAACAATTGTCTCATTAACGCCATTATTAGGGTATTATACGTAACGAGAGTATTGACCTCAAAAGCCTCGATCCATGATTTCATATTCACGGTATCTCCCGCAATGATAGCAGCAACTTCAAATTGATAATCAGGCTTAAACGATCCTGGAGCTAGTTCGAATACTATTCTCTTTGGGTCCACTTTGTTTAAGTATTCATCCAATAACATTTCAGTTACAATAGGAGTCTGATGGGAGGTTCCCAAAGCGAAAATATTGAGTCCATGCTCTTGAAAAATACGAGGATCAATACCGGCGTAGACCCGAGATGACCCAACGAACAGTATTTCGGGATTTCTGACAGTATCGAGTTCATTTAGCCGGATACGCTGATATTTATTTCTGAATGGAAGATTCTTTCGAAGGTTAAGTGGGAATGTTGTTTCTACGAGCGGAAGAAGCAGCAAGTACACAACAACGGCTATAGGAACAAACATCAATATCGTAACAAGAAGTCTCTTCATTTAATCAAAATTGATAGTAAATGAATTGCACTTCTTCCGGAGACATATAGAGCCCGATGATAAAAATGATCACTGAATAGAAAATCCATCTAAGTGGTTTGTTCATTCGAGCATTGAGGTTGGACAGTGCATGCTCACCACTGCGACCAAACCATTCGATAATGAGCATTATCAAAATTAATACACTGATCCTCGTCGTACCCCAAACCCCATAATTCTGCGGTATAGTAAACAATGAGAGGCTAAATATCCCGCTGATGTATGCAAAGCCTTGTTTAAAAGTAGTCGCTCGAAAAAAGACAGTTGCTGGTAGTCGAATGAGAAAAGTGTTCAGCATTTGGAAAGACTCCTTTATTGTTGGAAGGTACCTTCCCTGAGCTATTACACCCACATAATCTCTATTCTTATTGGCCAATACTAGTGGTATGAATAATAGAAAGTTAAAAAATGCCCATACTACGAATGTCCAATTTGCACCATGCCAAATTCCAGATAGCATGAACACAATAAATGTATTTCTGACCATTCTCCACTTACCACCTCTGCTTCCTCCTAGCGGAATATAGACATAGTCTCTAAACCATTTTGATATAGAAATATGCCAACTTCTCCAGTATTCTGCCATATCCCGACTGAAATATGGGAAAACAAAATTTCGAGTTAGCTTGATGCCAAAGAGCCTTGAAATTCCAATTGCTATATCGGAGTAGCCTGAGAAATCACCGTAGATCTGAAAGGAAAATAAGGTTACTCCTAATAGCAAGGTGCTACCAGATAGAGTTTCAGTATTCTCAAATATGGCATTCACATGAGGTGCGCAATTGTCAGCAATGACCACTTTTTTGAACAGCCCGAACAAGCTCTGTCTTAGTCCATCTACCGCTTGAGCGTAATCCAGCTTTTCCCTCTTTTTATAGAATTGCGGTAGGAGGTCCCTTGCCTTTTCGATGGGCCCGGCCACAAGCTGTGGAAAGAAGCCGACAAACGACATGAACGCCAGTATATCGTCGGTTGGCACAAGCTTTCGCTTGTAAACGTCAATGGTATAGCTCATGGTCTGAAAGGTGTAGAAGCTTATACCGATAGGTAAAATGATGTAAAGCGAATGATCGGCTATGGGATAGCCGAGAAATGAAAAAGCCGCTGAAAAACTGTCTATGAAGAAATTATAGTATTTGAAGAACCCTAATAAACCGAGGTTGGCGAAAAGACTAATTCCAAGTAGCCATTTCCTTTTGCTTTTGAGATTACAGAGTCCTATTTGATTGCCTATGAAATAGTCAAGGAGCGTACTGAATATGATGAGGGAAAGAAGCCTGTAATCCCACCATGCATAGAACACATAGCTTGAAACAACTACTATAAAGTTCTGCAACTTCACCCCCCATCTGGCTGCCAACCAATAGAGGGCAAACACAATAGGTAGAAAAATGGTGAACTCAAGAGAATCGAAGAGCATCGACGTAAGCTTTCGGCAAGAAGCGAATATAGCAACTACTTAAATATGCTATCACATTATAGAAGTCGACACCTGCTGATTTGAAATTTACCCATAAGGGTAGAACTTGTATATGATTCTTCTGGTTATTGTTGAGATATGACAAACCAGAAACCCTATTGCGATCCTGAGACGGGAGAATGTACACCTGCCGCGATTCCTGAACTAGATAAGAAAAGTGAACTCATTCCTGGTAAGGAAATTATCTATGTGGGTGATCCGATGTGTAGTTGGTGTTGGGGGATATCCAATCACCTCAAGGAGCTAAAGGAGCGCAACTCTCAATACAAGTTTAAGATTGTGGTGGGTGGATTACGTCCCGGTGGCGGTGAGCCATGGAATGATCAAATGAAGAAGTTTCTGAAGCATCATTGGGAAGAAGTGACTAAGCGGAGTGGGCAGCCTTTTGGATATGAGCTCTTTGATAGAGAGGAATTCAACTACGATACTGAGCCGCCATGTCGCGCTGTGGTAACTTCAAGAGCCTGGTTGCCTGACAAAGAGCTAGACTTTTATGAAGCTGTGTCCCGAAAATTCTATGTTGATAATGAAGACCCTTGTGAGCCTGAATTCTACAAGTCAATTTGCGATCAGTTTGGAATTGGCTTTGATGCCTTCTTGAAGAGTTTTCATAGTGAAGAGACCAAGTACGCTACGCATCAGGAGTTTCAACTCAATCGGCAATGGGGAGTGAGAGGTTATCCTACAGTGCTATTTAAGTCTGATGATCAGCTCTATCAGATCAATAACGGCTATGCTGAATATGATCAGATGCAGGCTATTATTGATAAGATTGTTGATGAGGACAAAGCTACGGTCTAGGTAAGTTCATCTTACGAAAGGTCAGGTTTACCCTTGGTGTCTTGACCTTCTTTGTAGGTGGCAGGCGGTGAAGCCAGTTCTCCTGCGTTGATCCAGTCATTTCCAGAAGACTACCTGGCTCCAGTGTCACGTAAACCTTCATATCTTCCTTCTTGTGTTTGAAGCCAAACCTTCGTGTAGCGCCGAAGCTTAATGAGGCGATGGAGGCATGATGCGCCAGCTCCTTTTCATCGTCGCTGTGCCAGGCCATACCTTCATCACCAGAGTGATAGAGGTTGAGCAAGCAGGAGTTGTAGTCACTACCGGTAACTTCAGAACACCTGTTCTTTAGCGTAATTAGTTCTTTAGTCCACGGAAGTGCTTTCCTGGTGACTTTGGAGTAAGTGTAGTCGAATGGAATATCACCGTACCATGCCACTTTTCGCTTAGTGACGATTCGTTTGCCAAACATGATGGCAACATCGTTTTGCCATTCAATTTCGGTCATGAGCTTTTGATATAAGTCGTCCGATTCTTGAGAGTTGAACACATTACCATGATAATAGACCTCACCATCGGAGGGTAAGAGGTTGGTACTGGGATTACTGAATAAGTCCATGCTTTTTTAAAGTCTCATTTTGGCCTCTTAACTAATTGTTCAGCTATTGTTTAAACTTTCAGTCTTCGGTCCTTGAGTGCTGAGCGGCCTCCCATCCAATAATTGCTGCTTTCCGAGTAGGCCCCCACATATAACCTCCGATGACTCCACTTGCTTGAATCACTCTGTGACAAGGAATGAGATAGGCGACCGGGTTAGCACCGATTGCAGTACCCACAGCCCTGGATGCGCTCGGCTGGCCGATCTCAGCAGCAATGGTCTTGTAGGTTGCTAGCTTGGCAAATGGCACTTTCAAGAGCGCTTCCCATACTTTGAGCTGAAAGTCTGTGCCCTGAAGGTGAAGTTTGAGATTTGAAGGAGTTTGACCCTTAAGATCAAATATACGGAGTGCTTGCTCGTGAATGTGATCACTTTTTTCCGATAGGAAAGCCTTGGGAAAGCGGAGTTGAAGTGCTTGTAATCCTTCCATCACATCTTCGATGAAAGCAATATGACACAACCCTTTGTCTGTGGAGGCCATGAGCACCTGACCAAACGGCGTGTCGGCAACACTGTAGTTAATGTTCAGGGAAGCACCCTGATTCTTAAATTCACCTGGGGTCATGGCCTCAATCGTCACAAAGAGATCATGAAGTCGACCTGTGCCTGACAGCCCTGTGCGATGCGCTGCATCAAATAGGGTAGGGTGATCGTCCTTGCTAAGGAGCCGCTTGGCATACTCGATACTCAGGTACTGCATGAACTTTTTAGGAGTTACGCCGGCCCACTCTTTAAACAATCGCTGGAAATGAAAAGGGCTAAGGTGCACTTGCGCTGCAATAGTCTCAAGATCAGGCTGCTGCCTGAAGTGATCTCTGATATAGAGGATCGCCTGTGCTATTCTTTGATAGTTAAAATTTAGCTCGGAACTCATGTTGCAAACCTACCGGTGTTGGAAGATAAGGAAAACCCGAAAATTGCTGCTTTTGTGATACTCAATATAAATCGCTCGTTGCGAGTTTGTTAACATGGGGATTTCCGCAACCGCTCAATTGCATATTACGACATTACTTCTAAAGCATTCCTTTATTGCAGTAGGTGGCTTTCTCAAATTCATCCACGTTCATCGCGACGAACTTGATTTGAGGAAACATGTCCGAAATAGCTGCGACGACCACTTTTGACAGCATAGCCTTTTGCTCGGTAGTACGCCCTTGCATTATGTGGGAGAAGATATGAATGAAAGGTTCAGTCGTTCCTCCGACCATGTACTCTTCAAAAGGTCTGACCCGTACCTTAATGTTTTTGGCGTCAAATAGGCCAGAGTCTACCGCCGCTTGGTGAACCGCAGACATGATCTCGGTTTTCGATCTTTCTTCGATAACGCTGTTAGAGCAATCAATTAGGAAGTGGGGCATAAAGCTACTTATTTGGTGATTTTTTCAAGTTTATACATCAGGCACTCGAACTGATGTGGTGGCATCAGGAAGGTGCCTTCCTCTACAAAACCTAGTTTCTTTAACAAGCCTTGAGAGGCATAGTTATCCGGACCTGTCATTGCGTAAACGGGCCATCGAATCTCAGGTTGACTCAATACTGCATAGCTGGATTCGTATCCGTAACCCTTACCGGCATATTCTGGTAAGAAGGCAAAGCCAAGGTCGGGGTGAGCGAGATAGTCTCGTTGGATTAAACCGCAAAGGCCGACGGGCTCATTGGTCTCTTTCAGTAAAACGGCCTTTAGTCCATATTTCGACCGATTGTAGCTTCTTGAAGGGTTGAACTTGATATAGCTGATGGCGTCATCAGGGGTTTTGACGTGCTTGTCACCAATGTGCTCAAGCCATGTAGGTGAGTTAAGGAGCCTCATCACGAACTTCGCATCTGTCACCGCGAGGTTACGAAGGTACAGGCGTGGAGATTCTATTTTGGATCGTTTCAAGCCTGTAAACTAAAAAAGTCCTGCCGAAGACAGGACTTTTCCAATTCTAATCATTCCTTCTATATCAATCGTTCGGTTTTGGAGCACCTGCCATGATTTCGTCATTGGCATAGTCCTCAAACTTCTTGAAGTTCTCATTGAATGCTCTGGCAAGCATGTTGGCTTTTTCATAGTAAGCATCATCGTCTTTCCAGGTCGCTTTGGCACTTAGCACCTTAGCAGGAACGCCCGGGCAACTGGAAGGGAAATTCACTCCAAAGATCGTGTGCGTACGGTAGCCCACGTTGTTCAATTCACCTTCAAGAGCTGCTGATATCATCGCTCTCGTATACTGAAGCTTCAGTCTCTTACCAACTCCGTAAGGACCACCCGACCAGCCAGTGTTGACCAACCATACGTTTACCGAACCTTCATCCATTTTCTTACCTAACATCTCCGCGTAGGCCGTAGGGTGAAGTGGCATGAATGGAGCACCAAAGCAAGCTGAGAACGCCATCACAGGCTCGGTGATGCCCGCTTCAGTACCTGCTACTTTAGCTGTATAGCCGGAGATGAAGTGATACATGGCCTGGCCTTTGTCCAATTTTGAGATCGGAGGAAGCACTCCGAAAGCATCACATGTCAGGAAGAAAAGGTTGTTAGGAATGGCACCTACTGATGGCTCTACCGCATTGTTGATGTGGTAGATGGGGTAGGACACTCTCGTGTTTTCAGTGACGGAGCTATTGGTAAAGTCGATAGTTCTCGTACCCGGATAGAACCTTGTATTCTCCACGATAGCCTCAAACTTGATGGCATCCCAGATATCTGGCTCTTTCTCCCTGGAGAGGTCGATTACTTTGGCGTAACAACCTCCTTCAAAGTTGAAAATATGATCTTCTGCCCAGCCATGCTCGTCATCGCCGATCAATTTTCTCTGCGGGTCAGCTGATAATGTCGTTTTACCCGTACCTGACAACCCAAAAAATACAGCCGAGTCACCCTTCTCACCAATGTTGGCGGAGCAGTGCATACTCAGTACATTCTTCTGATGTGGGAGGATAAAGTTCAGCGCTGAGAAGATGCCCTTCTTCATTTCTCCTGTATATGCCGTTCCTCCTATGAGAATCATTTTCTTGCTCATGTTGAGGATGGCAAAGTTGGACTGACGTGTACCGTCTGCTTCAGGATCAGCTTCAAATCCGGGTGCGCACAAAATGGTGAATTCCGCCTCGAATTTCTTTAGTTCGGCAGCAGTAGGACGTAGGAACATGTTGTAGCAGAACATATTCTGCCACGGTAGGGTATTATACACCCTGAGGCTCATTTTGTAATCCTGATCTGCACATACGAAAGCGTCTCGTACATAGAGCTCCTTGTCCTTCATATAATCCTTCATCTTGGCTTCCAGAGCGTCGAACTTAGCCGGTTCGTATGGCTTATTGACAGGTCCCCACCAAACTGCTTCTTCGGTGATTTCATCTCTGACGATGAAGCGATCCTGCGGTGACCTACCGGTAAATTTGCCGGTATCGATAAGCAAGGCACCTGTATCATTCAATACGCCTTGTCCCTTTTTGATGGTTTCTTCTACAAGTTCGGCAGAGGTTAGATTGTAGTGTACTTTGCTGCCAATGGGGAGTAAATTTGTTGTCTTTGTCATTTCTTCCGGGTCTAATACTAAGTCTTGCATATGAGTGATTCTTTTGATGTCTGTTTCATTGTTTTCGAGAGTAAAGCTATGCGCATACACCCGACCTAAATATGACAGTCATCAACAAAGTCCTGAGAATCATCACCTTTAGGAAAAGTGACTCTCAAGGCTTTTGAAATCGATTGCAAATTAGTGTCAAGCCGATAGAATGACGAAAAATTGCGAAATTATTAATGCTAACGATTGATATATTCTCAGTTTTTGAGAATCCCTAAATGATCATATATGATCTATCTCACATTCCCCATTAATCGGCGCATGATTGGACTGACAGCCAACATGACTACACCCACGCCTACCGTAAATTGTGTGATTGACCAGAAGAGCTCCGGCAAAGCATTTTTAGAGAGCTCTGAGGCTCCCATTTCTCCTGCAACCAGCCCAGCAATTAGGTTACCAAGTGCGATAGACATAAACCAAACGCCCATCATCTGACCAACCAGTTTTTTTGGAGCGAGCTTGGTGACAGCACTCATTCCGATAGGGGAGAAACTGAGCTCTCCAGCTGTATGAAAAAAGTACGTGAAGATAAGCCAGGTGGGAAGTACGAGATCACCTTGCGCCACATACTCTGAAGCTACGGCCATTATCGCAAACCCAAGTCCTAATAGGATAATGCCAAGTGAAAACTTCACAGGGGTTCTTGGCTCAAGTTGCCTTTTTGCTAGTTTGATCCATAACCAGCCGAAAACCGGGGACAGAATTATTATGAAGATTGGGTTAACTGACTGCAGCCAGCTGGCGGGCATTTCCCAGGACCCAATAAACCGATCGGTGTAATCATAGGCAAAAAGGTTGAGTGATGAACCGGCCTGTTCGAAACCTGACCAGAAAACTGCGGAGAACAAAAACAAGACCGCAATAGCACCAATTTTCTTCTTTTCATCGGCATCAAGCTTCTCAGCCGTAAATATGTAAATAAAGTAGAGTAGAACTGCACCGAGAATGATATAGCTAGAGTAGCCTGCGAACGAGACAGGGTCGATTGTGATTGTTCCGGAAAACAGAAGTACCAATAGAACAGCTACTAAACTACCCAAGATGAGTAGCCCTCTGGTGATGCCCGACTTGCGCCTGGCATCTTCCTCAGGTGACCCTGTAGACTCAGGTACCAAACCTATGTCCCCCAGATAGCCTTCAGTCATCTTGTACTGTATCACACCGATCACCATTCCCACTCCTGCTGCACCAAACCCATAATGCCAACTGAAGCCTTCGCCCAGCCAACCAGTAACCAATGGGGCGATAAAAGCGCCTATGTTGATACCCATATAATAGATAGAGTAGCCAGCATCTCTACGAGCGGGTTCATCCTTAGAGTAAAGACCCCCTACGACACTGGAGACGTTAGGCTTTAGCATGCCCGTACCTACCACAATCAAAAAAAGACCAAAAAAGAAGGTCTCCATCATCGGAATGGCCATGGAAAAATGGCCTGCTGCTATGATGATGCCACCGTAGTAGATGGACTTACGCAAACCAAAGTACTTATCAGCCAGCCATCCTCCGGGCAAAGCGAGCAGATAAACGAACATGGTGTACAAACCATAAATCGCAGAGCCTTCTCTTACGTCAAACCCGAGTCCTCCTTTGCCAGCTTCCTCGACCATAAACAGTAGGAGCAACGCTCGCATGCCATAATAGCTGAAGCGCTCCCACATCTCAGTGAAGAACAATGTGGCTAAACCACGCGGATGGCCAAAAAAAGAGGTGTCGGTAGAATGAGAGGACATAGGCTTAAGGGTTGTAGAAGTTCGTTATTTGCAATCGACAATAATAAGGAATTTCTACAGAACCCTGAGGTTCATCTCACTCAGATCTCAGTCCCTCGCTTGGATTGGCAGTGACAGGTTTGAGAGCCGCCATACTAATAAAGAGAGTAGCGGCTATTACGACCAATAAGCCTATTCCCAGGGATTCAATTATAG
>CAYGOT010000040.1:0-38475 GCA_964351595.1 uncultured Roseivirgaceae bacterium | reverse complement strand
CAATAGTAATGTTCGAAGTATCTATCACTATTGCATCATCGGCCTTGCGCAGCGGACTGTCAGCCCTGGAGGTATCAATCTTGTCACGAGTACGCAAGTTGTTAAGCACTTCTTCTTTTGAAATATTCTTGCCTTGTACCAGCAATTCTTCCCATCTCCGCTCAGCCCGAATCTCGTCAGAAGCGGTCATAAATATTTTCAAATCTGCATCTGGAAAAACGACCGTCCCGATATCTCTTCCGTCCATTACTACCCCACCTACCTCGCCCATAGCACGCTGCTGTGCCACCAGCTGTCGTCTTACCGCTGAGATTGCGCTTATGTCGCTTACCAGATCAGAGACCTCAATTCCCCTGATCTCGGACTCCACATTTTCATCGTTTAGATAAGTCTCCTGATCTCCCGAAGCTTCATTGAGTACAAAGTTGATTTTGATACCCGCCAATGCTTCCTGCACCTGTTCCGGTAGGGAGATATCTACGCTACCGCGAATAAAGGCCAACGTGACCGCACGATACATCGCACCCGTATCTACATAGATGTATCCGAGCTCAGCAGCCACTCTCTTAGCCGTGGTGCTCTTGCCCGTACCCGAATAGCCATCAATAGCTATGACAATACCTTTGCTCATTAGCAGTCTTTGATTGGACAGGGAATGGGCTTTCCTTTTTTAAGTTTTTTGTGTCGGCGTGAATGATTGGGAGTCGGCCGACAGTCTTGCAGCATAAAACCACAAAAGACTAATAATAATAATGTGTGTGAAATCCTGAACTTCAAAACATCGTAGTTTTAAGCAAATATAGTTTCCAAGCTGGCCATTCGACCTAAACCAGACAACAAATTCTCATGAACAGCATCAAAGCCAATCTTATTGATATTCCTAGTCGATCTACCTATCCTGTCCAAATAGAATTCGATAGCCATATTCGTCATGTGACGCGAATCGATGAGTCGCTGGACACCTACGTACTTCCCGGTTTCGTAGATGCGCACGTTCATATTGAAAGCTCCATGCTGGTGCCTTCTGAGTTTGCGAGGTGGGCGGTGGTTCATGGCACAGTCGGGACGGTCTCCGATCCCCATGAGATTGCTAACGTCCTCGGCATGGAAGGCGTGAAGTACATGATCGAAGATGGGAAGCAGGTCAACTTCAAATTCAACTTCGGGGCACCTTCTTGCGTACCCGCAACTACTTTCGAGTCAGCTGGGGCTGTGATCGATGCAGATGATGTCAGGGACCTACTGGAGATGAAGGAAATCAGGTACCTGGCGGAAATGATGAACTGGCCAGGTGTACTCTACAATGATGATGAAGTCTATAAAAAGCTGGATCATGCCAAGTCGCTGGGATTGCCCATCGATGGTCATGCTCCCGGCCTGAAGGGAGTTGAGGCTTCAAAATATGCCTCAGCCGGAATCTCTACCGACCATGAGTGCTTCACCCTTGAAGAAGCGCTTGACAAGCTCAAAGCCGGAATGAAAATTATCATCCGGGAAGGTAGTGCAGCTAAGAACTTCGAAGCGATGATACCACTTATCGCTGACTATCCTGATCGCATCATGTTCTGCTCGGACGATAAGCATCCAGATTATCTCATGATCAGCCATATCGATGAGCTTGTTCGAAGGTCGCTTGCAAAAGGGTACGACCTATATAGTGTGCTGAAAGCAGCTTGCATCAATCCAGTAAAGCATTATGACCTTGAAATCGGGCTGCTAAATGAAGGCGATCCTGCTGATTTTATTCTGGTGGATGATCCGGAGCAATTCAACATCCTCCAAACGTGGATTAATGGGGCGATGGTGGCTAAGCACGGTAATACATTGATTGAACCAAAGGTCAGTCAGGTGCTCAACAACTTCAGCGCCTCCAAAATATCTATAGGAGATCTACAACTGGAAGTCACAGGTACAGAACTACAAACCATAGTCGCGATTGACCATCAATTGATCACGAAGAGCGAATGGCACCCAATCAGCGTGCTCAATACAGATCAGGTAAGTCTCGATCACGATATACTCAAGCTCGTGGTGATGAACAGGTACAACCAGTCCAAACCTGCAGTGGCTTTCATTAAAAACTTTGGATTAAAATCTGGTGCCATTGCTTCTACGGTGGCTCACGACTCTCATAACATCATTGCGGTAGGAACCACTGATGAATCGCTATCCCGGGCAATCAATCAACTCGTCGAATGTAAAGGTGGTGTTTCGGCGGTAAGTCATGAGCAGTCGCACGTACTCCCCCTACCTGTGGCAGGCTTGATGAGCACAGCAGATGGCGCTGAAGTAGCCCGGCTATACACCAAGATTGATGACTTCACAAAAGAGGTACTTGGATCAACGCTCACCTCACCATTCATGACGCTTTCTTTCATGGCGCTGCTCGTCATCCCGTCCGTAAAACTGAGTGATCAGGGTCTTTTTGACGGGCAGGAATTCAAGTTCACACAGGTTTTCCGGTAGGAAGCCTTCCAAATACAAGCATGTCTCAGCCGCCAAAGTGAGACATTTGATTAAATTACGACCTACAAGAAAATTAAATTATTAAGATGTCACACCTACGATTTACTGCCCTCCAGGAAGTACAAAAAAGATCAAAAATCGATGTTGAAGCTCCTTCCGAAAAAGTATCCGACTACTTCGGTGAACTCACCTTCGGCTATGAGCAAATGCGGAATACGCTTTCACCGGAGATGTTTAGTCGGGTGGATAATGCGATACGAAAGCGACGAAAGATTGACGTAGAAACGGCCGATTCTGTTGCGGCTGCTGTGCGCAACTGGGCCATGCAGCATGGTGTGACACACTATACACACTGGTTTCAGCCGTTGACAGGCTCCACCGCCGAAAAGCATGACGCCTTTTATGATCCACATAAGGGCATAGAGACGCTCAAAGGGGGTGAATTGACACAGCAGGAACCGGATGCATCCAGCTTTCCAAGTGGTGGAATTCGCACGACTTTCGAGGCTCGCGGGTATACTGCATGGGATCCCAGTTCCCCTATTTTCATTGTGGAGAAGACGCTATGTATCCCAACAATCTTCGTTTCCTACACGGGTGAGGCGCTTGATTATAAAGCCCCGCTGCTTAAAGCATTGAAAGCTGTCGATAAAGCTGCCACGCGCGTTTGTAAGCTTTTTGATCGTGAGGTGACGAAAGTGACCGCTTCACTCGGCTGGGAGCAGGAGTATTTTGTGATTGACGAGGCTCTTTTCGCAGCTCGGCCCGACCTGGTTATGAGCGGACGGACAGTCTTTGGGCACAATCCTGCCAGGGGTCAGCAGCTCGATGATCATTATTTTGGAGCCATTCCTACCAGAATATTGGACTTCATGCGGGAATTTGAGATCGAGTCTCATCGACTGGGCATCCCACTACGCACGCGTCACAATGAGGTGGCGCCTTCGCAGTTTGAGGTAGCCCCAATGTTTGAAGAAGCGAATGTGGCTACTGACCACAACTCACTGCTCAAGGATGTCATGAGTAAGGTCGCCAAGAAGCACAAAGTGAAGGTGTTGTTTCACGAAAAGCCCTTCGCTGAGCTGAATGGCAGTGGAAAGCACAACAACTGGTCGCTGGTCACGGATACAGGTGTCAACCTTTTCCAGCCAAGTAGCAGTGCCCGAGAAAACCTGCAGTTCCTCACCTTCCTGGTCATCACTATCAAAGCAGTGTATGATCACGCTGACCTGCTTCGCGCGACTATCGCCTCAGCTGGTAATGACTTTAGACTAGGTGCGAATGAAGCCCCTCCGGCCATCATATCTATCTTTCTGGGTGATACCCTGACCAACATACTGGACGAGCTGGAAAACAACGGCAACATCAAAGTCGAAAAGGGAGATAACATCTATATGAAATTGGGGATCGATCAGATACCCGAAATCATACTGGACAATACAGATCGTAACCGAACCTCTCCTTTCGCTTTTACGGGCAATAAGTTTGAATTCCGGGCGGTAGGGTCTGATCAGAATGTCGCGAACCCCATGACCGTGCTCAACCTGATTGTAGCAAGTCAACTGGAAGCCTTTCATAAGGAAGTAACTGCACAAACAGACAAAGGCAAGGAACGTCGACTCGCAATCATTGATATCCTGCGTGAGTACGTCAAAGCCTCAAAAAGCATCAGGTTCGAAGGTGATGGCTACTCCGATGAGTGGGTGAAAGAAGCTAAAAAGAGAGGTCTTAGCAATGTAAGAGACACGCCAAGAGCGCTGGACTTCCTGGTTACCAAGTCGGTCAAGACATTATTCAAGAACTCTGGTGTCATGACCGAGGTAGAGATAGACGCCAGGCACGAGATCATGTTGGAAAACTATATCATGAAGGTGCAGATCGAATCCCGCGTCATGGGTGACTTAGCACTGAACCATATCATACCTACCGCAATAGTCTACCAAAACAAGCTCATCCAGAATGCCAAAGGACTAAAGGAGCTTGGGCTAGATAACTCGGAGATCGTGGATGATATCAAAACCATCTCAGGCTACATCGTGCAGATAGAGCAGTCCGTGGCGGCCATGACGGAGGAGCGCAAAAAGGCCAATAAAATGGAATCTGCCAGAGATCGCGCAATCGCCTACTGCGATAAGGTCAAAGAGCAGCATTTTGATAAAATCAGGTATGCCGTAGACAAACTGGAGTTGTTCGTAGATGACAATGACTGGCCATTAGTGAAGTACAGAGAGATGTTGTTTATTAGGTAGACTATTCATGATGTTCTAATATGAAATCTTTTGTAGTTAAGAATAGCTGATGTAGAAAGTATCGGATTATGGCGGATGAGAATATCATGATGTGTTGTTATTGCGGACAGAGCATAACGTTTGATGTCTCAATAGAAATTACTATTGCCAATGATAGAGAAAGTGACGAGGTGCAAACAGTCTATTCTCATTCAAACTGCCTTGACAAAGCACTGCACGAAACCGTACCGAGAGGGTTCAAAAGAAGTAATCAGTGAAATGACCAATTCGCGAGAGGAAAGAGTCAGTTTGATGCATCAAAGAGAACAAATCTCTAAAACCCATTCACCTTAGAGACAAAGTCACCAAAAAACTCCTGAAAGAGTTAGCGCTAATAAAGTCTGAGAAAGCAAAAAGCGGAAAATGGATTCGGAGAATCTTGACTTTGCTTATAATCGGTATTTTGTCTTTCTATATTCTATTCGTACTCCAATAAATACTTGGAGATTATCGTTTCTAGCTCACCCTCTTTTAAAATAAAGCTCAATTCTGTCGTGATTTGAGCTACAACAAATCTTGTTTTGAGCCGCGAATATTAACACAGCAATTCCTCAATTTCTCTATCTTTCAAATATGGACTACAAGCAGTTTTTGGAAATCCGCCCGGACAAGAGGTTCGGTAAGCCTTGTATCAAAGGAACACGCATTACTGTATATGACATTCTCAACTGGCTTTCAAATGGGATGAGTAGAGAGGATATTAAGGCTGATTTCGAAGAACTCACTGATGAAATGATCGATGCTTGTCTGGCATATGCCGCACATAAAGAGAGAAGGCTAATATCAGTTAGGTGAAGGTCACACACTTCATAATTTTCTTTGGTCTTTTTGTAACTGCCTGCAAAACCTCTACCCCACCCTCTTCCAGTCTCCAACTCATCGAAACCGGAGTAGCCAGCTGGTACGGCCCCAACTTCGATGGCAAGCCGACAGCTACGGGTGAAATCTATAACATGAAAGAGCTGACGGCAGCCCATCGCACCCTTCCCTTCAACACCATGGTCAGGGTCGAAAACCAGGACAATGGCAGGTCAGTGACTGTCCGTGTGAACGACAGAGGTCCATATTCTAAAAACAGGATCATCGATCTCTCGAAAGGAGCTGCTGAGAAGATAGATATGATCGGCCCGGGCACAGCCAATGTCAGGCTATATGCATCGGCAGATGCACTAGAAGGCACAAAAATCACCGACCTGAAAGTCCCGCACTACACTATCCAGCTGGGCAGTTTTGAGGATCAAGCCTCTGCTATTAGCCGAGTCACAAATCTAAAAGGAGCCAGAGTCGAAGAAGTGCGGGTCGGGAAAACGACCCTCTACCGCCTCTACTATGGATTGTTCACCGATCCGGATAAAGCGAGGCAAGAACATGCCAGGCTGAAGGCTCAAGGCTGGGATGGCTTTGTCAAGCAGATCGAGAACTGATGCTGCTCCATTTTTTGTCAGAAAAATAATCTTGTCCTAATTCAGGAATGATCTAAACCTTTTGGTTGTTGACACGTTATTTGATAGTAATGCTATCATTAATAATTATATTACTATCAATAGTCAATGCTGATGATGCCGGTCACCAAGCCTCGTCAGAAGATGACAGTCAATAATAAAAAAGGAAACTCTTCATACTTCATATTAGTTTGCGCAAAAGCCATCTCATAGTAGATGGCTTTTATTTTGCACTCGCAATTACTCCCGCCATCACCTCGATTGCTTGCAGCAACTCTTCTTTGGAGATGTTGAGAGGTGGCACCAATCTAATCGTATTCACGGCTGTGGCATTCGCGATGACCCCTTGCTCAAGCATCTGCAAGACCAACGGCTTAGCCTCGATAGTAAGTTCAATACCAATCATCAAGCCCAGGCCTCTGATTTCCTTCACCAAAGGATGACCTTTGAACCTGGAGGTCAATTCAGATTTCAGCCAGTCACCAGTATCGGATGCTTTTTGCGATAGCTGCTCTTCCTCAATGACACCAATAGTCGCTAACGCTGCGGCGGCAGCCATTGGGTTACCACCAAAAGTAGTACCGTGATCGCCCGGGTCGATAGCGCCCCCTACCCGCTCACTTGCCAATACAGCGCCGACAGGCATGCCACCACCCAAGGCTTTAGCTAAGGGCATCACATCCGGCTTCACTCCAAAATGTTCGAAGGCAAACATCTTTCCCGTACGACCCATGCCGCATTGAATCTCATCGAGAATTAGCACAATATTCTCCCGGTCGCACAATGCCCGAACCTTTTTCAGATAGCCTTCATCTACAATATTAACCCCACCTTCACCTTGGACGGTTTCCATCATGACCGCAGCGATATCATCTGTGATTGTGGCTTCTAGTGCCTCAAAATCATTGAAAGGAACATGTAAATACCCTTGAGGTATTGGATCAAAGCCGATCATCATTGCCTGCTTTCCAGTGGCTGCTACGGTCGACATGGTCCTACCGTGAAAGGCATTTTTCATGGTAATGATCGTGCCTCCACGACCATTTTTGCTGGCGTACTTCCTGGCGACTTTCATCGCGCCTTCTACGGCCTCGGCTCCACTATTGCTCAGGAAAACATACTGAAGACCGGAGAGTTTGGCTAGTTTTTGCGCTAGCTGCACTTGCGGCTGATTCACAAAAAAATTGGAAATGTGCATAAGCCGCTGTGCCTGCTCAGCTATGGCTGCCGTGACTTTTGGATGGCAGTGCCCCACATTGAGCACAGCTATTCCTGCCAGGAGGTCGATGTACTCCTTACCATTGATGTCCCACACCTTCGACCCGCGGGCGCGCTCAAACGCCACAGGAAATCTTCTAAAGGTCGGTAATGAATGAAGTTGATCAATGGCTAGTAAGTCTTGCGTATCCACGGGCGTATCTTTTGAAAAACAAAGATTGTCTGGATATTCGGCTCTATCAACCTTCAATAAATATTTTCCATTTTATCAAAAAGGTCCCCTTCCGATTGACATATTCCCAATAGCAGCGTATTGATTTTTTCTTATCTTCAGATCGCCAACAACTATTCATTATGAGTCGCTTTCCCCTATTCCTTATTCCCTTCTTGTTATTTGCATGCGCTGAGCAGCAATCTTTCGACCTTGTCATCACCGGCGGTACTGTCTACGATGGCACTGGGCAGCCGGGCATCATAGCTGATATCGGCATCAATGCTGACACCATTGCCTTTATCGGTGATTTGTCTTCTGCTACCGCAAAAGAGACCATCGACGCGAGCGGTCTGGCCGTGGCACCCGGATTTATCAATATGCTCAGCTGGTCGGTAAGCTCGCTGATAGAGGATGGTAGGTCCATGGGAGACATCAAGCAGGGTGTGACCCTGGAGGTTTTTGGAGAGGGGTGGTCGATGGGCCCCCTATCGGAAAAAATGAGGAAAGAGGAGATGAGAAATCAGGGCGAAATAAAGTATGACATCACCTGGACTACCCTCGGCGAATACCTTGAATACCTTGAAGAAAAGGGGGTCAGCCCTAATGTGGCCTCCTTCGTAGGTGCCACCACCCTGAGAATTCATCAGATTGGTAAAGATGATCGGCCTCCAACAGCCGCTGAGCTGGACAGTATGCGCATTCTGGTAAGGGAAGCTATGGAAGAAGGTGCCCTAGGTATCGGCAGCTCCCTGATCTACGCACCCGCTTTTTATGCCAGCACCGAAGAGCTGATCGCACTTTGCGAAGTGGCTGCTGAGTATAATGGCACCTATATTTCGCATATGCGAAGTGAGGGCAACCGACTGTTGGAGAGTGTGGATGAGCTCCTTCGAATCTCCAATGAGTCAGGCATAGATGCTGAAATCTATCATCTCAAAGCTGCCGGAAGTGACAACTGGAACAAAATGGATCAGGTGATCGCGAAGGTCGATTCGGCACGAGCCGCCGGGCTCAATATCACTGCAGATATGTACACCTACACTGCGGGCGCTACGGGGCTGGATGCTTCCATGCCACCATGGGTACAAGCCGGTGGGTATGAGTCATGGGCAAACCGCTTGCGGGATCCCGCCATTCGCACCAGGCTCAAAGATGAAATCGCGACCCCCAGTGATGACTGGGAAAACCTCTACCTGGGTGCAGGGTCGACTGATAATATCATTTTGGTAGGTTTCAAGAATGACTCACTGAGGTTCCTAACGGGAAAAACGCTCACCGAAGCGGCAGAGATGCTCGGTAAGGACCCCATTGAGACCATGATGGACCTGGTGATTGCAGATGGTAGCAGAGTAGGTACAGTCTACTTCATGATGACGGAAGAAAACATCAAGAAGAAAATCCAGATTCCCTGGATGCGCTTCGGATCTGATGCAGGTTCGTTAGCAACAGAAGGTGTGTTTATCAAAACCAGCACTCACCCCCGCGCCTATGGCAACTTTGCTCGGCTGCTGGGTAAATATGTCAGAGATGAAAAAGTCATCCCTATGGAAGAGGCCATTCATAAGCTGACACTCGCCCCGGCAACTACTTTGAAAATAAAGAAGCGAGGGAAGCTCGCGCAAGGCTATTTTGCAGACCTTGCCATTTTCGACCCTTCGAAAGTGCAGGATAAAGCGACCTTTGCCGAGCCGCATCAATACAGTGAAGGCATGGTGCATGTGTTCGTCAATGGTGAACAGGTCTTAGACGATGGAGAGCACACCGGCGCATTTCCAGGTAGGGCGGTAAGAGGACCCGGCTGGAAACAATAAATGATTGATATGAATTTCAGAACGAATATTGTCCTGCTCCTGCTCATTGGAGTGATGTGGTCTTGTGCCCAAAAGAAAGAAGTGATACCCGCTGATTTGGCCATCACGAACATTACGATAGTGGATGCCGAAAGTGATCCTCTACCCAATATGAATGTGCTGCTCAAAGGTGATAGAATCGTCGCTATCGGAGCTGAGTTGTCCTATACTGACGAAGTGGAAGTCATTGATGGTACTGGTAAGTTTCTGATGCCGGGGCTCTGGGACTTTCATGTACACCTGACCTTTGATTCACTGATCACCCCGTCGATGTACGATCTATTCCTGGCCAACGGGATCACCAGTATTCGGGATACCGGAGGGCTACTCGAAAAGATGTTGCCGATGAAGGCGCAGACCGAAAGTGATCCTGCGAGATACCCTCGATTGAAGTGGGCCGGGCCACTACTGGATGGAAAGACGGTGGTATACGATGGCAGCACTAACCCTGAAATAGGCGTGGGCGTAGCTACCGAAGAAGATGCTCTTGCCATAATTGAGCAGCTCGAGGCAGCCGGCGTAAACCTGCTCAAGGCCTACGAGATGCTCAGCCCGGAAGTATATCAGGCTATATTGGCGATTGCGAAGGAAAAAAACCTGCCTGTGACAGGGCATGTGCCCTTAAGCATGGATGTCATCACTGCGTCCAATGCGGGACTCAGCAGTATGGAGCATTTTCGGAATATCGAAATGTCAGCAGCAGCCAATGCTCCCAAGCTACTAGAAGATCGGCTCAGGCTCCTCAAGGAAGGTCAGTCTACGCCCGGCGGTACGCTGAGGAGCAGCATCCACACCGCCCAGCGGATTGAAGCTGTTCGCAATCTCGACTCCACAAGGCTGGAGGCTATTGCCGCAGCACTTGCCACAAATAACACGGTGCAAATACCAACTCTCGCGATTGCTGGTGCGCGTATGCATGCGCTCTGGGGGCAGGAAAACTGGCTTGCAACGTTTGATGGCCTATCGGAAAATGCGAGGACGGGCTGGCTGGAAAATGCTGCCCTTATGAGCACTTCTAAAGCTTCTCCTGACAACATAGAATATGCCCAATTTTGCTACTCGCTCGTCAGGTACCTCGCAGACAGAGGGGTGAAAATACTGGCGGGCACGGATACTCCCATTGCGCTGTTGACACCAGGTTTTAGCTTACACAAGGAGTTGGAGTTTCTCGTCAATGCAGGTTTGAGTGAGCGCGAGGCGCTGGCTGCTGCCACTACACTACCTGCTCAGTATTTTGGTTTAGAAGCAGAGCTAGGATTGGTCAAAAAAAATTACCTGGCGGACCTGGTTATTCTAGATGCAGATCCGCTCAAGAGCATTTCCAATACGCAAAAAATATCTGCAGTAATCCGCAATGGGCAACACTATGATAGACAAGCGCTAGATCAACTGTTGAAGAAGTAAGCTAAACCTTGAGGGTAGGTGAGGTCATGGGCAGGGTAAACCACACTGACGTCCCCTTACCTACTTCGCTCTTGATCCCCATTTCACCTTTGTGCATGTCTACAAACTCTTTGCAAAGCATTAAGCCAAGGCCAGAACCCATTTCTCCGCTCTCGGTTTTAAGACTTTGGACGGCTCCCTTGAGCAATTGAGTCTTTCGTTCTTCGCTAATGCCGACCCCCTTGTCCGCTATAGTAAACCTTATGAAGTCGCCATATCGTGCAGAGGTTATTAAAATATCCGTTGCTTCATAGCTGAACTTTATGGCGTTGGTGAGCAAGTTTCTAACTATTAGCTTAACCAATGAAGCATCAGCGTACAGTTCAATGTCTGCCTCAATGGAGTTGACAATATTCAATTGTTTCTTATCAATCTCAGATTGAAAAACTGATACTGTTTCATCAATTAACTCCTTGGGGTAGATTCGCTCAGGTGCGGAAGAAAAGCCATAGATCTGGCTCTTTGCCCACATCAGAATGTTTAAGAGAAATCCGCTGACCTCCCTCAATCGGCCATGAAGATCATTTACCATTTCTTTAAACTCTTCTTCCGATAGGTCGGAGTTTTTCACGAGTTGCATGAGTGAGTCCATGTTGGCTAGTGGGCCCTTTACGTCATGCGAAATAACAGCAAGCATCTTATTCTTAAAAGCATTCAGTTCTTCGAGCTCCTGAGTTTGCATCGCAAGTCGTTCATTCTTATTCTGAATGTCAGTATTGGCCACCAAAAGCTGCAAAGTCCGCTTGTTGACGGCTCTTTTTAGCATCACACTATATATGATCAGGAATACAATCACCACCATTATCGCTGAAATTGCGATTTTAATGATCTGCAGAAGTTCTTCATTTGCAGTGGCTCGTTGATTCCTGATTTCAGAATAGAGAAACTTGTCCCAATCTGTTTCACCTTCAATTACGCCGAACTGTCGGGACACCTTTTCCATATTTACCCACTTGGCCTTGGTACTGTAGCCTATCGGAAACAGGTTGGGTAAGATGAGTGAGTTGATGACCACATCAGCTTCTCTTTCAAGGTCTGCCTGTGTCTTTTCTTTATTATACTTTGTCCTGATCAAATCAATCAGCTCCTCTGGATGAGATGCGGCATATTGCCATCCTTTGATGGTGGCCTTGTATATTTTCTCGACCCGGTCAGGGTTGTTTTCAAATTCGCGCTGATGCGTCACCAGACACTCGCCATAGAAGTCCACGCCGTATTCTAGTGGCTTAAAGGTGATGTACTTGTCCGGATCCAGCGGTGGATCAAGCAAGTAACGGGATACTGCGTGCAGTTCACCGGTTTCCAATAGATGCTTCAGCGAAGTAGGCCCGGAGTTGTTGATGCTGTCTATGTTAAGGCCGGCACTGACCAGCATCGCCATATTTTCTGCACCAGTACCAATATTCCGACCTTCGAGATCAATCAGATAATTGATACCTAAGTCTCTACGTGCGACAAGGGATAAGGGGGAATGTTGAAAGATCGCTGCAACCAGCAGAAGTTCATTGCGCCTATTGAGACCAAGAAGTTGGCTGCCAGTACCTATGAAGTAGTCATATGCTGCAAGCGAATCAATATCAATAAATGGTGCACCTATGCCAGTATAGAATTCTACCTCAAGGCCTTCATCTCTGTAGTAGCCTTTCTCATATGCGGCAATATATCCCGCGAATTGAAACTGAAACTGATATCCGAGATGGAGGGAAACACTATCCAATTTTTGAGCCCCTAGATCAGTAATTACTGCTAGGTAAATGAAAAAAGCAAGAAAAAGAGAAGCTAGCTTCATTGAGGTTGACTCATAGCCTTTTTTTAAAGCTACAGTTTTTACCATCAATCAACCAATTGACCACTGAGATGGTCAGCCATTGACGCAAAAAAAACTCCCGATCAAATAGAATTGGGAGCTAACCAGGAGGAAAACCAACCAATCTCCTCAACTAGCATTGTTATTACCGGCTGTTAAACCGTTGTTTGAAAGGAATTCAGATCCTTTTTGAATACCGGTATTTTTCTTACTCTCACTCCTGTCGCATCGTAGAGTGCATTGAGTATGGCTGGTGCCAATGGGGGCGTACCCGGTTCACCTAAACCACTGGGTGGTTCCTCGCTGGGCACAAAGTGTACTTCCATCGCGGGTGTCTCATCCATTCGCACCAGTCGATTATCATGAAAATTGCTACGCTTAACTCTACCCCCATCGATCTCCACTCCGCCGTATTGTAAGGCCGACAATGCGAAGATGATGCTACCTTCAATTTGCCCGATTCCAAAATGCGGGTTGACTACAGTACCGCAGTGGACAACACTACGGACCCTATCTACCTTAAACCCATTGTACGTGCTATTATCAATGGTGACCTCAGCAACATGCGCACATACCGTGCGACCAAAGTTCTCAACAGCCAGGCCAACACCCTTACCAGGAACGCTACTTTTAGCATACCAGCCTTTTGACTTGACTGTCTCCAATACCTCCTTGAATCGACTGTTCAACATAGTCTCATAGTCATACACCCTATCGGCAAAACTGTCAGTACCTATTTTTTCGATTTCGTGGCTCATCAAGTCCAGTCTGAACTGAAGCGGATCCTGATCAAGCTTGGCAGCCAATTCGTCAATGAACGATTCCCGGCCCAGAGAAGAACTATGCTCAGCTACACTGCGCCAGGCACCAGTATGAACGATAGAAGGCTCAAACTCAAAGAAGGTGCGGACATTGGGGAAATAATAGGGTATCTCCCACTGCTGAGAACCAGAATGGTAATTCTCAGTCCTGGTGATGCTCGAATGCCAGCCTAAGACTTCCTTCTGTGGGGAAATGACGGCTTCAAAAATCGACTTTTGGTAAGGGTGGAAATAATCATGCTCGATCTCATCCTCCCTGGTCCAGGTGACCTTTACCGGTAGGCTCAGCTTTTTGCTTAGGAACACAGCCTCCATCGTGGAGTCTGCATAGAAGCGACGGCCAAATGACCCTCCCGAATTGCAAACGTTGACTTTGATCTTATCAAGAGGCAAATCCGTAAGCTTGATGATCTCGTTACTCACACGCTCACCAGATTGGGTTCCGACCCAAACCTCACAGCGGTCACCTGTGTAATGCGCCGTTGCATTGATCGGCTCCATCAGAGCGTGCGCCTGATAAGGGTTGTCATAGGTCGCCCGGAAAACCTCATTTCTCTCTTCTGACTTTAAGCCCTCATAGTCACCTCTCTCGAAAATAGCCTCCTCCGTTTCTTCAGCCTTTTGCGTCAATCGCAATTCCAATTCAGTAAGGGACGCACCGGCAGTATCATAATCCCAATTGATTCTAAGCTTTTTTCTGGCCTTGATAGCACTCCAGGTATTCTTTGCAATCACAGCCACTCCCGCTTGCACAAAATGCTCCTCGACAGCTCCTGTCATCTGTGGCACAGCGATGATGTCAATCACACCATTCACTTTCCGCGCCTCAGTATCATCAAAGTCCACAAGCGTACCCTTATAGACGGGGCATTTTTCTATAGAGGCGTATACCATGCCTTCTACTTCTACATTGATACCATAATTGGCCTTGCCAATAGTCACGTCCTTAGTGATGAGGTTTTTGACAGGCTTTCCGATGTAGACGAATTCATCGGTCTTCTTCAATGGCGGGTTTTCGGGTATGGTCATTTTAGCGGCATCCTCAGCAAGGTCTCCAAACGACAGTCGCTCATCTGTCGCCGGATTGATCACCTCGCTGTTGGCTACCTGTAAAGTGCTGGCGTCCACTTGCCATCTTGCGGCAGCAGTCTCCTTGAGCATCTCACGCGCAGTGGCTCCTGCCGTACGCAATACATCCCACATTTTGGCGATTGTAGAGCTGCCACCAGTGGTACCCATCTCACGTGAGGTAAATTTTGGGTCAAAGGGTGATCTGACCAGCGATACCCTATTCCAATCTGCACCCAGTTCGTCAGCTAATATCATAGGCAGTCCCGTACCCGAACCTTGCCCCATCTCATGTTTGGTGAGTTTGAAGACAATATTTCCATCTGCATCGATGGTAAGGAAATTGTTGAGCTCCGCCTGACCATTGTTGAGCATTCTGCTAAGGGCAGCAGCTCCAGGTGTGGATATGGCCAACATAAATCCGCCTCCGGCCAGTGCTGATACTTTGATAAAGTTTCTTCTGTTGGTTTTCATGACATTCTGGTTTTGGCTGCTTCGTTGATCGCTTTCTTGATTCTCGGGTAGGTACCACAGCGGCAAAGGTTGCCTTTCATGGCGCGGTTAATGTCCTCATCCGAGGGACTTGGATTGCGGTCCAGTAAGGCTGCTGCAGTCATGATCTGACCTGTCTGACAGTAGCCACACTGTGGCACATCTATCTCTTGCCAGGCGAGCTGGACGGGATGATCTCCCAACTCCGATAGACCCTCGATGGTGGTGACATTCTTGCCAGCCAATTTCCCGATAGGGAAACAACACGCCCTAATCGGTAGTCCATCGATATGCACTGTGCATGCGCCGCACTGCGCGATACCACAGCCGTACTTGGTGCCGTGAAGCTTGAGTTCGTCGCGGAGTACCCAGAGCAGTGGGGTATCAGGATCTACATCGACCGAATGATTTTGCCCATTCACAAGTAGTTGAAATGATGCCATAATTATAGTTTTTGGGAGCTTTTGAGATTGGATTGCGATAGCAAGGGGGCTTCATTGCCCCAGTTATTTTGTATGTAATTGACCACCTGGACGAGTTCCTCATTGCTCAGGCTCACCGCCTTCATCCCGTCGACATTGCCTGAGCCACGCCGGATGATGTTGAGTGCATTGTCAGTGATCGCCTCGGTAAACTGAGGTTTGAGCAGTGAGGGATATGCACCGTTGAGGCCGTCACCGTTCGGGCCATGGCAGCTAATACAATGAGTGATATAAACCTCCTCTCCTTTGGCGAGCTCTGCCTTTTCCTCGGCCGTAAATCGCTCACAGGAAATCAGAAAAACAAACAGTAGGGACAATAAAGGAATGGTCGGGTTGCGCATATAAGTATCAACAGGTTTAGATGTAAACTCATATACATTAAATGTTTAACCTCAGTTTGCGCAGGCAAGCTTATGACCGATCCTGCACGATAAACAGCATGGACAGGTCAACCAACTACAACGTCAGGTCAGTAGGTCTGCGTGCGAAATGGGTATCGCGTAAAGCTGGATACCCCACTTGCATTTCTATCGAATTTGCCGATACAGTTCCGCTGATATCGGGTATCAAAGCTCGGGGAGCTGGGCGAGAGTGTTTGAGGCATCTCACTACCGTGAATAAAGAAAAAGACAGTGGTAGTGCCATACTTGGTATAGGGCATCATCTGTCCGTATTTCTCCATCTGCTGCCACAGGGTGTCACTGAGGCTGACGGCATATTTTCTGAGTATCGGGCCGGTGTTGTTCTCATTGCGGTAGAAAGCGACCTCCTTAAAATCTCCTGACAGGTCGTCCACTGTATCCTGCGAGAAACTAGTCCAAAGGATGATAGTGATGATAACTGTGATAGAAATAAGAAACAGTCGCTGCATGATGGTAAAGATAGAGGGTGAAGACTAATAGACAGTCACGCTTTGCAAAAGCGCGGCAACTGCTGTTGTAGAAGCTTAGCGCTGGTGAAAATCGATCTGGCTAACTCCTCGGCATTAAAAAAGCCTACACCAGCTGGCGCTGATGCAGGCCTTCGATTACTGGTAACCTGAGTTCCACTTTAAATCCCTGTAAAACTGTCATATCGCAGTGTAACCCGCCTTGCCGGCGAGGCAGGCGGAGATATCTTCTTAAAAGGAGGGAAGAACTATATGCTCATTTCAGCTTTAATCACTAATAAGGTTTCTCCTAATGTCGAAAAGACAGTTTTATAGGGAATTTAAAGGTTTGATTAATCAAACTCAAGTTGGAAAGAAAGCGGACTAATGCGCCTGCTGATCGGCCAACACCTCCATCATCTGGCTGTGATGCCGCATGGAGTGCGCTGCTATTACTAAGAAAAGTTGATAGGCATCAGCGGGACCATAGGGAGACTTGCCAAAGTGATTACGCAGTTCGAGCTTGTCATTCATGAGATATTTTTCAAGTGCTGCTCTTGACGCGGTGAGGGCCTCAATTGCATCAGATTTGGATCGAAGATCTCCCTGTGGCTCCAGCGGAGTTTTTACTTTCGTACTGCGATCTGATATTTTCGAAATGAGCCACGCATCTTTGTTCTTGGTACTCATATCATTATTTGCCTCTGTCGTCAGCGCCTGCTGCACTTGACCAAAGACCGCCTCTTCAGCAAGTAGGATATGTTCGGCACATTCCTGAATACTCCATCCACCACCGGCGGGTTTGTAGGTCCACTGAGACTCATCCAGCTCATTAAGCGTACTGATGATATTAGCCTTGGTGACCTCTAGATAGTCTAGTAAGAACGACCGTTCCTGCTTCGATATCCTACCATTTTGCGCCAATACCTGATGCGCTCCAAGTAAACTGATCATTGCGAATGCGGTAATTAATTTTTTCATGATTCGATTTTTTTGTGAATTGAAGATGTGGGAGGCGACAACACCAATATAATAGTGTGACTTCCGCTGAACTAGACGAACGCGGCAAAGTGGCGGTCGTTGGCCACCTGCCAGTCAAAAAAGCCGAATGGTACAAATATGAGATTCAATAGCCCGCATTGGTAGGCTCATGGTGACTTCAAGATCCCTTCCCACCCAACCGCTGAGCTTTCCTTACGTTACAAAGGTTATATCTATTCGCAACATTTCTGATGAACTCGTTCCGTTCCCTATCGCTCAATCCTTCCATTTTTAATTTCAGTTGGTCCATTGCAGCCATTCGGTATGGCATCATTTTACTCACCGCGCTGTGTGTTCCACATTTGAGAGGCGGGCTCTTCCCATATGCGGCTGACTATTCTTTTCCCATCATTTCGGTTAGTCTCATCTTCACCTTTGGATTGGTTATCTGCTCGAGCTCCTGGATCATTACGAACGTGTATCGCCCACGCATTTTCGACAACTCCCAGGTAGACCCAAAAGGCATTTTGATCTTCTTTGGTGTCAACCTGCTCAGCACCGCACTGGTCTACACCATCATGCATATGATCTTTTTCAGGAGCATTGGCAGTACCCAGTTTTTTATCAACAACCTGGTGATGTGCTTTGCAATTATCATTATTGAAAACCTTGCATTCCTCCTATACGGCACTATTCATTTTCAATCCCAAACGGAGCATGATATCAAGCGCACCTCCTTTTTGATTCCTACCGGAACAAAGAGCATCAAGCTTGACTTCAGCGAAGTATCCCATGCCTGTCTGGATAATGGCATTGTGACCATCTTTACTACTTCTAATCAGCGAATCAACAGCCAATACAATACACTTGAGCAGCTCGAGGCAGAGTTGCCACCCTGTGATTTCTATCGCGCCAATCGTCAATTCATCCTAAGCCGGCAGAGCATAAAGCATGTTGTGAAAGACAAAAACCGAAAGCTTGTGGTGCAAATCAATGGTCAGGTAACTGCGAAGAATATCAATATCAGTCGCTACAAGAGTAAAGAGATCATTGACTGGATCAACATGAGTTCACAAGCCTGATGCCAGCGACCGGCATTAGCTCACTATTCTAACCCTATAGTTCTCCGCTCATCCATTGAATGTCCTTCCAGCTATCTTCAAAGTAACTTTTTTAGATATCTTAGCTTCAATGGTTAGAAAACAAAAACTACTGCTACTCCTAAGTATTTTATTCACAGCTTGTCTTTCGATGGGGGGCCAGGCCCAGAACCCCACCCGCTATCAGGACGAGATAGACGCTATCAACAACCGAGATATTCCCAAAGGCGGGATCATCTTCACTGGCAGCTCGAGTATCAGACTTTGGCCCAACCTCAATGATTGGTTCCAGGAAGTTGAGGTCTACAACCTGGGTTTTGGCGGTAGCGAAACGAGTGAACTCCTTTATCACGCCAATGACCTTATCATCAAACACCAGCCTCGCAAGGTCTTCATCTACGAAGGTGACAATGATGTCAATTCTGGTAAGTCCGCGGCGCGCATCATCACGGATATGGAATTTCTGGTAAGAAAAATAGAAAAGGAGTCACCCAAAACGGAAATCTACCTGATATCTGCCAAGCCCAGTGAGGAGCGTTGGCATCTTCGGGAAAAGTATGAGGAGTTCAACGCATTGCTGGAAGATTTCTGCAAGGAAAATGAGCTCGTCTTCATAGATGTATGGGACGCCATGCTTGATGCTGAGGGCGAAATCAGACCCAACCTCTATGAGGCAGACCCACTTCATGTCAATGAGAACGGCTACAAAATATGGCAGTCTCAAATCAGCCCCTATGTAAATTGATAATGAGCAGGGTCACTCTGCTCTTGTTCGTAGGCCTGCTGCTGACACTGGTTGGCAAGGCACAGGTGGTATCCCTGAGCGGTACGGTCATCAACGCACAGACCGGTGAAGCTATTCCATTTGCTCACTTACAGCTCAAAGGCAGTGCCGTCGGCACTTCCACCAACCTGGAGGGGAATTTTGACCTGAAACTAAGGGCTCGCTACCTTGATGGCGAGCAGGTGCTGATGATCTCCTGCATTGGCTATGCTTCTTCCGAGATTCGGCTGGCTGCTGACATGAATCGGGCGCTGGTGGTACGCCTGACTCCTACCGTAAAATCGCTGGACGAAGTGGTGATCAATGGTACGCTCAAGCAGCAGCCGGACGATAACCGAGCAAGAAGGCTGGTGCAAAAGGCTATCCGTAGTATCCCCAACAACTATATAAAAACTGAGTCGATAGGCCGGGCCTTCTACCGACACTACTGCGCGGAGAATGACACCTATGTCAGGTTGATAGAAGCGGCGCTGGATCTCTATCGCTCCGGGAAGGAGCCTTATCGGAATGTCATTCCAGAAGACAACCTCGGCTTCAGGGTCAACCAACTTCGGCGCAGCTTTGACTTTACAGCCAGCTCCAAGCTCAAGCATCCTCCCTTCTCGCTCAATTTTCTGCTAAGTAACGACGTGACGGCCTATGAATATCAAAATCCGTTGCTCACCCATTTCAATACGATAGATTTCTGGGTACAGGACACGACCTCTTATGAATTGGATGAGGTGGTCATCATCGGCTATTTTACCGATCAGGGGGGCACACTTCGGGACAGGTCTTTTGCCGGGCAGCTGTATATCAACACGAGCAATTTTGTCATTCTCCAGCATGAGGGCTCAGAGTCCTATGAGAGCAGTTATCCGACGGAGGGCACACGCTATCGTCTCGACAAGAAGGTGCAATATCTCCCTTATCAGGAAAAATACTATCTGAATCGTGCAACGAGTGACCTCACCGCCGAGTACTTTCAATATGATAGCCTGGGCACGACGATCGACTCGCTCGTGCATACCTCGCACATCGAGCTGATCAATACCGAGCTTGTGTTTGATGAGGTGGAGCCTGCCTACGGCAAAGAGCCGCATCAGCAGCAGTTAGTCACTGTTGATTATGACTCCACATTTTGGCATGACTACACCGTACTGCAGGCGACTAGTCTGGAGGAGAAGATCATCAATGACCTATCGGAAAAACTGGAGATCGAGGAGCAGTTTGTGTTGTACAACCAGTTGCTGGAAGGAGGTGGCTCTATCATCGACTCGGATGCCTTTCAGCAGATGGCAGCCCGGTATAAGGGCCAGCCGGCCTATTTCATCCTGTGGTCGGCGGATCGATACCCTACCTTGCTCAACCTCATCCCCAAGGGCTACTTCAGGCGACAGGTCAAAAAGGGTAAGGCTAATCTTGTACTTGTGGGTCTGGGCATGGATGAGCCATCCTGGCGCAATCGTCGGGATGCACATCTCCTCAACCAAAAATGGATCACCCATGAGCGCCTGGACTATCAGCTGGACAAGGACATCTATGAGGAACTATACAATGACGTACTGCCTTACTCGCTACTCGTCGACCCTGGCGGGAAAATGGTCACCAACAATCCTCCTACACCAGGCGATAGGTTGATGAAGACGGTGCTCAAGGAGCTAAGCAACCTCCAAGAATCCGAGTCTCCAGCTAGGCCTGAACCTAACATCCGGTAAATCAAATATCCCGACCTGGGGTTGGCTAAATCAGCACGTGAGAGAACCCCTCTTGCGTTACTTAACAGGATCACTATATTTACCTTTGTCATTAGATGCCATTCTGCGCAACTGAAGAAACTCAATGAACGGATTTGTCAAAGCATTAGTAATCATCACCGGAATTATTGTAACGGCAATTCTTGGATTCTTTTTATATATCCACATTGCCTTTGATGGAATATTTACCGGCCCATCATACGACCATGAAGATCTAATCGACAACTACGAACTTAAGAAATCCAAAATTCTTGAAGCAACTGAATATTTCCTATCGGTTGTACCTAAACAGACGAATGTAACAATCGAATTTGACGATGATGATATTGAGATTTTTCACCTAAGCAAGAACGGGATTTACGACAGCAATTGGAATCTGGAGCGCAAATCTTCAAAAACGGATTCTCTACTAACTGAACTTGGCTGGACTCAGTCAACTTTAGACGAACTGGAGAACAAACTCGATGATGCGAACTGCATTTATGCTTCGAGTCGCTACCCAACAACTATCGGCTGGCAAAGAAGTGGAATGGGAATGTTCTTCTATAAAATATTTGAAGAGAACCTTAACGACAGCCTCATATCTCAATATAACGATAGCTGTATGTTCATCTACTACAAGGACAACATCGTACTAGAATATGGAGGAGGAGCGATCGGGCCACAATGCTTCCCAGGCTATCAACGAGGAACGTAATAACAGGCATCTAGCAGACGCTGATCGGGCATATGTCTAGGTGCATTCTGGCTGTTTTCAGTGAACTCGACCGTGAAACTGCCGCTGAGAAATGGTAGTGCTTTCTGCCTTCTTTTACTTGCAGGATTTTTAGACTTTCAGAACGCAGTGCCATTTGGAACCGTTGTGAGCTTCGGCAGATTTCACTACTACCAGTTGGTATTTGCCACGCTCGCCCTTTTGATAGGTCGGAACGAAACCAAAACCCAGAACTTGAAATTGTACAGGTTTGCGCAAGCCACTTTTTTCTCTGTTGATAGGTAGTTTCAATTTGTCCCTCAGGAACTCATAGATACTATTGCCTATCTTTCGAGCTTCGCTTTTGATCTTAACGGACATCCTTTCAACGAGAGTTTTAGAGTTGAACTAGAGTTTCATCTTTCTCGAACTTTTGAGAACACGGACGAACCAGAACTTCTTGGTTTCTGGTGTGACGGAGTAAACGAACCTGAAATTACGTCACATCTGAGTACGAAATTTGTAAACGACAACAGGGAAATTGTAACAACCGCTTGGGTCGGAACTGATGGACAGGGAACTTATCAACTCAAACTCAAACTTGGCAACAAAGCTTTGAGCAGATTTGTCAGAGGTTTGAGTCTGAACGAATGTCTGCCTTCATCTTCAAGAACTGACTGGCTCATTGTGGATACGAAAAAGCAAATCATTGAATTGCAACTGCTCTAAAAAAAGGCATCTTACAGCGCTGGGGTTATCAAATTAGTACCGACCAATCGCTTTCCTTGTTCCAACGGCACAAAAAAAGCGAGAGCCGCAATATGCCGCTCTCGCTTCAGTGATATTAGTTATGAACGATATTAGTCGATCACGCGTACATTAACCGCGTTAAGACCTTTTCTTCCTTCTTCTACATCAAACTCTACAGAGTCATTCTCTTTAAGATGATCAATTGTACCACTCTTGTGTACAAATACTTCTTCCTGATTTGACTCATTCACGATGAAACCGAAACCTTTCTCGTGGTTGAAAAACTTTACTTTACCTTTTTCCATTTTAAAATATATTGATTAATAATTATTCGATGCTAGCTATTCAATCTTTACAAAATGATTGAATACCGTTCAAGGATACATTTATCAATTGATTATCAATGAACGGAGCGCAAAGATACAAGAATAGTGAAATTAGTGACTATTAACTCGAAAAAGCTTTACTACAGGGTGATCAGGCGGTAGCTGGCACGAGTTGCTCTTCTCCTCTGCCCATTCGCTTGAGCATTTTGACATGACTAGCCACTGCAGATCTGAACGTGCGCTCTTCCAGATAAGGAAGGCCAAACTCAGCTGTAGTTTCCTTGACTATGTCAGTGATTTTGGGATAATGGATATGGCAAATATTAGGGAACAAGTGATGTTCTATTTGCCTATTTAATCCCCCTATGAACCAGGACAAAATTTCGTTTTTCGGTGCGAAGTTAGTTGTCGTGTACAATTGATGAACCAACCAGTTCTGGTTGATTTTTTCATCTTCCTGCTTCACAAACATCGTATCAGGCATTACGTGAGCCGTTTGAAACACAAGGCTCAAAGATGCCCCTGCTACCAAATGCATGAATACGAACATCGAAAGGGTAAGCCAAACAGGAAAGTCAAGGAAGTAGATGGGAGCCCCTATCATCACCGTATGATAGACGATCTTCCTAAATGTCATGATCGCCAAATGAGTATTAAAGTCTTTTCCGCTTTTGATTAGACCTCTTTCCTTATACTGGAAGATTTTAACGAAATCTTTGACGGTAACCCACACCGCCGTGGAGATACTGTAGAAGAAAAACGCGTAAATGTGCTGGTACTTGTGAAACCATCTGAGTGGTTGATTTGGAGAGAATCTTAATACAAATCGTGGCTCGATATCCTCATCAGCCTCTTCGATGTTGGTGTAAGTGTGATGAAGCACATTGTGCTGTATCTTCCAAATCTTTGGGTCAGCTCCTAAGATCGTAGTAGACAATCCCACAAGAGAATTTACCCACTTGGTTTTAGAATACGAGCCATGCAAAGAATCATGCATCACTGAGGTGCCTATAAAGGCCATACCCAGTCCCATGATACCCCACAATGCAAAAAGCGCTACGAGGTTCGTAATACCGGAAAATAAGATGATAAGGAAGGGCACGATATAGATTGCAAGAACCAATATCGTCTTGAAAATCATTTCGCCATTGGCGTTGATCTGAATGTCATTTTCATCAAAATAGGCCGAAACTCTTTTCTTAAGAGTGGCAGTGTATTCTGAATGAAGGTTATTAGAAAATTTGTACTTAGTGACTGGTTTAGCCATGTGATAATGTTGTTAATCCCAGGGAAGCCATATCTAACCAATTTAAGTATCGGTGCATAGCTGATTTCGGGGTACTTTCAATTCAGACACGAAGCTTTTTCGTGACTATCGCGGTTCACTAATGAGCAAGTTCATGACCCAAAAGCCGCGAACAGTAAAATTAGGGGTAAAAACGTTAGCAAACTATCAATGGCATTAATAACTCTTCAAGCACATTTTCATAAAAGGGTATCTAATTGATTAGGACTCAGAGCGCAAATCCGCCAAACTAAATTTATCTGACCCCAAAGCACCTTTCACATACCTGATGAAAATCAGTTCAGAGTACGCAGTACATCAGACAGAACCCTCGTTGATAGCATTACTTTCGCTATAGAGATCAACACTATCAAACGAACAATATGAAAGCTATTACAATATTATTCCCGACTGACTTTTCCATCAGAGCAAACAATGGTCTTACACAAGTAGCCCATATCTCGTCAAGGATAGGTGCAAAGCTAATCATCTATCACGCCTACCCCCGACCTTACTCTGAGAGTGGTTCAAAGGAACATGTAGATAAAATGTTACTTCAAATGGAACGGGAGATTGAGCGAAAGTTCAAGGCCTACCCAAATCAGATCGCTGCTTTGAAGGAAATAGAGTGCGAGTTTGTAAAAGAACTTGGACTTTTCACAGAAGGACTTATCAACCGATCACGACGTAAGGAAGTCGATATGGTCGCCATGCCTACAAAAGGCGCGAAAGGTCTTGGCATGATTTGGGGTACCAAGACGGGCACTGTCGTAAAATCAATTGACAAGCCAATCCTGGTGATACCCGATAATACAGACCTCATTAACATATCGAAGGTTGGGCTTGTATGTGACTACAGCAACCAAACGGGCTACCACCCTCTTGACTTTATGCACGATCTCATAGCAGCGCTCGATTTGCACGTGGATACCGTCACACTCAATAAGAGTGAAAGAGAAATGACTCCTGAAGAAAAAGGCTATCAGCAGGTCGTTAGTAAAAAGCTAAAAGAGGTATCCAAGAGCTTTAGCTTTACTTCGCACAGTTATGTCGATAATGGCATAATTGACTATGCCAGAGAAAACGAGATCGGGCTCATCACTATCCTACCCAAGGAATACAGTTTTCTTGAAAGCATTTTTCACGAAAGCTTCACCGAGCAGATGACTTTCCAAAGCCCGCTACCACTACTCATACTTAAATAACCATTGCCCATGAGCCAAGTAAGTAATCTTGATATCCTGACGGACAAGGTCTACCGAGAAGGTATCGAAAAAGCCGAGAACGATGCTAAGGAAATAAGAGCAGAAGCTAAAGCTGAAAGTGAACGTATGATCGCAGAAGCTCAACGCGAGGCTGAAAAGACCGTCACAGCAGCCAAACGAGAAGCCGAACGCATAACCCGTACTATGGAAAATGAGCTTCAACTCAAAGGACAGCAGTTGATTAGCGATCTAAAAACGAGAATACACAAAACCCTTTCAAAGAAAATACTCGATCAACCTACTCGTGACGCTTTTCAAGATGAGGACTTCATTCAATCTGCTGTATTGGAAGCTATCTCTGCCTGGAATGCTAAGAAGGCGTTGGAAATTCAACTACCAAAAGACCTTGAAAGGCGCCTCCAAAAGAGCTTCGATTCGGAAATACGAAAGCGATCAAAAAACCTGATCATCGAATTTAATCAGGAGCTGTCATCTGGATTCAGAATTTCAGAGCAAGGTGAAGGATATCAAATTTCTTTCTCAGAGGAGGACTTCAAAGCACTTTTTACTCCTTATCTACAAGAGCAAACCCGTAGAATCCTATTTAATGAATCCGCATGAGCTATTATTATCTCATAGCAGGATTGCCGGACCTCAGCCTCAACAAGGCGATAGATGACAGAGGCAAAGCGAAATTGGATATCGGAGAACTGATGGACACCATCATCCGCAATCTTGAGCCAGACGATTTGGCTCCATTTCGCTACCTGATATACCCTCATGATATTAGGAATTTCCTGACCGTCTTGTATAAAAAACATTATGATATAGCCGATTCGGCTTTTCTAAGCCCATGCTTAATTGACAAAGATATCATCGATAACTATTCTAAGCATCGCGGCGATTTACCTCCGTTTATGGCGGATTTCCTTAGGGAGTATGAAGATCAGTTTACATCGATGACACCAGAAGAGATGGAGGAGAAACTCTGGTCATCATACTATGATCAGGCGCTGGAATGCGACCCTTTTGTGGCAGATTATTGCCGTTTTGAACAAAAGGTCCGGCAGTTTTTCGCGGCATACAATAGCTCCCTTTTTGACTTCTTGAGCAATCCCGAGTTTGATGATCCTGCACTCAACCATGTTGGTGTAGGAAAATCACTGACCTCTGAAATTTTAAGGGATTTTCCATTTGTCGAAGCGATGGAGGAGTTAATATCCAATAAAAATCCCTTAGAGATAGATGCCTATTCCGATAGGGTCATATGGAACTACCTCGATCAAAACGTAGGTTTTTTCGGTAGAGATCAAGTCTATACCTATACGATCAGACTACTGATGGTGGCTAAATGGCAAAGAAGGAATAGTGAGAGGGGCGAACAATGCTTTATCGACCTTCAAGAGAATATCAAAAATAAAGTTCGTTCACAAAAAACAGCAGTCATATGACCAAAGGCAAAGTAATTGGTGTTGTCTCCAACCTCATATCCATAGAGGCTGACGGACCCGTCACTCAGAATGAGATCTGCCTCATATTGAGTGAAGGAAAAAAACTCAAGGCCGAGGTGATCAGGGTCAAAGGCAACATCGCATCAGCCCAACTTTTCGAGTCAAGCCAAACCATAAAAATGGGCAGTGAGGTAGAGTTTACGGCACAAATGCTGGAGGTAGAGTTAGGTCCTGGGCTACTCTCAAAGCGCTACGATGGACTTCAAAATGACCTGGCTAAAATGGGCGGTATGTTCATAGAGACTGGTGAAGTAACCGAACCTCTGGATAACGATGTTTTGTATGACTTCACACCTATCGCCAAAAAAGGCGATCGCGTTCGTGCCGGAGATTGGCTGGGAAGTGTGCAGGAAAACTGGATAGACCACAAGATTATGGTCCCCTTTGCACTACATGGTGAGTACACGGTAGAGCACATCGTCAAGAAAAATGACTATCGTATTACCGATGAAATCGCTGTACTTACTACCGAAAATGGCGGTAAACACAGTGTCACCATGCGTCAGAAATGGCCGGTCAAACTCGCTGTGGAGGCCTATGCCAATAAACTACGGCCCTATAGCATCCTGCAGACAGGCCTGAGGGTGCTGGATACTTTCAACCCGATAGCAGAAGGTGGTACAGGTTATATCCCTGGTCCTTTTGGTACAGGAAAAACCGTATTGCAACAAGCCATTGCCAAAAACAGTGAAGCTGATATTGTCATCATTGCGGCATGTGGTGAGCGTGCCAACGAAGTGGTAGAAATATTCACGGAGTTTCCGCAGCTCACAGATCCGGTGACCGGCCGAAAACTAGACGAAAAAATCGTCATTATCTGCAATACCTCCAATATGCCGGTGGCGGCACGTGAGGCTTCCGTGTATGTAGGCATGACATTAGCCGAGTACTACCGCAATATGGGACTGAAAGTGCTCATGCTTGCCGACTCTACTTCACGATGGGCTCAGGCACTACGTGAGATGTCCAATAGAATGGAGGAACTTCCCGGTCCCGATGCATTCCCGGTAGAGCTACCAGCCACTATCGCCAACTTCTACAGTAGAGCGGGAACTGTAGAATTACATAATGGATCCAGAGGATCAGTTACGTTCATCGGCACTGTATCCCCGGCAGGTGGTAACTTCAAAGAGCCTGTTACAGAATCAACCAGTAAGGTGGCGCGCTGTTTTTATGCGCTATCACAAAAACGAGCAGATGCCAAACGCTATCCGGCCATAGATTCACTGGCCTCCTATTCGAAATACCTGGATTATCCAGAGTTTGTCAAGAATACAAACGCTAACATCCAGGAAGGATGGGTGAAACTGGTCAAAAGAGCCAAGGATATAGTAAGAGATGGCATTGAAGCCAGAGATCAAATTAACATCCTCGGTGATGATGCCGTACCGGTCAACTACCATGTTAGCTTCTGGAAAAGTGAGCTGATCGATTTTGCACTCATCCAGCAAGACTCTTTCGATGATGAGGATATGAACTCACCGCTCAAAAGGCAGCAGTATATGCTCAACACCGTCATGGAGATCGGTGAACGCGAATTTGATTTTGATGACTTTGAGCAGGTCGGTACTTATTTCAAAAAGCTGATCAACCTGCTAAAGCAAATGAATTATTCTGCATTTGAGTCGGATAACTTCAGGAAGTACGAGCAGGACTTGAAGGAAGCCCTCGAAGAGGCTGAAAAAGAAACCACCCTTGAAACCGATAACTGATGAAAAGGAAAGCATTTCAAAGGATTTATACCCATATATCACGCATCACAAAGGCCACCTGCGAGGTAAAGGCAGAAGGCGCACGCTTTGGTGAATTAGCGTGGGTCAATGACCGACCCGCCCAGGTCATCAGCGTGATGGACGACAAAGTCACCTTACAGGTCTTTTCGGGTACGGAAGGCATCTCGTCCAAGTCTGAAGTGGTGTTTTCAGGTCAGCCGCCTCAGCTTAAAGTAAGCGACCTATTGGCCGGAAGGTTCCTCAACGCCTACGGAGAACCGATCGACGGTGGACCTGAGCTTGTTGGTGAATCTCGATTGATCAATGGCAGTGCGGTCAATCCTGTGAAAAGGGCTAAGCCATCAACTCTGATGGCTACTGGCATAGCAGGTATTGATTTGAATAACACCTTGGTGACAGGCCAGAAAATTCCATTTTTTGCTGATCCCGACCAGCCTTACAACCAAATCCTCGCTGAGGTAGCCATGCGGGCGGAGGCTGATAAGATCATACTCGGTGGTATGGGGCTTTCGAATGATGACTATCTCTTCTTCAAGAATACATTTTCTCATGCTGGTGTATTGGATAAGATCGTTTCCTTCATCAATACATCAGAGAACCCACCATTGGAACGACTACTTATTCCAGATATGGCCTGTACCGCTGCGGAGTATTTTGCCAACGACAAAAAGCAAAATGTGCTCGTCCTCCTCACCGACATGACGCTCTTTGCGGATGCGCTGGCTATTGTCGCCAACAAAATGGATCAAATCCCTTCTAAAGACTCTATGCCTGGTTCACTATACAGCGATCTGGCTCGGATCTACGAGAAATCTGTTCAGTTTGTGCACGGAGGTTCGATCACGATCGTAGCTGTCACGACACTGAATGAAGGAGATATCACTCATGCTATTCCTGACAACACCGGTTACATCACCGAGGGTCAACTGTTCTTAAAGCATGACACAGATATTGGTAAGACCATTATCGATCCGTTCCGAAGCTTGTCTCGTCTCAAGCAAAATGTGATCGGCAAGAAGACCCGGGAGGATCACCCTCAGGTGATGAATGCCTTAATCCGGCTTTATGCCGATGCTGTCAATGCAAAGACCAAGCGAGAGAATGGCTTTGACCTCAACGAATATGATCGCAGGTGCCTGTCATTTTCAAAAGAGTATGCCCTGGAGCTTTTGGCCGTAGACATCAATATCCCCGTGGATGAGATGCTCGACACAGGATGGAAACTGCTACAGAGGCATTTTGAAAAATATGAGGTGGGTATTAAAGAAGAGTTTATCGCAAAATACTGGACCAAAGAGGATACAAAACACCAACCGGCAATGAACGCTTAAGCTATGGCGCTGAAGTTCCACTATAATAAGACCACCATTCAGCAGTTTCGACGGCAGCTATCGATACGGGAGCGTGCTTTACCTATTCTCAAAAACAAAGAAACAGCTCTTCGCAAAGAGGAAAAGCAAACGAGAAAAGCCATGGAGCGGCTGCAACAAGATAAATCAGAAGTAGAGCAGGCATTAACCCCTTTCGCTGGTTTTTGGACTGAGCTTCCAAAAATTCTTACGCTCGATGACCCTGGTGTTTATTACAAGAAGGTTGTGGGAGTCAGAGTGCCAGAGATCCGGGACATCAGCTTCAAAGTCGCTGACGTTGCATGGTGGCGTTATCCTGCATGGGTACCTGCCGCTATCGCAATGCTTAAAGAAGTCATCTCACTTGATATACAGATAAAGGTCAAAAGCCTGCAGGTAGAGGCTTTAAACACAGCGCGTAAAAAGACTACACAGAAGGTAAACCTCTATGAAAAAGTACAGATACCGGCCTATGAAGATGCGATCTTGAAGATCAAACGCTTTTTAGAAGATAAGGAAAACATTTCCAAAGCGGCACAAAAGATTGTCAAGAAAAGACAGGAAACGGGGGTGATGGCATGAAAGCACGTTTCAAAAAAATCGACCTGCTAATCCACTATAGAGATCGCCAACAGACCACATCGATGTTGCAGGAACTCGGTGCTATCCATGTAGAATTAGACGCTAACTTCAGAAGTGAGGACATAGAATCACTTGAACTACAGACCACCCAGTTTAATCGTGCGATCGAATACATAGAATCCGTTGAAGAAGTCCCTAACGGAAATCCTCAGTTGCATGGAAAGAAGAAGCTAACCGCTACAGAGGTAGTCGAAAAAGCACTTGCGCTCAAGCATCAACAAGAAAACGACCAGCAAGAAGCGGAACTACTCAAAAAGAATAAACTCAGGCTTGAACCATGGGGTGATTTTGATCTGGCCAAGGTAAGTCGACTCACCGAATCGGGGTTAAGCATTCACTTCTGCATTGCAGATAAAAAGGAATATCGCGAGGATGAACTTACCAGGCTGACTTATACCATTGTCAACGAATCTGCGGATCGAATCTACCTTGTGGTCATCACCTCTAAAGATGATGTATTGCCGATACCATTTGAGGTGATTGAGCTCCCCACCATGAAAATCGCTGATATCTCGGAAAGAGAAGATCAGATCAAGCAGCGCCATAAAGAGCGAACTGATCATATACGCGATTTGGCCGCTTACCTACCTCAGGTCAGAGAAGAGCTTGTTCATATTGCTAACCGTCGCAACCTGGCGCTTGCCCAAGGTAGTGGCAAAGAATATGCCGAAGGCCATATCATCCATTTGACAGGTTGGCTTCCGGCGGGCATGCAAGATCGGATTGTCCACTACATGGACAAGCAGCAGGTAGCATATACCATCAGTGATCCAGCGCCAAAGGACAAAGTACCGGTACTTCTTGAGAATCCTAAGTACCCTAAATTATTTGAAGCGATCACCCGCATATTTCAACTGCCTGGCTATTATGAGATGGACCTCACTCCATTCATTGCGGTATTCTATCCTATACTTTTCGCCTATTGTCTTGGGGATGCAGGATATGGGCTCATTTTATTGATTGCTGCTATTGCCGGATGGTTTACCTTCCTTAAGGATAGCAAGAACATGGCCTTCCTGGGAATCGTACTCGGCGTATTTACTACGCTCATGGGAATCGTAAAGTCCGGTAGCGTCTTTGGGATACCTACGACCACTGGTACGGACCACCCAGTATTACAGTACCTGGCGCAGTATGTGATGATCCCTGACGATCGGGGTGTAGTATTCAATGCCTTTAATGTGGCGTTACTCATCGGGGTGGTACAGATCATTACAGGTATAGTGGTATCTATCATTAATAAGATCAAGTACACAAGCTTTGTAGCAGGGCTACCGCAAATCGGCAAACTTCTGATGGTAGTCTCCTTGATATGGATGTTTCTTGCAGACATGCAGGGCGTAGTTGTTCTGCAGCCTCTGACCATTGTACGGCAGATAATGTTAGTATCGGGGGTGTTGCTTGTGATGTTTTTTCACGACATGTCCAGTCCTATTGTCACCAGGGCGGCCAGCGGCTTACTTCCTTTATTCTTCATCCTGACGGGAATCCTGGGAGATGTCCTCTCCTATGTCCGTCTGTTTGCCTTGGGTGTTGCCTCTGCTGTACTCGGCCTGGTCGTCAATCAAATCGGAATGCAGATCATGGGCGATACATGGTGGGGGCTGCTCCTGGGTATCATCTTCTTACTGCTTGGTCACGCGCTCAACTTTGCACTGGCAGCACTTGGATCATTCGTGCATCCGCTAAGGTTAACGTTCGTTGAGTTTTATAATAACGCACAATTCGAAGGTGGGGGAATCCCTTACAACCCTTTGAGAAAAATAAAATTGTCAAATTCTAAATAGAAAAATATGGAAGCTTTACCCTTAACTCTCGCTTTTATAGGCATAGGCTTGTTGGTCGGTCTCTCTGGTTGCGGTAGCGCCATGGGTACTGCGATAGGTGCTATGTCGACCGTGGGTGCACTGAAAAAACGCCCTGAGGCATTTGGTTCATTTATCGTATTGAGTGCCCTGCCTGGCACGCAGGGCCTATATGGCTTTGCGGGTTTTTTCATCCTTCAGGACCTGATCAACCCCGACATGACACTACTGCAAGGAGCCGGTATACTCGGTGGCGGCCTGGGACTTGGCTTGGCGGGCCTGCTCTCGGGCATGTATCAGGGCAAGGTTTGCGCCAATAGTATCGATAGCATTGGCTCGGGCAATGACGTCTTTGGACGCGCCCTCATCCTGGCGGTTTTCCCCGAGCTGTACGCGATTATTGCCTTTGCTTCATTATTTTTAATAAGGGGCATTCTTTAAGCAGCACAAAACCTACAATGATGAAAAATAACCCAATTCAAACGTACAAAGTAGCTATGGTGGGACTTGATCTCACCGAAATGGACGATCATCTGATCAGATATGCCGCTGCAATTTCAAAATTGCTATTACTTGATCGTGTCATTTTCGTGCATGTAGCTAAAGAGCTCCAACTTCCGGATGCGCTCATTGCGAAATACCCCGACTTGGTAGAACCCCTGGATGAAAGCATCGAGAATGACATAAAGGCAAAAGTGGCTGAGCATTTTCATGACGTTGATACCACCACCGACTGTATCGTCAAGGATGGCCATCCTATCGAGCAAATACATAAGCTGAGTAAAATCAAAAATGTAGATCTCATCATGATGGGCCGTAAAAAAAGCCTCGATGGATCAGGAATAATGTCCAGCAAAATAGCTCGAAAATGTCCTTGTTCTATTTTATTCGTCACGTCAGAAGCAAATGCTCACATTCATAAAATTTTACTCCCTGTTGATTTTTCACATCACGCATCGCTTGCTATCGATCTCGCTCATATTATCAATGAGCGATCACCAGCTGAAGTGCGATTGATTAATTTCTATCAGGTGCCAATTGGATATTATAAGACCGGTAAGAGCCATGAGGAGTTTGCCGATATTATGAAAGACTTTGCGAAAAAGGATTTTCAAAGATTTGTCGCTAACAACCAATTTCCTGAAGACTTCAAATGCGATTTTCTATTATCAGATAACGGAGACCTTCCACAATTGACCTATGAATACGCGGAAGAGCAATCCATGGATCTCATTATTATTGGGTCGAGAGGCCGCACCGGAATCGCATCACTACTCATGGGCTCTATTGCAGAGAAACTGGTGTATCTCGACAGCAATGTACCCATCCTAATTGTCAAGGAAAAAGGCGAAAACATGGGCTTTCTTGATGCATTAATGAAGATTTAGCTATTCCTATTGATACTTAATCCGTTTTAGCCAAACACAACATCTAGTCACTCTTCAGAATGAATCTGTTTTTCAGAAAGAGCATAATCGCAGCGACAGGCCTATTCCTATGCCTGTTTCTGATCGTTCATCTCTCAGCCAATTGTATTCTCCTCCTACCGGAAAACATATCGCGCGAGCTGTATAATAGCTACTCCACCACCCTACGCGAAAGCCCTCTAATCAAGGTCGTCGCGTACTTTCTCTATGCCGCCATAGTGCTTCATACTATCTATGCCGCCATCGTTGCTTACCAGAACAGACAAGCCAAACCAAGTCGATATGCGGTCAACAATACAAAAGAAAACAGCACTTGGACTTCTCAGAATATGGGACTGCTGGGAATCACAGTACTGCTGTTCATCGTAGTACACCTGGCTAACTTTTGGGCTAGGATCAAACTGGGTATGGGCGAAGCAGTCAATCTCGATGATAGTGGCTATCTCGATGTATATGATGTCACCTACAGTCTTTTTCAAAACCCGTTTTATGTAGCATTTTATGCTGTTTTGGCTTTCCCGCTAGGGTTGCACTTACACCACGGCCTCAAAAGTGCCTTTAAAACCCTCGGTTTTCACCACAAAAAGGGACTACTCACACTTTCCAAAATATCGCTGGTTTATGCTGCGATAATGAGCCTGGGCTTTGGAATCATCCCTATCATCGTATACTTCAAATAGCAATCGAATGGTGCTGGACGCAAAAATACCTAGCGGGAAACTCGAAGAGAAGTGGCGCAACTATCAGGTCCATAGTCAGCTAATAAATCCCGCCAATAAGAAAAAGCTCAAGGTGATCGTGGTGGGCTCAGGACTCGCCGGAGCAGGAGCAGCAGCTACATTGGGTGAGTTGGGTTACGAAGTACAATGCTTCTGTTACCAGGATTCGGCACGAAGGGCACACTCGGTCGCCGCTCAGGGAGGAGTGAATGCCGCCAAAAACTACCAGCATGATGGTGACAGTGTCTGGCGCATGTACTACGATACTATCAAAGGTGGCGACTTTCGCTCACGTGAAGCAAACGTCTATCGCTTAGCAGAATTAAGCGCCCCTTTGATCGATCACTTTACCCAGCAGGGGGTACCTTTTGCAAGAGAGTATGGTGGAGTACTGGTCAACCGTAGCTTCGGTGGGGTACAGGTCGAGCGGACCTTTTATGCACGTGGGCAGACAGGCCAGCAGTTGCTGTTGGCTGCTTATTCACAGCTATCCAAAATGGTTCGTGCAGGTAAGGTGACCATGTTTGCACGACACGAAATGCTGGACCTGGTCACCATTGATGGCAAGGCGCGAGGCATCATTGCACGTGACCTGGTCACAGGGGCATTAAAACGATTTGCTGCCGATGCTGTGGTGTTGGCGACTGGGGGATACTCACGAGTATTCAGGCTTTCTACGCTGGCCATAGGCTGCAATGGAAGTGCGCTATGGAAGGCGCATAAAAGAGGAGCATTCTTCGCTGCACCAAGCTTCACCCAGATCCACCCTACTGCACTACCACAGTCCAGTGAAGCCCAGTCCAAGCTGACGCTTATGTCCGAATCACTTCGCAACGACGGCCGTATTTGGGTACCTAAAAAGAAAGGAGATGTAAGGCCTGCCAATGAAATCCCGGAAGATGAACGAGATTATTATCTGGAACGTAAATATCCAAGCTTTGGTAATCTTGCCCCTCGTGACATTTCATCCCGTGCGGCTAAAGAACGAATCGATGCTGGTCATGGGGTCGGCAGACTGAAAAACGCCGTTTATCTCGACTTTAAGCATGCTATTGAGCGACTCGGGTTGGAGACAATCCAGGATCGCTATGGCAACCTCTTCAAAATGTACAAAAAGATTACGGGTATTGATGCTTACCAGGAACCCATGCAGATATCACCGGCAGCACATTTTTCTATGGGAGGTTTATGGGTCGACTATGAGCTGATGACCACCATTCCCGGACTATATGCCATTGGGGAATGTAATTTCTCTGATCATGGCGCCAATCGACTTGGTGCCAATTCTTTGCTCCAGGCGAGCGTAGATGGCTATTTTATTTTACCCAATACTATCAACAACTATCTGAGTTCATTGCTCAAATCAGACGCAATTGACACCCATCACCCAAATTTCGAACGAGTAGAAAAAGAAGCCGCCGATCACATTGAGAAGATATTATCCATCAATGGAACGCAAACGGTCGATCATTATCACCGACGACTAGGTCGCGTAATGTGGCAGGAATGCGCGATGAGCCGCAACAAGGCAGGCCTTGAAAAGGCCATCAAAGAGATTGAAAATATTAAATCTGACTTCTGGCAAGATGTGAAAGTAACCGGTGGCAGTCAGGAACTTAATACTGAGTTAGAGAAAGCGCTGCGTATGGCAGACTTTATCGAATTGGCGCTGCTTATGTGTACAGACGCGCTTAACAGAGAGGAGTCTTGTGGTGCTCACTTCAGAGAAGAATATCAGACCGAAGATGGTGAGGCCCTGCGTGATGATGAGCATTGTAGCTTTGTATCCGCATGGGAATACAATGACGGGCATTTCAAACTTCACAAGGAAGAACTCCAGTTTGAATTTATTAATCCAACCGTTAGGAGTTATAAATAATAGACAAGAAGGGTAAACTATGAAAGTAACATTTCGCATATGGAGACAGAATAGCCCTGAGGACAAAGGCACGCTCAAAGACTACACCGTTGACGGGTTGACAGAAGACATGTCATTGCTTGAGGCATTAGACCACCTCAACGAGCAACTGGTGCTGAAAGATGAACCCGTTATCGCCTATGAGTACGATTGCCGGGAGGGGATCTGCGGTCAGTGTGGTTTATTCATCAATGGTAGGGCACATGGTCCACATGATCATATGTCTACCTGCCAACTTCATATGAGGAGTTTTGCTGATGGCGATACTATCACGCTAGAGCCCTGGCGGGCAAAAGCTTTTCCAATTATCAAGGACCTTATCGTAGACAGGTCTTCTTTTGACCGGATCATCGAAAAAGGGGCCTACATCAGTGCCAAGACGGGCACTGCACCGGAAGCCAACAGTATTCTGATAAGTAAGGAGGTCTCGGATAAGGCCATGGACGCGGCTGCCTGTATCGGCTGTGGTGCCTGTGTGGCCACTTGTAAAAATGCCTCAGCAGCGCTCTTCACCTCCGCTAAGATCAATCATCTCAATTCCCTACCCCAGGGCAAACCTGAGGCTCACCATCGAGCCCTGAATATGGCGAGCCAGATGGAAGCTGAAGGGTTCGGTCATTGCACATTTACCGGTGCTTGTGAGGTAGAATGTCCCGAGGGTATCTCCATCAGCAACATCGCTGAGATGAATGCAAGATTGATCCACGCTAAGCTACTAAGTTGATGATATCTCCTTAGGCCACCACGGCCTGCGCTTGCATCTCTTTTTCTTTTCGAGCTTGTCGCTGGAGTTGACGTACGGTCATAGACGAACCGTCAGGGCTCCATCCCGGAGGGCCAAAAATATACATCAGTACTTCCTTCAGACTTTTCGAACCTTTGATGTCCTTCCAGATGCTCTTATACTCATGTGAAACGATGATCAAAGGATTGTAAGAGTTAGGCTCGTGAACTACGCCATACTCTGGCTTTATGTTCTCATCATAATCCTTCCAGCTTCCAAACAGCTTGTCAAACAAGTTGAGGTATCCGCCATGGTTCTTATCCAGGTACTCAAGGTTCTTAGAGTGATGCACCTGATGCTGGCGGTGTGTATTGAGGAATTTTTCAAGGAAGCCAAGGTTCTTCACATACTTCGTGTGCAACTGAAACTGCCAAAGCGCCTCAATACCCATACACACCAAGACCATCTCAGGATGAAAACCGATGGCCGGAAGCCACATGTAGAAGAACGGTTTGTAAAGAATAGTGAACCAGCCATTTCTCAAGCCAGTACCCAGGTTGTAGTGATCAGACGAGTGGTGGACGATATGAGCAGCCCACATAAACCGAACCGTATGATTGCATCTGTGCAGCCAGTAATAGCAGAAGTCGTCAAGGAACTGACAGATCAGCCAAATGTACCACGCCCATCCAAATGACGCATAGCCCATGATATTTTGTCTGACCCCATCTACTTCAGGATTGAATAGCTCATAGACCAGATAGAAAATCGTAGCTGCCGATACCACCTTCACCAGTGGAGTGATCAATACAGCTCCCATACCCATCGACCCACTGGCAAACAGGTCTTTCCAGGTGTAGAGCTCTTCATGACCCTGGATTTTGCTGTAAGCCAACTCAATGATGACTAGTAAAATGAAGCAGGGCGCACCCCAGACAAGCGGATTGGTAATGTCCATAAACTACGGTATTGGTTGATTATACTCTGGTCTGCCACCAGATAATGGTCAAGCTTTTGTAAGGGATAATTGTTTACCGGCAACCTAGCCGGTTATCATCAATGAGTTTGAAGCGCCTAAAGTATAAATTAGCAGCGCAAAATCAATGAGGTAATTTTGTTATTTCACTAACCGGACATCATATGGCATGATCTCTAGGATAATTCTACCCTTCTTCAGCCCATTAGCCTTCATCTGCGACTTATCGACCTCCACTTCCTTGCCCATGTATTGGAGGGGTATTCTGATGCGCTCGATTTCAAAACTCACCTCTACCCTACCGGGAATGGCTTGCTGATCATCATCGTAAGTCATGAGCATTTGGTAAGC
>CAYGOT010000039.1:0-42282 GCA_964351595.1 uncultured Roseivirgaceae bacterium | reverse complement strand
GGTGTGAGAGGTCGGAAAAGATAGTAGGATCAACTATCTTTTCCTCCTACTCGATGATTAGACTTGCAGAGCAAGAGTCCAACAATCTACATTTTTCTACTCGTCTCTCAGTGAGGTCACCGGATTGGTATTTGCAGCTTTGAAGGTATGATAAGCTGTGGTAATGGCTACTAGAGTTAATCCAGCACCGAGTGCCACTATAAAGGGAACCACCGGAGTGTCGATCCGATAGGAGAAGTTGTCCAACCATAGATTTGCTGATAACCAGGCAAATGGTACCGCAATCAAAAAGCCCATGATGACCAGTCCAATGAAGCTTTTGGAAATCAAAACCAGTACTTCGAGCACCGTTGCTCCGAGGACCTTTCTAATTCCAACCTCCTTCATGCGATGTGCTACGACGAACATCACCAGGCCATAACTACCCAATCCTGCAATCACTATGGCTAAGATTGAGAAATACTTGATCATTGTGCCCAGCCGCTCTTCCGCAATGTAGTTCTGAGCTAGATTGTCATCCAGAAAAGTATACGTGAATGTTTCCTCAGGAAAAAAATCGTTCCATGTGCCCTCGATGGCCTCTATAGTTGGGGACATATTGCCAGCCTCAATTTTGATCGAGTACGTATTGAATGAAGGCACACCAATCTCCATAAATAAAGGGCCGATTTCCTGAGTTAGCGGTAGATAGTTGAAGTCACCCAACACACCGATGATCTTCGCTTCTTTACCTTCTACATTCACATCCTTGCCCAAGGCATCCTCGGCAGTTTCCCCAAGGTTATATTCCTGGACGGCCCTTTCATTGATCATGAACGCCTGCTGATGATCAGTCCCATACTCCGTGGAAAACTCCCGACCGGCAACAACGGAAATATTATAGAGATCGATAAAGTCATAGTCCACAGCGAAAACCGGCGCAATAATCCGATCATCCGCAGTATATCCGTCAGGTATGACATTGCGGTTGACCACACCAGAGCCTGGAGCTCCAGCCGACACGGTGCTACCCGTGACTCCCGGTATGGATCGTAGTGCTTCCTCGAAGGCATTCATGGTGCTTCGCTTCTCTCCATCGATACCTCCAAAAAGGTTATTGAAATTCCGACTTTGAACAGGAACGTTGATCATCAGGTCTTTGTCAAAACCTAACGATCTCTCGTTGACATATTGAAGCTGACTGAAGACGATCATGGCGCCTATTACCAGGAGCGAGGAAACGCTAAATTGCACAACCACAAGTGCCTTTCTCAAAGTCAGCGAGCTAGAGTTAGATGATAATGTCCCCTTCAAGCTTTGGATAGGTGTGATCTGCGTTACCACAAAGGCGGGATAAATACCCGCAGCGACACTTGTGATCAAGATAAGTCCGACATAGGCAATGACGATCCGGGGTTCCAGCAATGACTGAGTCGTTAGCTGCTTATCCAGTAGATCATTGACTAATGGCAGAAAAAGCTGTGCCAAAAAGAAACTTGCGATAGCGGCCACAAGGGTTAGCACAAACGCCTCGCTGAGGAACTGCGCTATGAGTTGCTTTTTTCGTGCACCGAGGACTTTTCGGATGCCTATCTCTCTTGCCCTCTGGATGAATCGGGCTGTCGTAAGGTTGATGAAATTGATGCATGCGATGAGCAGTGTCAATACTCCTACCGCAATGAGGATATAAATCATCAACTGACTGCCAGGAGGTTCTGGTCCGCCCGCCACGACATTATTGAGATGAAAGTCGGGCATAGGCTGGAGCAAAAAGTTTTGCCCACGCTGCATGTTTTCAGGGATTTTTTCTGCCACGAACTCCGGGAACTTGGCGTTGACATTGTCAGGATTTGCATCGGGCTTGAGCAGGACATAAGTGTGTGAATGTGATACCATCCAGTTCATCTGATAGTTCTGCCTAATCCTATTTTGCAGCTGCTCGGGCTCTATATCATACATATTCTGATAAGGAAGCAGCATGTCAAAGTGAAAATGAGAGTTGTGTGGATAGTCAGCCACGACAGCCGAAACCTGAAATAGATGATCGCCCTCGATGGCTACCTGCTTTCCGATAGGGTTTTCTCCAGGGAAGTATTTTTCGGCCGTAGTTTGATTGAGGATGATGGAGTAGGGCCTATCCAGCGCGTCAGACAATTGACCTTGGATAACTTCGAAGGTTAGCATTTTGAGAAGCGTGGAATCCGTAAAGAATGCATTGGATTCTTCAAACCTGGCATCATCACCAATGCGGATGCTGATCGCCCGATTGAACAATCGAGATGTTTCCTCCACCTCACTGAAGTATGAGCGGATGTGGTCAGACATTACGGGCGGTATGCTCGCAATATCCAGATTGTTGATTTGGTATTGGACGCGGTAGAGGCGGTCTCTCTTTTCCTGAAAGTTGTCGTAGCTGTATTCATCTACTACGAAGAGGAGAATGAGTAAGCAGCAAGTAAGGCCACCAGCAAGTCCGGTAATATTGATGACGCTGAAGCTGCGGTACTTGACAAGATTGCGAAGGGCGATTTTGAGGATGTTTCTGACCATGGCGAAGGAGTTATGACCAATTGGTCACATTTTTCTACTCTTTCTTACAGTCATGCCTCACATTAGTTGATCTGATTGGATGAACGGCTAATTAAGGAAGACGAAATGCGGTGGACACTGATAATTGGACGATAAGTATTATGCATCCTGGTCTAGTAGCTACCGCTGTACTTTCTGATGAACCATTCTGTACTCACTAGAGCAAGAAGTATAAAGAAGATCCATTTGAGGTTGATGAGCGACTCAAAACTCTCTGTAGAATAGACAATACCTTTTGCTTCCTGTTGGGCCAGGTAGGCAGGTACCGATTGTATTTCTGATAAGTGGAAAAACTGTCCTCCGGTATTTTCGCTTACCGTTCTGAGGAGCTGGTGCTGCGCGGTGAGTGATATGGACTCTAGCTGTAGCTCCTGTACGCTGAGCTCACCGGAGATCGTCTCTCGCTTTTCATCCAATATAGTATATGCCTCATATTGATAGATGCCTGGGGATAACTGCCCTACCGTCAATCTGGAGTTTGACTCACTATTGATAAGCGAATACTGGTTGATATTACCGTCCTCATTTTTCAATGAGAGATTGATCTCAAATCCGTAGACAGGCTCATAGATATTGTTGTACACCTCAGCTTCGAATATTACCGGTTCGGTATCGAAGTACTCATTTTTCTCCGGGTAGAGCCTAAACTTACGCTTGTCCTCCTTAGTGCTTAGATATTGTACCGTCTTGGAGATGAACTGGTCGAATACGGCGGTGCTCTCATACTGAGCATACTCCTGAAGCCTCCATTGCCAAAATCCTTCTCCGATGATTACGCCTATCTTTCTGTCCTGGGTATTTCGAACCATCATAAGCGGTTTGGTCGTTTCGATGCTTCCTACCTTTTGATAAAAAAGGACTTCTGTCTCTGGATGGACTGAAAACTCACCATAGGGAACAGTGATTGGCGGATAGCCGTTGAGTACGCTCTGGTTTTCCTGATCGAAGGTGAAATAGGAGAAATCCTCATTGTAAGAAGGGGAGACTTTGTCACGCTGACCAGCCTTTGCTTCAAACTGAGCCAGGTCAAAAGTCTCATTATAGGCTTTGAAATTGGATCGATTTCCAAGCACTACCAGTAAAGAAGCATTGTACTGGAGTACCTGATCAAATATGGGCTTTAATAGATTGAAACGATCAAAGGCCTCATTGATAATAATGAGATCATATTGATCCACTTCATATTCATTTACTCCGGGTATGTACTGGGTGATCTCATAGTTCTCATTTTTACTGAGGGCGGCATTGATGGCTTTCATGTCCGGGTGTGGAGCAAAGCCAATCATCAAAATCTTTTCTTTGCCATCGATGATCTCCAGGTATGCGTCCTGAGTATTGTTCGCAGCGGTCAATTCATCTGCTACCTCCTCTACCACGACCTGATAGCGCTGGAATCCTGCGGTATTCGCTTCCAGATTAAACTCCGTGCTGAAAACTGAATTGTCGCTGCTAAGCTCAACTCTTTCGGTAGCCAGGAGCTGTCCATTTTGAAGTATAGAAATAGAGGTAGACTCATTAAGAATCCCGTCATTTTGTACCTCCACTACCAGTGGGAATTTATTTCCCAGATAGGCAATCTTATTATAATAGAGGTTCTTGATCTTAACGTCTCTTTTTGGAATAGTATCTCCCAGTCCTACCGTATGAATCGGGAAGGCATAGTTCCGGTACTGTGGTGACAGTCCTTGATTGAATATGCCATCCGAGGCAAGCACAACACCGGCAAGGTTCCGACCTTCATAGTCACTTTGGATGCTTCTGAGTATGCTCGAGAGATGCGTTGACTTGCTGTCAAACTTGAGGCTGTCAAACTCATTTGGCGATAGCCTACCGTCAAAAGTGTATACATCTACCTGTGTAGTACTTTGGTCAATTCCTGAGATTAATGAAGATAGCTGAGTCTTGAGTAGCTCTGGGTCTTCATCAACACCGAGTACAGATGCGCTATTGTCGACCGCTATCACAACAATGGGATCCTCAATCTGACTGATAATCTGCTTGAGCAGCGGATTGATCAGAAAAAATGCGAGCAAGGCCACAAAGAAACCTCTGAGTCCGGCAAGTATTTTATTAGTGTTGTTGCTCCACGGCCCCTTCTTTTGATAGAGTAGCCATGCATAGCCTGCACCCAGTAAGATGCTTGGTAATATCCACCAAGGTGACTCCTCAAAGATGAGTTGAAGTTGATCCATAGTCAAAGCACGGAGGAAGTCACGTTGGGGTTGGGAATTCTATTTGAGTGGATGCGATTAATTACTATCAAGTGAGCATGCCACCGTCTACATTCATCACTTGACCAGTGATGTAGGTGGACATGTCAGAGCCGAGGAAGACGCATAAGTTGGCTACATCGGTAGGGTCACCACCTCGCCTCAAAGGAATACCGTCCCTCCAGGACTGTACTACTTTCTCGTCAAGGGCGGCTGTCATCTCAGTCTCTATGAAGCCCGGAGCTACTGCATTGGAGCGAATATTTCTCGAACCTAACTCCAGAGCTACCGACTTGGTGAAGCCAATCATGCCTGCTTTAGACGCGGCATAGTTGGCCTGTCCGGCGTTACCTTTTACCCCTACTACAGAGGTGATATTGATAATCGAACCTGCCTTTTGCTTCATCATCGTTCTGGTCACGGCTTTGACCGTGTTGAAGCATGACTTAAGGTTAACATTGATCACATTATCCCACATCTCCTCAGTCATACGCATGAGCAGATTGTCTTGTGTGATGCCAGCATTATTAACCAATATATCCAGGCTCCCCAATTCAGCAACAGTATCGTTGATGAGCTGGTCTGCCGCTGCAAAATCTGACGCATCAGATCTGAATCCTTTGGCTTTGACACCTTTGGCAGCCAATTCTTTTTCCAGCGCTTCGCCCTTTTCGACGCTTGAGAGATACGTAAATGCTACGCTAGCACCCTCCTCCGCAAAGCGAATGGCAATAGCACGTCCTATACCTTTTGAGGCCCCTGTTATCAGGGCATTCTTACCAGAAAGTAATCCCATTGAGTTCTAGTTTTATAGTTATTCTACTTTGTTGTAGGCTTTTACAGTCCGAATGTGTCAGGTTGAACTTGTCGAAACCTATCAATTTGACATTTCGACAAGCTCAATGTGACAGTGAATATAGCTCAACAATGTAAAGTGTTTTACAGCCGTAAACTTAGCCTAAAAAATGGTGAATAAGGATGGGTTTAAATCGGTAATCAACCGCTCAACATGCAGGGTGACGGCCGCTCAGAGATTCCGGTCGGTAAAGCCGCAGCTACAGGACAATCAGTTTTTTTCTAGCCCCAAACAATATAAATTTGCGCTCATTCTAAGCAAAATCAAGAACGACTTATGGCATCAAAATACGACATATTAGTGATCGGTAGCGGTCCTGGCGGATATGTAGCAGCGATCAGAGCGGCTCAGCTAGGTAAGAAAGTAGGGGTAGTGGAAAAGGAATCCCTCGGAGGTATCTGTCTCAACTGGGGCTGCATCCCGACGAAGGCACTACTCAAGAGTGCGCAGGTATTTGACTACATCAATCACTCCTCGGATTACGGGATTTCAGTGAAGGATGCCAAGGTTGATTTTGATGGTATGATCAAGAGGAGTCGTAGCGTTGCTGACGGCATGAGCAAGGGCATTCAATTCCTTTTTAAGAAAAACAAGATAGACACCATCAATGGCTTTGGAAAGCTGGTCTCTCCCAAGCGAGTAGAAGTGACCACTGAAGATGGCAAGAAAGAGCAATACGAGGCGGACAACATCATTCTGGCTACAGGAGGAAGGTCCAGAGAGCTTCCCAACCTGCCAATAGATAATGAAAAAATCATTGGCTACCGCAAAGCGATGGTCTTGGAGAAGCAGCCTAAGAAGATGGTCGTGGTTGGCTCAGGTGCTATAGGAGTAGAGTTTGCTTATTTCTATCACAGCATTGGCACGGAGGTCACTATCGTGGAATTTATGCCCAACATCGTGCCTGTTGAGGATGAGGAGGTATCTAAGCAGCTAGCGCGAACTTTCAAAAAGAGCGGTATCAATATCATGCTGGAGTCGGAGGTGACCAACGTGGATACTTCTGGTAAGGGCTGCAAGGTGAGCGTAAAAACTAAGAAAGGCGAAGAGACGCTAGAGTGTGATGTGGTATTGTCAGCTGTAGGTGTCAGCACTAACCTGGAAGGTATCGGACTGGAAGATATCGGAGTAGCTACTGATCGCGGCAAAGTGCTCGTCGATGACTACTACAAAACGAATATCAAAGGAATCTATGCCATTGGAGATATCGTCCATGGCCCGGCATTGGCGCACGTCGCATCTGCTGAAGGTATCATCTGCGTGGAAAAGATTGCAGGTCATCACCCCGAGCCATTAAACTACAATAACATCCCCGGCTGTACCTACTGCTTCCCTGAGGTGGCTTCTGTTGGATACACGGAGAAGGCCGCTAAAGAGGCTGGATATGACATCAAAGTGGGTAAGTTCCCCTTCTCGGCTTCTGGTAAGGCGAAGGCTTCAGGTCATTCGGATGGCTTTGTGAAGGTGATCTTTGACGCGAAGTACGGAGAGTGGTTAGGTTGTCATATGATTGGTGCGAACGTAACCGAAATGATCGCCGAGGCGGTAGCTGCCAGGAAGCTGGAAACTACCGGAATGGATATCGTGAAGACTGTGCATCCACACCCGACTATGTCAGAGGCAGTGATGGAAGCTGCTGCGGCTGCTTACGATGAGGTGATCCACCTATAAGAATTGAAAATTGTGTAATTGAGAATGGATAATGAATCCCGCTTCGGCGGGATTTTTTGTTAAGGCACGAGTAACTTAATTGGCTTGACCAGTCGTGCTTTTTGGTTAAAAAAAACATTGGGCATCATCATTTGAGCACCTCAAGTAACATTTTTCAGTAGCTTTATATCAGGTCATTTATCATAGACGTTTTTAGCAAATGAATCTATATTTCAAATACACTCTCTACATAGTGATGGCAACACTGTTATTCACAGCTTGTCAAAAGAAGATCACGATAGCGCCTGTTGATGAAGACTTTGATGCCTTTTATGATCGTTTTCATGAGGAGGAGGACTTTCAGTTGGATCGGGTTGCTTTTCCACTGGAAGGCAACCTCACTGATGATCGGGGTACTCGTGAGTGGGATAGATCCAGCTGGGAGATGCATCGGGGCAAGGTGACGGAGATTACCGAGTCTAATTATGACACGGAGATTATCAGAAAAGAGGACGAGTTCATTGACAAGGTTCAATTAAGAGATGCCGGCTTCTTCGTCGAAAGAAGGTTTGAGCGGATTAAAGGGCGCTGGTACCTGGTGTATTATGAGAAAGTAGACCTCTGAGGGTTGACGTTTGTGTACCAGGAGTAAATCCTGGTCATTTCCCTTTATAACTCTTTGATAAATCACATCTTTGCGATTCGCTAGTTAAGCCCATTGAATGGTCGAAAATCGTCTTAAATTTTTCCATCAGATCAACGACTATTTTGATAAGGTCTATGTTGTGACAATTCCAAGACTGAAGGATAGGCAGGCGCATATGAACCTTCTTCTTGAAGGTCTGGATTTTGAGTTTATCAATGGTACGGATAAACATGAATTAGATGTTAAGGATTTTGAAACGCTCTATGACGAGAAAGAGCATTTGAGACTTTCGAGGTTCAAAAAACCACTTCGTCCTGGCGAAATCGCTTGTGCCCTGAGTCATCTTCAGGTGTATCAAAATGCAGTTGAGAATGGGTTTGAGAGAGTATTGGTGCTCGAAGATGATATTGATATAGTTGAAGCTCACCTTTCTCAATTGGCTGTTTTTTTAGAACATCTGCCCAAGAAGTGGGAATTAGCTTATTTAGGGTACTGGAAGAACGAAAAACGACCAAAATTGGCTTGGGTCAAGCAATTTGGGTATGTGCTATTGAGTATTATTGGATATCACAAATGGTCTGTTCGTAGAATTCTCAACACCTATCCCAAGCCTATTGGTGAGGAGGTGCTGGAATCAGGTAATCACGAGGGTGCCTACGCTTATGCGGTCTCGCTGGGAGGATGTAAAAAGCTACTTGCCTATAACCGACCCATTAAACTCAATGCTGATAATTTATTTTCTCATCTAGCCACCAATCGCTACCTGAAGGCTTATATCTCTGCTAAAAAGATATTTGCTCATAGATCACAAAATGGAATTGGCGCCTTCAGTTCTGAAACAGGAAACTAGCGTTATTTCCAGATAGGGGCTCCATTCTTCACCCACAGCAAATTGATATTATTCTCTCTGTCTAATAAGGTCTCATCCGCTATTGGTGTGACGTCAAAATCAATGCTGTAGGGTCTATAGTCATGTGACCGTAGAAGGTTTAGGAGCTTGGCTGGCTCTACTCCACCTTTCCTCATATAGCCCGGGGAAAACTCCGCAATAACATAGGGCACGCTAGCCAGTAGAGAACGTGCTCCTTGAAAAGCGAAGTATTCAAATCCTTCAATATCAATTTTAAGGAATTTGACAGAGCCGGGTTCAATGTCCTGATCAACCAAGAAATCATTTAGACTTACGGTCTGAACATCTATGCTATCACCTGAGTTGATTTCGAGCATAGAATGTCGGCCGGTATTACTTTTCTTATACAGAAACAAAGTCTTGGTGCCGGTCACGTCAGAGACACCCATTGCATGCGCATGCACATTGTGCGCTTTGTTTAACTCAAGGTTATGAACCAGGCAGGCATAATTATCAGGATCGGGCTCAAATGAATGAATGGAGATGTCTGGGTTTTCAAATCGAGAGATAAGCAACGAATACCAACCGATATTAGCACCCACATCCAGAATCACATCACCCGCTGAGAGTACCAGGTTTCTTATTAGCAATTCAGATATTTCAGCCTCGTAGACACCCTTTTTGTAAATAGCTCGTCCTCCACCGTCCTGCGTCCGGAACTTAAGCTTAATGCCGTATTCTTCGCTTATACCAATCAAGTATGGCTTGGACAGCACGTACCTATTGACGACATAGGTAAACGCCTTTTTTAAATAAGTTATTTGGCTATTGGGCATGATGGTTGGAACAAAGGTAATGTTTGTAAAAGAGCAAAAGCTCAAATTCTTAATGGTTTGATTCTTACGACAGTTTCATTTGCCAGGGTTTTAGTCAAAACTGTCTGATTTCGGACGGTGCTGGTGTCAGTCGAACAATTCAAATGACGACTAATTGCGTAAGTGACTGATTATCAGAGTAAAAATTGCTGGTATGCTAATTGACTTGGGAAGTCCGTAAATTCACTATCATGATCCGAAATCTCTTTCTGGTAAGCATTCGCAATCTTAAGAAGCAGCGATTTTATTCTATTCTCAATATTGCGGGGCTCGGGACTGCCCTGGGTGTCTTTCTGCTGTTGTGGCTTTACATTGAAAAAGAGCTTTCCTATGATACATTTCACAAGGATGCGGATCGACTTTATCGTGTTGATCAGACATTCATCTGGGGTGATGCTTATGAACGCTTTGGGTCGACGGGCCCTGCGGTTGCGCCTGCCATTCGTGCTAACGTACCTGGAATAGAAGCCGTCACACATGTGATGACACCTAACACTTCATTGGTGTCAGTCGACAAAGCCGGGCAGAAGATGTCTTTTGAGGAGATGTATCTATTGGCGGCAGATAGTAGCTTCTTCGATATTTTTCAGTTTGATTTCCTATCGGGAAATCGCTCCAGCGCCTTGCAGCTGCCCAATAGTGTGGTGATAAGTGAATCTATCGCGAATAAGTATTTTGATTCCAGCGACGGACTGGGGAGAATGCTGGAGATTACCAACGGTGAAGTCACGCAGACCTACAGGGTTACTGGTGTGATGAAAGACCTGCCGTCCAATATGCACTTTAAGGCGGAGATCATCACGAGCACTAACTCATATGAGAATATCAGCCGAATGCAATGGAGCTGGATTTGGTCAGGTTTTGTCACTTATGTCAAGCTCCTCCCTGATGCTAATGTGCAACAGGTCGAGCAACGCCTTTTTGAGCTCCCCTCATTTGAAGCGGAAGCCTCATTGATGCGCGTTTATGGTCAGACATTTGAGGAATACACGGCAAGCGGTAAGGATTGGAATCTTTTCATGATGCCGATACGAGACATTTGGCTGAAGTCTGCCTTCTCACCCAATCGACTCGGCCCGGTGGGTGATATTCAGTATGTCTATCTCTTCGCGGTAGTAGGCCTCTTGATTCTAACACTTGCATGCGTTAATTACACCAACATGGCCACTGCCAGATATGCTGGAAGGCTGAGAGAAGTGGGAGTGAGGAAATCCTTAGGAGCCAACAAGCAGACGCTTATGATCCAGTTTTTGATGGAATCGTTGATTCTCTCCACTATGGGTGTACTACTCGCCATCGGCCTGGCGGAAATAAGTCTACCGTACTTCAATTGTACTTTTGAAAACGATCTTTCGCTATCTATACTGGACAAGCCCTATTTGATCATCGTGCTCTCTGGTATGGCCCTAACTACTGGTGTGCTGAGCGGCATCTACCCCTCATGGATGATATCGAAGATTGGACCGGTCAAGGCATTGAAAGGCAAGCTTGAGACAACCCGCAGCGGCCTGCAGGTCAAAAACGTCCTGGTCATCTCACAGTTTGCTATTTCGATAGGCCTGGTCATCCTGAGCATTCTTGTCTACCGACAATTAAATTTTCTCCAGAGTAAGAGTCTGGGGTTTGATGAGAATAATCTCATCGTTATATCGCAGACACAGCGGCTGGGGCAAAAGCAAGGATCTTTTCTGGAAGAGCTAAAGACTATTCCCGTAGTGAAATCAGCCTCAAGATCAGATAGTGCTCCACCTGCCGTCTGGAATAGCGATCATTTTACAAGCCATGATACGGAGATAGGTGAAATACCCTTGTCTTACATCGTAGGTGATGAGGACTACCTGGATGCTCTAGGTGTGGAATTGATACAAGGAAGGTTTTTTGGAAAGGACTATGGCGCTGAAGCAGAAAATGTCATTATCAATGAAAAGGCTGCTGAAGCTCTGGGATGGGATGCATCAGGTGACCTCCTCAACAAGAAAGTAGTGTATACGCCAAGTGAGACCAGGTTCAATGTGGTGGGTGTGATGAAAGACTTCCATTTTTCTTCTCTTAACTCGCCTATAGAGCCGCTTGTGATATTTACCTATGGTGCTAGGATTTATAAGCGTGATGTCAATTACATCTCTATAAGACTTGAGTCATCTGTCAATGGGCAGCAGCTCACAAGTTTGCTCGAAGAAGTTGAAGAAAAATGGAAGCAGGCAGATACTTCATTGCCGTTCCGTTATCGGTTTACTGATGAGGCTTTTTTCGCCAGTTTTGAATCTGAGAAGCGCCTTGGACAGCTACTCAACTTTTTCACCATCCTAGCGATCATGATCGCAGGTTTAGGGTTGTTTGGCTTAGCCTCATTCACCGCTGAAAAGCGGGCGAAGGAAATCGGTATCCGCAAGGTGCTGGGAGCTAACGTAGCGCAGTTAGTGATGATGCTTTCTCGAGATTTCACCAAGTTGGCACTTTATGCCATTCTGATTGCAGGACCATTGGCTTGGTTTGTAGGGAATGAATGGTTGGCCGATTTTGAGTACCGAACTGATTTTTCCTGGGACATCTTCATGATTGCGGCAGGGCTCGGGATATTGACGGCTTTCCTGGCAGTGCTGTATCAGTCGATCAAGTCGGCAACCAGCAATCCCGTCAATGTCCTCAAGGACGAATGATCGCCTAGGAAAGATGTGAGATAAGCATTGCTTGAAGCAACTCGGGTACGAATGGCTTAGACAAGCAGTCGTCCATTCCTCGAGCCACTACTTTGTCCTTTTCATCGATGGGCGTAGAGGCTGTGATTGCCACTATGGGCACTGTGACGCCTGCCTTGCGCAGTTCTTCACACGCGGCGTAACCGTCCATCTCGGGCATATGTATATCCATGAGTATGATATCATGATCATCGTACATTTCCACTGCTTGCAATCCTGTTTCGGCGACATCCACTACCATCTGCCATTTTTCCAATAGCTTCCGCGCAACAATAATATTGATCTTGTTGTCCTCTGCGATCAGTACGCGTTTGTTTGCAAGTATATCAGACGATGGCATAGTATCGAACAGTTATATAGGACTAAGGTAGTCCTACTTATCAATCTTTGGATGCCACCAACAAAAAATCCCGCAAAAGCGGGATTTGATTTTTTAGATATGAGGGCTAGGGCTAAGCTAATACTGACTTCATTGTTGCGCCAATATCCGCAGGTGAGCTCACCACATTGATACCACATTCGGCCATGATGGCCATTTTAGCGGCCGCTGTATCGTCTTTACCACCAATAATGGCTCCCGCATGTCCCATTCTTCTGCCGGGAGGTGCAGTTTGTCCGGCGATAAAGCCTACCACTGGCTTTTTATTGCCATTCTCTTTTACCCAGCGCGCAGCTTCTGCCTCATAGTTACCACCAATCTCACCGATCATGACGATACCGTCAGTCTCAGGATCTTCCATGAGCAACTGGACAGCCTCTTTTGTGGACGTCCCAATGATAGGATCACCACCAATGCCGATTGCGGTAGAAATGCCCAATCCTGCCTTTACTACCTGATCAGCAGCTTCGTAAGTCAATGTGCCTGACTTTGATACGATTCCAACTCGGCCATGCTTGAAGACGAATCCCGGCATGATGCCCACCTTAGCACCGTCTGGAGTGATGACACCAGGACAGTTAGGGCCTACCAACGTTGCGTTGTAGGCTTTCACGTACCGCTTAGAAGCAATCATGTCCTTTACAGGAATCCCTTCGGTAATGGTGATGATCACCTTGATGCCAGCATCAGCAGCTTCCATGATCGCATCCGATGCGAACGCCGGAGGCACAAATATGATGGAGACATCAGCGCCAGTTTTCTCGACAGCATCAGCCACGGTATTAAATACAGGCTTGTCCAGGTGCTTCTGACCACCCTTGCCAGGGGTCACACCACCAACGACGTTGGTGCCATATTCTATCATCTGAGAGGCATGGAATGTGCCCTCACTACCAGTAAAACCTTGTACAATTACTTTGGAATTCTTATTGACGAGTACGCTCATGTTCTTTGAAATCGTTTGCCGCAAAAGTAGGTGATAAATCCGTTTAGGCAAAGTAATTAGACGAGTGGTCAATTTGAGTACTTAAAAGTTGAGCGATACTCCAAAATAGATTAGTCGGCGCGAAAAATAGCTCGCCTCTGACTGGGAATAGTCCTCATTGTAAATAAGCCCACGTTCATTTTTGTGATCAAAAATATTGTTGAGGCTCACGAAGTACACAGCAGCAAGTTTATCACTGATAGGGTGGAGTTTACTAGCACTAATGCTAACATTCTGGTAAGCAGAAAACTGCCCGGGTTCTTCGTTGAAGGCTGGCACATATACGTTGAGATTTTCGTCAATTTCTGATCCGGATATTTCTGCATAGTAAGTGCCTTCACGAATCAATGCGATCATGTTTAGCGTCCAGCCAACACCAAGTGTCTGGCTGAGCTCCCCCCGCAGAAAATAGTTGACGGTAGTGCCCTGTAGCTGACTGAAAGTGGGTTGCTCATCGAGATTGGTGAGTAGGGCTAGAGAGGCTTGGGCACTAAGCCGACTATTGAGCTTTACCGACCCAAATAACTCCGTACCTAATAGTTGCTGTCTGGGACGATTGATGCCATCGGCCACCGTGAGATCGGAGGTCTTGTAGTAGACCGAGAATTGCCGGATCCATTTTCTGCCTTTCCAGTGCAGGTCGAGTGAGAGCTGACGAGACTGGAAACCAAGCGGAAGAAATGTGCGGCGGTCGATGGTGTGTCTGTTGTATTGGCCAACCCCAGCGATCAGCTCTGTCTTTTCATTAAACTTGTAGAAGGCATTGACCTGAGCGCTGTGGTAATCCCGACCGCCGACGCGTTGTAAGTTTTTGCGGTAGCCCAACCCAATGATCAGCCTGTCACTGAAGGATCGCTTGCCGTAGAGATAGAGCTCGGCTATCTCCAGTGAGGTATCGAACCTACCGGAATCTGCCGGATGTTGTTCGTCATAGGCATAATCATACCTTGGGAAGACACCTTCAAAATCAAAGGACTGGTGATCCAGGCTGAGTCCACCTTTCAGCTCCCAGTCATTTTTGCTGTAGTGATAATTGATACTCACAAATTGATCTCTTCCCGGTTGCTGTATATCAAATTGGCTAAACCGGAAGCGCGTTTCATTGATGTTAATGCCAGTATTGAGCGATAGCAGATGATCACCAGCTTGATAGTAGAGATTGTTGATGGTGAACATCCTGCGCGTGGACTGATGAAACGGACCAATAAATGAGGGGGAACGAAACGCAAACTCATAGTCCTCTTCCAGATAGTAGGTGAACGACTTGATCTTCCAGTGGGAACCGAGTTGAGCATGAAAGTTGACACCTACATCCAAACTCTTGAAATAGGGGATCTCTTCCAGAGCAGCTGGATTCAATGCTTTGATAATCCCCGAAGGTTGATAATTGCTAAAAACGCTGATGGCGGCCTTGTTACCCAGGGCTCGGCTGTGTGTCAGACCAAAGCTGGCCAACGATAGAATAGCACTGGTCTGAGATTGTTCTGGCACCTTATTAAGCGTCTCTATTGCAATCAGGCCCGAAGAGACATTGCCATACTCTAGCGGTGGATTACCAGGAAATACATTGACCTGGTCAACGATTGCCGTATTAAAAATGCTGAAGGTGCCAATGCCATTGAGATTGGAAAATTTGACTGCATTGTAGATCGGGACATTGTTGAACATGATTCCGGTCTCCAGCGGACTGCTACCACGCAAGCTAATGTTGGCGGATTCATCTGTAGTCGTAGAGGCCGGCATGCTGTTGACCGCAAGGACAGGGTCTGCCTTAGCTGTAGGGTTCTGATAGATTTGTAGCTGATCCATCTTCTTAATGGTAAACTCCTCGGCTGCCATACGATCAGCGGTGACCACTATGTCTGCCAGTTTGGTGCTGGTACTTCCAAGCACCAATTTGGACAGGGACATGAGCTGCTGGTTGGTCAGCGTGAGTTGATCATAGCCGATATACGACACGCGCCAACTTGCATATTCATCCAGCAGCACTGCTTCTATGAACACCTCGCCATTAAGATTAGACGAAAGCCCGGCTCTCATATCATCAATGGGATAAACATTCACCCCAAAGAGCGGCTCGCCCGTCTCCTGATCTGTAATGAGGACACCATGCCCGTCTTGCGCTTTGGCCGCCAGGCTTAGAAGCAGACTTACCAGAATGGCTGTGATGTTTGAGGCTTTCATAAAACGCACCTTTCGGAATGGTTTACTGTGCCTCTAGTTTTGGCATTAGCACTTTGCTGACCCATCTATAGTTGGGCTCAACTTGGAGCGCTTTTTCATAGATCTCCCTGGCTTTATCAGGCTGCTCGAGTTGCACATAGGCCTGACCGAGATGAGCCATAGCATCTATAAACATCCAGTTGTCCTTGGTGAGCGCCGGATCCTTTTCCATGAGCATTATACTCTTCTCCAGAGCTTCTGCTGCCCTCTTGATATCTCCCCCGAATGCTCCCGGCGTATAGTATCTGTAGTTGCCATGCAGTTTCCATGCGATGTAGCTTTCAGGCGCTTCTTTGATCGCATCGTCTGCATAGCTCCCACTTTTGGCCCCCAGGAACATGCCCTTGACTGGCGAAAATGCGATCCGCAGACCAAGAACACCGGACATGATCGCTTTGGCTTCACCCATATCTGCTCCTTCCTGATCTATCAATTCTTCAAGCGGCTCAGAGGTATCCTCCAGATACTCGTCAAACAGATCTTCATTTTGTAATGGGAGTGATGCATTGAGAATACCATAACCAGCCAAACCAATCTCAAGCGGGTCATTGCCAGCAGAGGCCAGCTTGAAGCTTTTGTGCCATAGTGAAATGTCCTGGTTGAGGTAGGCCTGGTATTGGAGCTTTTGCCATTCTGAGGCTTGCCCATATCCGGTAAGTGACATGCTCCATAGAATGAATACTGCAGATACGATGGTTGTTATAGTTTTCTTTTTCATGATAAAGTAGTTTATAAAGTAAACCAAATAGGTAAATTTTTTTAGTTATTAATGAGTAGTGAAGAGAATGACCCCCTCTTTATTGTCTCGCGCTGTTGGTCATAGATTGTCATAATCATGGGCTTATTTGATATAGCTGTTCAATGCCTTTACGTAAGCTTCAAATGCTGCGATTCCAATTTTGGTAATACTACAGGTTGTGACTGGTTTTTTGCCTTTAAATGATTTGATCACACTGATGTAGCCTGCACTAGAGAGCTTATCCAACTGGACACTGAGATTGCCGGCGGTGGCATTCGTTTGTTCCTTCAGGTAGACGAACTCTGCACTCTCCACACTTATCAGAATGGACATAATACCGAGCCGAAGCTGCGAGTGCAATAGCGGATCAAGATCAGCGAATTCAGGCATTATTTTCTTTACTTTTCATCATATAGCCTGGTACCAGATATCCAAGGGCAATTCCGATAGCCCCAATGAGATACTGACTACTGTCATTGAAATATAAGGCTAATAATGCAGCAGCCCACAAAACAAGACCACCATAAAAGATGGGTCGAAATTTAAGTACTTTGCCAGTGATGACCAGCGCATAACCCGCCATTAGCATGATGAGTCCGGTAATATTATTTGGTCCAATGATTCCTCCTCCAAAAATGACCACACATACAGGAAAGGCAAATGCAATCCAGACCGTTTGATAAATACTGTCCATATGTGTCTTGACCTTGGCGCGATTGGACTGCCGAGATCCATAGATAGCACAGGCGATCCATGCGGGTATGGTGATTAGCCATACGATGTATGGATGTGAGTAGCTTGTGAATTCCATTAGATAATAATGTCCAAGGTCGGCAACTACTACCACCCATCCCCAAAGAAGAAAGTAGAAACTACTCTTATTGTAGTTCTGCTTTGACTGATTGATCATCTGCGTGATCAGCGCCAAGCTCTCCTGACTAGATAATGATTTCTCCATAATAGTAAAGTTACAACGCAAGTATAAAGTAGTTTATAATATAAACCAAAATGAATTATGAAAGTTTTATCTTAGACTAAGCGAAACTACAAGCATGAAGTACTTGACCACCTCAACATTATTTCGACCGTGGGCCTTGAGTGTCCTTTTTATTGCACTGGCCTTGTCGCAGACTTTTGTCACACATTTTTCCAGCACCCTCAGTTTTGATCTCATTCAGTTTCTGGATTTGTCTGCGTTCTATCTGATTCCGGCGCTATTGTGGCTAGGGCTGTTTGCCATCAGCAGGAGGGCACTACCGCGAATTTTATTCACCAGACCTCTTTCGGTGTTCGCTCTGGTAGCCTTGGGCCTGCTCATTGTTCCGCTCCATCGCGCCTTTTCACTGGCTATTGACTTTGGCTTACGATTTTCTCTTGGATTGATAGACCGCATTGACGGTAGCCTGCTTATGGAGGTTTATCCTCATTTCTTATCCAGCCTACCGGAAAACTATCTGATCTACCTGCTGTTCGTTGCGCTCATACTGATTATTGAACGCGAACCTCAGCTAAACAAACGCATAAGGGTAAAGTCGACAGTAGGCCATCATTGGGTAGATACGCAAAATCTTGAGGCTATTTATTCCGATAGGAACTACGTGATTCTCCAGTGCAATGATGAGCAGATAAAATGCCGAATGACAAGCCGTACCGCCGAAAATCTATTCTCAAAATATGGAATTGTTCGTATTCATCGATCGGTTTTGATCAGACCGAGCAAACTCGTCGAACTTAAGTATTTGGGTGATCGGTGCTATCAGTTTTTTACCTCCTCCGGCAAGGTCTATACTTCCTCAGCGAGGTACAAAAGGCAAGTGGACAGGCTAATTGTCCGAAATTCGTCACTACTTAGCTGAAATTCGTCCCTAAGCCTTGAAGAGCATGATCGAAGCAGTTAGTTTAAGCAAAAAAATATGAGACTTCTCCTCTGCTTATTCTTGATTCAATTAGTAGTCCTTAGTGCTACACAGGCTCAGCGCAGTATCACGGTTGAGGCTAATCACTCAACGGTCGCCTTCTCAGTGCCAATAGCCGGGGGTGTGACCAAAGTGCTCGGCCGGTTTAACGATTTTGATTTGAAAATGAACCTTGACACCACAGCGTTTACTAACTCTCAGATCAGGTTTATCATCGAGGTAGGGAGTATTGATACAGGCATTCCTGATAGGGATGATCATTTGCGAACTCCTGACTTTTTTGATGCTGAGCAATATCCACAGATCATCTTTGAGTCTTCCAGGATCAGCCAGGTGGAGGATAGTCTGTACCAGATCTCCGGCCATCTTTTCATGCATGGTGTGAAATCTTCACTTACGTTACCATTTCGTCTCACAGAGCACACAGGTAAGAACATAGCGGCAGAAATCAGAACTACTCTCAACCGAATTGACTTTGGTGTTGGGGCAGATTATGAGCATTCATCTATGGAGAATTTCATCGGTGAGGAGATAGCGGTCATGATCAACTTTTGGACAAAAACGGATAAGCGGGAGTAGCCTTACGCTATGCCAAGCTCCGGTTTTGTATATCCATCTTGTGTGGGCTAATTTACCCATCCTTAAATCACGCAAGATGAAAACATTCGCATTAACCCTCTGCACTTTTGTTATTTCTATTGGGTCTTTGGTAGCCCAACCACTCTGGCTCAGATACCCGTCGATTTCCCCTGACGGATCGACCGTAGTTTTCACCTACCAGGGAGACCTCTACCGGGTGGATGCGAGCGGTGGTACCGCAACACCTTTGACGATCGATGCGGCGCATGACTTCATGCCCGTCTGGTCACATGATGGTAGCCAACTGGCTTTTGCCAGCGACCGCTATGGCAACTTTGACGTGTTCGTCATGCCAGCTTCCGGTGGCGAAGCGCAGCGCCTGACGCACCACTCTGGCAATGATTATCCATCAGACTTTACAGCAGACAATAGCGAGGTGTTGTTTTCCTCCCTAAGGATCGACCTTTACACCAATGCCCAATTTCCTAACAGAACCTTAGCAGAATTGTATAGCGTCCCGGCTACTGGAGGGCGGGTGACGCAAGTACTCACCACTCCGGCCGAAGATGCCAGGATCAATCCAGACGGCTCACGCATATACTTTCATGACCGCAAGGGATATGAAGATCCGTGGAGGAAGCACCATACCTCCAGCATAACAAGAGATATCTGGTACTACGATGTAGCGGCAAAGACCTACACCCAGCTCACTTCCTGGGAGGGCGAGGACCGCAACCCTATCGTGAACCCCAATGACAATACGATCTACTGGCTTAGTGAGCGCAGCGGCCATTTCAACGTCTACAAGATGAGTGATAGCGAGTCATCAGCACAAGCTGTCACCAGCTTCACAGGTCACCCGGTACGCTTTCTGACCATGGCCTCCAACGGCACACTTTGCTATTCCTGGAACGGTGAACTCTACACCCAATCCCAGGGTGGCGAGCCACAAAAGATCAATATTGCGATAGCGAATGATACGCGTGGCAATCTTGTGAAAGCAAAGCCTATTGAAGGAATCACAGAGATGTCACCATCACCTAACGGCAAAGAGTTTGCCTACATCTATCGGGGAGAGGTATTCGTCAGCTCTGTTGAGGATGGTGTGACGAAGCGCATCACCAATACACCGGAGCAGGAGCGGAGTGTGAGCTTTAGCCCCGACGGCAGGTCGCTAGTGTATGCTGGTGAGCGCGACAACAGCTGGAATGTCTATGTATCTACGATTGATCGCGAGGAGGAAAAGTACTTCTACGCCTCTACGCTTATTTCTGAGGAGGCTGTAGCGGCTACCGCCAAGGAGGAATTTCAGCCTGCGTTCTCCCCTGATGGTAAGGAAGTGGCCTATCTGGAGGAGCGCGTATCGCTCAAGGTAGTCAACCTGGATACCAAGGCTGCCAGGATGATCTATGAGGCACAAGCCAATTACTCCTACTCCGACGGTGATCAATATTATCAATGGTCACCCGACAGCAAGTGGTTTCTGCTCAACTTCAATCGTGACCAGCAATGGATACCTGAGGCCGGACTGATCAAAGCTTCTGGTAAGGAACCAATCATCAACCTTACGAACAGCGGCTACTCAGACTTTACTCCTAAGTGGGCCATGGATGGTGAGATGATGATTTGGTTTTCCGATAGGGACGGGATGAAGAACCATGGTAGCTGGGGAGCCTCCGGTGATGTCTATAGCATGTTCTTCACGCAAGAGGCGTACGACAAGTTCATATTATCTAAAGAGGACTTTGCATTGCTCAAAGAAGAGGAGAAGGAGGACAAAAAAGACGAGGACGATAAAGATGATAAGGAAGAGGAAGAAATAGTCGTGAAGGTAGACCTTGACGGGATCGATGACCGCAAATTGCGCCTGACGCAGCACAGTTCACTGCTTAATGATGCGGTGCTATCTGATGATGGCGAGAAGCTCTACTACTTAGCAGAATATGAGGATGGATACGATCTGTGGATGACCAAGCCTCGTGAGAAGGAGACGAAATTGCTTACTAAGGTAGGCTCGCAGGCCAATAGTCTCTTTCTGGATAAAGACAACAAGAACGTCTTTGTACAAGGAGGTGGAAAAATCTTCAAAATCGACACTGAGTCAGGTAAGAAAACGCCACTGAAGACGCAAGGTGAAATGATGTTTGACCCGGCCGGTGAGCGTGCTTACATTTTTGATCATACCTGGCGGCAAGTGCAGAAAAAGTTTTATGTGGAGGATCTCCACGGTGTGGATTGGGATTTCTACTATGCAGAGTACGCCATGTTCCTTCCCCACATTAGCAATAATCACGAGTTTGCAGAAATGCTCTCAGAGCTGCTCGGTGAGCTCAATGCCTCACATACAGGTTGCCGCTACCGCGAAAACGATCCCAACGGAGATGAAACGGCCTCATTCGGTTTGTTTTACGATGAGAACTATACCGGCGCTGGCTTGCGTGTAGCGGAGGTGATGACCAAAGGGCCATTGGACAATGCAGACTCGAAAGTAGTGCCTGGCGTCATCATCGAAAAGATCAATGGCGTTGCTATAGCAGCTAACGCGAATTACTTCAGTCATTTCAATCGAATCAAGGATAAGAATACCTTGCTCAACCTGCACAACCCGGCCAACGGTCAGCGCTGGGAGGAAGTGATCAAACCCATTTCGATGGGTGCAGAATATGGTCTGCTCTACGATCGCTGGGTTGATCTCATGCGTGACAAGGTGGAGGAGATGTCGGACGGTCGTCTTGGCTATGTGCACGTCAGGGGGATGAATAATGGCAGCTACCGAACGGTAGTCGAAGAGGTACTAGGAAGAAACTATGAGAAGGAAGCCTTGATTGTCGATACCCGCTTCAATGGTGGAGGCTGGCTACATGAAGATCTTGCCACCTTCCTGTCAGGAGAGAAGTACATCCAGTTTGCCCCGAGAGAGAAGCGGCTGGGTTACGAGCCTCAGTTTAAGTGGACAAAGCCAACCGTCGTACTTGTTGGAGAGAGTAATTACTCTGATGCGCATATGTTCCCATTTGCGTATCGGTCGAAGAAGATCGGGCAGATCATTGGGATGCCCGTACCCGGAACAGGCACAGCTGTATGGTGGGAGCGTCAGATCGACCCGACATTGGTGTTTGGCATCCCTCAGGTAGGCATGCTGACCATGGACGGAGAGTACCTGGAGAATAATCAACTGGAACCGGATATCAAGCTGCCGAATGCACCAGAGCAAATCATCTCTGGAGTCGATCAGCAGCTAACCAAGGCCGTGGAGGTATTGATCAAAGAGCAGGATCAGTACAAGGTGGATTTGGAGAAGAATTGAACTAGGTTTAGGTTATGCCTTCGTTCACAACCAGAACACCAGTAGATGGGTATGCTTGGCAAACGCGGATCAGACTAGACTTTTTAATTTTAATTACATGAAGCAATCTGAGAAGAAAGATATAATCTTGAGATTTTTGTATGATCGTAGGGATGAGAATCAGGATTACAATTTGAAAGACATTTTGGAATCAAACAGTGTGTCAACCAATATAACAGAAGTTGCTAGATTGGCAGATGACCTTAGTAATGACAAATATATCAACTTGAAGGATTTAAGTAGTATTCTAAAGAAGGCAAGAATAACCTCCAAAGGGATTGATTATTGTGAGGAAAACTCTTACGCAAAGAAAGGGCAGAGTATTATTAATAACTATCATATTGTCGATAGTCCACAGGCTAATATTGTCGTGAATTCCAGTCAGGTTACCATTAACCAAACTCAACAGAAACAGGCTGAATCAATTATTCGGGAAATAAGGGATAATCTGCAACATGATAAAAACTTAGAACACGGATTTAAGAGCGAGGTACTTGAATGTTTATCTGAAATACAGGAAGGGATTGAGAATCAGAGAGCTCCAAAATTTGCTATTAGAAGCTTACTATCGATTGTTGGCGATACAGCTTCGTTATCTGGTCTGGCATTGAATCTAGCCCAGCTGTTTTGATATATTAGCTGAGGGTGATTTTCGAATAAGGCTGCTTTGGCTTGTACATTTCTAATGTATTCTGATGAAATGACTTTTCCCTTGGAATATCTTTTATATCAAACCATTCGCAGGTAACGAACTCTCCATCGGTCGGTTCATACTTTTGAATCACCATTTTTGGACCTCCTGATTTATGCTTTACAATATCTCCGATCTTAAACTTTTGCTCACTCATATGAAGTAGGATTGTCAAATTGAAGTAAACCTAATTGTCGGTGGCCGATGAGTTTTAAGGGTGTTTTGGTGAAATGAGCCCTCTTGGCGATTATGCTGTTTATCGAACCATTCACAAGTAGCATGCTCTCCATCCACAGGGTCATACTCCCTTACAACCATTTTTGGTCCACCTGACTTATGTTGAACTTCGTCACCGATTTGATACTTTTGATTCACCATTGCACTAAAAACGATACCTATCTCTAGAAGTTCCAGTTGTAAAAATGGATGGAGAAGAATACTTCATCAAAGTATCTTGATGAAATGATTTTTCAATTAGCTTGTCAGTGTTGAACCATTGACAAGTGACCTCAACTCCATCTTTTGGTTCATACTTAACAACTGTCATATTTGGGCCTCCCGATTTCAAACGTACAACATCGCCCGTTTCGAATATTTGATCCATTATTCCTCTAAATCAAAAAAATCCTCCACACGAAAACTCTTAGTCTTGAGAAGTAAGTCTTGATGAAAAGACTTCTCCAATGGCGCGTTGTTGTTGAACCATGTGCAGGTCACATTAAGACTATCTTCTGGATCATAACCTACAACAGTCATTTCTGGGCTCCCAGATTTTAATTGTACTAAATCGCCTCTCTTAAAATTTTGTTCTGACATTAGGCTATGTAGATTTTACGAGTTTTGATGTCCCCAAGTAAGTATCAAAGATATCGAATAACACTTGTTTTTTGTTCTTGTGAAATTCTCATTCCCTTTTGGGCGTTTTTACCAAGGAGCTTTTCTTTCGCTATGCAATACCCTAGTAATATCGAGTCCGCCCTCGTTGGTGTTGTCACCAACGAGCTATTTTCACATCCTGAGGTTGATGGTGAAAGCACCATCAACGGCGAGCAGAATTCGAACGACTAGTTCATTAGATGAACATTCTTTAATTTTATTCAAAGGCTAATCCTATGAGCACAACTGAGCTAAAAAAAGAACTCCATGAATATATCAATAACGCTGATTCTACTATGCTTGAGTTAGTTCATGGCATCTTCGAATCTCACAAGAACAAAGGGGACTGGTGGGATGAGTTGACCCAAGACGCGAAGGATTCGATAGCAACAGGGATTGCTCAACTTGACCGAGGTGAAGGGATACCTCACGAGGAGGTAATGAAAACAATTCGAGAGAAGTACCTCGATTCGTGAGTAACCGAATTATTTGGTCTCCAGAAGCCCAGAAAAGCTACTCAGAGATTTTGGACTATCTCAATGAACAATGGGGGCAAACAGCTGTTTCTAGATTTATTGATAGAACAGAGTCAATAATTGGATTCATAAGGAAATACCCCAAACAGTATATCTTCTCAGAAACTAAAAATGCTTACCGAGCTGTTGTTGTAAAGCAGGTAAGCTTGTTCTACAGAGTACAACCTGATCAAATCGAATTGTTGACATTTTGGGATAATCGTAAGAACCCAGATAATTTGGAATCTTCTATTTCAGAAGAGTAATCCTTTTTTGCATAATTACTTCAACAAATACTCATCGACCAACTCCCGCACACAGCCATCACCACCTTTTCTGGTAAGCTGGATGGTAGAGATGGCTTTGATGGCTTCTACGGCATCTGCCGGGCAAGCGCTGAGTCCCACAGCTTGCATGATTTCCAGGTCATTGACATCATCACCGACATAGGCGATTTCCGATAGGTCGAGACCAAGGTCAGCGCGCCATTCTTCGAGGACCTCCAGTTTGGGCCGTGAGCCTACATAGACATGTTCCATACCCAGCATTTCCGCTCTGGTGGTGACCATGCCGGTACTTTTGCTATGTGAGATAATACCTACCTGGATGCCGGCCTTTTGGAGTAGCTTGATGCCCATACCGTCCCGTGCATGGAATTTCTTGAACTGTTTGCCATCTTCAGTGACGTATACGCCACCATCCGTCATGGTGCCATCCACATCGAGCAGGGCCAGTTTGATATTTGAGGTATCGACCATCAGACCATCTTTCTGCCAACAGCCGCCGCGATAGGCTCTAGAGAAGCATACATCTCTTTGTACTGATTGAAATCAAGCTGCTGAGCGGCATCCGACATGGCCACCGATGGATCAGGATGACTTTCGATGAGTAGTCCATCGACACCCATGGCCATACATGCTCTGGTAAGATCAGGCACGCCGTAGCGGTAGCCCATGGCGTGGCTCGTGTCAAGAATTACCGGTAGGTTCACGTGCTCTTTGAGATAGGAAACCCCACAGAGGTCCAGCGTAAATCGCGTCTTGGTCTCAAAGGTGCGGATACCCCGCTCGCAGAGCATCACATCTTCATTGCCTCCTGAGAGGACAAACTCAGCTGCTTGTACAAATTCCTGTAATGTCGCTCCAAAGCCTCGCTTCAAGAGCACGGGCTTTCTTGCTTTGCCACAGCGGCGTAAGATGCCATGATCATACATCGCCTTCGCTCCGATCTGGATGATGTCGGCATGCTCAATCACATCTTCGACATGAGAAGCATCACGTACTTCAGTGATGACATTGAAGCCATATTCCTCGCGAACCTTGGACAGCATTTTCAGCCCTTCCAGCCCCAGGCCTTGGAAAGAATAAGGTGAGGTTCTTGGCTTGTAGCAGCCTGCCCTGAGGGTCGTAATACCCAACGACTTGAGGAATTCAGCACTTTCGGTGATCTGTTCCCAGCTTTCGATAGAACATGGGCCGGTGATCATGATGGTATTGCCGGTCTGACCACCAATCTTTGTGTGCTTGAGGTCTATCTCACGAACCTCATTGCGGTAGTCCTTGCTGGCAAGCTGTATATCGCTGGACATAGGGAATGACTCAGCTATTTCGTCTGCAAACCCTGCTGGGGCAGTTTGCAACTTTGAAGGTGTGATGAGTACGTATTGACCGTCCTTCTCATAGTAGACGGACTGTGTTTTTTCGGCGATAGCCTCAGCTCGATCAGCCGATACGCCTTTATGTAAATGTAAGATCATGATTCGCTTCTAATAAGATTGATGAAGGTCAAGGCGCCCGTTAGTTTTTTGTTATCTGCCACTACGGGCAAAAATGAAATGAGGAATCGCTCGTGCTGGATAAGGTCGAGCAGCTCCGAGATTGTCGCATCTTCACTGATGGTCACCGGAGACTCATTGACTATATCGTGGATGCTCAGTGTGTTGAGATCGTCGATGTTTTTGAGCATTCCTCGTCTCAGGTCGGCATTACTACTGAGTCCGGCCAACCTGCCACTGTGATCTGTAATCATGGTAAAACCAAGACTGTAATCTTCGATAGTTTGGATGATATCCTTCATGTCATGTTCGCCATCTCTTAGCACCGGAGCATCCTCCAGATCAATCATAAAATCCTTGATCTGGTAGTCCGAGTGCACGGAGGAACTTTTGAGATGCAAGAGTGCCGCCCCGATGGATTGATGATTCACCAGGTACGAGCCGGAGACTACCGAGTGTACGCCCAGTATTCTGAGTATGAAGCCCACTTCGTGATTGACGCCTCCGTCTACATGGATTTCCTTACCAGGAAAAGCATTCCGAAACTTCCGGATCTTCTTGAAATTGTCTTTGCGAAACTTACCACCGCTCTGACCAGGGGTGGTGGTCATGATCAGGATAAAATCACATTCCTCGGCGTACTCCTCAAAAACATCTATGGGTGTATCGGAAGTCACCGCCAGCCCAAATCGGGTATTCGGAGCTTTAGGAAACCTGAGCTTGCTGGTGAGGTTTTCGTATTGAAAGGTCACATACTCAAGATCCATTGACTCTATCTGAGGGTAGTATTGCTCAGGTCGATCTGAAATAATATGAATGTCGATCGGTGTTTTGCTAATCTTTCTGATCTCTTTGATATCCTCAAAGACAGCCGGATCATCGTTGCAGTCAATGTGGAACAGATCGATGTGACATTGATCAAGTTCCTCAATGAGCGGGGAAAGTGGTCGTGTTTTACTGGAATAGAGGGAAGCGGATATCTTCATAACGAAGGCGCAAATATAGCAAAATTGGCTACTCTGAGGATCGAGATACGCAAGCTATGACAAAAGGTTCTTTGCTGGAAAACTGTACAGTTGGATGTCCGAAAACGTGACAGGAGTATAGGTCAGATTCGATGTATAAAATTATAACTAACTGAAAATGAGTGATATGAATTAAGTGGCACGTGGTTAGTAGCAACGCAGGCAAGGTCAAAACTCAAAATAACAACATTATGAATAGGCAACTTTTAACTCTCGCATTGATTATCACTTTGTGTGCTAATGCTTTTGCCGGAAACAACACCGGTGAAAATGATAAGAATAAAACTTCGAACATTGTGATCGTCGAACTGCCAGTTCTCATGGCAGAGGATTTAGATGAGATTTCAGCGCAGTTGGAGTCGAATACTGTACCAGGCACCCTGCAAATAACACCTAACACCTATCAAATATATAATTCGAACGACGAATTGATCATGGAAGAAACAGTGCAATTTGAAAACGTCCCTTCCGGGGATATGAAGACCCTTATCCGCAAAGGAGAGTTCCTTATGGAAAAGGGTGACATACAGATTTATAAAGTTTTTTAGTTGGTAAGCGGTTATAGTTAGAAGCCATGTGGCAGAGATGCTACATGGCTTTTTTATTGTCTACTGCCCAATGATATTAAATCTAAATGCACTAGTACAAGCAATTAGGGCTTGATGAGGGTCACCGTCATGCGGTGATTTCCGTCATATTTTGTTCTCTACCATGAAATAGCTTTGAGGCTTATTTGATTAGAATGGACAAAGAAAGGATAGGTGTCATTGGCGGTAGCCAGGGCATGGGTAAGTGGTTGGTCAATTATTTCCAGAACAAAGGACTCGAGGTGGGCTTTAGTTCGAATGACTCCAGAACGCAATATCTCACGAATGTCCAGTTGGTTACAGATTCTGATATAATCATTCTCGCAGTGCCTATTTCTCACATGGAGAAAGTTTTGGATCAGATTTTCCCTTACCTGGAAGGTCGTACGGTCATCGACGTGTGTAGTGTAAAATCGGGAATCGTCGAAAAGTTTCAACGACTGCACGAGCTATATGATAGTGTCGAGTGCGACTACCTGTCGATCCACCCAATGTTTGCTCCCACGATTGAGTCAGTGGTTGGGCAGGTCATTCTTTTCAACTACGCCCATGTGCAGAATAGCGATACGACTAAAAAGTGGAAGTCGCTCTTCGCTGAGGATGGTGCTCAGGTGATGGAAGTAGATCATATCGAGCATGACAAAACCATGGGGATAATCCAGGGCCTCAACCATTTCAATGTATTTGTGAGTGCTAAGACATTGGCACGCCACGGTGACAACCTGGAATTGATTAAGAGGCTATCCTCGCCGACCTATCGGATATTTGTGATTTTCTTCACTCGCTATGTTATGCAGACCCCCAGGCTGTACGCTGAGATTCAGATTTTCAACCCGTATGTTAAGGAGATTGTACGACTGTTTATGGAGGAGGCGCATCAGTTGCTCACTGTCATCGAACAGCAGGATTTTGATGGGTTTGAGAACTACGTGCTAGGCATGCAGCCTTTCTTTGCCGCCAACACTGAGGATACCCAGCTGTCTAATTATTTGATCGAAAAACTCGGTGCTTACATGGCGGAGAAAAAAATGGTTACCGCTTAGTCCCGCACTATGATTATCCTAGATTTGCGACCGCAAAATCAAGGGTATTGGTGTTTAGAAAATCCTACATTCAGCATAAGAAAGTAAGAGCAGTCAACCTCTACAAGGTGGGCGTCTCCTATTTAGGAAAACCGATCAAACCGGTTCATTTTTTTGAAGTAGATGGGTTACTCATCGATACTGGCCCCAGCCTCGCCAAGGTCGCCGTTTCCAGGTTAGTAGACAAACTGAATATTTCGCAGATAGTACTCACGCATACCCATGAGGACCATAGCGGTAATGCGGCCTCATTAAAGCAACAGCTTGATGTACCGCTATTTGGACACATCCTCGCCATGGAGATTATGGCGAAGGGTTTTGAGATTCTTCCTTACCAGAAAGCAATGTTTGGCCCTGCAGGACAAGTAGCGATTAGGCCGGTCGATCGAAAAATCGACACTGACAAGTACAGTTTTGAGGTCATCCATACACCCGGTCACGCTCCGGAGCACATCGCCTTGTACGAGCGCAATCAGGGTTGGCTTTTTCCAGGAGACTTGTTCGTTGCGGAGAAGATCAAATATTTCCGAAAACATGAGTCCATGAGTGAGCAGATCAAGTCACTTAAGAAGCTGGCGAGACTGGATTTTGACTTTCTCTTCTGCAATCACAACCCACAATTTAAGGATGGTAAATCAAAGCTCATTCGAAAGCTCCATTATTTCGAAGAGCTCTATGGCCATATCAAAGAACAACACAACAAGGGGTTAAATACGGACGAGATTATGAAAGCCCTGAAAATCCAAAAAAGCCGACCCATTGAGCTGTTGACCTACAAGGATGTCAGTGCCAGGTATTTGGTCACGTCCGTCACGAGGGAGTTGCAATAATATTAAGAACCTTCTGGATTGGAATAGTTACTCCTAATCGTAATAATTTCTAACACCTCATTATCAAAGCGATAATAAATGGACGTTTGTTTGCTGAAGACACATCTTCTCAGCCCGGGTATAACAATAGATTTCGGGTACATTTCTGGCATTGATGAGATGCGCTCAACAACTTGATCTATCCTAAGAGAGATTTCTTTAGCTTTTTGTTCTCCAAACCTATCGGAAATGTACTGAAGTAGTTCAACTTCATCATCTATTGCTCTTTCTGAGTATCGAATTACCAATTAATCCCAGTTAAGCTGTTTATGGATCTTTTTCCTGGCTTCACTAGCTGTATAAAAGTTGCCTTGATCCAATTGACTTATCCCTTCCTTGATTGCTTTTTGGTCATCACTTGTGAGCTCGTTCCAAAAATCCATATTATCTGATTGATCAAGTAACTGCTTAACCTCCACTAAAACCTTTTTCTCAGTGGTGTTAAGAATCTGCTGTACCAATTGGAGTTTTGTTGCTTGTATGTCCATAAATCACTGCTATTGGTTAAATATACATATAATGATAATTTGAACGGACAAGATCCACCGGGAACCTTTCATATTGCAAATATCCACCGACCTTAATAGTTTGCTCTTTGAAACCGTGACCTATGATAGTTGATTTAAGAAGTGATACCGTGACCAAGCCGACACTGGCGATGAAAGCAGCGATGTTTGAGGCGCAGGTAGGTGATGATGTATTTGATGAAGACCCCACGATCCATGCCCTCCAGTCCAAGGTGGCGACCATGTTTGGGATGGAGTCGGCGCTATATTGCCCATCAGGTACCATGACTAACCAAATCGCACTCAGGATCCTCACTCAACCGCAGGATCAGATTATTTGCGACAAGCGATCACATATCTATCTCTATGAGGGTGGAGGTCCGGCTTACAATTCGATGGTTTCACTGAAGCTGCTCGATGGTGATCGCGGTAGGATCAAGGCCGAACAGATCGCTGATTCAGTCAACCCTGATGACATCCACTTCCCTAAAAGTACCCTCATCTCTATCGAGAACACCATGAACAAAGGCGGAGGCTGCTGCTACGACCTGGACGAACTACGTGCGATTAGGGCTGAAGCAAATAAGTACGGCCTCAAACTACATCTGGATGGTGCACGGCTCTTCAACGCTTTGGTGGCGAGAGGTGATGATGCCCGCGCCTACGGTGAGATTTTCGATACAATCTCCGTCTGTTTCTCCAAGGGCCTAGGCGCCCCTGTGGGAAGTGCTATCCTTGGCTCTACCGAGAATATTAAGAAAGCGCGCAGGGTGCGAAAGGTATTCGGAGGTGCCATGCGTCAGTCGGGATATCTCGCGGCTGCCTGTATCTATGCATTGGACAACCATGTCACCCGACTGCAGCAGGACCATGATCGTGCAAAAGCCCTTGGCGCCATGGTCGCAGCACAGTCCTACGTGGAGGACGTACTGCCCGTGGAAACGAATATTGTCATTTTCAAATTGATCGATAAGACTACACCGCAAGAGGTGTTGGGAGAACTAGAGAAGCAAGGCATATTGGCAGTGCCGTTTGGCAAGCATGAGATCAGGTTCGTTACCCATCTTGACTTTACCGACGAGATGCTTGCCTATGTTGAGAAATCACTCGCCAGCCTCAGCTTTTAATGTCCTAATGGCAGCTGGTCTGCTCACAAAATAGACCCCTGTAAATATCAATAGGGTAGCAAAGAACATCGGCCAGGTAGGCGTTTCATTGAGGAAGATCATGCTGATTGCGGTAGCGAATACCGGCTGCACGTAGATGTAAGTGCCCACCAGAGATGGATTGACATGCTTCAGCGCGAGTGCATTGAGGATGTAGGCCAATACAGTGGTGCCAAGCACCACATACAGTATGCTGTACCAGGCGATCGGAGGAAGCACCCACCAGTCGATGGTCATCAGTTGTGACCATCCTACCGGAATGACAACAATATTCGCAAGCAAAAAGGCCCATTTCATGATCGTCATGGGGTGGTACTTATGCATCAGTGGCTTGACCAGCACAAGGTAGATGCCATAAGAGGTGGCGTTCCCCAGTACAAGCAAGTCTCCGATGAAGGATCCATTAGAAAAATCAAATCCGTTCCTGGCGACTAACAATAGTGCTCCGGCCAGCCCTACTGCAATACCCAATGTCTTGACCCATGTGATTCTTTCACGAAGAAGGATAGCGGAAAAAACCAGCACAATCACTGGGTTGGCAGTCATGATGATCGAGCTACTAATAGCGCTGGTCAGCGTCAGACCTTTAAAAAACAGAATCTGATTGAGAGACGCCCCAAAAAGTGCACAAAGCAATAATCTTGGAGCATCCTCTTTGCGGATACGCTCTTTTACTCCAAAAAAGCCAATGATCACAAATATCACAGAGGCAAAAAACACCCTGAGGACGATGAACGCGAAAGGAGGAATAAACTCCGGAGTAGCCAGCTTGGCCACTACATAGTTGCCACCATAGATCAACCCTACGATCAGCAGTACCGGATGTACCCAGAGCGGGCTGTTCCCTTGATTTTTCACAGTCGGCAAAGCTAGTTAATTGGTCGGACGATTCTCTTTGGCTAAATTCCCTCATGTTTCAGGAGACCCAACCATTAGCTGAGCGATTGCGCCCCACCAAACTCGATGAGCTGGTAGGACAGGAGCATCTCACCGGCGCAAATGGGATTCTTCGCAAGACCATTTCTTCGGGTACGATTCCTTCCATGATCCTATGGGGACCACCTGGTGTTGGTAAGACCACTATCGCGAATATCATAGCCAACGAGGTAAAGCAGCCCTTCAAGACGTTAAGTGCCATTAGCGCGGGGGTCAAGGAGGTGCGCGAGGTGATCGGGCAGGCTAGGCCAGGTGTCAAGACTATCCTTTTCATTGATGAGATTCACCGGTTCAACAAAAGTCAGCAAGATGCTCTCCTCGGCGCGGTGGAAAAAGGGCGGATCACTTTGATCGGTGCGACCACCGAGAATCCGAGCTTTGAAGTCAATGCGGCCTTGCTATCGAGGTGTCAGGTATACACACTCAACTCGCTCAACAAAGAGCATTTGCTGAAGCTGATCGATCACGCATGTTTGGCGGACGAAAAGCTGAAGTCGAAGGAGATCACACTGAAAGAGACCGACGCACTCTTCAAACTGTCGGGGGGAGATGCCCGAAAAATCCTCAACATCTTCGAGCTCGTTGTTGATGCGGTCAATGAACCTAAGGTGACGATCCTCGACCAGTTGGTGATGGATACAGTGCAGCAAAAGGTACCTATTTATGACAAGCAGGGGGAGATGCACTATGACATCATCTCTGCTTTCATCAAATCACTCCGCGGAAGTGATCCCAATGCTGCGGTGTATTATCTCGCGCGCATGATCGAGGGTGGTGAAGATGTGAAGTTCATCGCACGGCGCATGGTGATCCTCGCTTCGGAGGACATTGGCAATGCCAATCCCACCGCGTTGGTGATCGCCACCAATACCTTCCAGGCGGTGAGTATGATCGGCTATCCCGAGTCGCGGATTATCCTATCGCAATGCGCTACCTATCTGGCTGCTTCACCCAAGAGCAACGCGAGCTACCTGGCCATCAATAAAGCACAACAGGCCGTTCGCCAAACGGGAGACCTACCCGTACCCATGGCCATCCGCAATGCTCCGACCAAGCTGATGAAGGACATGGACTATGGCAAGGGCTACCAATATGCCCACGATCATGCGGGTAACTTTGCGGCAATGGATTTTCTACCGGAAGAAATCAACAACACGAAATTCTACGATCCGGGGCAGAATCCCAGGGAAGAGGAGATGCGCAAGCGACTTAGAGGGATGTGGAAGGAGAAGTATGGCTACTAGGGGAATTGACAATTGATAGTTGGAGAATTGTATATGAAATCGTCCTTCCAGTTGTGCAACTATCCAAAAAGTTTTAACTGAAACCCAAACAATCCTTCCTATAACCCATCCTGCAAGTCACCCCGTCATGCCTGCCAGCCGTGGCTGGGGTCTTATACAGCTTCACACGTCATTCGCACTTTCATAAAGTATAAGATGCCTACGGCATGACTGTGGGGGAGAGCAACGTGCAATAGCCCGTCATTCTGAGCGGAGCGTCGGAATTCAGCGTTGATTTTGCTACTTGTCTATAGCTTTGATAACTCTATCTTCCTGGATGAGCACATCACGCATGAGGAGGTTGTAAGGAAATGTAGAGTGCTTGGAATCTTTGAATGCTTCAAGAATTTTTCGAAGAGCATTGGCTGTAATCAGTGATAGGTTTAACTCATAATCAAGGCCACACTCTTTAATGAAGTCATCAGAAAACTCTGGAGCTACCAGCAAGGATTTGATAACCTTATAACCGTTTTTATCAGCCAAAGACATGTAAGATTTTAGCTGTCTTGAGACCGAACTGAACTTATTGTACCCGCTTTCTTTTACTGACTTACATTCAATCAGGATAAGGTTATGATCTCCAAGATTGACCAGAATATCGACTTTATCCTTGTTTGTATTCAGCCGAGCTTTTAAAGAGTCATCTACTTCTAAACCGAGTTTAGAGAAAATCTTCTTAGTCAAGTCCTCAAAAAGAAGGCCTAGTTCACTCTCTTTCACCATAAGCCCATTCTCTTTTAGAGTAGCCAAGTCACGATAGCCAACACTCGTGAAATTCTCCAAATAGAGGTTCTCTGAGTCCTTATAATTTTCGAGTATGTTTCCTATTATATCTCCTCTTGTACTTATACCTTGTTTCTCAGTAAAGGCCTTTAGTTCTTTCTCTGGAAGTATCTCCAACACATCTCTGGGTTTAATGTTGAAATCCAAAAGCATGGAGCTGCTCATTACATTTTCATCTTGTAGTTCAAATTCAACTTTTAAGGTCTTATTCGCTTTTGGAATAGTTCTGGATAGGTCTAAAAGGAGTTTGTCATAGCCATCAACAGAAATGCCAACCTTATCGTCCTTCTCAACCTCTTCGAAGTGCTGAACTATGTTGTTGATCTTGTCTTCTAATGTGACACCCTTATTAGTTAGGTTGAGCTTTAGTTTATTATCACACAAATCGTTGAGGACTTTCTTTTTCTCTGTTACAAGAGTGTCTTCTTTGAATATGTCACTCGACAGTACGCCTCGGAAGGAGATACCTTCCTTAATTATTTCTTTAATTTTTAGTTCGACTGTAAGATGCCTATCAATGTTGTGCTTCCTTGCTATCATATTGATCTGAGGGTCACGAAGCTGGCGTAGAACCCTCCTGAAATATTTGTCTGCTACACTTTTTCCTTTTATTCCGCGAATAAGAAAAACGATCTCATCAGATACATAGAGGATATTACTTTTTTTCGAATAAAATATCAGCCCTAAATTCTTCAACTCATTAATTACCGCATCTATTGGCATATGATGGATCGGCAAAATGAAGTAATTCAAAAGACGAACCTCTTCATTAGATAATTCAAGTTTGTCCGAAAGAGTATTGAGAATTGTCTGTTCTTCAAAAGTGATCTTCCTTTCCTGATTATTTAGATCATCATTTTCATATGCTGTCTTGATACAGGCCAAATAAATCAAGTAGTCCCTGTGCCTCGCCGGGTCAATTTCGTTTTTAGGATCGTCCAATAAATGCTTGAACGTTTTAATTTTCCTTTTCAGTTCTTTCAGTTCCGTCTCATAGAGTCTCGAAAACCAGTCCTGTTTCATGATGCAATTACCATCTCTAATAATGATGTCAGTTAGGAGTCCAAGCTGCGTGGTAGTCCTAAGAAAGGCGCTGCTCAAATGCTCTACAAACTCATCCTGCAACAGTGAAAAAACTTTCGAAATATTAATACTATCCATGGCTTTTAGGTCACCACTGGCATCATTCAGTATTTTATCGATTGCCTTAATGTTTTTTGGATTCCCGGAGATTAAAGTATCAACCACTTTCAAGAATGAATTCTTTTCTAGTGAGTTCAATTGATCTAAGATTCGGTCGAGTTTCATGAGAGTTATTTTTCTTGTTGAGAAAATAACAAGAAAACACCAAATAGTTTTGATCTTTTATATGAGCTACCCTTGACTTTTATCATCTTCAACTAATAATTTACTACTAACCACCCAAAAAACATCCCTTCAACAGCCGGGTTAGATTGCTTATTATCGCTATCCAGTATAAATAATTGATCATGAAAAACTACATCATCCTGCTACTCATCAGCCTTATTCCGTTAGCATCCTCAGCTCAGGATAGAGTTTCTGGTAAGACCTTCGCTACAAGATCTGAAGTGATCGCTCAAAATGGTATGGCTGCCACCAGTCAGCCGCTGGCTACACAAGTTGCGCTGGATATTTTGAAAAAAGGTGGGACAGCCATGGATGCCGCCATAGCCGCCAATGCCATGCTCGGGTTAGTCGAGCCGCATGCCTGCGGTATAGGAGGAGATGTGTTCGCGATCATCTGGGATGCTGAGACACAGCAGCTCTATGGATTTAACGGTAGTGGAAGGGTACCCGAGAAGCTGACGATGGAGTATTTCAAAGAAAGAGACATGGACTATGTGCCTTTCCTCGGTCCCCTACCGGTGACTGTACCGGGCTGTGTGGATGGATGGTTCGCCATGCACGAGCGATTCGGGAAGCTGCCGATGCAAGAGATATTGCAGCCCTCCATCGATTATGGTAATAATGGCTTCCCCGTCTCTGAGGTCATCGCATGGCAGATGAACAATCAATGGGAGAGTCGCATGAAATTCCCGGGCTTCAAAGAGACCTACATGCCCAATGAATTGCGGACGCCCAAGAAGGGTGAGATATTCAAAAACCCAGACCTGGCCAATACCTATGACAAGATTGCGAAGGGTGGCAGGAAAGCCTTTTATGAGGGAGATATTGCCCGTACCATAGATAAGTACATGAAGGAAAATGAAGGCTTTCTGTCCTATCAGGATATGAAGAATCATACGTCGGAATGGATCGATCCGGTGAGTACAAACTATCGGGGCTATGATGTGTGGGAGCTACCGCCAAATGGGCAGGGTATCGCAGCACTGCAGATGCTCAACATCATGGAAGGCTATGACATCCGCGAGATGGGTTTTGGCAGCAAAGAATATCTGCATGTGCTCACAGAAGCGAAAAAGCTGGCTTATGAAGATCGTGCGAAGTTCTACGCTGACGCTGCTTTCAACGACATTCCGGTGGATTGGTTGATATCCAAAGACTATGCAAATGAGCGTAGGGACCTGATTGATATGGAGAAAGCGGCGCGTGAATATCCAGCCGGCGAAATCGAAAAAGGCAACACTACCTACCTGACTGTTGCCGATAAGGACGGTAATATGGTCTCGTTGATCCAGAGTATTTATGCAGAGTTTGCTTCGGGCATGGTACCCACAGGTTTGGGCTTTGTCATGCAAAATCGCGGGCAGCAATTTAATGTCCAGGACCCTGACCACTTCAACGCTTTGAAAAAGGGTAAACGCCCGTTCCATACCATTATTCCGGCCTTCGTTACTAAGGATGGTCAGCCTTTTATGAGCTTCGGTCTGATGGGCGGTGCAGTGCAGCCGCAGGGTCATGCTCAGATCATCGCCAACATCGTCGACTTTGATATGAACATACAGGAGGCCGGTGATGCACCCAGGATGAGACATACGGGCTCTTCACAGCCTACCGGCTCTACCATGAGCAGAGGAGGGACCCTCAATCTAGAGAGTGGATTTGACTATGAAGTCATCCGTGAGCTGGAGATGCTGGGGCATAGAATTGAGTTCAGCGTGGGACCTTATGGCGGCTATCAGGCGATCCGCTATGATCCTGTGAGTAAAGTCTACTATGGTGCTTCTGAGTCAAGAAAAGATGGCCAGGCTGCAGGGTATTAGACAAGCCAATTTTGTAGGTGAACCTATGAGATCATTCTATTCGAAGCTTACCCTGTTCTTAGTAAAGTAATCGACCAGCGGGCGCTGCACAAGGAGTCCCATTTTGTCAAGCAGGTTGATGTATTCCTGGAAGATATCCTTCTCGAGACTGTAAAGCCTTAGTTCATTGTCCAGAATACTCTCCTGAACACCTAGTAGCGTTAGAGGGGAAATACCCTCGATGGATAGGTACTTCTGCAGTGAGTTTTCTGTGTCACTCGACTGGATGAATGTATTAACCGTTTCATATTTTTTGATCAACACTTCGAGTTTAGATCGACTTATATCCAGTTCTCGCTGTAGGTCTAGTTTGTAGGTCTGTAAATCATTTTCCTGCTCTAGTCGCTCTAGCGAAAGCCTATTCAGCTTTGACTGTGAGGATTTGGTCACTGGTAGATTGATCCCAACTCCAATTCTGAAATCCTCTATGGCGCCTTCCTTCTCGTCATTGCGGTATTCAGCCTGTACAAAATCCAGTATGTTCTTGCTTTGCGCTCTTTCCTCCAGATACTCTAGTTCTGCTTGCCGAAGATTGTTTTGATTACGACTGACATTAATGTTCGAAGAGTCGGCTGAGTGGGGTAGGGTCTCTAGAAAGCCGTTAATGAATTCTACATCGATAAGCCCACTACCATTGATGGTTAAGGGAGTCGATGAACCAAGCAGCTCCATGGCTTGCTGCTGATACCGTGCTTCATCCTCCTCCAAATCGATCATATCAAGTCTGGACTTTTGAAATTCATTTTCTGCGTCTATCAGGTCTTGATAATCAAAACCTACAGCGTTAGCATTTTTCCTCAATACGGTTATCCGGTCTTCTAATACCAGTTGTTGCTGTTGCTGAGCGCCCAGGTATCGACGCGTCTTGATCAGATCAATCAACAGCAGATATCGGTCCTTTAGCGCCTTGTTGAGTGCTTCGTCCCAGCGCGTATCAAACTCGGAGAGCATGTTTTGATAATAGGCCTTGCTGTACTTTTTCTGCCCTATTGAGTTGGGCGATACGCGCAGAGCATATTGCTGCCGCTCCAGATCAAAGTCCCTTGTCTCGGTTCTGAATTGTACTTCATCGATAAGAGGCGTGGTGAGTGGGTTATTATTGAGATACTCGATTTGAGACTCCTGGTACTTTACCTCAGTATCTTGAAATGCTGTTCTGAGTAAGTCTGAGGTGGATATTTGAGAGGTGTCAGATTGAAATGCATACACGAGGAGTAAGCAAAGTATTTTCATAGTAGAATGATCTAATCAATATTAGTCCTGGCGAATGATCAGCTTCTCACCAAGCAGTAGATTGTTTTCTTCCGGGATTTTGATTTGAACTTCGCGCCCCCAGAGCGGAATGTCCGGATTCTTCCTCAGTCGAATGGGATACTCCACAATGCGAGACCCTACGCCCACTACCGATCCTGTGATGCTGTTTTCTCGGGTACTTTCACGAACTACTTCGACTTCATCACCAGTTGCGATGGTCTGCGCGCTGTTTTCGTGGATGTAGCCCATCACAAAAGACGGGGTTTTAGAATTGATGGTCATGATGGGTGTGAAGGATGACACGATCTCACCGGGACTGAAGTTGATAGAACCAACGATCCCACTGATGGGCGCCACCACCCGCTGCTGCTTCTGCTCTTCCCTCAGCAATGCCAGCTCAGCCTCGAGATTGTCGATCTGCGCCTGTACCGGATTATTCCCCGACCGATTCGCTGATCTCAACTGGTCAATTTGTGCTTGATAGGACTGGTTGGATAGCGTTAGTTCTTCTTTGAGTGAGGCGATTCTTAGCTCGATAGGGTTTTGCGTTGTGCTTGCAGTACCTTGAGGGATGCTCTTCAGCTCTTTATTGAGTTCTTTGTTGAGTTCAAGTTGTGAGGTCAGCTGGTTAATCTCCAGGTTGAGTTCGCTTGCTCTGGCTTTCATCTGAGATTGCAGCTGTACAATGAGCGAAGCATTCTCACTATTGGATCTACTGGAGGAAGCGCGATATTCCTGCAGCTGGTTTTCGATTTGCGATAGCCTAGCCGAAAGCTGAGGATGGTCTACCTCCATGAGCACTTCTCCTTCGGCTACTTGCTGACCAGCAGTGACCAGTACTTGCTTAATCTCCGTATCCGACTGGAAATTGATCACCAATTCGTCCGTTTGGGCTATGCCCAAGAAGACCGTGCCGGCAGACTTGAAATCTGAATTGATCAGGAAGAGCGCCACAACAGCCGCTACCCAAATGACGAGTATAATTCTAAACTGCCTGAACATTAGCTAAAAGTCTCATTCTGATTGTCAAAATCGATTCTGACACTTTGATTTCCCGGTAGGGCGCTGAGTGTATTGAACAACTCCTGCTCCGAGGCTGTAGGTGTTAGCCTGATGTAGTATTCAAAAGTCGTCAACGTAGTTTCCTCAGGTGCATTGTTGGTAGTACGCATGGCTTTGAAAAAACATCTTTCACAATAACCGGCGGCTGTCTCTTCAATCTTTTTTTGATCTATCGTACCTTCTTCAAACCTGACCGTCAGCGTGCCATTAGAGATGAAGTATTTCCCGATAGGGGAGAAATAGAGGGCAAATGCGAGCACGGAAAACACGAGTGTACCCACTATTGCAATGGTGTAGCCAAATACCCCGCAAGAGATGCCGATAGCCAATGCAGCAAACAGGAAGATGATGTTTCTGGGATTCTTAAAATTGGTGCGGAAGCGAATCACCGCCAGGGCACCCAACAGACCCAGGCCAATCGCTACACTATCGCCAATCGCTTGGATAATCATCGCCGCGACTATAGGACTGAGTATCAGCGCCTGCAAAAAGGAGGTGGAAAAATCCGGCCCGACGGTAGTTTTGTAGTAGGTAACGGCAATAACCACAGAGAGACTAAATGCCAGCAAGAGCGTGAAAAGCACTGCCATAAAAGCAGGATTCTCGGAGCTTGTCTGGAGTAGAAAGTAGTCGACCATATGGCAGTTCTAAGCTTGTTTTTCGGATGTTAATACGTTGTTAACTTTTGCTTAATGCCAAATTAATCGGTTTTGCCGTCTGAGAGATGCTTATTCAAAAGATATTAGGACTCCTACGCTCGAAAATGATAGTGTCCTGCCATTCCCCGTTCAATTTTCCAATTTTTTCGCGGTAGCCAATCCTTCTAAATCCGGATTTTTCATGAAATCTTATGCTAGGCAGGTTGGTGGATGTCATAGTGGCAAACAATGTCCAGATCCCGTGTTTCTCGGATGAAGCTATTGCCGCGCCCATCAAGGCTTTACCGACGTTTTGACCTTTGGCCTCAGCCGTGATGTAGATGCTGACCTCTGCCACTCCTTGATAGGCACACCTACCGGAAACAGGTGACAAGGCAATCCACCCAAGCACTTTTTGATCTGCAACAGCTACCATTCGGCTATGCGGAAAATGCTCTTCATCCCACGTCGACCAGTCAGGAATGCTGGTTTCGAACGTAGCTATCCCGGTGGCTATGCCCTCCTCATATATTGCTCGCACTGCCGGCCAATCGGCAGGCATCATGTCTCGGACTATAATTTTATTTTCAGTTTTATTTATCACTTGGCAACCTTTTGGTTCGTTGTGCATCTATAGCTTGAATCTCAAGGTAAAAAACGTAATGAAAAAACTCATTGTATTGATCGGACTAATGGTAGCAGTACTTAGCATGTATGCGCAGACCAACTCGGAAAGGGAGCTACGAAGTTTCTCAAAAATCACGGTGGGCGACCGTATCAACCTTCATTTGACCAAGGGCGATCAACCCTATATCAAATTGCTTTCGGATGATATCAACTTTGCCAGGGTGAATGCAGAGGTCAAAAATGGTCACTTGCATATTTATCTGGATGATGCCAGAATGTTTGATAAGCATGAGCGATACGGTAATCGTACGGTGGATGCCTATGTTACTTTCACAGAACTCGAGAAGTTGGTGATCAAAGGGGACGGCTATGTAGAGTGCCGGGATGATATAGTCGCCAACAAGTTCACTCTCAAGGCGTACGGAGACAATAACATAAGGCTGACAGGTCTTTATGCGAGCAAGATGGTGACCAAAGCGTATGGTGAAAACGATATCCTGATTGAGAAAGGGACCATCGCTGAGCAGAAATTTAAGCTTTACGGTGACAATCAAATCAATACACTCAACATTGCCAGTAGGCAAGGCCGGGTCTCCATATTTGGAGAATCAGATATCCGACTATCTGCTGAGCACCAGCTCAACTACAATGTTTTCGGAGACGCTGATATCAGATTCAACGGGAGCCCTAGAGTAAGGCAAGGTATTGTGATGGGAGATAAGTCAGTGTATCAGTACACTGACCGAAAACCATAGTCAGTTACTGAATCAACGAGCTATTGAATATACCCAGTCCCAAAAGGTCTGGGTTTTTGTTGTGTGCCATGCATGTTGTAGACTGATAGGGTTAAAGTCCCGAGCGAG
>CAYGOT010000038.1:0-42368 GCA_964351595.1 uncultured Roseivirgaceae bacterium | reverse complement strand
CATCTGGAGCTCCCACAACGGCATGCGTTCCATCCACGGTGATGTCCACGGAGTAACCGTATTGATCAAGCTGATTAGTTCTTAATGTGCTTGGAATTACTTTTGATAATTGGCTCCAATCCTGAGATTGGGCTGTGGAAAAAAAGCTTTGCAGTGCTGCGAGCAGAGTAAATCTAAGTAGGGCAGTTTTCATAAGCATTTGTCGGTTGAATTGATAGATCAAAACTAGTCCAGACCTACCCATTGAAACCCGACAAACTACATGGTCATTTACGACATTTTAGACCTATTTGAGTTTAAAATATGGTTTTATTAGTGTTGTTACACTTGACCTAGAGGTAGCTCGAGGGTCGCTTGCCAAACCTGTTGATAAACTGGGTGGAGAACGTAGGTACACTCTCAAATCCACAAGCATGGGCCACTTCGGCCACTGTCGATTTCGTTTTTGACTCGAGCAGCTGACGTGCATGGGTCAGTCTGATCTCTTTGATAAATTGAAGCGGGCTGAGCCCGGATATCTGCTTGAGCTTCCGCTGGAGTTGTCGTTCGCTTATCGCCATTTTTTCCGATAGGAACGACACACTTAGGCGATTATCCTGTATATGCTCCTGTACAAGCCGCTCCACCGCCTGCACGTGCTGCTGATCGGCAGATACTAGCTCAAGGCTCTCACCGTCGTTGTTCTTTAGCCTATTCGTCCTATTGGTGAGGATGTTCTTTATCCTCGCCATTAGCTCATTGCGATCAAAAGGTTTGGTGATGTAGTCGTCTACGCCTAGTGTCAAGGCGTGCACTTTATCTTGCACTGCACTTTTAGCTGTCAGCATGATCATCGAGGTAGCGCGTAAGTTGTCATTTGCTTTGACCCATGTCAAGAGTTCGATTCCGTCCATGACAGGCATCATCACATCTGATACGATAATGTCGAAAGGATGCTGCTCGAGTATATCTTTGGCCCTTGCTCCGTTTTCAACCATTGAGATGTCAAAGTGCTTATTCAATAAACCTGAGATGAAAATTCGCATCTCCCGGTGATCCTCTACTATCAATACCCTTGGTCGCCCGATACCTATCAAGGCCGAGTATTCCCGGACCACTTGACGGAAGGTTGCATTAAGATCGACTAATATCTCCTCATCGTCAATCGTAATCTCTTCCTCAAAAGATGTTCTTGATAACTTCATCTCAAAAACAAACTCACTCCCTTGGCCCAACTCGCTTTTCAGGGTTAATCGACCGTCGAGCACTTTGGATAGCTCTTCGGCATAAGCCAAACCTATCCCTGTGCCACCCAGGGCTTTGGACTGTCCGTTGGTCGCCTGGTAGTAGCGGTCAAATACTCTCTCCTGGTCTTCTTCGGCTATTCCAGGGCCATTGTCACGAATTATGAACCTTACACTTTCATCATGCTCTTCCGCGATAACATTCACTTTGCCTCCGGCAGGTGTAAACTTCAGTGCATTGGAAATCAAATTATTTAAGACCTTGGTCACCTTCGCCTCGTCCGTCATGCTTGCCAGTTCCTGCGGGATCTTATTATCAACATCAAAGTCTATCTCCCTCTGCCGAGCCAACTCGTAGAAAGGCTCGACAATTATATCAAGCATCTCGGCCAGGCGAACTGGGTTGCGCTTAATCTCAAGTTTACCGGCCTCCAGCTTCGAGAGGTCGAGTATTTCGTCTATCAGTTCTCGTAGACTTTCTCCACCATTTCTAACGATCTCGAGCTGTTGGCGAACCTCTTTAGAAAATCCGCTTGGGCCGCCATCCAGGAGATTGCTCAAGGGAGCATTGATCAATGTCAGTGGCGTCTTGAGCTCATGGGTGATATTGGTAAAGAGCATAGACTTAGCTTTGTCTAGTTTCTTGAGTTCGGTAGCCTGTTGCTCTATAGTCCTTTTATCTTTTAGTGCTTCATCTTTCTGACGTGTTATCTCTTCAGTTCGTTGTTGAATGACCGATTCCAAACGTAGATTTTCAAGCATGAGCCTACGATTGTATAAATAAGCTATTAAAGTGATCAGCGCCATAACAAGAAGCCCATAGATCATATAAGCCCAATAAGTCAAATACCAGGGTGGAAAAACTTCAAAACTGAACGCATCCGTAGATCCTATTTGATCATAAATATTCTTAGCCCTTACCTCGAAAGTGAATTCTCCATGAGGAATATTCGTATACTCCTTATAGTTGGCGGTGGACCACTCAGACCAATCATCTTCAAAACCCTTTAGTCTGTACTGAAAAAGCATTGAAGAAGACTCGTCATAGTAGGAAGCACTGTAGGAGAGTCGTATGGAGTTTAACTCAAAGGTCAACATTGGTCGGTAGGAATTATGACCACCAAAGATCAAGGAGTCGTATGGCTTGATGGTGTGTACCGATCTAACGCTAGTAGTAAATTCTCGGGTTAGTTTGGCTTTGAAGTTTGGATTGAAATGGACAAGTCCTTTAAAACCTGCAATCATCACGTGATTGCTATCAGGTGCCCAGACGTATTCGGAACTGTAGCTTTCAATTTTTTTAAATGAGTCTCGCTCGAGTTTATAATTACCATTGTCCTCTTTTCTCAAAAAACCCTTACCTAAACTATCTGCTGCGAATAGCACACCTTTACCTGGCACTTCTACAAACCTCATAGCATGATCAGCACCGAGTAGCGGCCAGAATACTTCATCTTTAACAAATTGATCCTGAGATGGATCATAATTATATACACCGGCCTTGGTCAAAAACTTTAAACCACTTGAATGCCTGTATACCCTATTGCCAAGTACGTCAGGTAGGCCATCCGTCTGTTGATAGCTCTTTAGCCATGTTACTGAGTCTTGCGCATTATTTAATTTAAATCTAAATACTCCGGAACCTGAGTCAGTCAACCAAATACTGCCATCGCTTTCTTCTTCCATAAAGTCATTGTGATTGTCAATGCCGTTGAGCACTCCAGAATGCCTCCATTGACCATTATTTTTCTTGAATACATGAAACTTACCCCCGGGTGTACCTCCCAGTAGGAAGTTTTTGTCTGATGAATGGAGCACTGACCAGATCATATCACCCTGATATATCGACTCTGTTTTATCTTCAAATACCTGTAATAAACCACTCTTGGCTCCCAGCAATAGATCGTCTCCCCTCTTAATAAACACCCAGGCCGATCTTTTTACCTCATCATATTGCTCAAAAGTCAGATCGAACTTGTGCAGAGAATCAACTTTTTTTTCAGCAAACAACCCGGAAAACCCACTCACATACCATCTATTATTGTAATCAATGGCATGAAGTAGACTCCCTTCAAGGCCGTGTCGCTGATCAAGGAGCGTGAATGGAGAATTCATATGGATTGATACAATACCATTGTTAGTGGCCGCCCATAAATTTTTGTCACGATCTACTTTAATCGCTCTAATAATATTGCTTGGTAGACCATCAGCTTTATCATATTGCTGAATCAACTGGCCCGATCGATCAAATACCAAAATACCTTGATTTAAAGAAGCAGAGATTATGTATTTGCCATCGATAACAATAGTTTGTTCGAGTCTTACTTCTCTTGGTAAATTAATATCGGAGCTTGCGATCAGCTTGTTTTTTTCATATTCCCAATAATAGAAATTGTCTCTCGTCGTAATCAAATAGGTACTATGATCAAGTCTATCAATATCAACGACTCTTCCCACTATGTCCTCAGCTTTCAATATCAGTTTGGAGCTGTCGCCAGTATATCCGACTAACCCCACCTCGTTCTTCCATATATAAATGCTAGAATCTACCCTGGTCAATCCCACAAAACCATCAGGATGATAATTCTTCGTAAATGAATCTTGATTGATATCATAAATGAAAGTGTCATCGGTAGATCGAAAATAGACATAGCCATCATTGCATTGAGCTTCAAAAAGCATCGTAAAATTTTGATCATGCTTCGGCAATCTATCTTTGAGCGATATGAATTCCAGCAGTCCATATTCGTCAGCATCCAAATAACCCACTTCTCCGATCATACCTACATAAAGTCGATCATCGCATAAGCATAGAGAATGAACTCCATTCCCATTAGGATTATTGATTCTGCGCCAAGTTTGACCGTCATATATAAGTACTCCGTCAGTATTAGCAAAGTACATATGACCCTTCGTATCCTGAAGAATATCCCAGTTCTGAGAGCTTCCCCCATATTGCTCTGGGGAATAAATATCAATGAATGGCGTGCCTATTTCAGTGATCTGAAAGTCAGGTTGCTGTCCAATGCCCTCAATATTCAAATGAAGACACAGAGTAATTAAAAACAATAACTTCCACTTGGACATAGGTAATGATTAATTGCAATCTCGATTCGCCGATAACCAATATAACTAGGATAACAATGTCTTCTCAACAACTCTGAACTATAAGTATACATCTATTCGATAAACACTTTAATTGCTTGGATGAGTAAAATACTAGTTAACAGAAATAGTTCAGCTATATTTCTTTCTATAAAATAGAAACATATATTTCTTACCTTCGTAAGAGAATATGCAAAATAGAAAGAAATGAAAGGAACTAATCTAGGAGAGTTTGAGGAGCTTGTGCTCCTTTGTGTATTGATACTAGAAGATGAAGCTTATATACTGCGCATTCAGGAGGAACTTAAGAAACAAGCCAACCGCACAGTGGTCATGGGCGCTCTTCATGCCACGCTTGCTAGATTAGAAACTAAGGAATTTCTAACCTCGGAGTTAACTGGTGGTACTCAACAGCGCGGTGGTCGACGCAAGCGGGTCTATGACCTCACGGCGGCCGGAAAAAGCGTGCTCGCCGAAGTACGTCAGATGCGTGAAAACCTCTGGGGGCAAGTGCCGGGATTCTCGTTGAAAATGATACATGAATAGCCAGGGTTCTGATAGCGCTCCGTTTTCCATCCGATTAATTCGATGGCTATGTAAGCCTGAGTTGGCCGAGGAGATAGAAGGCAATCTCATTGAGTACCGGCTTAGCGATAAACGGTCGTCGAACTTCCTCTCCTACTGGCTACAGGTTATCAGCTACCTGCGTCCTTCTATGCTCAAAAAACTCAAAGTCAAAAACAACACAACGTCTATGTTCCAATTCAACCCATTGCTCGCACTGCGCAACCTCTTCGCCTATAAGACTACCACTTTGATCAATATTTTTGGTTTTACGCTAGGATTGACGAGCGCTATCTTCCTCTATTTCTACATCAGTGCAGAACTTAAGGTAGACAGCTTTCACACTCAGAGAGATAAAATCTATCGCGTGCTGCGCCAAAACACCAGTCAGGGTGCACTCTACAATACAGGAGTGACTTCCGGCTTCTTCGCAGGTGCGCTTAACAATGACTATCCTGATCTGATACAGCAAACCATGCGAGCCTACCCACAGCCGGGGCTGATTTCATACGAAGATCATAAATACAATGAGGAAGGGGTATTGTTTTCTGATGCTGGCTTCTTTGAGTTCTTCTCATATCCATTGCTGGTAGGAGATGCCAGCAATGTGCTGGACCAACCCGATAAGGCCGTCATTTCCGCGGAATACGCTACGAAGTATTTTGGAAACGAATCACCCATTGGCAAAACCATCAAATACGATCATGAATACTCTTTTATCGTATCAGGCATTTTTGATAAAAGCCCAGCCAAGTCTCACCTTGAGTTCGATATCGTGTTGCCTATATCGCATATGGACAGGTTTAATTGGTTCAAAAATAAATGGAGCAATGGTCTGATGACCTATGTGATGATGTCAGACCTATCGAAGGTAAAAGAGCTCGAATCTCAGTTTCCTTTCTTTATGGATAAGTATTTCGGTGAAGACTTTGAGAAAACCAATACCAAGATGGGCCTTGTCTTGGAAAAGATGGAGGATATCTATTTCAACAATGACACTCAGTTTGACCGGGTGTCACACGGAGATCTTGGGACTGTGCTCATACTCGTACTAGTCGGGTGTGCAGTCCTTTTTATCGCATCATTCAACTACATCAATCTTTCGATCGCACAGTCATTTAAGCGTGCAAAAGAAGTGAGTATTCGAAAAGTTCTTGGCGTTAATCGCCTTAGGCTTCTTTTCCAGTTCATAGGTGAGTCGTCTATCGTGTTATTATTAGCGACGGCCATTGCTATCCTCACTGCAAATCTTCTAAGCAACGGCTTTCAGCAATACTTTGGACTAGAGTTCGAAATGAATTGGTTTGACAGTCAAGTATTATTGTTTTTGGGCTCGTTAAACCTGCTGATCCTGCTGTTTTCAGCCATTTATCCTGCGATGGTGATGTCTGGATTTAAGCCACTGACCGTGCTCAAGGGGATGAGGGTGTCGCCTGCGAAGAATCATGCGATTAGAAAATCGCTGGTGACGCTTCAGTTCGCCATTTCCATATTCATGATTGCCGTTACGCTATTGATTAGCAGCCAACTGGACTTCATTACCAACAAACCTCTCGGATTCAAAAAGGAAGCCATCGTTCTGGTAAGCATTAACAATGACGAGATAAGGTCCAACATGACCAGCTTCAAAAATAGCCTGCTTCAGCGTCCTGAGGTATTGGAAATATCTTCAATGTCGGGTGAGCCAGGTGGGTTTCATGATGCCTCCGTCTTGGAGGTAGAAGGCCGTGAGGGTTCACATCAGTTCAGAACGGTGTTCACAGATGAAGACTATTTGTCGGTCTTCGATATTAAGGTGATTGCCGGTAGGGACTTTGAAAAAAATATGACCACCGATGAAAATGCAGTCATCATTAACCAAAATGGGCTCAAAGCGCTCAACTTGACTGCAGATGAGCTGCTCGGCCAGACTATTGATGTTCCTATGTTCGAAGTTAAAGGCAAGGTGATCGGTATTGCTGAAGATTACCACTTCACATCGCTAAAGGATCCTATAGAACCGGTCATAATCGCTCGTGGCTCATACCACAGACGATTTGGGATCAAGCTCAACGCCTCTTCGGTCTATGAGGGCCTGGAAGCAGTCGAACAGGCATGGCAGGAGTTTTCACCCAACTACCCTATCCAGTATCGCATGATGGAAGACTCATGGTATCAGCTCTATGAGACTGAGCGGCGACAGGCTGACGTTTTTAAGGCCCTATCGGGAATGGCTGTCGTGCTGGCCTGTATGGGTGTATTTGGCTTGGTGTCGTTTACCGCACAGCAGCGCCAAAAGGAGTTTGGCATTCGTAAAGTACTGGGTGCAAGTGGAAGACAAATCCTTCAACTGATCTCCAGGGAGTTTGTGTTGCTCACGACCGTGGGTACCTGCCTGGCCCTACCCTTTGCTTATTACTTTATGGCTGAGTGGCTCGGTGACTTTAGCTATCGCATCGAAATGGGCGAATATTGGTACCTTTTTCTGGTAAGTGGGCTGCTAGTAGCTATTATCACATTTGTAACCATCGCTTTCAAAACCTATAAGACCAGCGTTTCAAACCCTGTTGACAGTATCAGGTATGAATAGTCAGAAGGATCACGGATAACTAGAATAGCAGTGATGAAGGCCGATTTAAGCATCTGTGCCATCAACCTCCATCAGTTGCTTGAGCGTTTTGATTATTCATACTTCAATGAATCCACCGGATTGCTATGCACAGCACGGTATGCACGATAGCTGATGGTCAGTAATGCTATGACCGCCGCTATCAACCCTGACAACACGAACGTACCCACTCCAGGATTGATGTGATACTCAAATGCGCTCAGCCATTGGTCAGTGACATAGTAGCCTATAGGTGTCGCGATGAGGAACGCAAGCCCCACCTGCTTGGCAAATGAAGAGGACAGCAGCACAAACAACTGACCATCTCCCGCCCCAAGGACTTTCCTTATGCCCAGCTCCTTAGCTTTCTTCTGGATAGTAAATGAGGCAAGGCCAAAGAGGCCAAGACAAGCCACTAATATGCTCAGTGCGGCACCTAATTTGAATATCAAACCCGCTCGCTGCTCCGCTTCATAGTTCTTGTCCATTTGCTGATCGAGGAAGTGATACTCCATGGGAGAACTGAGATCAAATCGGTCATGGACAGCTGCCGCTGCATCAATAACGTCGGCGACATTGCCGCTCACCTTGAGCGTAAAATAGTCAATCACATTTACTGGATTATTCCATGCCCCGATGACCATAGGTGCTATTTTCTGATGTAGTGATTGAAAATTAAAGTCTTTAATTACCCCAATCACCTGGCCATCATAAGATCCACGCCCTCTGAGAACGCTAATTCGCGCCCCTACTGGGTCATCCAGTTGTAAGGCTTGTACTGCAGCTTGGTTGAGTATGATTCTCGTGGAGTCATTGGCGGTATTGCTTCCGAAAAAACTACCCTCTGCCATTTCAAACTTGAAAGTCTCCAACATCCCCTCATCAAAGCCCATAAAGTACGTCTGCACAGAGTCTGTTGGAGATAATCCGGAGTAGTCGGATCTGACGAAAACCTCACGAATATTTTTCCATTCCATAGGCACTCGTGAGGAGACACCTACCGCATCAACTCCCGGAATGGTAGCCAACTCATTCTTCATAGTTTGAAACTGCCTCCTCACATTTCCGGAGTTAATGTCTATCACCAGCAGACGCTCTTCATTGAAGCCTAGCGACCAATCGCTGACATAGTTGAGCTGCCGACTAATGACCATTGTCGATACGATCATTACGATCGTTAGCACAAACTGGAACACAACGAGCGCCTTGCGCAAACTTGCAGAGCTCTTGCCACTAGCTACTTCACCCTTGAGCGTGTCGGAAGCCTTCTGCCTGGATAAGTATAGCGCCGGATACGTACCCGAAAGTAATGCAATAGTCATTGCGATAGCGGAAAGTGGTAGTAGATAATCCACCAAGCTCTGACTATCCACCGCAAAACTGGTATCTGCCATCAGGTTGAAGTAAGGAAGTACAGCAACGAGAATACCCACCGCGATCAGGTATCCCAATCCGGTAACCACAAAAGACTCTGTGATAAACTGTCCCATCAGCTGGCCTCTGGTCGCCCCAATCGACTTGCGCACACCGATTTCTTTAGCTCTGAAAGTTGCCTTTGCGGTAGCCAGGTTGATGTAATTGATAGCTGCAATCAAGAGGATGAAAATACCCAATGACCCAAAAATGTAGATGTAGTGGAGTTCTCCACTTTTAGGGTTTATGCCTCCTTCGATATGTTCTGAACCAAGGTAGATGTCTTGAATATTCTGTAGGTTCATCGACATCACCTGAGCCATAGGCCCCATATACCGCTCACTGAAGGCAGGCAGCTTCTCCTCCAGTTCGGCGATATTGGCATTTTTATCAAGTAACAGGTACGTGTAAGCGCCGAATGACTGCCATTCGCCGAGGTAGGTGGTCCAGTCGTCATCAGTTCTGATATCGCTAAACAGCATATTGAACCGCAGATGCGAATTTTCCGGTAGGTCGCGTAGGACTCCTGTGATCGTAATCGGACCATACCCACCTGTCTCTAGCGTCTGTCCGACCAGATCCTTGGTACCGAAGTACTTCTGCGCTGCGCTGGCTGTGAGCACTACGGATTTTGGATTACTAAAAGCCGTGGCTGCATCTCCATGGAGAAATTCGAAATCGAAATACTCGAAAAAATTATTGTCAGCAGCGTACCAGTCCCTCTCCTGGTGTTTTTCACCATCGATATCAAATACCACCTGACCTGACCACTGGTAGAGTCGGACTTGACCAAGTACCTCAGGGTAGTCGGCGACCAGTGCAGGTCCGACCGGTGGCGTGATTTGACCATAATGTCTGACATCATCAGGAATACGCTGATCGATAGTGACGATGCGGTAGAGTTGGTCAGCCTTGGTGTGGAAACTATCGTAGGAGAGCTCGTTGCTGACATAGATATACATCAATGCGCTGAAGGCAATGCCTACGGCGAGACCAATGATGTTGATGGCGGCATAGCCGGGATTTTTAATGATTGATCGCCATGCGATCAAAGTGTAGTTGCGAATCATAGACCAATTATTTGAGTTTTGACGTTTTTTCCAATTGTAGAATCGTAAGTAGCTCAGCACATGGAAGGCGTAGTAGAGCTGCACTCTCCAACCAGGGTACTCATCTCGATAGAGCATATAGTACTCCTCCAGATCACCCATGATCTCTTCCACCCTCTCTTCATGGCAAAACCACCCAAGGAGACGCTCTCCCCAGCGTGGTGGCAGATGTTGCTGTTTATCCAAACTGTATGTTTTTCCAGGTGAGCTCAGGTACCGTACTCCACAGTTGGTTGCGAAGCTCCAGGTTGTCCTGTACGGCTTTCTTACCAGCAGCTGTAATGCTAAAGAGGCGCTTGCGTCTGCCTCCACGCTCATGTGTGGCTTCTGCCAGAGATGACTTGAGATAGCCTTTGTCCTCCAGTCGGCTCAATGCCACATGCACCGCTCCCATCGCTACGGCGCGGTTGGCAGTATTTTTCAGCTCCTCTCTAATGGCTACTCCGTAGGCCTCCGGATGGAGGTTGGCGACCATCAGCATAAGCAGTTCTTCAAATTCCCCTAGGTTGGCTCCCTTCATGTGTATAATTTATTTTCAATGGCGACATGGAATTCGCAATCAACTCAGTCATATGATAAAATAGATGGACTTTAAGTTGATGCTCATTACATGATTTATCAATTTTCACAAATGTAGTAATTGAATCAATTCTTACAAATACGAATTTTGATTGAGCGGGTTGCGGGAAGATTAAAGTTTGGAGGTGAAAGCGGGGACTGAATCTCGGTGATCGAGGAATAGAAGAATTAGGCGCAAGCTCGGACTAGCTATTTTCAGTGTTGTATCTCCAGCTAGAAAGATTTAAGTGAGTTGACCTACTTAAGTCAAGGTACGGGTGTCGAATAGCCTATACCAATTGGGTGATCTCCTTCCTCGTCTTAACAGCTTTCTAGTTACCTATTCCGCACGCAGAGATTCCACTGGGTTAAGGTGTGAAGCCCGCCAGGCATGATAACCAACCACTATGCCAACAATGGCTGTGGCAACAAAGGCGCTTATCACAAATACACCAACACCAATATCGACACGGTAAGCAAAATTATCCAGCCATTGAAGCATCAGCCATATCGTCATAGGTACTGAGAGTACGATGGCAATACCTATCGGCAAAGCGAAACTGTTATAAAGAAGTTTGAAAACAGCCATCGTGTCAGCGCCCATCACTTTGCGGATCCCGATTTCTTTGACCTTACTATTAACCACTAATATGATCAGTCCGACCAAACCAAGCATGGCAATCAATATGGAAAGCACTGTACCCACACTCACCAGGGTGTTCATGCGCTGCTCATTTTCATACTGTGCATCAATGCGCTCATCAAGGAACTCCCAATTCATTTCTGCCGAACCGAAGGTGGTGTTCCACTCTGTCTCCAACAGCTCACGCGCCTTCACCAGATTAGGTCCGTTATAGCTAAACATTAGCTTCGGAATCGGGCTTTCAGCCATATCACCGTCTGTAACACCAGCAAAAATGGGCTCGGGATTCTGCACTATAATCAGTGGATCAACTTCATTGTGTAATGAAGAATACTTAAAGTCTTCCGTCACCCCGATGATGATATGATCACCAAAGTTGGAGGGTGGTAACTTTTTGCCGATAGGATCTTCCAGCTCAAAAAGCTTTACGGCTGCCTGGTTAATTATGACACCCTGCCGTTCGTCTGAGAGATTGTCTTCTTCAAAGTTTCGACCTTCGGCCATGGTAATATCAAAAGCCGGGATAAAAGCCGGGTCGGCAAGTAAAAACCTGAAACGCCAGTAAGTACCATCCTCCTCGGTCGCAACGAGGTTGGCCCAGTTGTTCGACCCAAAGGTGTGTGAGGCCATGGCCAGATCAGAAACTTCGGGGTGTTGTGTCAATGCGCGTTTGAGCAATTCCCCATTAGCCATAGTAGAACGATGACTGGAAACAAAGGTGGGATCCTCGCCAGGTCGTGGGAATAAGCGAACTGATAATGACGTCTTGTAGTTATAACCAAGATCTTCATTTTGCAGATAGTTGACCTGTTTGCGCATGATAAGCGTGCTGCTGATCAAAAACACCGTGATTAAGAATTGAAACACCACCATGCCCTTGCGCATCGAATGCATGCTGCCGCCAGATGTCCTACCGGAAATGATTTCTAAAATCTTAAGTCTTGACAAGATCAATGCGGGATATAAACCAGCTAGTAAACCTATCGCTAAAGCAGCACCGAGGAATATAAATACGTGCCACCATTCAAAGACATACTGAAGATTGGAATTGGTCAATAAATTAAAAGTAGGAATCAATAGGATGGCAACAGTGGTGCCGATGATCATGGCCATGCCTGACATTAGCAGGCTTTCGCTAAGGTATTGCCACATCAGCTCGACCTTTACCGCACCCATTACTTTCCTTACCCCAACTTCGCGAGCCCTCTTGATGGACTGGCCGACCGCTAGCGTGGCATAATTAATACATGCAATAATCAGCACCAGGGCCCCAATCAAGCCCAGGATAAAAACATATTGAGGATTGGCAACCGGTCCATTCCCTAAAGGAATATCCGGATTTAAATGAATATCCGTAATCGGTTGCAGGCCCATTTCATAGGATTCAAGGGAACGTGCTTCCCCAATGAGGCCCATGGCAATTTCTTCTGACCGTTGGCCAATCTCTGTGGGATCGGCACCTTCCTGCAACAAGACATAAGTTTCAGGGCCTACTGTAAACCAGGCATTACGGAAGTTATCCCCAAAAATCTCATCATTGATCTCATTGGATATGCCCATATCAAACTTTATACTGGAATTGATCGGGATATCTTCAAAAATCGCTGAGATCACAAATCTCCGTACATCATCACCGATCTCTACTTCCAGTGTTTTGCCTAATGGGTCCTCGTTTCCAAAATATTTTTGGGCATATTTTTCCGAGATCACCATAGCTTCCCGCGATTCCAGCGGATTAGTTTGTTTTCCTCGCAATAGCTCAAAGTCAAACACTTCAAAAAATTCAGGGCTAATGATGGCAAGCTCATCATTCAATTTTTCTTCTGATCTTCCTACCCTGTGGGTTCGCGGGAAGAACTGGACAGCTGTGACTACCTCCGGAATATTCTCCTCGTAAAACCCTTCAAACCGTGGTGGCGTAATCGCATTAAAAAAGACATTGCCATTGTCGTAAGTCTCTTTGAGATAGCTACGGTAGATACGGTCTTTATTACCATGAAACTGATCATAGCTCGTTTCCTGGGTTACATACAAACCCATCAATATAAAGCATGTAATACCAAGAGTAAGTCCAAAAAGATTAATGGAGGAATTAATGGCATCCTTACGCAGTACCCGAGCAGCAATTTTAAGATTAATGGTCGTCATAATGATTGTTGAGTTTTTTGTCTTTATAGGTTTGATCGCACTAAGCCGAAAGCTTCTGAGCACGAGCCACCAATAGTGTACATCAGCAAATCGCTGACCTTTATGCTCCAGATCTCGGCAATAGAACTCGTACAAGTCCCCCTGCAGATCCTCAAGCAGCTCTTCGTTGCAAAACCTCTCTAAAAACCGATCAGCATACTTAGGCGGCTGCATCTTACATCCCGGAAAAGGATAATTTGGGTAATTTCTGATATAACTCGAGTCTTACCACCATGATATTATCCAACACGGCCCTGCCTGCTAGGGTAAGTGTAAACATACGCTTGCGGCGACCGCCTCTTTCCGCTGTGGCTTGTCCCATGACCGAGTTGACAAGGCCTTTCTTCTCCAACCTTCTCAATACCGAATGCACGGCTGTCACATCCAGTATTCGCTGTGTGTTATCCCTTATTTCATCGACAATATTGACCGCATAGGCCTTATCATAAAGGGAGCCCACGGTAAGGAGCACCAATTCTTCTAGTTCCCCGATTGATTCACGTTCCATAAAAGAAATTATTTGTTGTACAAACGTACAAGTTGTTCATTAGTTGTATTTTTGTACAAAAAAACAAGATATACTTTCAGATGATTGGTCGTATTCGGTCCAATACGTACTGCATCGCATATCCCATCAGCCGTGTTGACGGTTCAAACCCCATGTCAGTACGGCTTTGATCCTTCTCCAACTGGCTGTGATCTCGAATCAATACCCTACTGCGTCATTTAATAAAGGCTCAACTAAGTTCTGCACGAGAGGAAGGATTAAGTCATCAACTTAAGCCATGCATGAGATTATTATGGTAACAGGCTATTACAACAAGAACGGCAAAACAGAAACTCATCAATGATGCATAATGGTTAACAGGCGCCTGGTGGTTCTACTAATGAATGACTTATATAACCCTTATGTGTTCTCCTAGTACTCGTTTTTTCACTAATTTGCCTGAGTAAATGCGTCCTGCATACACATATCTACTCATTGGATTCCTATGGGCCTTGAGCTCATCCTTTAGCTATGCTCAAAGCTTTATGGGCTGGCAGTACAACGACCGCTATTTCTCGGTCAATGTTGGTACGGGTAAAGTGGGCTATGCCGGAGATCTCTCTCATGGTAGAGCTTTCCAGAAAGGATTGGCCTCCGCCAGCTTTGGTGTAGAAGCCAGGTTGCTAAAAAAGGTTTCTGCGCGAGTCGAAGCGCGCTGGTACAATATCTCAGGCAGTGATACCCGGGCTGAGGATGATGAGTTTAGCCTACAGCGCAACCTCAACTTCAGGTCTAGCAATATAGAGTTGGACATCTCAGGGATGTATTATTTCCTGAATACGTATCAGGGTATGTACTACAAGCGCAAACCGATTGATCCTTATATCAGTTTGGGGGTCGGTATGACATTCTTTAATCCAAAGACTGACCTGAACGGCACTACGTACAATTTGAGAGACTACAAGACTGAGGGTCGCTCCTATGGCGGCTCGGCGTTCATTGTTCCGCTAGGGATAGGTGCTAAGCTCAGTCTGAATGAATTCATCAATCTGATCCCGGAATTCAGCTACCGGATAGTCTTCTCCGATTATCTCGATGATGTTTCGGGAACCTTCGGAGGCCCATATACTGATCCAATAGCTGCGGCACTTTCCAACCGCAAGGATGAAGTAGGTGTGATCAATCAGGAATTCTACGACAGGATGGTACCCGGAGCGCAGCGTGGAGATGCGCTCAGCCAGGACAAGTATTATATGATCACTATTAAACTTGAAGCCTACATCCCTCCAGATTTCTTCAAGAGCAAGGGGACAAAATATTCCAAGCAGAAGCTTTATAAGAAGCCTTCAGCCTTTGATAAATAGCTGAATCTCATTGATCACACGGTGCTGATCTTTCTCTGATAGTGAAGTACCGGAGGGCAGACTGATTCCATGCTCATGTAGGTCCAGGCCTATCTCAGCACCTTTGTACAAAGACTTGGGATAGATGGACTGCAAGTGTAGAGGCTTCCATATTGGTCGCGCCTCGATGAGATTGGACTGCAGCTGAGCTACCAGGCGCTTGATTTTACCCATGGGCAGATTGATCACGATATTGGACAGCCATCTGTTGCTATAGGTGTTTTCTGTGCCTTCCTGCATTCGGATACGATCCATCTGGCCTAAGGTCTCTGCATAGCGATCAAAAATCGACCTCTTCTTCGCTACTTTCTCCTCGAGTTTCCTAAACTGCGCTATGCCCAAACCAGCCGCTACGTTACTCATGCGATAGTTGTAACCCAGTACAGAGTAGTGATAGTCCCCAGTTGTATGCCCTTGAGAAGCAATGGCATAGACTTCATCGTATTTGGCTTTGTCTTTGAAGATCAAGGCACCACCACCGCCAGTAGTCACGATCTTATTGCCATTAAAGGACAAGACACCAAAGTCGCCATGCAGGCCGCAGGGTTTTCCATCGATCATACTTCCTACACATTCTGCAGCATCCTCGATAACGGGTATATCATACCTCCTGGCCACTTCCATGATCTCTTGCATCCTGGCCGGCATGCCGTAGGCATGAACCACCACTATGGCCGCCGGCTTCTTATCCAATGACTTGATGGCCTGATCCAATAATACAGGATCCATGCCCCAATTGTCTGTCTCTGCATCTACAAATACCGGAATTGCGCGCTCGTATACGATGGGATTTGCGGTAGCGCTAAAGGTAAAGTCGCTACACAGGACGTAATCGTCTTCTTTGACACCTACCGTCTTCAAGGCAAGATGTATGGCCGCCGTACCCGAATTGAGCAGCATCACTCTCCTGCCTTCGTAGTATAGCGACAGCATATCCTCAAACAGCTCCAAATGCGGCCCTACAGGCGCTATCCAGTTGCTCCGAAGCACCTCCTCCATCATCTGATACTCCTCCTCGTCTATGTGAGGAGGTGTCAGGTAGATTTGCTGCTTAGTGGGTGTAGCCTGTGAACTTTGCTGAGCCGATATGCCCTTCTTCATCTATCTCTTTTAATCTCAATAACTGTATAAACGTCCGCAAGAGCACTTTAACATCCATACTCAGGCTTATATTTTTGACGTACTCAATGTCATAATCCAGTCTGCTTTGCCAATCCAGGGTATTTCTCCCGTTGACTTGCGCCAGACCGGTGATTCCGGGCTTAACATAATGTCTTTTGGAATGTAGTTCGCTATAAAGCGATAAATATTCGACAAGATATGGTCTCGGTCCTATAAAACTCATTTCACCTCTAATGATATTGACCAATTGCGGTAGCTCATCCAGCGAGAAGCGCCGAAGGAATGCGCCGTAGACAGTGAGGCGATCCTCATCCGACAACTTGCCGGTAGGGTCACGTCTCATCGTCTGAAACTTCAAAATGGAGAATAGTCGGCCATGCAACCCTGGTCGCACTTGCTTGAAGATGATGTGACCGTAGAGTAGGTAGTTGGTGACCGAAATAATGATGAGTAAAGGCAACAGCAACAAGAGAAGAGAAGCCGCGAGGATAAAATCTCCGACGGGCTTGATAAATGACTGATAAATCCCCTTCGCTACCATCAAAACAATAATAGCAATAAATGAGCTTTGAAGCATCATTTCACCTTCAGCTATCTCCTTACAAATCATTATATTCGCTTCAAAATCAGCCTAATGAAGACTTTCCGGTTCGTCCTGTCACTTGTCATAACAATTACCCTCCTATATTTTCTAAATACCAAGAGAGACCAAATACCGCCCTTGGGCAAGTTCATGGATCCCTTTGCCGGGTTTTGGCAAAATGGAGAAAAAGAAGGCCTAAACATTGGCAATGAGTTGAGTTTGGAGGGGCTGGACCAGCCGGTCACGATTCAGTTTGATGACATCATGGTTCCGCACATTTTCGCGCAGACCGACAAAGACCTTTTTTATGCCCAGGGCTATATCACCGCCTATCACAGACTTTGGCAAATGGAGTTTCAGTTGCTGGCCACTGAAGGAAGAATATCCGAAGTGATCGGTGCTCAGGCGGTGGATTTTGACAAGGCTCAGAGGAGAAAAGGGATGGCACATGCGGCCAGACTCTCGGAAGAGCAACTCAAAAAAGACACAGAGGTTCATACCCTGGTCAAGGCATACAGCGATGGCATCAACGCTTACATCGACCAAATTGGCTATGAAGACCTGCCGATAGAATACAAACTACTGGACTACAGCCCGGAACCCTGGACGGTGTACAAGACTTGCCTGCTACTCAAGCAAATGTCCAACGATCTCTCTCGGGGTGAAATGGACTTGGAAAACACCAACCTCATAGGAGCGCTCGGTCAGGAGACTTTCGATTTGCTGTTTCCCGATAGACACCCGGGCATAGACCCGGTCATTAGCAGCGGCACCCCTTTTGACTTTGACCCCCTACCGGCAATCACCCCGGATACAGCATACCCCAACCTCAGAATTCATAAGACCCTAACCAATCCTAACCCCGATAATGGCAGTAACAACTTCGTGGTGGCCGGAAGCAAAACCAACTCAGGCAATCCCATCCTGGCCAATGAGCCTGACCTAGGGCTCAACCTCCCATCGATCTGGTATGTCGCGCATCTCAATTCGCCCTCCTACAATGTATTCGGAGCTACCCTACCCGGAGCGCCATTTGTGATCATAGGGTTTAATGACTCGATCAGTTGGGGCTTCACCAATGCCAAGCGGGACGTGGTGGATTGGTACCAGGTGCAGTTTAGAGATGAGAAGAGGGAAGAGTATAAATATGACGACAAATGGCTAAAAGCTGATCAGTCGATAGAAACGATTAAGGTGCGAGATGGAGATGATGTCATGGACACTATCATATTTACGCACTACGGTCCAGTGAGCTACGACCGCAACTTTATGGGCGATGGTGAGCAAATCAACTTCGCCATGCGATGGACGGCTCATGATGCCTCAGACGAGCAGCGCACGTTCTTTCTGCTCAACAAGGCCAAGAACTACGATGAATATGTAGAAGCGTTTGATTATTACGTAGGTCCGCCACAAAATGCCGCATTTGCCAGCGCAAATGGTGATATCGCACTTTGGATCAATGGCAAGTTTCCTATCAAGTGGCAAGAGCAGGGCAAGTTCCTGCTTGATGGCACCAACTCACAGCATGAATGGAGTGGCTTCATTCCACATCGCCAGGCGCTGCATGAGCTCAATCCTGATCGGGGGTTTGTGAGCTCTGCCAATCAACATCCGGCTGACTCCACCTACCCCTACTACAGCTATGACTATAGCTACGAGTACTATCGCAATCGCCGAATCAACGATCGGCTAAAAGTCATGCACAACATCCGCCCGGAGGATATGATGACCCTGCAGAATGATAACTACGACTACAAAGCATCAGAGGCGCTACCGATGATGCTGGATAGTTTGGATACAGCAAGCTTTACCAACCGCGAAAGAGAAATTTATGACCTACTCAGGGATTGGGACTACTTCGCTGAGCCGGACAGGCAAGCGCCGGCCTATTTCGAAACCTGGTGGTCACTACTGTATGAATCGGTCTGGGATGAGTTTGACGCATTTGATTTTGCGCACTATCGACCAAGCACCTACAACACCTATTACATGCTGCGCAATCATCCCGAGCATGCTTATATGGACGATCGGAGTACCCCTGTGGTCGAGACAGCTGGTACACTCTACCAACGTACGTTCAAGCAGACCCTTGACAGTCTGGACAACTGGAAAAGTGAGAAGGGTATGAACCCGCAGTGGTCTAATTATAAGAACACAACTATCCAACATCTGCTTAGACTCAAGCCATTTACGGTAGATAATGTGAAAATTGGTGGCTACCGCAATATCGTCAATGCCGCAAGTGAGCGGCACGGTCCGTCATGGCGCATGGTAGTGGAGATGACCCCAAATGGACCTAATGCCTGGGGCGTATACCCTGGCAGCCAAACGGGAAATCCTGGTCATCCCATGTACGGGCATATGATCGAAAATTGGGCGGAAGGTGAGTATTATCCGCTTCTGTTTATGTCCTCACCAGCCAGCAACAATGAACGCATTCTCAATACGCTTACCCTCCAGCCAAACTAGTCAACCATGAAATTCATTATTCGGATTATACTTATCGCCGCACTTACCTATTTATCGGGAATGTTCTTACCCTGGTGGGGAATCGCCATTGCCGCTGCATTAATCTCATTTTTATTACCCGGCCATGGTTTCAACGTATTCGTGAGCGGCTTCCTGGGCGTGGGTTTGCTCTGGATGGCCTTTGCCTGGAAGACTGACATAGAGACCGGTAGTATCCTATCGGAAAAAATAGTGCAGTTGTTTCCTGTAGATGAGGTGACCTACCTCATACTGGCCACCGGAGTAATCGGAGGTCTTGTTGGGGCGTTCAGTGGGCTGACAGGCAGCACTTTCCGCCAGATATTCATGAAGAAAAAGCAGAAGAGCTACTATAGTTGACTTGGCTGTTTCACAGGATAGACCGGGCTGTGTTATAATGGTGGCCTTAGTATAGGTCATCCATATTTTATTTCGATTTTACTCAAAAAACACCCCTATAGTCCCCTGAAGGGGACAAATTCCGCCCTTGAGGGCGGTTAGGTGGGTGTTGCTATATGCTGAACCAAATGTTATCGCCAAGAAACTACTTGGAATGACTTATGAACAGCTTCATCCAGTGTCGCTAATTTGGGATGGCTACCCCTGAGGCGACATAGGTAATCTCCTGCTTGGGTGAAGTGATTTCCATAATCTCCTCGGTACTTTTACCGGCATCTTCAGCAAAGTGGCGTAATGTCTCGACGCTCGTTTCCTCGTTGTAGGCATAGCCATCTATGATCACTTCCTTACCAGCAATATCCTTGGGCACGAAGAAGCCATAGTCCTTGAATGTGACGCGCATAGTGGAACCATCGTTCATATCAAGTGTCATCCAGCAGCCTTTGGCTTGGCAAACTTCCCTCACAACACCCGCTGTGGCTATTTTGATAGAGTCCTGGCCTATGATCTCCTCTTTCAATACATCAAGTGAAGAAGTGAGGTCAGTGCTGATTTGTTCTCCAAAAAAGCTGAAAGCTGGAGCTTCAACGGTAGCATTTTGACCTTCGGACGGCTTGGATGAATCACAAGCCGAAAGACTTGCAATGATCAGGAGGGTAAGTAGTCGCTTCATAGTTATTCTAATATTAGATTGTACTTTTCGACACCTTTTCGTAAGTTCATTTGACTGAGCAACTTACAATATGCTCGAATTGATCGCAAAAATACATCGTTATGATTCATAAAATCACCTACCCCCTCCTGATTCTTGTCATTTTGCTACTAGGAGTGTTTGCTTACATCAAAGCAAATGAAGCTGAACATCAGACCATTCTTGCGAGAGAACAAGCAGCAAGAGCGGAACAGATAAGCATGGCTGCACAAGAATCTGCTGCCCGAGCCACAGAGGAAGCAGCCAGAGCAGAAATGGCCGCAAAAGAAGCAGAAAGACAGAGAAGTATCACTGCTATCTACGAGGAGAAATCTCAGTTGACCTATAAGGAAGTAGAGCTGGCCGCAGAGTACAAAATGGCCGCAGAAAAACAGCGGACACTTGCCGAAAGAGCAATGCGCGAAGAGGAAATAGCTCAAATGGAACTAGTGATTGCTAAAAAAGAAGCGGAGAAATACAGACAGATAGCAGACAGAGCAGCTGAGGCAGCTCAAAGGGAAGCTGTGAGCGCAATGAGCATCGCCGAAGAGCAAAGACTGGAGGCTTTCAAACAGAAGCAGCGTGCAGACAGCCTGGAAGCAGAGTTGAAGAAAATAAAGAAGTAAGGCTATGATCCATAAAATCACCTATTCCTTCCTGATTCTCGTAATTATAGCACTAGGAATATTCGCTGGTATCAAGTCAAATGAAGCTGAAAAGCAAAGCATCTTGGCCAAAGAGGCTACCGCACTGGCTAAGCAAATGACAGCATCCGCACAAGAAGCTGCTGCTCGAGCCATAGAAGAAGCTGCGCGCGCCGACATAGCCGCTAAAGAAGCCGAGAGGATGGCTCAAATAGCAGAGCATCTGGCAGAACTGGCAGAAAAAGAACATCTAGAAGCACAGCAATTAAGAAAGTGACTCGATCAACTGACTAAATAACACTTCTCTTTAAGAGGTGTCAACAAACTTTTCCACCTACTGAAGGTTTACCTTCTCTTCCTGTATTAATTTAGCTTCAAAAAATTATGTACGACATATTCCTGATTGCTCATTCCTGGTTGAGATGGATTACCCTTCTTCTGGCGGTCATCGTAATATTCAAATCCTTTGTCGGCTGGTTTGGTAACGGGATTTACTCCAAAGGTGATAATGGTATGGCTGCCGGTTTTGTCGGCACACTTCATTTGCAACTGCTAATTGGGTTGGTCTTATATGTATTCTTAAGTCCAATCACCAGTGCAGCCTTTCAGGATTTTGGAGCCGCAATGAAAAATGGTGCAGTGCGCTACTGGGCTGTTGAGCACATCTTCGTTATGATACTCGGTATCATCATCGCCCAGGTAGGCAGAACCAAAGCGAAGAAAGCCGCGGGTGACGTCAAGAAATTCCGAACACAGGCTATCTTCTTTACGATTGCGGTAGTGTTAATGCTTTCTCGCATTCCCTTTGCAGAGTCCGTACGTCTGTTCAGATTCTAGGACGACTTATTCTAATACTCCCTTGGTCGAGGGTAAAGAGCTCAGTTCGTCTGGGTTTCGCTTCACAGCCATTTTAATGGCCTTGGCGAATGCTTTGAATATACCCTCGATCTTGTGGTGCTCATTTTGGCCTTCGACCTTGATGTTGAGGTTGCACTTGGCCGTATCCGAAAATGACTTGAAGAAGTGATAGAACATCTCGGTAGGCATATCACCGATCTTCTCCCTTTTGAACTCTGCCTCCCATACGATCCATGGTCTACCGCCAAAATCAATGGCGACCTGAGCCAGTACATCGTCCATGGGTAACAGGAAGCCGTAGCGCATCACACCCTTCTTGTCTCCCAGCGCCTCATGATAAGCCTGACCTAGCGCCAGAGCAGTATCCTCAATGGTATGATGCTCGTCGATGTGCAAGTCCCCTGTTACATCGACAGTCAGATCAGCGCCCGAATGTTTCCCTACCTGATCCAGCATATGATCAAAGAAGCCTAGCCCAGTTGCTATTTCAGTAGTACCATTGCCATCAAGGTTTAGGTCTATCTTGATTTGGGTTTCTTTGGTCTCTCGCATCACCACAGACTTTCTCGGGGGCAGCTTAAGAAAGTCATAAATGGCCACCCAATCTTCTGCAATCAGGGTAGGTTCCATTTTCATATCCTGCTGTACCACACTTCCATCTCCGAGTACAATGCTTTTTGCGCCCAGGTTTTCCGCCAGCTGATGATCCGTCCACCGATCACCAATCACATAGCTGTTGTTCAGATCATAATCCCCCTCCATGTACTTTCCTAGTAGCCCGATACGTGGCTTCCGGTTGGGCGATTTATCGGCTGGAAATGAGCGATCAATCAAGACCTCAGAAAATGCGATTCCTTCTCCCTCCAGCGTATTCATCATCAGCTCGTGTACTGGCCAAAAAGTCTCCTCCGGGAAACTATCCGTACCCAGGCCATCCTGATTGGTCACCATCACCAATTCATAATCAAGCTCTGAAGCAATCTTATATAGATTGACAATCGCACCGGGGACAAAAGCGAGCTTCTCATATGCATCCACTTGCTGACTCGGCTGTGGCTCTACGATGATCGTCCCATCCCTATCTATAAACAGTACTTTTTTCATGATGGCATATTCTTAAGTGCGTCAATCAATCTAAGATTCTCTTCTCTTGTTCCGACCGTGATCCTTAAACCCTCATCGCAAAGCACAACTTTTCTGCGGTTACGGACTATAATTTTTTGAGCTATCAAATAGTCAAACACCTTCTGAGCCTCCCTAAATCTGACTAATAAAAAATTGGCGTCAGATGGGTAAATATGCTCGACCTGACCTAAGCTGGATAACTGTTCGGTTAGTTCTTGCCTAAGCCAGATGATTTCTGCGACCATTTGCTTCACCTGTGACTCCTTGTTCATCGCTTCAAGGGCAATCTGCTGTGTCGCTTGTGATAGGTTGTAGGGAGCTTTGATCAAATTGAGAATAGCTACAATCTCCTTGCTGGCAAAAGCCGCTCCCAGCCTCAATCCCGCCATCCCCCAGGCTTTGGAGAAGGTGTGCAGTACGACAAGGTTGGGGTACCGATCAAGCACTCCTATCATAGAAGGTTGATCTGCGAAATCAATGTAGGCCTCATCTACTACCACGATACCATCAAACGACTTGATGATTTTTTCAATGTCACCATTATCGATCAGGTTTCCGGTAGGATTGTTAGGACTACACAGCCAAATGATTTTAGTCCGTGAATTGGCGGTAGTGAGGATTTCATCTGCATTTAAGTGAAAATCGACGGTCAGGTTCACTTTCAGTACTTCGACATTGTGGATACCAGCGCTCACCTCATACATGCCGTACGTGGGCGGTGTGATGATCACATTGTCCTGGCCTGGCTCGCAAAATGCCCGATAAAGAAGGTCGATAGGCTCATCACTGCCATTGCCCAGGAAGATATGGTCAGCTTCAACTCCTTTGATCTTAGCTATCTTGGCTTTGAGTTCCCTTTGGTACGGATCGGGGTAGCGCTGGTAGGCACTGTCGATCGCAGAGCCCAGGCTATTTTCGTTGGCGTCTAGAAATACTCCTTCCCTACCGGAATATTCATCGCGGGCCGAAGAGTAGGGCACCAAATTTCGCAGGTGCGGTCGAAGCAAAGATTTTGGATCAAACATCACCTGATCGGATAGCGTTCAATCGAATGGTTACTGCATTGCGATGCGCATCAAGCTGCTCGTGAGTAGCCATGGTCTCTACTATGCCGCCGATGGCCTGAAGGCCCTCTGCGCTCAATTTCTGGTAAGTGATCTTCTTGACAAAGCTGTCCAAAGAAACTCCGGCAGTAGACCTTGCCCAGCCGCTTGTTGGGAGCGTGTGGTTCGTACCGGATGCATAGTCGCCTACAGATTCCGGGCTATAAGGGCCTATGAAGATAGATCCAGCATTGATGATTTTATCAGCGATCTCATCTGCATTGCTTACCTGAAGAATAAGGTGCTCAGCGGCATATTGATTGAGCAAATCGACAGCATCAGCTTTGTTCTGAGTGACGATTGCAATGCTATTTTCCAGTGCCACGGTCGCGATCTCTTTTCGCGGTAGCGTCTCGAGCTGTAAATCAACCTGCTCAATCACAGCAGCTGCCATCTTCCTACTACTTGAAACAAGTACGACCTGGCTGTCATAACCATGCTCAGCCTGAGAGAGCAAATCAGACGCAGCGAAAGCAGGATTGGCATGCTTATCGACAAACACCGCGACTTCTGACGGGCCCGCGGGCATGTCAATCGCCACAGTATCACGGCTGACCAACTGCTTGGCAACCGTTACGTATTGATTACCCGGACCGAAAATCTTATCAACCTTGGGAACGGATTCCGTACCGTAAGCCATGGCGGCAATGGCTTGGGCTCCCCCCAGTTTGAGTATTTTCTTGATGCCCAGCAGATCAGCAGTATAAAGTACGGCAGGGTTGACTTGCCCTTTGGCATCTGTAGGTGAGGCCATCACAATCTCCTCACAACCCGCTATTCGGGCCGGTATCCCCAGCATAAGTACAGTAGAAAAGAGAGGTGCAGATCCACCCGGGACATACAGGCCAACTCGCTGAATAGGTACACTTCTGCGCTTACAAAGCACACCTGGCATGGTCTCCATGACAAGCTCTGGAGTCGATTGCGCTTCATGAAACCTTTCGATATTCGCCTTAGCCGCTTTAATAGCTTCTTTCAATTCCTCAGGCACGACATCATGTGATTGCACCAATTCTTCCGGGCTTACGAGCAGTTCATCAAGTGTCACATGATCATACTCCAAAGCGAACTTCATGAGCGCCTTATCCCCTCCTCTTTGTACTTTATCAAGTATAGGCCTTACGATCTTCTCTATCTTCGTCTGATCGTGTGAGGGACGTTGGAGCAACGTCGACCATTGGTCACGAGATGGGTATTCTACAAGCTTCATTATATCACCATTTTCTCTATTGGTACTACCAATATACCCTGAGCTCCTTCATCTTTCAACTGCTCAATTACTTCCCAAAACATATCTTCATTGATTACCGAGTGGATACTGCTCCAACCTTCCTTCGCCAGTGGCAAGACGGTTGGACTTTTCATTCCAGGTATGAGGCCAATAATCTTATCAATTTTTTCATTGGGTGCATTTAAGAGTACGTATTTATTCTCCTTCCCTTTTCGAACCGCATCAAATCTAAAAAGCAATCTATCGAGAATAGCTTGCTTCTCATCAGAAAGTATTTTTTGACCTATTAATACTGCCTCCGACTGGAATATCTCCTCTACCTCCTTGAGGCCATTGCTGAATAGCGTACTGCCTGAGCTCACTATATCGCAAATCGCATCAGCAAGTCCGATACCGGGTGCGATCTCTACTGACCCACTGATCTCGTGAATCTCCGCAGTGATACCCTTGCTATCCAGATATTTCTTCAGGATTTTGGGATAAGAAGTCGCGATCCCCTTTCCATTCAGGTCACTGATGCCATTATACACGGTTGATTTTGGCACAGCCAGCGAGAGTCGGCATTTCGAGAAGCCAAGTGCCTTGATCTCCTTGACGTCCTTATCTTTTTCGGCTACCTCATTTTGACCTACAATCCCAAGGTCAGCCACGCCATCTTCTACATATCCGGGAATATCATCATCCCTAAGAAATAGAAATTCAACAGGGAAATTATGAGAAGTTGCCATGAGCTTCTTCATGCCATTGTTGAACTTGATACCGCTCTCTTTGAAAAGCCTTAGTGACTCATCGCTTAGCCTACCAGACTTCTGGACAGCTATTCTGATCTTTTGATCCATGAAAATTTAAAGTTGTGAAATGTGAGTAGATAATTAGAAATAGAAAAACGACTGCTCAATGAGAGCAATGATGATGGGAATACTGATGTAGATGCGTTTTCATTCTTTTCTAATGTCTCACAAAGGTATATAAACGAAAGACTTCAGGAATTTATCCTCCTGATTTTTTGACTCCAAAGCCCTCTTTTTGAAGAATCTGAAATACTTTTTCTTTAACATCACCTTGAATCAACACTTCCCCTTCTTTCACGGACCCCCCTACTCCGCATTTCGACTTTAGCATTTTGCCCAGTGCTTGAAGATCCTCATCAGCACCAACGAAACCAGTAACGAGCGTTACCTGTTTTCCACCTCTAAGCTTTCTGTCGATCATTACCTTCAGGTTTTGCTGCTGATTCGGTAATGTTTCCTCTTGATCCTGCTCATCTCCTTCGTACCCGAAATCTGGATTAGTTGAATAAACAACTCCTTTTCGTCCTTTATGTTCGTTCCTACGTGCCATACCAACAAAGATGCTCCATAACTAAAATACCTCCACGGGAAACAATCAAAAAGTGCCTGCTGAGATGATAAAATAAAAGCCTGCTGCTTTCAAAACCAATGAAGAATTAGTATATTTGTCTAAAATTTTTAGACAAATGTCTGACTATAAAAATAAAGCAAATACTTATGGGCTACCCAAGCACGATCCAATGACCGTGGCTGAGGCCTTAGTTGCTTATGATACACCCTCAAAAAGGATTCACCTTTCTCGTCAAGGTCTAACACCGAGTTTTGTAGTTGATCTGATTGACTCCTACCACTTTACTAAGCAGGAGACTTCAAAACTAGTAGATATATCTACGAAGACCCTTGACAGGCACATTCAGTCCGGTAAAAAGTTTATTGGCTTACAATCTGATCGTCTACTCCAACTGGCTGAGATTTACAAAGAGGGAATTGACGTCTTTGGGTCGAGGGAAAAATTTTTGAAATGGCTGAACTCTGAAATACCAGCATTGGGTGGTACCCGACCCAAAGAATGGCTGGATACCTACAGAGGGATTACGATGATATCAGATGAGCTGGGACGGATCAAGCATGGGATATTCGCGTGATTGTTTATCGTATTTGCAATACCTATCCACCGAATCACAACCCTATCGATGGCGTAGGCGCATTCCAAAATGGAGGTCGGTGGAATTCCAAGGGGACCTATGCCGTCTATACAGCTTCCTCATTAGCCCTGGCACGCAGTGAACTGGCCCGTCATGTTAACCTCGAAAGCGTACCTGAAGGTGTCAGGGTTTATGAAATAGAATTGCCGGAGCAAGACGCCATCCCCATCAAATCTCTGCCAGAGCATTGGAACGATGACCCTCCATCACCCATCTCTCAGCGTTTTGGTGACCAATACCTTCACAACCCAAATATTCTCTATTTAAAGGTACCATCAGTATGTGACCCCAACTCATTTAATCTTGTACTCAACCCAATGAGTGTTCACTACAACAATGTGAAGGTCATCAAAGATTACCCATTTGTCCTGTAATGGATCGGTCTGACTGACTACTTGTTCTTAGAGTGAGTTGATCGTACGGGTACTACTTTAACTTATATGTCCAGACAGGTCGAGAAGAGTGATTCACTACATCCTCGGCAATGCTACCGCTCAGCAGATTGACAATTCCTCTTTTCTTATGTGTACCAAGGGCAATCATAGCCGCTCCAGCATCTTGAGCATAGTAAATGATGCCTACATCTTCTAACGTATCGTTGTAGATATCCATGGTATAGTTTTCGAGTTTGTGACCTTCAGCAAACTTCTTCATGAGTGACATATCATGACGCGTAGTAGTGAAGCTGTTGGGTGTATTGATGCGAACAAGGCTAAGTCTTGCATCAAAGAGTTGCTGAAGTTCTTTCAACCGAGCCACCAGCCCTTCATAAGGTTGCACAAAATCAGAAGCGAAGGCAATATTCTTGATCGCAGATACATTTGCCTTGTCTTTGACGGAAATCACCGGACAATGCGCCCGTCTGACTACTCTCTCGGTATTGGATCCAACCAACATCTCCTCAAACCCTGACGATCCTGTAGTACCCATCACTACCAAATCACAATCATTATCCGCAAGTGTCTTAGTAATCTGTTCGAATGGACGCCCGATTATAATATTATACTCAAGATTAATTTTCTCATATGCATCATCAGCCACTATGCCCTCCATCTTAGTCTTGGCTGCTTCCATCATCTTGATCATATAGATGTTGTCCATGGGGTCATTGTCTTTGGTGGCAATTCCCATTGTGTTGAAGGCATTATCCGAAGGATGCTCAAGGACATGCAGCAATATGACTTTGGCCCCATTTTTCTCAGCAATCTGAGCAGCAAAGTCCAAGGCATTCTCTGCCTGTTCTGAAAAGTCGGTAGGAACGAGTATTGATTTCATCTTCTTATTGTTTATTGATCATTAAGCTTGAATATAACCAATTGGTGGTATTGATCGCTCAAACATATACTAATTGAAATACTGAATTTATGATAATTATCAAGATTCAGTCTATCTGGAGAGCAAAAGACCTAACCCAAATGTAATTACAAACAGCAATGTAGTTATAGCTAATTGCTTCAAATAAGGGTCTAATGCAGCCGCCTGGGTTTTAGATTGTACAGCTCGTCCGTTTATCAAAAGCAACGGTACCGTTACCACAAATAGCCACTGCCAGTACCCCTGATAATTGGCAATAGTATAGGCACCCGCACAAGCCAGTGCACCCAACAATAGAATCCAATGATAATAGACCGCCCGCTCTCGCCCGATTCTTACAGGGATCGATCGCTTACCAGAAATCGCATCGGACTGGATATCCCGAATGTTATTTACATTCAATACACCTACGGCCAGGAGTCCACAACCTGTCGCTGGCAACAGAACTGACCAATCCCATGTCTGTGTGAATAAAAAATAAGATCCTCCCACTCCAACTAAACCAAAGAACAGTAGCACAAAAAGATCCCCCAGTCCCTTGTATCCGTAGGGGTTCTTACCAGAAGTGTAGCGTACGGCTGCATAGATAGCCCCAAGGCCTAAACCAAGAAAAATCAAAACCAACCACCATTGACGATGAAAAGCAGCATAAATAAGCGAAATGCCGGAGATGAATGAGAGCGCCCCAAAGACCATCATAGCGCTTTTCATTTGCTGTGATGTGATCAGGCCAGCTTGCACTGCTCTTGAAGGCCCCTCTCTATGGTCGCCATCAGCGCCATGAATACTATCACCATAGTCATTGGCAAGGTTCGAGAGGATCTGGAGAAATAATGTGGTTAGTACGCACAATGTGAAAATAAGTCCATCAAACGCACCCTGAGCAGCAGCTATGAAACTACCTAAAAATATACTGGCTAAGGCCAGCGGCAATGTCCTCAAGCGGAAAGCTGAAATCCAGGCTTTGACCTTTGCTGAGGGCATGATTAGAGCTGTCCTATAATTGCTTCCTCAAGCGGGTTAACGCTGGAAGGTAAAAAGATCACTGACTGCCCGTCAGCACTCACAAGGTATTTACAGAAGTTCCAACTAGGAGCAGATCCACTCTTCTCCGTCAGCCATTTGTATAGATCATTAGCGTTGCTTCCTACAACGTCAGTCTTTTCAAACATCTGGAAATCAACTCCATAGTTCTTCTTGCAGAAGAGTGCTATATCATCATTGGTTCCGGGCTCTTGTCCTCCAAAATTGTTTGCTGGAAATCCGAGTACTGTGATCTTAGATCCAAATTCTGAATGCAACTGCTGTAAGTCTTCGTACTGTGGTGTATAGCCGCACTCCGATGCTACATTAACAATCAACAAGGACTTACCCTTAAGCTGTGAGAATTCAAAAGTCTGACCGTCAATAGTAGTCATTTTGAAGTCATAGATTGAGGTTTGTGCCATACCTAGCTGGGTGGTTATTGTCAGTAAAATAAATAATAAGGTCTTCATATTACATGCGTTGGGGTACCTTGATACCCAATAAACCCATCGCGGATTTTATTGTTTGCGCTGCTACCGAGGATAACACCAGACGGGATTTAATCTTGACCTCATCCGTCTCCTTGAAGATGTTAATCTCCTGGTAAAACTTATTGTACTCCTTGGCAAGATCGTAGACATACTGCGCGATAACGGCAGGAGAATACTCTGCCGCGGCGGTCTTTACCTTTCCCGGATAATCCGCAATAACACTTATCACCCCTTGCTCGACCGGATGCAGTTCGCTTACCTCCGAAAGGTCAAAATCGCTATAGTCAAATCCAAGTTCCTTTGCTCGTCTCAATATAGCTGCAATACGTGCATGGGTGTACTGAATGAAAGGGCCTGTCGTACCATGAAACTCTATGGACTCTGCCGGGTCAAACATCATCCTTTTCTTGGGATCAACTTTTAAGAGGAAATATTTCAAAGCCCCAAGGCCAATCATTTCGTGAAGCTCGTCAGCTTGCTCCGTGGTGAAGCCCTCGATTTTGCCAAGCTCGGTGGTGTGCTCGGCGGCAGTGTCGATCATCTCTTTCATGAGGTCGTCTGCATCCACTACAGTGCCTTCACGGGATTTCATTTTTCCGGTAGGAAGGTCGACCATGCCATAGGACAGGTGGTAGCACTCGCGGGCCCAGCTGTAACCGATCTTAGCGAGGATCAGGAAAAGCACCTTGAAGTGGTACTCCTGCTCATTGCCGACTGTATAAATCTGCTGTCCGATCTTAGGAAAGTCCCTAAAACGCAAGATCGCAGTGCCAATGTCCTGGGTCATGTAGACGGAGGTGCCATCAGCCCTGAGCAATAGCTTTTCATCCAGTCCCTCGTCGGACAAATCCACCCAAATCGAGCCATCCTCTTTTTGAAAGAAAATACCAGCTTCCAGACCCTTTAATACCTCGCCTTTTCCAAGCAAAAACGTATCAGACTCGAAGTAGAGCTTGTCAAAGTTGACGCCCATCTGCTCGTAGGTTGCTTCGAAACCTTTGTATACCCAGGCATTCATACTTTGCCAGAGTTCGTAGACTTCAGGGTCTTTTTGCTCCCACTTCAGCAAGAGGTCCTGAGCTTCTTTGAGGATCGGCGCTTCTTTTTCGGCCTTCTCTTTATCCATGCCTTGCCCGGTCAGCTCAGTAATTTGTTTTTTGTATTCCTGATCAAACCTGACGTAATATCGTCCGACGAGCTTGTCTCCTTTTTCGCCATTAGTTTCGGGAGTTTCCTGATCGCCAAACTTCAGCCACGCCAGCATGCTTTTGCAGATATGGATACCGCGATCATTAATAATCTGTACGCGGTGTGCAGTATATCCATTAGCCTCCAGTATTGTGGCTACCGACCATCCGAGGAAGTTGTTTCTTAAGTGTCCGAGGTGAAGGGGCTTGTTGGTATTCGGTGATGAATACTCGACCATGACCTCTTTTCCGGTAGGGGCGACATGCCCAAAGTCAGGATCAGCATGAATATCTTTCAACAACCCAATCCACGCTTGATCAGCGACTGTCAGGTTGAGAAATCCCTTAACAACATTGAAACCTGAAACAATCCCGGTGTTGGCAGTAAGAAACTCGCCGATGAGCTGGGCCGTCTCCATAGGGTTCTTTCCAGTCAATCTACCATAAGGGAAAGTCACAAAAGTGTGCGACCCATTAAATTCCTTCTTGGTTGGCTGGAGCGCAATATCTGCTACTGCTAATTCCTGATTGAATAATTCTTTGAAGGCTTTACTGATTCCTTCTTTTATCTCAGATTCCATGTTTTTTCTATCAAAATCGGATGCAAAGGTATAGCAGCACGCCTTGGGATTCAATTAAAATCGGAATACCAATTAGTCATTCACCAACTCCGATTTTGCTTTGATAGCAGCGTTGGTAGTCGCCTCTAAAATTTCGAAAGCTACTTCTGCCATTTTGTTTTCAGAATCAAGCGTCGGGTTTACCTCCACGATCTCCCACGCACAGACCCTCGCATCCTGTACAAGAGTCTCATTAATTGTCTTAGCCTCCTCCACAGTCAATCCATTTGGTACTGGGGTACCTGTACCGAGAGAAATAGAACTATCCAGACTATCCACATCAAACGAAATATAAATCACATCGCAATCAGCCAGATGTGCTAACGCTTTTTCAGCGATAGCCTCAGGACCTTCTTTTCTCACTTCTTCTGTCTTGAAGTTTTTAATATCGTGAGCCTTCATAAAGGCTTCCTCCGGCTCCTCTGTGTCTCTAACTGCTATAAACACTACATCGGCCGGGTCGAACTTAGGGCCGTCCACACCGATCTTTTTGATCTCATCCCAAACGTGGATTACCTCCGGCGGTGGTTGATTGACCTGATTCTCAATATTGTCGGTAGCGAGGGCCATGGCCAACGGCATCCCGTGTACATTGCCAGAGGGCGTAGTGTAGGGCGTGTGCAAGTCGGCATGGGCGTCAATCCAGATAATGCCCAGGCGCTTATCAGCAAAATGCATCTTCACGCCGGCAATAGAGCCAGTGGCCGTGCTGTGATCGCCAGCCAGTATAATCGGAAACGATTTTTCTTCCAATGTACCTGCTACAGCTTCGCATACTCTCTTTTCTACACTGAGAATAGCATTAATGAACTTGGCAGAGGGTGAGATAAATCCGTTGAACAATGGGCTATTGTCAGTTTTGACACTCACCGCTTCATACCTCGCAAAATAGTCGGACTCAAGATCAATGCTTGCGATTTTCATCGCATCTATGCCCAAACTGGCACCACGTGTCCCAGCACCGAGCTCAGATTTGACCTCAATCAATTTAATAGATCTCATAATGGGTTAATTCAGTTGTCTATAAAGTGCTAAGAATTGATCGCACACTTCAAGGATCAAAGCTAGTGAAATGTCAAATCTCAGGAGATGTTTAAATGATTTTTAAGACACGTACATGTAATGCTCAAATTAAGCGGGCTATTTTCAAAAGCTTATATATTTGCCAGCCATGCGCCGCATTGGTCATAGCACCTAGTCATCTATCCATCGAACACCAGTTTTTGAATGAAAAGTTATACTGACCTAGTTGAACAAACCTTCGAGTTTCCCACAAAGGAATTTAAGGTTAAGAAAAATACCCTCAGCTTCCACAATGTGGATTTGATGGGGCTCATTAAGAAATATGGCACACCCTTCAAACTGAGCTATCTACCCAAGATCAGCGAGCATATCCAGTACGCTAAGAAAATCTTTGGTGATGCCATCAAGAAACATAAATATGAAGGCAGTTATACCTACTGCTATTGCACAAAGTCTTCACATTTCAAGTTCGTATTGGATGAGGCACTGAAGAACGACATTCACATCGAGACTTCTTCCGCATTTGATATTCCGATCGTGCGCAACTTGTACAAGGACAATAAGATCACTAAAAAAACTTATGTGATCTGCAATGGTTACAAGCGCCCTTTGTACAAGGAGAACATAGCGAATCTCATCAATGATGGATTTGAAAATTGCATCCCGGTACTCGACAATCTCCATGAACTTGATCACTATGCTGAGAATGTAAACATACCTCACAAAGTTGGCATCCGGGTAGCTGCCGATGAAGAGCCAAACTTCGCTTTTTACACCTCCCGACTTGGCATTCGCTACAACGACATTATTCCCTACTACAAAGAAAAAATAGAGGGTACCAATGCTAAATTGAAGATACTTCATTTCTTCATTAACACAGGCATCAAGGACTCGGCTTACTACTGGAGTGAACTCAGCAGGTTTATATATAAATACTGCGAGCTGAAGAAGATTTGTCCGGAACTCGACACGGTAGATATTGGAGGTGGTTTCCCCATCAAAAACTCACTCCATTTTGAGTATGACTATCCCTACATGGCGGAGCAGATCGTCGAGAACATCAAGTGGATTTGCAATAAAAACCATGTCCCGGTACCCAACATCTTTACCGAGTTTGGAAGTTTTACGGTAGGTGAAAGTGGCGCTACAATCTATTCAGTACTCGATCAAAAGCTGCAGAATGACAAGGAGCTTTGGTATATGATGGACGGATCTTTCATTACACATATGCCTGATGTTTGGGGCCTCAATGAGAAATACATCCTGCTTCCTGTGAATCATTGGGACAATATGTATCACAAAGTGAATATCGGAGGGCTTACCTGCGATAGTCAGGACTATTACAACTCAGAAGCTCACCTTTTCGAGGTGTTCCTACCAGTAATAGAGGAACCTGAGACGCTGTATTTTGGATTTTTCCACACCGGCGCTTATCAGGAATCACTCGGCGGATATGGCGGTATTCAGCATTGTCTGATCCCGGCACCTAAGCATGTGATCGTCCACAAAGATAAAAACGGGAAGCTTGTCGACACATTATTCGCTCCCGAGCAGGATAGCGAAGCGATGATGAAAATTCTGGGGTACTCTAACGGTGCTGGCCCTAACGGATAAGATCCAGGCTGTGGAAAAGTGATTTGCGCTGGTGATCAGCATCAGTCTCTTTTCCTTCCTCACTTATCAGAATGGTGCTCATACCCAAGGCTTTAGCGGGTATCAGATCTCTCATTTTATCCCCTACCATCCAGGACTGGGCGACATCAATGTCAAATTTGGCGATAGCCCTTTCAAACATCAAACTGCCCGGCTTACGTGCGAGGGACTCGGAAACAGATGGATGTAAGGGCGCAAAATAAATAGCGTCTATCTGATGCGAGCAAGCTTCCTGCATCTTGTCATGGCAAGCCTTCATCTGCTCTACTGAGTAAATTCCCTTTACAATGCCAGCCTGATTGGTGATAACGATGACCTTATAACCATACCCCTTGATCTTATCAATCGACTCAACTACTCCCTCAATCAACTCAAAGTCTTTAGTGAGGTAAGTATATTCTCCCCGTTCTCGGTTGATTACCCCGTCTCTATCCAAAAAAACTGCCTTCATGTCGAAATTTTTTCCTTTTTATTCTAAAGGCTTCAAACATATCTTATTTTACACAATCAAGGTCAAAACAACGAGCTGTGCCAAAAGACAAACTGGTCATTATTCCTACATTCAATGAGATTGAGAATATCAATGAGATCATTGCGACAGTCATGGAGTTACCTGGTGAGTTTAGCTTGTTGATCGTCGATGATGGCTCTCCTGATGGGACTGGTGCAGCTGTCAAAAAGCTACAAGAGACGTACAAAGATCGGCTGCACCTCATTGAGCGCCAAGGCAAGCTCGGATTGGGGACAGCTTATATCACCGGATTCAAATATGCCCTTGGCAATGGTTACGAGTACATCTTTGAGATGGACGCGGACTTTTCGCACAACCCTGAGGACTTGATCAAACTGCATGCTGCATGCGCAGAAGATGGCTTTGATATGGCGATTGGGTCTCGATATGTATCAGGCATCAATGTCGTTAATTGGCCCATGGGTCGCGTGTTGATGTCCTACTTCGCCAGTATCTATGTTAAGCTCATCACCGGCCTCCCCATATCTGACAGCACAGCAGGGTTCAAATGCTACACCAGCAAAGTGCTAAAAACCATCAACCCGAATACCATTCGCTTTGTCGGCTATGCCTTCCAGATCGAGATGAAGTTCACGGCATGGAAGTATGGATTTAAAATCAAGGAGGTTCCCATCATATTCACCGATAGGACAAAGGGCACATCCAAAATGTCGTCCGGTATCTTCAAAGAGGCTATCCTGGGCGTGATCCAGATGAAGATTAGAAGCCTTTTCCAAAAGTATCCACCAGCGACTAGCTGAATCGAATCGCATTAATCGTGTTAAGCCTTGAGATGATAAAGGTTGGCAGGATGAGCGTCAGGTTCACTACCAGGAATGTCGCGATATTCAGGACCACAAAAATTCCAAAATTCCACTCAATCGGCACATAGGACATGTAATAGTTCACAGGATCTAGTGGAATAATCTGAAAATAATCCTGTAGTACGCCAATGGCCAATGCTGCAAGGTTGCCGAAGAGCATCCCCTTGAGTATAAGCAGCGTACCATTGTAGACAAAGACCTTTTGAATCAAGGCGTGTGGTGCTCCCAGTGCTTTGAGCATGCCTATCATCTGAGTTCGCTCCATGATGAGTATCAACAGGATGCTCACCATATTGAAGGCTGCTACGAACAGAATCAGCCATAAGAAAACCACAAGGTTTCTATCCAGGAGGCTCAGCCAATCGAAGATCTGCAAATACTTGTCACTCACCTTGTCGACGTATAAGTCATAGTCGATAAAGTCAAAAAGCACATCTTCAGCGACAGCATGATCTGTTCCTTGAGTGACGAAAATTTCAAAGCCACCCACAAGTGTGTCGGGCCAATTATTGATCCGCTGGATGAGCCCAATATCTCCTATCAAGAATTTCTGATCAAAATCCTCCAGATCAGTTTTATAAATGCCTACCACTTCGACAGGGCGATACCTCGGTGGATTCTGCACGAAGTAGACCAGCGACTTATCACCCACTCCCAATTTGAGGAGATTGGACATGGCCGAACTGATCACCACTTCCTGAGAATAGCCACTATCAGGAAGCTGAATAAATCGTCCCTCGATCATATTATTCGCAAAGCGTTCCTGATCAAAATCTCTCCCGACACCTTTGATCACGATACCTTGCACCTCATTGGGTGTCTTAAGGAGACCAGCCTTGTAGGCATAGGACTGCACATGCTCGATAAAATCAAGCGTTTGATAATTCTGGTAGAAATCACTTTTGGTGCTGATAGGCTCATCCTCCACTGAGGAAGCAAGCGTATATTTAGTCACCTGGAGATGGCCAGCAAAGCTGAAAATCTTGTCCTGAATAGTGCGCTGAAACCCCTCTAAGATCATAAAAGATACCAGTACCGCGGTTAGGCCTATTGCTACACTGGCGATCGCAATACGACTAATGGTAGACGAAAAACTACCCTGGCCCTCAGCATTAATTCTCCTGGATATAAAAAATGGTAGGTTCAATCAGCGATTATTTATGTGCAAATTAATAACTACCATACGGTTCGTTCACATGCGTCTGTTAATTTTACCCTTAACAATGAGATACTTCCATCTAATATTCTTCCTTTCTGTTTTGGTCACCACTCAGGGTTGTGCACAGCAGTCCAGTGTAAATCAACCCATGGAATTGACCGTAGGAGCGGCTCGCTTTGATGAATACGCCGGCTTGCTTCAGGATAAAGCTGTCGGTGTGGTTATTAACCAAACCTCCATGGTGGATAGTCAGTCTACGTTGGATTACCTTCTAAAACAGTCTGTAGATGTCAAGAAAATCTTTGCTCCCGAGCATGGCTTCAGAGGAACGACAGACAGAGGAGTGTTAATCGATGATGCCAAAGATGAGGTCACCGGGCTTCCCATTGTTAGCCTCTACGGAAAAAATAAGAAACCCGGCAAAGATGCCCTGGTTGATATTGATGTGATGATTTTTGATATTCAGGATGTGGGTGCCAGGTTTTATACCTACATCAGTACGATGCATTATGTCATGGAAGCTTGTGCCGAAAATAATATTAAGCTCATCATCATGGATCGCCCGAATCCAAACGGGCACTATATCACCGGTCCAATCATGGAAGATGAGCATAAGTCATTCACAGGGATGCACAATATACCCGTAGTGCACGGCATGAGCATTGGGGAGTATGCATTGATGATTAATGGTGAAGGTTGGCTTTCGAACGAGGTAAAATGCGACTTGAAAGTCATTACCATGGAAGGCTGGGATCACAACACCCCCTACTCCTTGCCAATTCCCCCATCCCCTAACTTACCCAATGATCAAGCCATTGCGCTCTACCCATCACTCTGCTTTTTTGAAGGTACTCCGGTGAGCGTTGGGCGGGGTACGACGAAACAATTCCAGATTATCGGACACCCAGATTACACGGATACCACCTTTTCATTCCGACCTGTTAGTGGTTATGGCGCAAAGTACCCCGTACTACAAGACAGCACCTGCTATGGATTAGACCTGACCAATGCCAACCCAGCATTTACGCTAGAGTACCTTATCCATTTCTACGATGTGCTCTCAAATCCAGAAACGCCTTTCTTCACAGATTTTTTCACATTGCTGGCAGGAACCGAAGAATTACAAAAGCAAATAGAATCAGGCATGGCTGAGGAAGAGATTATTTCCTCCTGGCAACCTGGAATAGAAAAATTCAAGCAAACACGCTCAAAGTACTTGCTGTATAAAGATTTCGAATGAACGATCCGTTGAAGATAATATTTATGGGTACGCCAGAGTTTGCGGTACCTAGTCTTGAGATTCTGGTAAGTAATGGCGTCAATGTCGTGGCGGTCATCACCGCTCCTGATAAGCCTAAGGGCCGTGGCAAGAAGCTTGGCACTTCCCCGGTGAAGGATTTTGCGGCAGCCCATGAGCTGCCGGTGCTGCAGCCTACCAACCTCAAATCGGCTGAATTTCAGGCACAACTTGCCGCGTATGAAGCCGACCTCCAGGTGGTGGTCGCATTCCGAATGCTGCCAGAGGCGGTCTGGGACATGCCGAGGCTGGGTACCTTCAATCTTCACGCTAGTTTGCTACCGCAATATCGTGGAGCGGCACCCATCAACTGGGCCATCATCAATGGCGAGAAAGAGACAGGCGCAACAACTTTTTTTCTTAAACATGAAATCGACACTGGCAATATCATTTTCCAGGAGAAAGAGACCATTCGAGAAGATGACAATGTCGGAAGTCTCTATGAAAGGCTCATGCACAAGGGTGCTAAATTAGTACTTAAGACCGTCGAGGCGGTACAGACAGGCGACTACCCTCAGCTACCGCAAGTGAGTGACCAGCCACTGAGAACCGCACCGAAACTGTTCCCGGAGACCTGCAAGATCAACTGGAGTCAGCCCGCTGATCAGATCCGCAATTTCGTGAGAGGACTTTCTCCTTACCCGGGTGCATGGACCATCCACGACGGAAAGAAGTTTAAGGTTTTTGAAGTGGCTGTCTCTGATGAGGTATCTCAGCTTCCTACCGGAAAATTGGTTGCCAGGGACGGTACTATATTGGTGAACACTGCCGAAGGTGCCCTAAAAGTGCTGGAACTCCAGGCAGAAGGCAAGAAACGAATGAATACGCAGGACTACTTGAGAGGAAATACCCTATGAAGATATCTATGATAGCGGCGGTGAGCGCTAATGGAGTTATCGGCAAAGACAATGACCTGGCCTGGCACCTGCCTGATGACATGAAGTATTTCAAGCAAACCACTGCCGGTCACCATGTACTCCTGGGCCGCAAAAACTGGGAGTCCATACCGCTCAATTGGCGTCCTTTACCTAATCGACCTAATATCGTCATCACCAGAAATGATCAGTACCAGGCTGAAGGAGGTATTGTTACCGATAGCCTTGAAAATGCCCTTCAAATAGCTCGAAGTGCCAATGAAGAAGAAGCATTCATCATCGGTGGAGGTGAGATCTACCGCCTAGGTTTACCCCTGGCCCACCGCTTGTATCTCACTGAGATAGCTGCGAGTGTAGATGGTGATACGTACTTTCCCGAATGGGACAAAACAGCTTGGGAAGAAGTTAGCAGAAAGCATCATGAAGCCGATGAAAGGCACGCCTTTGCATTTGATTTCGTAGTTTACGATAGGAAAAAATAAGATGAAAAACCTCGAAAACAAGGTAGTTTGGATCACAGGTGCTTCCTCGGGCATTGGTGAGGCAGTGGCCAAGCAATTGAGCACGATCAACTGCAAGCTGATACTCTCAGCGCGACGGGAATCCGAGCTGGAGCGCGTAAGTAAAGAATGCCAGGGAAACCATGACAAGATAGCTATACTGACCGTCGACTTGTCAGATGCAGACTCGTTAGCACAAAAAGCTAAGGATGCTGAGGCTATCTTTGGTCAGATCGACGTGCTCATCAACAATGGAGGAATCAGTCAGCGCGGTACTGCAGATGAGACTCAAATGGAAGTAGATCGACGTGTGATGGAGGTTAACTATTTCGGCTCCATCGCTCTGTCCAAATATGTCCTTTCGGGAATGATTGCGCGGAAGTCCGGTCACCATGTGATTGTTACCAGCGTCATGGGCAAGTATAGCACACAATTGCGCTCAGCCTACTGTGCTTCTAAGCATGCCCTTCATGGTTTCTACAACGCTATGCGGTCCGAAGTACACAAACACAATATCAACGTTACGATAGTAGCGCCGGGCTTCATCCAGACCAATATCGCCTATCATGCATTGAAGCCGACAGGTGAAGAGCTACAGCAAAAAGGAGAAGGCCAGGCCAAAGGCATTTCTGCAGAGTCCTGTGCGCGTCAAATCGTAAAGGCCATTCAAACCAATCAAGATGAGATCATCATTGCTGGTTTCAGGGAATCCCTTGGTTGGTTTATGAGCCGCTATTTCCCAGGAATATTCCGAAAAATGATCCGCGGCATGAAAGTCACCTAATCCAATGCTTTGGCCGATCGCCTTTTCAAATATTGTCTCCTACTTTGGCTGCTTCTTGCGATCAGCACATTCGCGCTAGCGCAACAAACTCGTCCGGTATATCACTCATCTAAAGTCGTTATTAAGTTGGCCAGCTCTGCTGAAAACAGCCGTTTGAGCCCCAATAGTATCTCCCTCGACCAACTATCTCAGCATAAAGCCATACTGGATGTCGTACCACTAGAGCGCACCCTACAGGGAAATGCCAGAGTACGACATAGTAAATATCTAGAGGGTATTCATATCCTGGATCTGGATGACCGCACTACCGTGCTGGGAATTACTCGCGAGCTGTCAGGCTTTGACAATGTGATCTATGCCGAACCATTATATGCGGTGGAATTGCTCGACATCCCCAATGATCCGGCAGCTCAGCCTGATGCCGCTCAGTACTATCTTGAGTTGATCAAGGCATATGAGGCCTGGGATATCGCGACAGGCAGCAGTGATATCGTCATCGGCAGTGTAGATACCGGTGTGCAACTGGATCACGCTGATCTGTCCGACAATATCTTTTTCAATCAAGACGATCCCGTCAATGGTATCGATGATGACAACAATGGCTATATCGACGACTATAGTGGTTGGGATATCGCCAACAATGATAATGACCCTACCGGAGACAAAAGCAGGCATGGCACACAGGTAGCGGGCATTCACAGCGGAGTGGCCAACAATGAAATTGGCATAGCCGGAGTAGCTTTTGATAGTCCATTCCTACCGGTAAAGATCTTTGACTCGGAAAACAACAGGAGCTTCAACAGCTATGGTGGCGTCATCTACGCGGCTGACCGTGGTGTCAAAGTGATGAACCTTTCCTGGGGATCTCCCAATTCCTATTCACAGTTCAATCAGGACATTATCAACTATGCCGCACTCGAAAAAGATGTGGTCATCGTAGCAGCTGCCGGTAACACCAATGAAAACCTGGACTTCTACCCCGCTTCCTATGACAATGTCATTTCGGTAGGATCGAGTGATGCCAACGACAATAAAGCCGGGTATGCCACCTATAGCCAGTACATCGACCTACTTGCTCCTGGGACGGGCATCTACTCTACTAACAGCAACGGCAGCTATCTATCTGCTCCGGGATCAAGTTTCGCATCGCCGCAGGTGGCGGGTGCGGCAGCCTTGGTACGGCTGGTTTTCCCAGAATATTCCTCTAGGCAGGTAGCAGAGCAGATCAGAGTCACAGCGGACAATATCTATGATGTCAATAGCAACTCTGACTATCTGGGTATGCTGGGCAATGGAAGATTAAATATTCATGCTGCCCTCACACGGTCAGGCGCCATTGCCATGCAATTGGAGGACATATCAGTCGCCGGACTTTTTGGTGATAACCTATTTGCGGATGACACCATCAGCATCGGAGGCACGCTAAACAACTACATCAACCTGGCCACCAATGTGAGCATGTCGGTCACGAGTGAGTCCTCTTATGCCAGCATATTGTCAGAGAATGTGTTCATCGGTCAATTGGCTACCGCCCAATCCGTGGACTTTCCGGTAGGCAGCATTATGGTCTACCTATCTAAGGA